>CAZGSU010000114.1:0-31360 GCA_964528615.1 uncultured Acidobacteriaceae bacterium | reverse complement strand
TGGGCGGCATGCTGAGCGGGATGGGCATTCCGGGAATGTAGAAATTGAGGAATTGGCTAATTTGAAACCTGTAATTCTCGGATTTTTCAATTACACAATTTCCAAATTCCGCATTACTCAATCTTTAACCTATGTCTAAGTTTGCCGAGCCGATGGTGCGGTTGATCGATGAACTGAAGAAGCTGCCGGGAATTGGCAGCAAGACGGCGCAGCGGCTTGCCTTTCACATTCTGCGGTCGTCCGATGAAGACGCGGAAGGCCTCGCTGCGGCGGTTCGCGACGTAAAGGCCAGCCTGCGACTGTGTTCCATCTGCAATAACATCACGGATGTCGATCCCTGCCTGTACTGCAGCAGCGCCACGCGAAATCAGCGGATGGTGTGCGTGGTGGAAGAGCCGACCAACATCGCGTCAATTGAAAAGACCAAGCACTTCAACGGCGTCTACCATGTGCTGCACGGATCGATTTCGCCGTTACACGGGGTAGGGCCTGATCAGTTGCGGATTTCCAACCTGATGCGGCGCGTGGACGACGGGCAGGTCGATGAGGTGATCCTGGCCACCAATCCCACGGTCGAGGGCGAAGCTACGGCGACTTATCTTTCCGGGCAACTTCGGCGCGCCGGGCTCAAAGTAACGCGCATCGCGATGGGGATTCCCGTGGGCAGCGACATCGAGTACGCCGACGAGATCACCATGCTCAAGGCCATGGAAGGGCGTCGCGAGCTGTAACGTCGTCCATGCCCCTGCATGTCCTGGAAAAGACACTCACTCAGATTCGTTCCCTGGTTTCCAGTAATCCTGCTGGAACCCAAAAACTCGCCACGCCACCAGGGAAAACCTTTTCTCTTTTGACCACTCAGCGACTGAAAGATGCCGGATCCAATAAAATCTAGTTAACATATATGAATCAATGACTTACGTAAGATCTGCAAAGTCGTCTATGAAGCCACAGAAATGGCAGTGGGCTTGCACTGGGTAAGGCATGTTTTTCCTGTCTCCGTCGATTTTTAGCCGGCCTGAGGGCATCACTCACATTTCCAGTCAAACTGGCCTGGAAGCCTCGTTGCTGGCGCGCGCCGCGTCGTGATGTAACCGCATCTCAACCGACGCCGTTAGAAACCGGGCCAACCAGCCCGGTTTTCTTTTTTGGTCGAAGAAAAGAACTGCGGAGCTTCGCTCCGCTGGACGGGCGGGGACGCCCGTCCCTACATTGTTTCAATGATAGTTGCTTCCTAGGTGTTGGTTGGCGATTCCAGAAAGTGGTTTTGCTCCTCGTCTGGTGACGGCATGCCTGCTGGCCAAGTGCCGCCGTTGTAGTGCAGCATGCGGTTTTTCCATTTGAGAAAGTCGGTGAGGGTCTGGGGCTCGATGCGGATTTCCACGCGGCGCAGGCTAGACAGCAGCAGGTTCATCTCGTAGGCGAGGCCGGACGCCGTGCGGAGATCGCAAGCCGACGGACGGACCACCTCGACCTTACGTTTGCGCAATTCGAGCAGACCCCAGCCAGGCGGCAATTCGGCAGGATCAAGCAGTCCAGCGGGCGCCAGATAGAACCGTTCGCAACCCAGTCCCAGCGCCCGCTTTTGCCGGAAGGGTTTGTCGCGATCTGCCAGAAAGTCGGCGCGGGAAGTCTTGCACTCGATCAGGACGGAATGCGAAGCGCGTTTCCATCCGATTGCATCGGGCATCTCTCCGCTGACGCAGGCCTGCTCCGAAAGAACTACTCCACAGCGATAACTGCGCAGCCACGCGACCGCTTTCTCCACCAGTTGAGCGTGAGTCATGGTGTATCTGTATCCGTTGGCGGGAGCCGCTGGAAGTGACTGAGTAGCTTCTCAGTGACGGGGCTCTGGTCTCTGGTCTGTGGTTTCTGGTTTCTGGTTTCCGGGTACGGGGTACCGGATTCTGGATAATGGGTTTTTCTGTTTTCCAGTTCTTAGTTCTCGGTTCTTAGGTTCGCTCTCAAGGGTTTCACCATTACGGGGCGGTGATAGACCGTTTCCAGGAGGTGGCGGGCAGCGGCGATGGATTCGGCAGAGCGGTCGCGGGCAGAATAGCCCTCGGCAGCGATTTGTAGCACTCCGTTTTGGCTCTGGACCTCCACCCGTTTGATTCGTCCGTCACGGGATGCGTCGAACGCGTTAGCCAGGCGCAGAACTGCGGCCAATCGCAATATGTCTGGTCGTTGAGCCGGAGATAGGCCGCTGAAAGCCTTATGTCGCAATTGCGGCAAGGCTCCACGATGGTAGCGCGCAACGATCCCGGCAGTAAGCAAATCCTCGGCGCTCCATCCCAGCGGAGGCGCAAGGTGACGAATCATCCGACAGGAAACCTTATGGTGACCTTTTTCACCCTTTGACTTTCCGACGTCATGCAGGAGCCCGGCGATTCCCAGGATTGAGCGATCGTGGGCGATAGCCTCGGGGGGTTTTCGATTCACACCCAGCCCGTCATAAAGCTGTAGGGCCAGGCGCGTAACGTGCATGGAATGTTTGAAGTCTGGATCGAGGAGCGAGGCCCAGAGTTTCAAGCGAAGCCGGGCAGCGGATTCGACTTGCCTGGTGTCCGGAAGCTGGGCGCGCCAGACCTGCCAGAGTGAGTCCTTGCCCAGCATCTTTTGCCGATAGGTCTCAATTCGCCGGGCGCGTTCCTCGCCAATCCGCTTCCGCCAGAGGGAGCGGGCTTCAGGGTCGGGAAAAACATTCGCGTGCGCGGCCGCCGACCACAGAACATCAAGATCGTGGACTTCGCCCAGCATGTCCTGCACCCGCTTGAGATCTTCACTCCAGGCGGCATGCTCGGCGGGCAGGAAATTCTCCACAATGTAACGGAAGCGCTTGAGCCCGACCCGCAGCCGGTGAAATCCCACCTGCGAGCGGTTACGCATTGCCTGGCGATGCAGTTTGTAGGCTTCGGTCCAGCGCTCGAGAGCGAGGTGGCGGAAGATGAGACTACCCTGCCGGAATCTGGCGATCCTTCGGGGAAGGGACCGGCTCCAGCGCTGCCATCGCTTGCGATCGAACGCGGACAGAGCCTGAACCGCTTGCAGTTTGAGTTGTTCCTCGCGGACGGCGAAGACTTGCAGGAGGGGACCAGTGACTGGATCATCGGGGCTGTCCAGGCGATGCACCCATTCCTGCATCACGTGCAGGTCGCGCAGCTCGCCTAACCGCCGGAAAAGACGCTTGCCCGCTTTCTTCATCTCCTTCCATTCAGGATCGGGATCGATGGCAGCGATGCCAGCGGCCATCGAACAGCAGCGGCGTAGGGCAACCCGCAGGTCGTGTACCGGATCGGGCGCAAAGGCGATGCCAGCGCGATCGCACTCTTCGAGTACGCGTTGCATCCAGAAAGCAAGGCCGGCTTCCTTTTTGACACGCTTTGTCGGGATGGTCGCGGTGGACATAGAAACTCCAGATTAGCAGGCTTTTGGAAGTTACCTCCAGCGGCCAAAGCTGCCGCTCATGATCGAACAGTTTAGTGCAGCGCTGACGCTTGACTCCAGAGCAGGCCTGGGGGCCGCCGGTGGGGACAGGTAAACTCAAGTGGTTACCCCTCGATAACGAGCTCAATGTGACCGTATGTGTCGAGTGCTCAGTGCCGAACGGCGAAGCGCGGTATTACCTCCGTAATGTGCATCTTCTCATGGTTTCGCATTACCCTTAGCGGGTAAGAGACTCACTTCGGGAGCCGCTTATCCAAACGGCAGACACAAACAAGACCAGCCGGGTTGCTTCGGCCCGTGCGTTTGTCCACAGTTTGAACATATTGGTGAAGTACGTTCGCCTTTATGGCTCCGATCACAAGCGCACCGAAGGACAGTTCGCCGTCGCCTGGAACGAGCTGCAAGAGGGCCTACCCAAGGGTACCGAAGGGTCTTTCCTGCTTGGAGTGTCGGAAAACAAGCTCCTGCTGGACGGCATGCCGCTCGAGACGGGGCAGGCAGAGCGCAGCTTCGCGCAACTGCTGACCACCGCCGGCCTGGCCAGCATTCACTTCTCCAATCAGGTCACCAAAGAGGAGTTTTCCCAACTGGTGAAGGCTTTCGCCCTGGGCGGTTCCAGAGCTCAGGACGTGGTCAAGGAAATCAAGAATACCTTTGGAGACAGCAAGACCGCATCGATCCGGATCAACGAAGTCAGGTTCGTAGCCGCTGATCCCTCGACCGGCGAGGTAAGTATCGCGGCCCAGATCGCGGCCCAGTCCCTGGGCCCGGAATTCAAGCAGTGGCTGAACGATCCCCAGAAATTGTTGCAACTGATCGCAGCAGCGGAGGGAGCTCAAAGCGGCGGTGTCCCCGGAGGCGCGCCCGTGGGCAGCGTACCGAACGTCCCCAGTGGTAGTGCAGGAGAGGGTGCGGGTGCAGCGCCCGCTGGCGCCTGGGCAGGCGGAGTCGTCCCTTTGCAGGAAGAAGAGGTCATCCAGACCATTCGCCTGCTGACCCGATTTGGCGAGGTTGGCGGCGATCCCAGTGTTGATCAGGATTCGCTGCAAAAGGAACTGAGCGCGGTTGACGCCAACACCAAGGTAAACCTGCAGCAATTGCTGGGAAGTCTGGCGGCGCAGACCTCCGTGGAACAGACCGACAATACGCCTTTGCTGATGAAGGCGGCCGAGCACATGGCAATCCGATTCGCCCTGGAACGCTTCCAGAAGGGCGAGGTTAAGGTCAATGCCGTGCACCAGATGATGGAGCACATGAGCCGGCAGATGGACACCTTGCGCCAGATCCTGAAGATTCAGGAAGACAAGATGGGCAAGGCCGGCATCCTGGTGGAATCTCACGCTGACATCCTGGACCGGATGTTCTGGGCGGAAGTGCCGGAAGCTGGCAAAAAGAGTGTGCTGCTCTCGCATGAGGCACCCTGTGTGCCGCCGCGCAACGTACGTCAGTTTGTAGAGTTACTGCTGGAACGCGGCGACAAGGAAACCTCGGTCGCCATTCTGACCAACTACCTGAACTGCCTGGACGCCAAAGAAAGCGAACCACGACGCAAGATCGCCACTGGCATAAGCCAGTTGGCGGACCTGTTCGCGGCTACGGGCGGAGATCTGATGGCGCTGTCGATTCGCAACATCGGAGAAGCGATCGGCAAGGAGTCAGATCCCGAGTTGCAAAGTATCCTCAGCGCAGCTTTCGTGCGACTGAGCACAGAAGCCAGCACTCACAAGCAGTTCGGCGCCTTGAACGAACTCTGCATCGCGATGGAGACCATCGCCAAGCAACGCCCGGTGCTGGCGACCGAGCTGCGCCCCCGTATCGGCGTGGAAAATCGCCTGCCCGAGTTCATCGAAGAAGCCATGCAGTTGCCCCAGCTCCCGGCGGATCTGCTTCTGGTTCTTCGCCGCACCTCGCAGGCCTCAGTGGAACACCTGTCCGACAGATTCTTCCGCTGTATGCGGCGCGAAGAGTGCGATCGGATTGTGGAGATCGTAAAAGAACTGGGAGCGCCCGCCCAGCAACAGATTCGGGAAATGATGCGCACCGGCCAGCCGCGCCAAGCCGCCTCGGTAGTAGGGTTGCTCAGCCGTCTGGATGTGCCCACCCTGCTCGAACTTTTGCCCACTCGCCTGCCCGAGTGGAACAGGTTTTATCACGACGTGGTGGTGCGCCAGGTGGCCTACGGCGCGGCCCACGATCGCGGACGTTCACTGCTGGAGTTGCTGGAAATTCTTGATCCGCTGGTACTGCCGCAGGCGATTGATGAGATCGGCATGAGCGGCGACCGCACCGCGGTTCCGCCGTTGATCGTCATGGCCGAAGCGGGGGAAGCCGAGGGAAGATCTCCACTGTTGCAGTTGAAAGCCGTAGAGTCGCTGGGACGCCTGCGAGAAAATGATGCGGTGCCCGTCCTGCGCAGCCTGCTGGAAGCGAAAAAGATGTGGCGGTGGAGCAACCACAAGGAATTACGGATCGCTGCCGGACAAGCCTTGGCTAAGATTGATCCCCGCTATGGCAGCCAGATCATGTCGGAAAGCGGACTGGAACCCGGCGAGTTGGCGATCGCCCCTCTGGATTCGGCGCCCGCATGCCCGTGGGTGAGGCAGCGCCGCTATGAGCGCATCGTGTTGCGAAAGACGCTACAGGCGACTATCAGCAGCTCCTGGGGAAAGTCCAGTATCCTGATTCGAGAACTGAGTCTGGGCGGCGGAATGGGGACCAAGGAAGACAATCTTCGCGTCGGCTCAGAAGCCAACATCGACATTAATGCCGGCGTCCGTCACGTTCGTGGGCAAGTACTGCTGCGGCGCGCGCGAGTCAACGAGGTTGGATTCGAGATTGTGAACACCGATCTGGAGAGCCGCTACCGGCTGCGACGCATTCTGATGGACTCACTGGAGCACTCCCCTGGAACCAAAGAGGGCGAGTGGGACGGCCAGCGTAGAACGATGTAGCCAGTATCCATCCACAACAGAAAAAGCCTCTGCTCGCGCAGAGGCTTTTCAACTTTCGGGGACCTTCTTACTTCACCTTGGCAAAGATGATAACCAGGGTGTAAAGCGCCAGAGACTCGATCAGCGCCAGACCAAGAATCAGCGCCAGCTGAATGCCGGGACGGGCGGCAGGGTTGCGCCCCAAGGCTTCGGCGGCGGACGCTGTGGCCTTCGCCTGACCCAACGCGCACAGGCCGGAAGCGATTGCCATGGAAAAGCCGGCGGTGATGGCCACCCAGTTGGTGCCGGCAGCTTCGGCGCCCTGCGCAAATGCAGGCATGGCGAAGCAGAGTAGTGAAAGTGTCATGAACAGGTAACTCAATCTACGCATTTCGTTTCTCCTCGTACTATGAATTACCGCCAGTGGGTGGTTGACGTCATTCTCGTATGGACGACGCCCTCACGCTGAACGGCTGGGTACTGCGTTCTAGTTTCTGGTTTCCAGTTTCTAGTTTCCAGTCAGCTATCAGAGTTCTGGAAACCGGAAACTCGAAACTGGAAACCGATTTTAGTGTTCTTCCGCCACGGCTCCCGCGAGGTACACCATGGTCAGCAGGATGAAGATATACGTCTGCAGCAGCGAGACTCCCAGGTGGAGCCCCAGGAAAAGAACGGGGACTCCGATCGGTACGAGGGAGAAAAACACCATTGTCACCATGTCGCCGGCGAACATATTGGCATAGAGACGCACGGTGAGCGAAAGCATACGAGCAAGATGGCTGATGATCTCGATTGGGATCATGATGATCGCCAGCCACCACATCGGCCCCATAAAATGCTTCAGGTACGCGATGCCGTGATGTTTGAAACCCTGGCTCTGGTAGTACACGAATGCACAAATGGCGCATCCGAGAGGAACGATAGGTACGGCGGTAGGAGATTCAAAGCCCGGAATCAATCCCAGCAAGTTGCAAGCCAGAATGAAGAAGGCCAGGGTCATCAGAAAGGGCGTAAATTGCTCGCTGTGGTGCCCGATAATTTCCTGGCTCTGCCCTTCGACCAGGCCCTGGGCGCCTTCGAACACATGCTGCAGGGCGCCGGGCTTGTCCACGGAGAGTCGCGAGCGCACCAGAACGAACAGCACAATCAGAAACAGGAATACCAGAAGCTGCATGGCCACGCTGTTTGTGATAGGCGCCTGGGGATACTCAGGATCAATGTGGAGGGCTCGCAGCAATCCCGTGACCGGGCCCGCGAAGAGGTGGTTCAGGATCTCGGTAAACCACAGTTGTTCAGGCATGAATCAAGCTTTTAGCTATTAGCCTTTGGCTTTTAGCTTTAACCGCTGAATCTCCATTACTCCACTTGGGAAGATCAGATACCGCGCGCCACAGCAACCCAGGCCTCATAGGCGGCTTCGCACGCAATGGCAGCTACGGGCAGGAATAGCCCCGCAAACAGCCCGTAAATACTCGCGCGGGAAACAGTGAATATAACATAGGCTCCGAGGGCCATCAAAACGTAGCGAAGCAGAAAGCGCAACACCACTCCCTGGCTGGATTGCGTCTGCCCGGACTGGGTAGCGCGATCGGCCAAGGCGATCACGACTCTCTTCAGCCAGTGGAAATTCACGTAGGCGACGGCGCTGCCACAGGCAAATCCGACAGCGACGCGCCAGCCGTAACGCAACCAGGCAGCGGCACTCAACCCGAGCGCCAGCACGACCATGAAGCGCGAGATGCGTCCGAGCGCTCCGGAGTAAAAGGCTTCGCTGTTGGCGACCGGGATCACAGTCTCCATGCCTGTCATTTGGAATCCGAAGAAATTACCGAGCGGATAAGTTCGATGAATCCGGCAACGATGCCAAGGATCAGCCCTGCAAGGTAGAGCCAGGTGGTGTGCAGCCAGTGATCGAGGCCAACGCCGATCAACCATCCCGCAACCGTGGCAGCCGGGAACACAAACGCCAACTGGCTGTACTTTGCCAGTTGCAGCCAGCCGTTTTTCGTTTCGGAATCCTCGTCCTTGAGAGGTTTCGCCACGAGTGCAGGGTCCTTTCCTGACACCGTGCTTATTACCGTATCAGACCGGCGACCGGCGTGGCCTGGGCAATGCCCAACGACCAGTTCACAATCCGGATGAATTGCTCGGGAAAGATCCCGATGTAGACAGTCGCGAAGGCCGTCAGTCCAAGCACCACCCGCATTCCGGCACTGATTGGAAGCGGAGTTTTGTCCAGAGCTTCGCGCATGAACATCTGGTTCGCGATGCGCATGTAGTAGTAGAGACCGAAGACCGCGTACAGCACGGCCAGAGAAGCAAGCACGTAGTGGCCGCTCTCAATCAGGCTCAGGAAAATAAAATACTTTCCGTAAAAGCCGGCCAGTGGCGGAATACCGGCCAGCGAGAGCAGGAAGATCAGCATCAGGACGGCTTCGGTGGGAGCGCGGAAATAAAGGCCGGCGATATCGTCCATTTCGTCGCCGATCACGTTCCGCTGGCGCAGCGACGCGATCACCGCAAACGCGCCCAGGTTCATGAATGTGTAGACCAGCAGGTAAAGAAGAATGCCTTTCAGACCATCAAAAAAAGCGGGCGCGGGGTAGGTCACGGAAGCCAAAGCGACCAGGCCCAGCAGCATGTAGCCGACGTGAGCGATGGAGGAATAAGCGAGCAGCCGCTTCAGGTTGGTCTGGGTAAGCGCAGCCAGGTTGGCTCCGGTCATGGTTGCGATCGAAACAAAGATCAGCAAGGGCACGTAGACGCTGCGAAGCGGATAAAGACCCCACAGGAAGATGCGCAGCAACATCGCCCAGGCCGCCGCTTTTACTGCCACCGACATGAATCCGGTGACGGTCGTGGGCGCGCCCTCGTAGGCATCCGGCAGCCACTGGTGGAAAGGGATGGCGGCAATCTTGAAGAACAGTCCAGTGGCTACGGTCAGTAAGGCGATCACCGCAATGGGATCGATGTGACTCTGGTGAGCTGCGGCCATGCGAACCAGGCCGCTTCTGATCCCCAACAGGCTGGTGCTTCCGGTCAGCCCGTAGAACAGCGACAAGCCATAGGCAAAAATGCCGGAGGAAAATGCGCCCAGCAGCAAATATTTCAACGCGGCTTCATTCGACCTGCGGTCGGTGCGCAGAAATCCGACCAGTACGTAAGTGGAAATCGCCATCAGCTCGAGTCCGATGAAGATCAGCACCACATCAAAGCCCGCGGCCATGCACATCATGCCGACTACGGAAAACAAGATCAGGGCGTAGAACTCGCCGTGGTTTTCGTGCTCGATTTCCATATAGCGCACCGACATCAGAATGGAAATCGCAGCCGACGCCAGGAACAGGTACCAGAAGTAGATGGTGAAGCGGTCCACCACCATGGAGTTGAGGAACGCCGATTCTCCGGGGATTCCAGCGGCGTTTAATGCGTACTGAATCTTCGCCACGCCCGCGACCGAAAACAGAATGCCAACCAACGCCGTGACCGCATTCGTCCATTTCCATTCCCGGGGCAGCATCAGGTCGACCAGCAGGATGCCCAGCGCGAACAGCGTGAGCAGAAGGATAGGGAGGGACATCAGATAGTCGACCCGGCCGAAATTTTGGGCAATATTGCCGAGCACTTATTTCGTCCCCTTGGGCTGGGTATCTTCTGCTTGCGCCACCGCGACAGGTGGCGCGATTTCATTCGCGGGCCGGTTGGCCGCATTCAATGCTCGCACGCCGGGATAGTCTCTTCCACGCACCGTAGCCACGATCTGGTTCACCGGCTGTTCAAGAATCTGGAAGAACGGTTTGGGATAAAGCCCGATCCAGAATGCCACGATCACCAGCGGCGCGAAAGTCAGCAGCTCGCGCGGTGTAAGGTCGTGCAGCTTTTCATTCTTGGGATTGGTAACCGTGCCGAAAAACACGCGCTGGTAGAGCCAAAGCAGGTACGCCGCTGCCAGAATCACGCCCGGCACTGCCCACGCGGCCCATTTCCAGTTTTCCATGAAGGTACCCTGCAGGATGGTGAATTCGCCGACAAATCCGTTGAGCAGCGGAAGTCCCATCGAGGACAGGAACATGATCATAGTGATGGTGGCATAGACCGGCATGACACTGGAGATGCCGCCGTACTCGGATATTTCGCGCGTGTGCCGCCGTTCGTACAGAATGCCCACGATCAAGAACAGTGCGCCGGTGGAAATGCCATGATTGATCTGCTGCAATACCGATCCACTCAGGCCTGCCGAATTCAATGCGAAGATGCCCAGAGTGCAGAAGCCCAGGTGGCTGACCGAAGAGTAGGCCACCAGTTTCTTCATGTCTTTTTGCATCAATGAGACCAGCGCGCCGTAGATGATGCCGACGATCGAAAGAAAGATCATCCAGCCGCGGACTTTGGGATGCATCACTACGTCCGGAAAGAACGGCAAGGCGAAGCGGACGAACCCGTAAGTCCCCATCTTCAGCAGAACGCCAGCCAGAATGACCGAGCCCGCGGTCGGCGCCTCGACGTGGGCATCAGGCAGCCAGGTGTGAAACGGAAACATCGGGACCTTGATGGCAAAGGCCAGGAAAAATGCCAGGAACAGAAGGATGGCGAAGGTTGAACCGTATGCCGGGTCGTGGAAGATCAGTGGCGCGGTTTTGTACAACGCCTGGATACTGAAGGTGTACTGACCGGTCTGATGGAAGTTGTAGAAGTACAGGAACAGCACCGACAGCAGCATCAGCACCGACCCAAACAATGTGTAGAGGAAAAACTTGATCGCCGCGTAGAGCTTCCGCGCGCCGCCCCAGATGCCGATCAGCAGGTACATGGGAACCAGCATGGCTTCCCAGAAAACGAAGAACAGGAAGAAATCGAGCGCCATGAAGACGCCCAGCATGCCAGTCTGCAGCACCAGGAACCAGATGTAATATTCCTTCACCCGGGTTTCGATTGCGGTCCACGAGGAGAGGATTGAGATCCATCCCAGCAGCGTGGTCAGCATGATGAGCAGGAAGGAAATACCGTCGATGCCAAGCACATAACCGGCGCCAATCGAGGGAATCCAGTTGTTGGCTGCGCCCTCCATGAACTTGAAGCCGGGCTCAAACCGCTGGGCCCAGAACCACGGCACCAGCGGAATGGAAACCAGCAGACCGGCGAGAGCAAAAATGTTTCCGATCCAGCGGATGGCATCTTTTTGCTCTTTCGGCACAAAGACCAGCAGAATTGCGCCCGCCAGCGGGGTGAAAAGAATGATCGAGAGAATGTGATTGTGCATAAAAGCAGTCGTCGGTCGTCAGTCTTCAGCCAAAGCTCAATATCGAAAAGCGTAATAAAAGACGAATCCTACCAGCCCGATCACCATCACGAGCGCATACCACTGCACCAGGCCCCACTCCAGCAAGCGCACCGGATAGGACAACATCCGCGACAAAATCGCTGGACCGTTTACCAGCACTCCGTCAATCGCCCACTTATCCCACCAACTGGAGACAGTTCCGCTCAGGCGTGTCATCCATCCCGCCGCATTGACCGTACCGTCGATTACATGCGAATCAAACCATGACGAGGCTTCGCCTAATCCCATCACGCCCAAACGCACGTCTCCCACCTTGCGGCGGCCGGTGAAAGCATAGTCGTAGGCTTCGTCGACGTAATACTTGTTCAGCAACGTGGTATAGACGGGCAAGGCTTCCTGGGCGATGGGCTCGGCGTAACCCTTGCCCGCGTCGCGATAGTACTTCCATGCCAGGCCGAATCCCGCCACGGCGGCGGCAATGGAGAGAGCCATGAAGCCGTACTCGAGCGGATTGGTGTGTTCTTCTTCCTTCCTCCCCGCAGCCAGTTGGGCAGCTTCGCCTTCAGCCCGGAATACCTGGGCTTCCCGGGCAAATACCGGCTCCAGGAATTTCTCGAAACGATTCGAGCCACCCAGACTGTTCGGCCAGCCCAGCCATCCGGCAGTCATCGCGCAAATAGCGAGAATGATCAAGGGCACGGTCATCGATTTGGGAGATTCGTGGATGTGATGTTCCACCTCGTGGCTCATCCGAGGCATGCCGTGGAAGGTCAGGAACATCAGACGGAACATATAAAAGGCGGTCATCAAGGCGGTGCCGTAACCGACCAGCCATAACAAACGGTATGCACCGCCCTCGGACGACCAGGCCTGCCACAGAATTTCGTCCTTGGAGAAAAACCCGGCGAATGGCGGGATGCCCGCAATGGCAAAGGTCGCGATGAACATGGTCCAGTGCGTAATGGGAATACGCCTGTGCAGGTCACCCATGTTGCGCATATCCTGCTCCCCGCTCATGGCGTGGATCACGGAACCGGAGCCGAGGAACAGCAGAGCCTTGAAAAAGGCATGGGTAAAGACGTGAAACACGCCGGCAGCGAACGCGCCCACACCAAGGGCGAGAAACATATAGCCCAGCTGCGACACGGTGGAGTAGGCCAGCACGCGCTTGATGTCGTTCTGCACCAGTCCGATGGAAGCGGCGAACAGCGCAGTGATGGCGCCAATGATCGCGACCGTCTTCATCGACGTCGGAGCCAGCACAAACAGCGCGTTCGACCGCGCGACCATGTAGACACCGGCGGTCACCATGGTCGCGGCGTGGATCAGCGCGGAAACAGGTGTCGGGCCTTCCATGGCGTCAGGAAGCCAGACGTAAAGTGGAATCTGGGCCGACTTGCCGCAGGCGCCCACGAACAAAAGCAAAGTGGCCGCGGTGATCACGGGATCGCCGATGGCAAAGTGTCCGCTGCGAGCCATGTGTGTAATTTCGGTCAGGCGCAGCGAGCCAAAGTACCAGGCGATGGTGAACATGCCCAGCAGGAAGCCGGCGTCACCGATGCGGTTGACGATGAATGCCTTATTCGCTGCAGTGCTGGCCGACTGGCGATGAAAATAAAATCCGATGAGGAGGTACGAACACAGTCCCACCCCCTCCCAGCCTACGAACATGACGGCATAGTTGTTCCCCAGGATGAGCGTGAGCATGGAGAACATGAAGAGATTGAGGTAACCAAAAAAGCGGTAGTAGCCGCCCTCATGTGCCATGTAGCCGATGGAATAAATGTGGATCAGGGCGCCGACCCCGGTGACAAAAAGCAGCCAGATGGCGGAAAGGGGATCAAGCAGAAAGCCGGCATCGGCATGGAATGGAGCCGGAGTGCCGTCCCGCATGACGTAGTTCATGTGGCCGGTGTCGGTACCCAGCCAGGTGTAGACGATTTTCTCGTAAGGCTTACCCGGATTGTCGTGGGCGTATCCGAGGTATTGCCAGACCGCGCCACAGGAGAAGACAAATGCCAGAACCACCGCGCCTACACAAACTGCGCTTACGGTCGCCTTCTGCAGCTTGCGGCCGAAAAAGAACATGATGGCCGCGCCGAAGGCGGGAAGGAGCGGGACTAGCCAGATGTGGTTTAGGAAGAACATTTTTAGCTGCTAGCTCCTAGCTCTTAGCTCCTAGCTAGAAGCTAGAAGCCAGAAGCCGCCTTACCACTTCAGCAAATCGATTTCGTCTACGTTTACCGTTTCCTTGTTGCGGAAGAAAGCGATCAGGATTCCCAGTCCAACCGCTGCTTCTGCTGCTGCATCGGTGATTATGAAGATTGCGAAGACCTGTCCGTGCAGACCCCATATCCGGGAGAAGGCCACCAGGTTCAGGTTCACCGCATTCAGGATCAGCTCGATGGACATCAGTACAATGACCACATTGCGGCGAGTCAACACGCCGATGACGCCCAGCACGAAGAGGGCGGCAGCAACCACGAGATAGTGCAGGGTCCCGATTGGACTCATAAAAGTTCAGTTCTTAGATTCTCAGTTCCCGGTTCTCAGATCCTCTTCTTTGCCATGACCACCGCGCCGATGATTGCCACCAGCAGCAACAACGACGCGATTTCAAACGTGAACATGTAATTGCCGTAGAGCAGGAGCGCGACTTGTTGCGTGTTGGACTGCTCCGGCATCAGAATTGCCCGATCCGGAAACAGGGCTTTGCCCTTGACGTACACCACTACGAACAGCACACCGAGCGCGACCGCGGCGGCCAGTCCGACCAGCCATTGCTTGTTGAACTGATCTTCTTTTTGCGATTTTTCGATATTCACCAGCATGATGACGAACAGGAACAGCACCATGATTCCGCCAGCGTAAAGAATAATCTGAACGCCAGCCACGAAGGGTGCGTAGAGCATCAAGTACAGTGCCGCCTGTCCCAGCAGAGAAACGATCAGCGCCAGGGCGGAATGCACGGGATTCTTCCGCGTGATCACCGCCACGCCGCTCAACACGGTGAGGGCCGACAGAAAATAGAAGAAAAATGTTGTCGCTACTGGGGCCATGACCTCTTCTCAAACCTTTTTTCCGGACGCCCTGGTCCGAAAACTTCTACCTTCCAAAACCAAAAACCTATCGATCTGCGCTCGGCTACGGCGGGCCAGGGCGCCCGCCGCTACACGATCTCGGTTAAAACACCACTCCTGCAATCGCGGTCAGGACGAGCACACCGATTCCTACCGGCAGCAGGATTTTCCAGCCTACTTTCATTAACTGGTCAAAGCGGTAGCGCGGAAAAGTACCGCGATACCAGATGTACATATACATGGAGGTCGCCACCTTGGCACTGAACCAGAAAATATCCTGGATGCGGTCACGCACCGGGGGCAGGAACAGAACTACTCCGATAAGCGCCAGCACCGCTCCAAATCCACCCAGCCCGATGGTCTGGACCCTGAAGTAGGGATGCTTCGGCATGCGGGCCGTGCTGTAAAAGGTGATGGCGGCAAGAAACAGGAACGTCAGCCCGGGGACCAGGGAGAATACCAGGTCCCAGGTTTCTCCAGTTAAAGCGTTGGGAAATGGGCGCATCCAGCCGCCCAGCCACAAAGTCACAGCGATGGATGAGACTGCGATCATCGCCGAATATTCAGCGAGGAAGAACAGCGACCAGCGGAAGCCGCTGTACTCGGTGTGAAAACCGGCGGTGAGTTCGGATTCAGCTTCAGGCAAATCGAACGGAGCGCGATTGGTTTCCGCCACCATGGCAATCGCGAAGATAACGAATGCAATCAGGCCCAACGGGAAAAACTTGAATACGAACCACACATGCTGGGCCTGCTGCGCCTGCACGATTCCGATCATGCTCAGGGTACCGACACCTTCTTTATTGAGGCTGGTCATCAGGATGGCTGAAACTACGGCCAGGCCCATCGCAATCTCATAAGAAACCATCTGCGCGCTGGAGCGCAGCGCCCCCATCAGCGGATAGTGCGAATTCGATGCCCATCCTGCCATGACCACGCCAAGAACACTCAACGACGAGACGCCCAGCATAAACAACACGCCGATGTTCATGTCCGTGACGGCGTGGGTCGGGCCGAACGGTACAACAATAAAAACTGTGAATGCGGTGATTACGACAATCAAAGGCGCGACCCAGAAGACGAACGGGTCAGCCTCAGCCGGCATGATGTCTTCCTTGATCAGCAACTTTAGTGCATCGGCGATGGGCTGCAACAGGCCGTGGGGACCGACGCGCATGGGGCCCAGCCGAACCTGCATGTGGGCCAGGATTTTCCGCTCCAGCCAGTTCATCGCGATCACGGCGACGGACAGGCCGAGGAAAATCAGGACGATGTATATGAATGCCCAGAGCATATTGCCGGCTGAGCCCGGCGTTGTATTGCTCTTGAGATACGAGGTGACGTAGTCGAGCATCAGCGATCCACCTCGCCCAGAACGATGTCCAGAGTTCCGATGACGGCGATCACGTCCGCCACCAGCGCGCCGCGCACCATCATGTCCAGCGCTTGCAGGTTTACAAATGACGGTGGCCGCACCCGCACCCGGTAGGGCTGTGTGGAGCCATCGCTCACGATGAAATATCCCAGCTCGCCTTTGGGCGCTTCAATCGAGTGATAGATCTCGCCCACTGGCGGCTTCATCACTTTCGGAATCTTGGCCATGATGGGGCCGTCGGGGATCTTGCCGATTGCCTGGTCGATGATGCGCAGCGATTGCCGCATCTCCTGCATGCGTACGATATACCGGTCGTAAGTGTCGCCATTCTGTCCGATGGGAATCTCGAAATCGAAGTCGGCGTAGGCGGCGTAGGGCTGGGCTTTGCGCAGGTCCCACTTCACGCCGCTGGCGCGCAGAACTGGTCCGGTCACTCCCAGCGCGATACATTCTTTCGCGGAAATCTTGCCCACGTCCTTGGTGCGTTCGAGCCAGATCCGGTTTGTGGTCAGGAGTTGTTCATATTCGTCAATTTTTGGGGTAACGAAATCCAGGAACTTTTTCACCTCGCGCTCGAAGCCCTCGTAGGTTTCATAGGAACAGCCGCCGATGCGAAACGCGTGTGTGGTCAGGCGTGCGCCGCAGTATTTCTCGAAAATCTTGAGAATTTCCTCGCGGTCGCGGAAGGTGTAGAACAGCGGGGTAATGGCACCGATATCCAGCGCGTGTGTGCCCAGCCACAGCATGTGGCTGGCAAGCCGGTTCAGCTCGGTGAGAATCACACGAATGTAATTGGCTCGTGGAGGCGCCTGCACGTTGAGCAGCTTTTCCACCGCTTCGCAGTAGCCCAAGCCGTTCGACACCGCGGCCACGTAATCCATGCGATCCACGTACGGATTGAACATGGTGTAGGTGCGGTGTTCGGCAATCTTTTCCACCCCACGATGGAGGTAGCCAATCACGCACTCGGTGCCCAGAACTTTTTCGCCGTCCAGCTTGAGGATGACACGCAGCACGCCGTGCGTCGCCGGGTGCTGTGGTCCCATGTTGATAATGAGCTCGTTGGAATCGAGAAAGGTCTTCTCGTGCTGCTCCAGTTCCAGGTGGGAAGTCCGGTCCATCATTGCCCGCTCTCGATCCCCAGGTTAATCTGCACCCACTCCTGATCCTGCTGAATAATGCCGTAATCTTTCCGCAAGGGGTGGCCTTTCCAGCCGTCGGGCAGCAAAATGCGCTTCAGATCAGGATGCCCTTCGAAGCGGATGCCAAACATGTCGTAGACTTCACGCTCCAGCCAATTGGCGGCGGGCCAGATGGACACAGCGCTCGGTACGGATTCCCCTTCGGTATATGAAGCTTTGACTCGAATGCGGTCGTTGTGGGGGAACGAATAGAGGATCCAGACCACTTCAAACTGCTTCTGCCGCTCAGGATAGTGCACAGCCGTGATGTCGACACAATAGTCGAACTGCTCCTGATCGCGAAGCACCTGAAGCAACTCGGGGATGAGGGACGAATCCGCGACGATATATTTCTGGCCGAGGTAGGTATTGGTCTCGTGCAGGCCGGACCCGTGCTGGGCCCTGAGTCGCGAGATCATCGGCGACTCCCAGGGCACCGGGGCAGGACCGGAAGGCTTGGGCGGCGCGGCGTGTTCGGCTGCCTTTGCCGGCGTTGGCTTTTCTGGGGACGACTGAACGCCGCCGGGAAGGGGTTCTCCTGCCGCGGGCTTGGGCTCACCACTCGGCGGCGGTGTGGGGGATTTGGTCTCCTCAGGCATAGCTACGGAAGGTACAAACCTCCGGCGCCGTGAAGCGTTTAGAAGAACGTTAACTTCTAACAGCTTGTAAACTAAGTGTCAATCGTGGAGACGGCCAGCACCGCGTCACTTGTTTTGCGCTGCCTGGTAGCCCTCGATCAACTCGCGAATTCGCAGCGCGTCCGCTTTGCGGTGGCCGTGACTGGTGATCGGGTCCGTGCCTCCGGAGGAATCAATGCGAATCTCGGACCAGATAATTCCGGTCGAAATCTGCACCGACGCGACCTTGCCCACGGCGATACTTTCTTCGCTGCTGCCAAACAGACGCGACTTGACCCGGCTCACGTGTTGCGAGGTAACGATGATGCGTACGGGAAAGAAGAGATTGCCCTTGGTCCAGCGGCTGGCAGTAAAGGTCTCAGAAGTGGTCAGATTCGACATTCAAGGACCAACGGAACACGTAGACCCGACGCCTCGTCCGGGTGGGCGAGCCAGGCTCGCCATGATTCTGCTTTTGTGCCTCCTGAAAACTGCCGGGCTTTGCCCGCCCGGGGCAGATGAGGACATCTGCCCCTACGCGCTCAGATCCATTCCAGGGCGCCTTTTCCCCAGATCCAGATGAAACCTACGATCAGGATGACGAGGAAAAGCAGCATCTCGAACAGTCCAAACAGGCCCAGCGCCTTGAACTGGACCGCCCAGGGAAAGAGGAAGATGGTCTCCACGTCGAAGACCACGAACAGGATGGCCACAATGTAATAGCGGACGGTGTAGCGTCCGCGAGAGCTGTCAACCGGGTCAATGCCGCACTCATAAGGCATCAGTTTGCTTTTGCTGGGATTGTCGGGCCGCACCAGCTTGGCCGCCAGCAGGGTGACCGGAAGCATGATCGCGATGAATGCGATGAAAATAAATATGGGGACGTAGTTTTGCGGCATCGAACCCCTCGGGCGATTCCCGGCGAAACTCGAACCAGCAATACTACCGCCTAGTCTCTTTCCCCTTCAAGGCATGTAATTAACCGGTAGTTTACGAAACCGTGTCAACCACCTTGGTCACGAAGGTACACGAAGAAAACCCAGAGGGGAACCACCTTCGTGATACTTCGTGCCCTTAGTGGCTCATAAGACCTGCGGACTGTATTTTGAAACCGACCCGCTACCGATCGTGGGCCGCGGCACACGATCTACTTGTATGTAACAGTTGAACTGGACAGACTGTCGCGGTGAGCCGACGAGTCCACCATTGAGTCAAGAGCCGAGCCGTTAAGGGGGTTCATTTTGGCTGCATCTCGCAGCGCGGCATTAAGTTTGTCCAGACCTTCAGCATTGGTCGCGATGATATCGACCCAGAATGCTGCGGGACCTTCGGTATGGATCGCCTCGGTGTCGATCTCATATTCGATCAGTGAGCCATCGGCCAGCAGCTTCTCCAATACCGGCACGATAATATGCTTGCTGATGGTCTCAAGCGCGTGCTCCGGCACGTCGGGCTTCAATTTGTAATATGCCACACGCGTGTAGACGCCCTTGTACGAGCCCGGACGCCAGTTGTAATAGCGGCTGACGAAAATACCGTCCGAGTGCTTGGTGGCGCTGGCCAATACCGGCAAGGTTGGCGTACCAGACTTGTAGAACTTGTCGAGCACGTTCAATAGCGCGCCCATGGACATCGAGGACCACCAGTCGTCGTGGGTACCTCCGTCCGCCGTGTGCACCAGATTCAAATCGTAGCCGTAACCCACGACGGCCCCGTCGGCCATGGCTTTTTCGAGAACCTTCTGGTCCGCGGCATTATTCTTGTCCATGTCCGCCCATTGCGCGCGCGGAATACTCCAAAATGCGACATAGCTGTACATCGGCGGCTTTTCCTTCGGTTCGTCCTGGGCGCACGCCGGTGCGGCCCAGGCAGCCATCACCGCAAGTGCGCATGCACTTGCAAAAATTCCAGCTAATTTCCTGGTCATTCTTTCTTTTCCTCCTAAAGAGTCACCGGCTCTCCTGCAAAATGCCGATGTTGGAAAACATTTTTTTGGTTATGTTGCGCCCGAAACCGTACTCCGCAGCGATGCGGAATGTCAATCAACTGGAATTGGCGGCAACGAACTGCGGAGCTTCGCTCCGCCGGACAGCCGGGGGCGGCTGTCCCCACGTGGTCATGGATGGACGAGTCATAGACAAAAGGCTTTGACAGGAAGCGGGGCCATCCGCTATCTTTTCAGGGATGAGTTTCTCTACCCATTTGCACCATCACCACCATGTGCACAACGTGTTGGCGGGGGTGTCCTGAGATAGGTTAGAGCTTACTCACAGAGATTCAGCCCGCTGACGCCAATCGCGACAGCGGGCTTTTTGTTTCTGCGGAAATATTCGGAGCGCAAATGAACGAATCGATTGATTTCGACAAGATGCAGGGCCTTCTGCCCGCGATCGTGCAGGACGCGGCGAATGGTGAGGTTCTGATGTTGGGATTCATGAATCGCGAGGCATACGAGCAGACGCTGCGCGATGGTTACGTAACTTTTTTCAGCCGAACCCGCAACCAGCTCTGGACCAAGGGCGAAACTTCGGGCAACCGCCTGGAGGTGGTTTCCGCGGCAACCGACTGTGATCGCGACACGGTCTTGTTGCAAGTGCGGGTGCTTGGAGAAGGCCTGGTCTGTCACCGGGGGACGCGGTCCTGCTTCACGGAAAATCTCTCCCTCCGCGGAGAGGCGGCTCGCGCAGAAGGATCGTTGCGATGAAACTGCGCATTGGCATCCCGAAGGGCAGTCTGCAGGAAGCGACCCTGCAACTGTTCGCGCGCGCCGGGCTGAATGTGTACACCAACGGCCGGTCGTATTCCGCGAGCACGGCGGACCCGGACGTCGAATGCATGTTGATTCGCGCCCAGGAAATGGCCCGTTACGTCGAACATGGCGTGCTTGATGCCGGCCTGACCGGACTGGACTGGGTTCTGGAAAGTGGGCTGGAGGTGGTGACGGTTGCCGATCTCATTTACGCCAAGCAGAGCCGGGGCAAGGTACGCTGGGTGCTGGCGGTGCCAGAAGTGTCGGGTTACCACCGCGCTGAGGATCTGACCGACTGCATCGTCGCTACCGAGCTGGTGAATGTGACGCGAAATTATTTTGCAAAGAAGGGCGTTCCTGTCCGGGTGGAATTTTCCTGGGGAGCCACCGAGGTAAAGCCCCCCATGCTGGCGGACGCCATCGTTGAAGTCACCGAGACGGGGAGTTCGCTGCGAGCCAATCACCTACGCATCATCGATACGCTCCTGGAATCGAATACCCAGATCATCGCCAACCGCTCTGCCTGGAAGGAAAACGACAAGCGCCGCAAGATCGAAAATCTGGCGGTGATGCTGCGCGGCGCGATGGAGGCACAGGGGCGCGTCGGACTGATGCTGAACGTCCGCAAACAGGATCTGGCCGCCGTGCTCGCCGTGCTGCCCGCCCTGCAAAAGCCAACCATCGCCACGCTGAGTGATGAGGCGTGGGTCGCGGTGAATACCATCATTGAAGAATCTGCCGCGTGGGAAATCATCCCGCGGCTCAAAGCTGCGAACGCCGAGGGCATTGTGGAATATCCGTTGAACAAGGTGGTGATGTGATGCGGATTCTCGAAGGCGCCGCCGCCACGCGTTATGTCCGGAAGCTGGAACAGCGCGGGCAAAAACTGGATGCGCTGGAGCCACAAGTACGGCGCATCATTCGAAGCGTGCGGAAGGATGGCGATCGCGCTCTTCGGCGGTATGCGGAACGTTGGGACGGGTTGCGGCCGGACGATCCCTTGCTCGTTCCGGAAAGCGAGATGCAGGCCGCGCTGCATGATTCGCCGCGGGCGCTGCGCCTGGCTCTGGAAGAAGCCGCCGCGAGCATTCGAAGGTTTTGCGAGTGGCAAAAGCCCGCAGAGTGGGAGCGAACAATCCAGGACCGGACGCTGGGCCAGTTGGTACGTCCGCTGAGTTCGGTAGGATGTTACGTTCCCGGCGGCCGCTATCCCCTGCCCTCGACCCTGCTGATGACCATGATTCCGGCGCAGGCCGCGGGCGTCAGTGACATCCGAGTTGTGTCGCCCCGCCCGGCTCGGGCAACGCTGGCTGCAGCGGCACTGCTGGGCGTGCGCGAGTTCTATCGCATCGGAGGCGCGCAGGCGATTGCGGCGCTGGCCTACGGCACCAAAACAATTTCCCGAGTGGACAAGATCGTAGGTCCAGGGAATCTTTACGTCACCACCGCCAAGAAAATGGTGGCGTTCGACTGTGCCATTGATTTTCTGGCCGGGCCAACGGAAGGCCTGATCCTTTGCGACGACGGCGACCCTTCCTTCATCGCCTCCGACCTGGTCGCGCAAGCCGAGCATGATCCGGACGCGCTGGTGGTGCTGATCACGCAATCGCGAAAATTGGCTCGCGCGGTCTCCCGATCTGTCGCTTCGCTTGCCCCCGGGAACGTGATTGCAGAGCAGGCGTTGCGAAAGCACGGAGCAGTCCTGCTGGCCATGTCGCAGGAACAAGCGATTGACTGGACAAACCGGATCGCGCCGGAACACTTGACCACCACGCATGCGAACGTATCGAGAATTGTCAGCGCGGGTTCCATTTTCCTGGGGAACTATTCGGCGCAGGCCGCTGGCGACTACGGATCCGGCCCCAACCATGTGCTGCCGACCGGAGGTGCCGCCCGCTTCCGTGGCGGACTAAGCGTTCTTGATTTCCTCAAGCTGATCACCGTGCAGAAGCTTTCGCGGAGGGGTTTGGGGAAGATTGCGCCGTCCATTGTTGCGTTGGCTGAAGCTGAGGGACTTCGGGCTCATGCGCAATCGATCCGGGTGAGGTGCGAGCATGCTTGAGGCGCGTCAGGCAGTGCGCAAGCTCAAACAGTATCAGCCGCCTCTGGGAGACCGTTCCGGACTTCGCCTGGACTTCAACGAAAATACCGGCGGATGTTCGCCGCGAGTGATCGAGCGCCTGAGACAGTTGCTGCCGGATCAACTTGCATGCTATCCCGAGCGCGCTCCGGTGGAGATAGAGGTTGCTTCATTTCTCGGGCTGCAACCTGAGCAGGTGCTGTTGACCAACGGCGTGGACGAGGCCATTCACCTGGTTTGTGAGGCGTACCTGGAGCCGGAGGACGAAGCGGTGATCGTCGTCCCTACGTTCGCGATGTACGAAATCTGTGCGGCTGCGACCGGCGCGCGAGTCATATCAATTCCCACCGATGAGAATTTTCAGTTCCCCACGGCACAAGTGCTGGCGAAAACGCATTCGGTAAAGACGCGCCTGATTGCCATCGCCAATCCCAATAATCCAACCGGGGCGTCGGCGTCCGAGGAAGACCTGCTGCGGATCGCCCGCAGTGCGCCCAACGCAGCCGTCCTGATTGACGAGGCATATTTCGAGTTTCACGGAGAATCGCTCCTCGACCGCCTGAGCCGGGAGCAAAACCTTTTTGTGGCGCGGACGTTCTCCAAGGCTTACGGGATGGCGGGCTTCAGAGTTGGGGTGTTGGCCGGCCCTGCGGCACAAATGCAAGACCTGCGGCGTGCCTGCTCCCCTTACAACGTGAACGGAGTGGCCCTGTCTTGCCTTCCGGCGGCGCTGGCCGATCAGGAATATGTTCGTCGATATGTGGACGAAGTGCAGTCGAGCCGAACCCGACTGGAGGACGAGTTTCGAGCTCTCGGAATTCCCTTCTGGCCGAGCCGGGCAAATTTCGTGCTGGCGCGAATCGGACCTCGTCATGCGGACTTCGTCAAGAGCATGAAAGCCCGGGGCATCCTGGTACGCGACCGGTCGAAAGATTGGGGATGTGATGGTTGCGTTCGTATTACTGCGGGTTGGCAGGCGCACACCGACCGTCTATTGCTCGATCTGCACGAGGCGTTGAAGGAAATCGGCTGGGCAGAGGAGAAAGACAAGACGGGGACGCCGGCATGAGACGAGCTTTGATCGAGCGCAAAACCAACGAGACCGTGATCCGGGCGGTGCTCAACATTGACGGTCAGGGCAAGTACAAAGTGTCCACCGGCATACGGTTCTTTGACCACATGCTGGAATTGTTCACCCGCCACGGAGGCTTCGACCTCGAACTGCAAGCCCGCGGCGACCTTGACGTGGACCAGCATCACACCGTGGAAGACGTCGGCATCGTTCTGGGTGAAGCGTTTGCCAAGGCGCTGGGCTCGAAGCGAGGAATTTTACGCGCGGGATATTTTGTGATGCCGATGGACGAAACTTTGGGATTGGCGGCGGTTGATTTCGGAGGGCGGGCAGCGGCGGTCGTGGATACCAAAGTTCGGCATCGATTGATTGGCGATTTTCAAGCCGAACTGGTGCACGATTTCTTTGATGGCTTTGCCCGGGGAGCGCGCGCCAATGTGCATGCACGGGTGCTTTACGGGCGTTCGAACCATCACAAGATTGAAGCTTTGTTCAAAGCTTTCGCGCGGGCCCTACGCGCTGCTTGCTGGCGCGACCGCCGTATGGCCCGGTTGCTGCCCACCACGAAAGGACTGTTGTGATCGCTATAGTGGACTACCAGGCCGGCAATCTTGCCTCGGTGCGAAAAGCGCTTGACCATCTTGGGCATGAGTCAGCGATCACATCGGATCCTGAAGCAATCGCCATGGCGGACAAGATTGTCCTGCCGGGCGTGGGGAACTTTGAAGCTACAACGGCCCTGTCCGGCGCGCTACAAGAAGCGATCGTGAACGCGATTGAGCGGCAAGTTCCCCTCCTGGGGATTTGTCTCGGAATGCAGTGGATGTTCGAGTCGAGTCAGGAGGCGCCTCAACTTCGCGGTCTGGGGCTGTTCGCTGGACAATGTGAAAAGTTCCCTGCGGAGGTCAAGTCGCCTCACGTGGGATGGAACCGGGTGCAGGTGC
This sequence comes from uncultured Acidobacteriaceae bacterium, assembly GCA_964528615.1. GTDB lineage: Bacteria > Acidobacteriota > Terriglobia > Terriglobales > Acidobacteriaceae > JAIQFF01. The sequence continues at coordinate 6,604 of CAZGSU010000114.1, read as the reverse complement.
GCGGCACTTCGCGTTTGCTGCGCGGGTTGCCCAATGACGCTTTCGTGTACTTCACCCACTCCTACCGTGCTCCCATTGTCGACGCCACGGTGGGCGATTGTGTGTATGGCGGAAATTTTTCCGCGGCAGTAGAGCGCGGCAATCTTTTCGGGGTGCAGTTTCACCCTGAAAAATCAGGGGCTGCGGGACTGCAACTTCTGCGTAATTTCTGTGAGCTGTAGGGATTTGAGCCCAGGATGCTGACCAAGCGCATTATCGCCTGCCTCGATGTGGACGCCGGACGCGTAGTGAAAGGTGTGCAATTTTCTGATTTGCGCGATGCGGGCGATCCCGCCGAACTGGCGTGGACACATGGCCGTGCCGGGGCGGACGAAGTTGTGCTGCTGGATATTTCCGCAACTTTTGAGCATCGCTCCACGTTGCTCGACGTAATTCGGAAGACAGCGCGGGAGCTCTTCATTCCATTCACCGTGGGCGGCGGCATTCGATCGCTTGACGATGCGGCGGCAGTTTTTGACGCGGGCGCGGACAAAGTGACGGTCAATTCCGCGGCGCTGGCCGATCCAGCTCTGATCGGCCGGATTGCTCAGCGCTATGGCTCGCAGGCCGTAATCGTCGCGATCGACGCGCTTCGCATCAGCAACGGTAAGGGTGTGTCATACGGAGTCAAAGCAACTGGCGGCCGTCACCCTACCGGGCGTGACGCCGTGGAATGGGCCCGGGAAGCAGAGAGGTGCGGGGCCGGGGAAATCCTGCTCACCTCGATTGATCGGGATGGAACTCGCGGCGGCTTCGATTGCGAGTTGACGCGGGCGGTGGCGAGCGCGGTCAACATCCCTGTGATTGCTTCGGGAGGAGCCGGCGCAGCCGAACACTTCGTTGAGGTCTTTCGCGATGGGCACGCGGACGCCGCGCTGGCCGCGTCCATATTCCATCTGGGCGTGACTCCGATCGGCACGCTCAAGCAGGAGTTGCAAGCCGCCGGAATTCCCATGAGGTGGCCATGCTGATCCCATCGATCGATCTCATGGGTGGAAAAATCGTCCAACTGGTACAGGGAGAAAAACAAGCGCTGGAGTTCGACGACTTCGAACCCTGGGTGGAACGTTTTTCCAGGTATCCGCTGGTGCAACTGATTGACCTGGATGCAGCGATCGGGAACACAAGTAACTTTCAACTTGTGCGCTCTCTGGTACGACGGCTTCCCTGCCAGGTAGGCGGCGGGATTCGCACGCCTGAGAAAGCGCGGGAAATGTTGGAACAAGGTGCGCGGCGCGTGGTCATCGGATCGTCGCTAATCAAGGACGGTGGCATCGACACGGCATTTGCGGAACGACTCGCAAGTGAGGTTGGCGCGGACAAACTCGTGTTTGCGGCGGACTCGAAGGGCGGAAGGGTCGCGATCCGGGGATGGCGGCAGCTTACTGAGATTTCCGCAGTGCAGATGGTTCACGCTCTTGAATCCTGGTGTTGCGGCTTTCTCTACACCAACATTGATACGGAAGGCTTGCTGCTGGGCATGCCTCTTGACGTGGTTTCAGAACTGCGCAATGCGACGAAGAGACAACTGATCGTGGCCGGCGGCATCAAGACGGAAGCAGAAGTCGACCGCCTTCATGCCATGGGTGTAGACGCTGTCGTTGGTATGGCCATCTATCTTGAGCTCATGAAAGTCTGACGATCGAAGCTGCCGACTCCCCTGCTTGTTTATAATCGCTGTTCACCTATTCATCTCCAGCAGCCCGTACGTCGGCTGGCGAGCAGCGATTACTACAAAAGGAACCTTTGGCACTCGACGAAAAAATCTACGAACTGCGGCGTGAGAAGCTGAAACAGATCGAAGCTCTGGGTCAGCAGGCATATCCGCGCAAATACGAGTTCACCCACACGATCCCCCAGATTCTTGCCGACCACTCTGAAAAGACCGCCGAGCAATTGGAGAATCCTCGGGTCAACGTACGGATTGCCGGGCGGATCATGGCTATCCGGCTGATGGGCAAGGCCGGATTTGCTCACCTCCAGCAGGGTGGGCGGCGGCTGCAAATCTACGTCAAGAAAGACGCAGTGGGGGATAAGGGATTCGAACTCTACAAACTGCTCGACCTCGGCGATCACATCGGCGTCAGTGGATACCTGTTTCGAACCCGCACCGGCGAACTCAGCGTGCATGTGGGCGAGATCGCCTTTCTATCGAAAGATCTGCTGCCGCTGCCGGAGAAGTGGCACGGGCTGACCGATGTTGAGTTGCGCTACCGGCAACGTTATGTCGATCTGGTGATGAATCCCGAAGTTCGCGAAGTCTTTCAGAAGCGCAGCAAACTGGTGCAGTCCTTGAGAGCGTTCATGGACGGCCATGGATTCATCGAAGTTGAAACCCCCATGATGCAGCCGGTCGCGGGCGGGGCGGTGGCGCGGCCGTTTGTCACGCATCACAATACGCTGGATATGGATCTTTTCCTGCGTATTGCACCCGAGCTCTATTTGAAGCGGCTCACTGTGGGCGGGTTCGATCGCGTCTACGAGATCAATCGCAACTTCCGGAATGAGGGCCTGGGCTGGCGCTGGAATCCCGAATTCACCATGCTGGAGTTTTATCAGGCGTATACCGATTATCGCGGCGTGATGGACTTGACCCAGCAACTGATTGAGCAAGCGGCCAAAGATGTGACCGGCGGGACCAAAACCAAGTGGGGCGAAGACGAGATCGATTGGGCTGGCGCCAACTGGAAACGAATGACCATGCGCGAGGCCATCATTCATTACTGGCCGGAGGCAGCAGGAGCCAAGCCGCAGATGGCGGAGTTCGGATCGGCTGAGGGAGTAGAGGGCCTGGTGCGTCGTTTCAACACCGCGCACGCGCATGTCGCTTACGATCCGAAGGAACCGCCGGGCAAAACCGTCGCCGCTCTGTTCGAAGCGGCGGCCGAGGAGCACCTGATTCAGCCAACGATCATCTATGAGTTTCCTACCGCGGTTTCGCCGCTGTCCAAGCAAAAACCGGACGAGCCGGACTGGACGGAGCGATGGGAAATCTTCGCCGGGACAATGGAAATTGCCAACGGCTTCAGCGAATTGAACGATCCCGAAGACCAGAGGCGCCGCTTCGAGCAGCAATTAAAGGAGCGCGAGCGCGGCGATGAAGAAGCTCACCAGATGGATGAGGATTACATTCGCGCGCTTTCCTATGGCATGCCTCCGGCTGGAGGGGTTGGAGTAGGCGTGGACCGGCTGGCCATGCTGCTGACGGATTCGCATACTATCAGGGATGTAATTTTGTTTCCGCTGCTCCGGCCGGAGAAGAGCTCAGCCGTGGAGGGGGCGGAGCCCACGGAAGGAAGTTAGAGTGAACGTCCTCTCGCGGGAATAGTTTTCGGCCACTCGAAGAAATGCATAGGTCCTTCGCTGCGCTCAGGATGACCATGTCGGCGTGGATGACACTGTGTTTGGTGTGAAGTTTTGTTTCGTCTGCCGCATCAATTATTTTCTGCTGTCGAACCGCCTCGGCTGGTTCCGATCAAACTAGAATCGAATGCTTATGCGCTTCGACTTCGACTCCGACACTCGCCGGCGGCTCGGCTATCGTCTCATCGATCAGATTGATGCTTTTTTCTCTTCCCTGCCGGATCGTCCCGTGCAGCTCCCTCTCAAGCAACGCAGCTATGGACCGCTGCACAATCCCATTCCTGAGCTGGGCGAGGATGCCGAAAAAGTGCTCGATGAAATTTGCCGCGAGATGGTCGACCAGGGATTTCACGTGCCCAGCGCAAACTACTTCGGGTTGATGAATCCGACTCCCAGCTACATGGGCGTACTGGCCGAGGCGCTAGTTGCAGGTCTTAATCCGCAACTGGCGACGCTGGCGCGCTCACAGTTGGCGTCGAAGATTGAACTGGAAACCGTCCGCTGGATCGGCGAACGAGTAGGCTGGCCGGGCGAATTCCCTAGCGGATTCAATGGCACGTTCACCAGCGGCGGCAACGAAGCGAACTTCAGTGGCTTGGCTTTGGCGCTGGCGTCAAAGTTTCCCAATTCGGTGGAAGATGGTATTGCGTCGATCGGCGCCCAGCCAGTGTTCTATGCCTCGGCCGAGGCACATCATTCGCTCGACAAGTCTGCCGGCTTGCTCGGAATCGGACGTAAGTCGCTTCGCCGGATTGAGGTGAGCGATTCTGCACAACTCGATCCGCAGAATCTGGAACGCGCAATCTTGGAAGATCGTGCAGCCGGTAGAAAACCGTTTTGCGTGGTGGCGACCGCTGGGACCACGAACTCGGGAACCGTGGACGATCTGTTCGCGATATCCGAAATCAGCAAGCGCCACGATCTCTGGCTGCACGTAGACGGCGCTTATGGCGCGTCGGTGATCTTTTCCCACCAGCATCGCAATCTGGTGCGCGGCATTGAACGCGCCGATTCGATCACCCTCGATCCGCACAAGTGGCTGGCCATGCCTTTCGCCGCAGGCGTTATTCTGACCAGTCATCCACAGATTCTGGAGCTGGCGTTTTCTGTGGCTGCGCCCTACATGCCCAAAGCCGCGGGCGCGCAGCTGCCGGACAATTCGCGCATCAGCACGCAATGGACACGGCGCATGAACTCGCTCAAACTCTGGCTGACTCTTCGCGTGCATGGGCGCATGGGATATGAAGAACTGATCGATCGCCAGCTCAACCTTGCCAAAGGCTTTGCGGACTGGGTTCAGAGCTCGGAAGATTTCGAGCTGGCCGTGCCACAAACCCTCCCTATCGTGACGTTCCGTCTTAAGATCAGGCTCAGTCGACAGCAATTGGCCGCAGCCCACGACGCCATTGTGGAAGACGTGACGCGCGATGGAAGGCGATGGATCTCCGAAACCCTGGTTCGGGGCCGGAGCGTGCTGCGCATGATGGTGATCAGCTATCTTACCGAGGAGCGGCACCTGGTGGGTCTAGAAACTGCTTTAACAAAATCTGCTAAAGCCTTGAGGTCAAATCTTCAAACCAAGGCCTGAACCGCGAAGGACATGAAGGATCGCGAAGGAAAACTCCAGCCGGGGTATCAGACAATGCACTAGGATTGGTGCATGCTTCGGCCTAAGCTTCTTTACAGTTTAGGCCAACTACAGGGCAGCGCTACCGTAGCGTCCTTCCAGCCTCCTGGACGCTGGGTCGGTAGCGCTTTGCCATTTGTCACTTCGGATTGGACTGAATGTGTTCGGCCCACTTCCAGGCAGTCGCGACGATTTCATCAAGCGAGCGCGTTGCCTTCCAGTTCAGCAGCTTTTCCGCCCGTGATGGATCCGCCACAAGTTCCGCTGGGTCCCCAGCGCGGGGTGGCGCCATCCGGCTGGGCACTTCGTGGCCGGTTACGCGTTTGATGGCTGAAAGGATTTCACGCACGGAATAACCTCGGCCGGTTCCCAGGTTCAGAGCCACCGATTTTCCTTCTGCGAGATATTCCAGAGCCAGCACGTGGGCCTCGGCCAGATCGCTGACGTGGATGTAATCGCGGATGCAGGTGCCGTCGGGAGTGGGGTATTTGTCGCCGAAGATTTCCAGAGCCGGACGTTGTCCGCGAATGGCCTCGAAAGCCGACGGGATGAGGTGGGTTTCAGGATTGTGCATCTCCCCCGTCGTCCCGTTTTCGTCGGCACCGGCGGCATTGAAGTACCGAAGATTGACATATCCCAGGTTGTAGGCGGGTCCGTAAGCCTCGAGGGCCTGTTCAAAAATTAATTTGGTGACGCCGTAAGGATTCACCGGGACGCGCGGCAGGTCCTCGGTCATGGGCACTTTCGCCGGAATTCCGTAAACCGCACAACTCGAAGAGAAAATAAATTTGCGCACTTTGGAGTCAAGGACGGCGTTCAGCAACGAAACCCCGCCCAGCACGTTGTTCTGAAAATACTTTCTGGGATTGACCACCGACTCACCGACGTAGGCATGAGCGGCGAAGTGCATGACCGCATCGACCCGGCTCAGAACAGGCGCGAGTTTTGCGCTATCGGCAATATCTCCTTCGATTAGTTCGAAGCCTTTGGCAAGTTCTGCGTGACCTGCGACCAGGTTGTCGTAAACGATGGCTTCGTAGCCCCGGCGCTTCAAGGCGTGTGCGGCATGACTGCCGATGTATCCCGCTCCTCCAACGACGAGAACGACCAATTGCGACTCCCTCGTGCTACGGTTCGCCGGCCTGTGCGGTTGGATTCTAGCAGACGCGGCAGTCGATCCGAGAGCGGTAGAAACGGGTTGAGTAAGAAAAAGGCGCCGACCCTCGCCGGCGCCCGGTTCTTTTTAGAACGCACCAATAGCCAAGACCAGATCAGAATGAATAGATCAGATCGAACTGGTGACGCACAAGATACGGTTCGGTCTCCCCGGGATTTACTCCGGGCGCTAGCACGGCGTGCTGCAGATTGGAATTCAGAGTGCGGCCGATCCATGCGTTGTACTGAGCAACGACATTCGATCGGAGCCGCCAGTAAGCATAAACACGGTGTTCCAGGATGTTGGTCGCCGCGCGTTGTTCGCTCTCGGAGAAGGTAGCCAGAATGGAGTCCTGTTCCGAGCGCCAGAATCCATAACCAAATTGAAGGTCATTCTTGTTCTTGATCTGGCCGATGCTG
>CAZGSU010000113.1:0-18776 GCA_964528615.1 uncultured Acidobacteriaceae bacterium | reverse complement strand
GTCTCCTGGCTTCAGCTGTCCGGTCTCGATGCGCTTCCAGATGACACTCCTGATCCGCTTGTACGCCGGAGTGCCATTTCGACCGTTCTGTGCCATGAGTTCTCCGGCGTCAGTATATAACGCAGGAACCAGGCGAAGGCGTGTGCTGGTCCGTCTGATTGGAGCGCGAAACGCACTAGCGCTTATGGGGCAAGCCCCGGGACTGCAGCTATTGCAGGTGAATGTGTAGGAGATTGAAGATGCTGAACAGGTACATCGCGCTCCCCAAGGAAAGCATGGCCAGAGTAACCGCGGCCAGGGGGGTGCTGAAGAGTCGTTTACGGGGTGCTTCGCGGTGGTTAAGCGTGGCCCGGTACTTGTTGATCCACTCCTGCTCTTTGTGGACCTGGCCAAACGAGGTCTGAATTGATTCCCGGAGCCGCCGCTGATCGTCCTGTTCGAGCGCAACAAACCGGAAAGGCTGTTGACTCCAGGAAACCGGTTTTAGCATCTCCGCGGTTCCGAGCACGGGCCCGGTCGGCGTCAGGAACATCAGCTTCACGCGCGAATCCCGAACCAACGGTTTTGACAAAGACAGCATACCGCCGGTGAGCGAGATGACTTCCAGTTGTCCCTGGGTGCGGCGGCCGTCTTCAAATCGAAGCACCGCGTGAGTGGTGTTGGTCAAATTCAGGCGCTGGGCCCGGCAATCAGGTCTTGGATGGGGGAGGGCGTTCACAGGCTGAGTATCGTACTTGTGTCTGGGAAGGAGGAGATTACGGAAGGACCTGCCATGGTCCCGTTACCCTCGCCGCCATGACCAATGCCCACGTGGGGACGGCCGCTCCGGCCGTCCCGCCGAGCAACGCTCCGCGGTTTTGCCGGAAGGACTGGATCCTCTCAGAATTCTCGGCCCGGCTCCACGATCAACTCGTGTCCCGCATCCAGCAGTATGCCTAGTGCCTTCGCGGCGACCTCTTCCCTCACCAGGACGTAATCGGTGTCAAAGGTCGCGACCGCGAAGATAGGCACACCACCGTCAGCCAGCGGCCCGAGGATCGAAGACAACACCCCGGTTAGAGAAAAAGGGAAGGGGCCCTGCAGCTTGAAGCAGGTCCAGGGAGCTTCGCAAATGGCCGATGAGGGTGCGAGCTCTGCGGGACAAGCGATGGAGAGCTCGTCTGCGGTTCGAGTTATCGACGTGAAAGATGAAGTCGCAGTCAATGGTGGGAGCGGAGCATTCGGAGGCAGGCGGCAGATTGCAAAGCTCCCGGGGAGTTGTCGGAATTTCAGGTGCATGTTTGCCAATGTCCTTCTAACAGTGCCGGGCTTCGCTCGGCTTGGACGGACGGGGACGCCCGCCTCTGCATTGTTCCTAGTTGCCGCCTACTGCTTTTTTCACCGCCGCTCTTGCCAGCAGGCGGGTTGAATCGAGGGTTGGAAGCGAAGAGGCTTCGGGCGGGACCAGCAGCGGAATCTCGGTGCAGCCAAGCACCACCGCATCACAGCCCTGGTCCGCCAGCGTCCGGATTACTTCCTGGAAGTATGCGAGCGAACGCGAAGTGAACTGTGAATTGACCAGTTCGTCAAAGATGATCTGGTTGATCCGCTCTCGCTCCTGAGGGCCGGGAATGCGGTGTTCGAGGCCGGCGGCCTTCAGCTTCTCCGGATACACCGGGCCTTCCATCAGATAACGCGTTCCCATCACGCCCAGCCGCTTGTGCCCATTTCGGCCAGCCTCATTCGCCACTTCTTTCGCGATGTGCAGCCAGGGACGCGGCGAGCGGCGCTCGACCAGGTCGAATGCCTGGTGAATGGTGTTGTCGGGGCAAATCAGGAAGTCCGCTCCCATTTTTGCCAGTTTCTCCGCCGACGACAGCATCAGTTCCGCTACTCCGGGCCAATCATTGGCGTAAATGCACTTCATGTAACGGGCCAGAGGATGAGTATGCATCGAGACTTCGGGATGATCGTGAACTCCCAGCAACAGGCCGCCTTCGAGGGCGATGGTGCGGTAGCAAAGCGCGGCGCCCTCCGCGCTGCAGGCGACGATACCGATATGCTGTGTCATGGAATGTTTGCTCCGGCTCAATCTTGTCCGGCCAGCGTCTCTACCTGCTGGAGCATGTTGTCCAGCCAGTCGCGAGAATAGTACTTGCCGCCCACTACCACTGCGAAAATCTTTCGGGTGTTGCCGATGTCCTGCAGCGGGTTTGCGTCCAGCAATACCAGATCGGCCACGTGCCCTGCTTCCGCGATGCCGTACTTGTCCTGAACGGCGAGAAACCGGGCCGGGTCCGAGGTGGCGGCCTGCAGCGCCTGCAGCGGCGTGAATCCGCTCTTTACCAGCCACTCCATTTCGTCATGCAGACTGAATCCCGGAAACACGAACGGATCCGGCCCGTCAGTGCCTGCCATAAACAGAACCCCGGCACTGTGCATTGCCTTCACCAATTCAACATCGCGTGCCGCTTCAGCTTTCAGCCCTGCCAGCTCCTGTGGCGACGTCTGTTCCCGGAGCTTCGCCGGGTCCCACTGTGCCCTCACTGACGCGGGAACATACTTGAGCCGCGGATCAGTCTCCAGGTTTGGGTCATCGATCCGGCTTCCCGTCTGGGTCCACACCAGGGTCGGGACTTGCCAGGTATTGTGGTGTGCAATTTGAAAAAATAGTGCGTGTGCCCTCGCCGGATCATATGTGGCCATAACCTGGGTGCCAAGTTTCCCGTAGGCTGCGTAGTCGTGATTTGCCAGAGCAGTTAGTTCCTGGGCACGAAGCTGCTCTTCCTGCGAGGAGCACGCCAGCAGAATTCCCGTCAGATGTTCGATGCTTCGCTGTCCTGCCGCGACGGCCTCGCCAGCGCTGACGGAGTAGGGAACATGCCCCACGAATGGAATCTTCTGTTTGGCCGATTCGTCGGCGATGACGAAGTAGGAATCGCGCGGAATATTAGAGAGTATCTTAACGAAATCCAGGCCGCGGCTCTTCACCGTATCCACCGCGTGCCGTGCTTCTTCGGGCGTATTCACGGCGATGGTCTGCTGATCACTCTTTCCTCCCGCCAGAAACGGGCCTCCAAAAACCATGCGCGGGCCCAGCAACTCTCCACTTTCGATCCGCTTTCGCCGGCGCTCGAGTACGTCCGGATCACCGCCCATATCGCGCACGCCGGTCACGCCGTTGGCGATGTAGAGCGGGTAGATCACTTTTTCGTCCCACGCTGGAGACACGAAGGCGCTGTGCACGTGCATGTCCCAAAGCCCGGGAATCAAGTATTTGCCGTTGGCATTGATGATCTGAATGCCTCGCCCCTCGGGCACAAAGCCCACCTTCCCTACTCCAACGATCTGGTTCTTGGAGATCACGACGGTCACACCCTGCTCGATTCCCCCGTTACGGGTGTTGACCACATTGACGTTGGTAAAGACAAGCGTCGGAGGCACAGGCTTCGGCGGCGACTTGGCGGCCGCGAATATGGTCAGACAAAGGCAAACGAGTAGAGATGCCTTCCTTGTAAGCCCTCGCGCACTGAGGCCATGAAAGTAGCGCCGGCGTCCCGCCGGCTGTCCGGCGGGCATCCTGCCCGCCGCGCCGAGAGGGGGGCGGTCGACCGACGCAATAGCGATGTCAGAAGCGCAAGACGGCTTCATGCCCCAGGCTCCAGGAGAATTCGGTCAGGAAAGGCTAAGTGTGGGCTGCCGCCGCGTCAAACAAATTCAGGAACGATAGTTTCTTTTCCGCGGGGAGGAAAGACGCTTCGAAGGAATTGCGTGCCAGCTCCCGCAAATGCTCGTCGGTGAAACCGAACAGCTGCTGGGCTAGCTGGTACTCCCGCGCCAGGGATGTACGAAACATCGCAGGATCGTCAGTGTTAAGTGTGATCATCACGCCCTGATCGAAGTACTGGCGTACGGGATGCGTATTGAGCGACGGGCACGCGCCAGTGCGCAGATTACTGGTGAGACAGATTTCCAGCGGAACTTGCCGGGTGGCCAGTTCCTCAACTAACTCCGGATCCTGCGCCGCCGCGAGTCCATGCCCAATCCGTTCCGCCCGCAGATTGAGCGCGCCCCAGATCGATTCTGATCCGGCGTTCTCCCCGGCATGCACGGTAAGATGCAACCCATTGTCCGCGGCGAAGGCATAGGCCTCGCGGAATAACTCCGGCGGCCCCTTCTGCTCGTCGCCGCCAAGGCCGACAGCCACGACGTCGCGGTCCCGAAAGCGCACAGCGGTCCCGAAGACATCGCGGGCGGCACCCGGCCCAAACTGGCGCACCGCATCAAAGATCCACAACAGGGAGACGCCAAAATCACGCTCGCCCTTCCTGCGCCCGCGGTCCAGGCCTTCGAAGACGGCTTCAAAATCTTGCTTGCGCCACAGACAAACCCCCACCGACACGTACACTTCGGCGTGCAGCACATTTCCCGCCTTAAGTTTTTCCATCAGGCGGTAGGTGATGAGTTCGTAGTCGTCCGCGGTCTGCAGGTCCTCGGTTACTACCTTGAAGGCCATCAGAAACCCGTTGAAGTCCTCGTAGCGATAGAGTTGCTCGATCTCCGCCAGCGTACTGGTCTTGCCGTGACGCCTCCTGAGCTCGATCAGAGTGCTGGGATCGATCGAACCCTCAAGATGAAGATGCAGCTCCGCTTTCGGCAGGGTGACCAGAAATGAGCTGGGCTGCGAGGCCATGCTTCAGATTGTAGATGGAAAACAGAACTGCCGAGCAAGAAACACCGCCACAAACCACATAGGCCCGGACGCCCACGTCCGGGGGCGGGCGGAGCTCGCCGGGGTTGGAGTGTGCGGGAAGCAAAACTGCCGGAGCGTTGCGCCCGCCAGGTTTTCGGGCTTGGGATATGACTGCAGGGGCGTTGCCCCGGCCAGGCGGGGGAGGGCGCCCGCCCCTACATGGTTCGCTTCGCTCCGGCAAACTCGCTGTGGTGACGGCTGTAGAAGATGTAGATGCAAAGACCGAGCACGAGCCAGATGATGAAGCGAAGCCAGGTGATCACGGTCAGTCCCGTCATCAGTCCACCACACAACAAGACCGAGATCAGCGGAAACCACGGCACAAAGGGCACGCGAAAGGCGCGAGGCCGGTCTGGCTGCCGGCGTCGCAGCAAGATGACGCCCATCGATACCAGGACAAAAGCGAACAGGGTGCCGATGTTAGAAAGATCGGCAGCGTCGCCAATATCCACCAGCCCGGCAGGGATTCCGACCGCGAAGCAGGCAATCCAGGTGGACCAGTGCGGCGTCTTGTACTTGGGGTGGACCGCGGAAAAAAGCTTGGGCAAAAGGCCGTCACGCGACATGGCATACCAGATGCGTGCCTGGCCGTATTGAAACACCAGCAGCGACGAAATCATGCCGGTGAGCGCGCCCACCACGATCACCGACCGGAAGAATGGATGCGCCCCCAATTGCTTCAATGCGTAGGCGACGGGTGCCTCTGCAGCCTCGCCGGAAACGAACGTCGTGTACTTCATCATGCCCAGAAGCACGATGGCAACGCCAACATAGAGGATGGTGCAGATAATCAGCGACGCGATAATTCCAAAAGGCAGGTCGCGTTGCGGAGTCTTGCATTCTTCGGCCGCGGTGGAAACGGAATCGAAGCCGATGTAGGTGAAGAAGACGATGGCGCCGCCGGTCACAATCCCGGCGAACCCGGAAGGCGCAAACGGTGTCCAGTTGGCGGGATTGATGAGCATGCCGCCAACGATCAGGAACGTTAGAATCGCCCCGATTTTTACCAGCACCATGACGTTGTTGGCGCCGGCCGATTCCTTGACCCCACGGACCAGCAGCAAGGTCAGGATGAAGACGATGAGAAAACCGGGAACGTTGAAATACGAGCCCGTCCACTTGCCAGACGCCCACACCGGGCTGGCCCAGTGATCGGGCAGATTAACCCCGAACGCGGCAAGCTGAGCTTTGGCGTATCCGCTGAAGCCAACCGCCACTGCAACATTGCTGACCACATATTCCAGGATCAGGTCCCAGCCGATGATCCAGGCAAAAATCTCGCCCAGAGTTGCGTAAGAGTAGGTGTAAGCGCTGCCCGCGATCGGGATCATTGAAGCCAGCTCGGCGTAACACAGGCCCGCAAAACTGCACGCCACCGCGACCAGAAGGAACGATATTGCGATGGACGGGCCGGCAGCCGGACGCCCGTGCATCAGCGCACCCGCCGTGCTTCCCGTCCGCAGGAAGTTTCCGATCAGGTCCAGAACCTGCGCATGCAGGATGGAAGGCGCCTCGAAGTGCTCTCCTGCCGCCGCCGTGCCGGTGAGGACAAATATCCCGGAACCAATAATGGCGCCGATGCCCAAAGCAGTAAGCGACCATGGGCCCAGAGTTTTCCTGAGGCGATGTCCAGGCTCGTCGGCTTCCGCAATCAGCTTGTCGATGGACTTGCAGCAGAGGAGTTGCTGGTCGGAAGTGCGTACGGTTGCTTGTGCCAAAGGGTTTGGTCTCCTCAATAGGCGACCGTGTGAAGGCGGGTCTGTGACCCGCCCTGCCCCGGTCAAAGACCGGGGCCCACACAGTGATTGACTACCTCTTCGCCGTGCCCCGCGCCATCTTCTTCACTTTGCGCTTCGCCGAACCGCGCGCGTATTCGCGCGGCTTCAGCGGATGTTCCGTCTTGCGCTTCTTGCGTACCGCGCGCTTGGCTTTCTTACGTTCTTCCTTGCTCAGTGTGCGTGTGTTTGCCATGAGTGCTGTTCGATTCTCCTTGAGAATTCGCTGCTAGCTTCTCGCTTCTAGCTTCTGGCCAAACAGATCGACCTGGCTAGGAGCTAGAAGCCAGGAGGTAGAAGCTGGCGCTTAAGCGCCTTCCAGCTGCGCATACTTCTCCACCAGCTTCTTCAAACCGAAGCGAGGGAATTGTACCGTAATCTTCGCATCTTCACCCTCTCCTTCGCGCTGGTAAACGGTGCCTTCGCCATATTTCGGGTGGCGCACTTTCTGCCCCGGACGGAAACCCTTCCTCCCGGTGGCCGTCACCGGGGGCGGTTTCGGCAGGCTGAACTTCTTCCCTCGCGAGGCGAAAAACTCGGCAATGTTGTCGATGGAGTTGTAAGACTTGCCCGAATAGGACGCGGCCGGAGTGCGTCGCTTCCCAGGACCAGCCCAGCTGACGCTCTGATCCTCATCTTCGTACGCATAGTGCGGAGATTCCTGTTCGTGCTCGTGTGGCCGCGCGCGCCCCGCCCGCGCTTCCACGCCTGCGGGCGAGTCGCCCGCGCCCACACGAGCTCTTCTTCGGGATCCGCCCAGCTCCTCCACCAATCCCGCCGGAACTTCATCCAGAAACCGCGACGGGATACTGGCCTCCGGCAGATCGGTGCCATACCGGCGACGGTAGACCGCCCGGGTCAAAATCAGCGTGTCCATGGCCCGGGTCATCCCCACGTAGCAGAGTCTCCGCTCCTCCTCGATGTCGTCGGGCTGCAGAAATGTTCGCGAGTGCGGGAACAGGCCCTCTTCGAGGCCGCCCAGAAACACCAAAGGAAACTCCAGCCCTTTGGCGGCGTGCAGCGTCATAAGCGTGATCTGCGCCGCCTCGTCGTAAGCGTCCGCATCGCTGACCAGCGCGGCGTGATCGAGGAACTGGTCGAGGGTTTCGCCGCGGTCGCGGGAATCCATCGCCGCATTCACCAGTTCGCGCAGGTTTTCTATGCGCGAGAAGGCCTCGGGAGTATCTTCCTGCTCGAGCAATTTGATGTAGCCGGTACGGTCGATGAGAAATTTCAGGATGTCGGCAGTATTGGCAGCCGGAGCCGCGGCATCTGTAGCCTCGGAATTTGTATCGCCGGCATCCTGCCGGCTGTCGCGGAGGCGTCCCGCCTCCACATCTTCATCACCATGAGACGCTGCAATCTCCGGCACCTCTTCTTCCACAGAGCCGAAATCAAACGAAAAGTTATCCGGACTGAAGTCGGTATCATCGGCATCGAGCGAGGCCTGTGTGTCCCCATCGTCTGCACCGCGCGGGCGGGTCGCCCGCGGCCACACGGTCTCGACTTCCGCCTGCTCCCGAGCCGTCTCTTCGAGCCGCTCGGCGTAAGTTCCACCCAGGATGGCGCGTCCATCCTCAATCAGATCCCTGAATCCCTTAAGCGCGGCCAAAGCTCTCTGCGGCAGAAGCTGGCGTTTGATGACCTCCGCGATCGCGCCCCACAACGACAGTCCGGTCTCAAGCGCAACTTGCTCGACAGTTTCGATAGTCGTCTTGCCAATCCCGCGCACCGGCGTGTTGACGACCCGCAGCAGCGAAATCGAGTCATCCGGGTTGTGAATGACTTTGAGATAGGAAATCATGTCCTTGATCTCAGCCCGCTCATAGAACGAAAACCCTCCCACCACGTGATAGTTCAACTGGTAGCGGCGCATGGCCTCTTCAAACAGCCGCGACTGCGAGTTGGTACGGTAGAGCACGGCGGCGCGGGCGTTCTCGCCCTGATCCACTGCTTCCCGCAGGTATTTCGCAATGAAGTCGGCGGCGAAGAGAGCTTCGTTTTCGCCGTCCGGAGCCTCGTAGTAACCGATCTTCGTGCCTCCCTGGCGCGACGTCCAAAGGTTCTTTCCCTTGCGCTTCAGATTGTTCGCAACCACGGCAGAAGCGGCCTGCAGAATATTCTGGGTGGACCGATAGTTCTGCTCCAGGCGAATGATCCTGGCTTCGGGAAAATCCTTTTCAAACTCCAGAATGTTGCGAATATCGGCCCCACGCCAGGAATAGATCGACTGGTCCTCATCGCCCACGGCGCAGATATTGTGATGGCTCCCCGCCAGCAGAAGCATGAGTTCGTACTGCGGTCGGTTGGTGTCCTGATATTCGTCGATCATTAGGTACTGGAACCGCCGGTTGTAATAGTCGCGAACCGCCGGCACCGCCTTCAGCAGACGCACCGTCTCCAGCAGCAGGTCGTCGAAGTCGAGGGCGTTGGCTTTGCGTAACTCCTTGCGATACTCCTCATAGATATGGGCCACGCGCTCGGTGTTGGGATCGCCCGACTGCAGATACACCTCCTGCGGATCGAGCATGTGGTTCTTGGCCCATGAAATATGGGACAGCACTGAGCGCGGCGTAGTCTGCTTGTCGTCGATACCGAGACGTCGCATGACCGACTTGACCAATTGCTGCTGGTCGGCCTCGTCATAGATGACAAAGCTCCTGGTCAGCCCGATCGGAGGCACGCCGGGCACGGACGAAGGAATGCGTAGTTGTTCGATATCCCGCCGCAGCACCCGCACGCAGAAGGAGTGAAAAGTCGAGATCACCGGCTTGGCGACGGAGAGGCCGCCGACTAACTTGTCCACCCGCTCCACCATTTCCTGCGCAGCTTTGTTGGTAAAGGTCATCGCCAGAATCGAGTCGGCCATAACGCCCCGATTCTCAATCAGATAGGCGATGCGACAGGTAATAACCCGGGTCTTGCCGCTGCCCGCGCCGGCGAGGATGAGGACCGGCCCCTCCGTGGTTTCCACGGCTTCGCGCTGCTGCGGGTTAAGTTGATCGAGAAAAGACACGTGGATTTTCGGTTATTCGATTCTACAAGAGATCAACCGGACAAAAGGCTCGGGTGAAGATTGCCTTGACTGCCCACCGCTGATCGCATAGTCTGCGTTCGTTTCCGGTCTTCCTTCCCTCGCATCATCACCGTCCGGAGGTCCCCATGTGTCACCTGTTTGCCCACGTGTCCTGGGCGGACGCGAAGGCGCTCGTCCCTTTCCTGATGCTGGGGCGCGTTCCCCTTTTGTGCGCCGCTTTGCTCTTTCTGTTCCCGCTGATCTCGTTCAAGAATTCACTCTTTGCCAATCTCTTTGATGTCACTCCTCAGGGGATGATTGTCGTCACTCTTGCCAGTCTCGCTACCGCCTGGACAACCCTAGTCACGGGTTGGGTGATTCTGTCTTACGGCTATCTCCGCTTTCACGGCATTACATTCCGGCCCGGTTCCGAGCTTCCTCAGACGGTTCATTTTGTCTGGTCGGCATCGCTGACGCTCCCCGTCATCGCTGGGTCCCTTTGGTATAGCCTGCGTCAGTTGCCGATCAGGTCGAATCGCACGCTCTCCGCCATCAAGATGCTCGGAGGAACTCTGATTGGGGGACTGATCGGCTGCTTACTGCTTTGGTTAAGCCAGCTGCTCTTTCAGCGGGCTCTCTTGCAGCCAGGATTCATGGTGAAGGCTGCGACCTGGGTCGTGAGGGAACTGGCCTGCGTCGTCGGACCTGCCGGCTACTTTGGCGGGAATGGCTGGTTGCTCAAAGGCCACATTCTCGCCGTGTTTCTGTTTTCTCTGACCTTCGCTCTGTACGCAATTGTCTACGTTCTGCACTACGCTCGACGTTGGCTGCGAGTGCCCACTGTGACCTACGTCCTGTTACTGATCATGCTGGCCTGCTGGGCTTTCTCGGGCATTACATTTGCCGCGGATCGCTGGCGCATTCCGGTCATGCTGCTGGTGGGAATCTGGCTGGCGTTCACCGCGCAACTGCCGAACACGGACCACTTTTACCGTACCCGCACTTGTGGCGATCCTAAGAACAACCAGTGTTTCCCTCCGACGCCGGATCCTGCGGAGGTTCTGCTGGCGTCGAAGAATCCAACAAAGATCATACTGGCCGCGGCCTCCGGCGGCGGGATTCAGGCGGCGGCTTGGACAGCGCGCGTGTTGACCGGCCTGGAACTGCGATGGCGGGCGAGCCAACCGAAAGACGTCGCTGCCTTCTCAAAGTCCATTCGTCTTATCAGTTCTGTCTCCGGAGGCGGCGTCGGTGCAATGTACTTTGTGAACCAATTCAACACTACGGGCGGGCTTCCTGAGGAAAAGGAGTTGGCGCAAGTTGTCGCCGATGCCCAGACTTCGAGTCTTGAGGATGTTTCCTGGGCCCTGGCTTATCACGATCTCTGGCGCGTGATATTGCCGGTTTTTCCTCGCAGCTTTGGCGGTCGAGGGCGCGCCCTGGAACGCGCGTGGACCACGACTTCTCGCGATGCTGCCAGTCTCGAAACTGACCTGACGAAGTGGGTGGACGGCGTCCGTCACGGTCTTCGCCCGGCCAACATTTTCAACGCCACGCTGGTCGAAGCGGGCGAGCGTCTTCTGCTTTCGACCACCTATCTTCCGCATCCACCCGGGACCATAGGCCGCTGGGACTTCCATTCCATCTATCAGAAGATGCGGGATGTCGCGGTGGTGACGGCAGCCCGCCTGTCTGCGACTTTCCCCTACGTCGGCCCGGCGTCCCGAGCCGACGTCGACCCCTCCGGCGGCAAAGCTTCGCATGTTGTAGACGGGGGGTACTACGACAACTACGGCATCTCAACCCTGGTCGAATGGCTGGACATCGCTTTGGACTCTCTTGATCGCGCGGGCAAGCTGCCGAACAATCTGCAAATCTTGGTGATAGAAATCCGCCAGGAACCCAGCCCGTTGCCGGCGCCCGTGCCGGACGGTTCACATCGTGGCTGGTTTTACCAGGCCTATGCCCCGCTGGACGCGCTATTCGCTGTCCGCACCGCAGGACAACGCTCTCATAACCAGGTCGAACTCAAACTGCTACAGGAAAAATGGGCCCAGAAAGTGAACATCCAGCCTTCGGCGATCTTTGAATTCGGATCGCGGCAGGATGGCAGCCCGGCCCCTGACCTGCCTGCACCGCCGCTTTCCTGGCACTTGACTGCCCGTCAGCAGGAGGCCATTGAGAGCGAATGGAGTGATCAGCGAGACGGGTCTGAATGGAAGAAGGTCAGGACGTTCTTAACCTTGCCCTGACTGCCTGCGAGTCGAGCCCTCTAGCCACTCACGTTTGCGGCCTTGCACTCCTCGCATGGGCACACGTCCCGTAGGAACTGCCAAGAATAAATGCCCAGCTCATGGCCGTCATTCCAGTGAAATTTGATGGCGTACTTCCCCACACCCTCTGCCGAAGTCGGCTTGGCCGCTTGTTTGAACATGGGCAGCGCACCGGGCGCGAGCTTTGGCGGATCGCCTGGCTTGCGGCCTGATTTGCCCCGCTCGTCGTCACAGAGGGCACAGGGACACGCATCACGCAGGAACGTGAACGGATAGTGCGAGCGGTGGCCATCCTTCCACTCAATGTCCATTCCCGAGCCCGTGGTCAGGTTGACTTTGACCGATTTCGGATCAGGGGCCGTCACTTTTTCAGTATCGCACAGTCTCACTCATGGCTATGTCTATGCGGGACTATAAGATACAAGAGCCGAAAATTTCTCTTGACATCGAGAACATGGGAATTTAAGTTAACAACGTTTAGTTAACATTGTTAAGTAACGAGACAGTGTAACCGGAGGGGCAATGGGAGTTAAAGAGCGGCGCGAACGCGAGAAGTCGGAGATCCGGGACAAGATCCTGGACGCTGCCCGCGAACTGTTTATCAGCGAGGGCTACGAGGGCGTTTCCATGCGCCAGGTGGCCGAGAAAATCGAGTACTCACCTACCGCGATCTACCTCCACTTCGCCGACAAGGAAGAGCTCTTCCACGAGTTGGTCCATGAGGATTTCGCCCGGCTGGCCACGGTGTTCACCAGCGCGGCGATGCCCGCCGACCCCGTCGTCCGGATTCGAGAGATCGGCCGCACCTATGTGGAATTTGGAATTCACTACCCGAATCACTACAAGCTCATGTTCATGACGCCGCATCCACCGGCCGAGCTGGACGATCGCGATCACGAAATCAAGGGCAATCCCGAAAGCGATGCCTACGCCTTCCTGAAGCTCTCGGTGCAGCAGGCGATCGACGCCGGATATTTCCGCGACGACTTGCGAGACGCCGACCTGATTTCACAAACTATGTGGGCAGCGGTCCACGGGGTGATTTCTCTGCAAATTGCCAAGTGCAACGACACCTGGGTGGATTGGCGCCCGATGGAACAGCGTGTCACGCTCATGCTGGACGCAGCCCTTCGCGGCATTCTGAAGGAGGCTCACTGATATGCCTCCTCTGGCGCGGCGAAATCTTTTCCACGACAAAGTGCGGCTGACCGTAACCCTCACTGGAATCGTGTTTGCGGTCGTCCTGATTGTGGTCGAGCTGGGACTGTTCGTAGGTTTCACCAGCACCACCTCCGGACTGGTGGATCACTCCAGCGCCGACTTGTGGGTCGCTTCCAAAAACGTGCCTTACATCGAGCAGGGCGTGGCCTTCAGCGAACGCAGGCTGAATCAGGTACGAGCCATCCCGGGAGTGGGTGAGGCGCAAAAATACATCGCGCACTGGACTCAGTGGAAACGTGGAGACGGCAGCGAGGAATCAGTTCAGATCGTCGGCTTCAACGTGGACTCCGCCATGGGCAGGCCCTGGAACCTGGTGCAAGGGCGGGTGGAAGACCTGAAAACCCCGGACGCTATCATCCTGGACGAACTTTATAAGGAAAAACTCGGTGTCACCCGCGTGGGTGAAGTGTTTG
This sequence comes from uncultured Acidobacteriaceae bacterium, assembly GCA_964528615.1. Taxonomy (GTDB): domain Bacteria; phylum Acidobacteriota; class Terriglobia; order Terriglobales; family Acidobacteriaceae; genus JAIQFF01. The sequence goes on along the minus strand of CAZGSU010000113.1, from coordinate 5,346 downwards.
AGATCCACGGCCGCCGCGCTCGCGTGGTCGGCTTCACCCACGGCATTCGCTCCTTCACGACTTCGCCCTACGTGTTCACCAGCTTCAAGAACGCGCAGGACTTCGTCGGGCTGCGCGAAGACCAGACGTATTTCCTGCTGGTCAAACTCGCTCCCGGAGCCGATCTGGAAACAGTGCGCAGTGCGATTCAGAGCCAGGTGAAAGACGTTGAAGTCCTCACCAGCCATGAATTCAGCCGCATGACCCAGATTTACTGGATGTTCACCACCGGCGCCGGCGTGGCCGTGCTACTGGCTGCGGCGCTCGGACTGATCGTTGGATTCGTGGTCGTGGCCCAGACCATTTACGCCACCACCATGGACCATCTGCGCGAGTTCGGCACGCTCAAGGCCATGGGCGCTGCCAACAGCTATGTGTACAAGGTGATCATTCAGCAGGCCACCATGAGCGCGGTGATCGGTTATGTGCTGGGAATGGTGGTCAGTGTGTTTGTAGTTCGCGCCAGCCAGCACGGAGGCGCGGCGATTCTGATGCCCTGGCAGATGGCAGTGGGAATGTTCTTTCTCACCCTGATCATGTGCATCGGAGCGGCGCTGGTTTCGATCAACAAAGTTACGCGGCTTGATCCTGCAATCGTGTTCAAGGGCTAGACGAAGAGCTAGACGAAGAAGGGTCAACGGAGAAGACATGCAACCAGCCATCGCAGTGCGTGACGTAGAGAAAATTTATGCCGAAGGAGCCACCGGCGTTCCCGCCCTTCGCGGCGTCGATCTGGACGTGCATCCCGGAGAGCTGGTGATGTTGATGGGACCATCCGGCAGCGGTAAGACTACGCTGCTCTCCATCATGGGCTGCATCCTCTCGCCGACGTCGGGCAGCGTGCGCGTTGCAGGCAAGGAAGTCGGCAGCCTTAGTGAAAAGCAACTGCCGGCGATCCGGCTGGAGCATATCGGCTTTGTGTTCCAGGGCTTCAATCTTTTCCCCACGCTCACCGCCGGAGAGAACGTCGAATTGATGCTCGACCTGAAAGGCGTTCGCGGCGAAAGGGCAAAGAACCGCTCAATGGAATTGCTGGAGCAGGTTGGTCTGGCCGAGAAATATGCGACCTTCCCTTCAGACTTGAGTGGAGGACAGAAGCAGCGTGTCGCGATCGCGCGAGCGCTGGCCGGCGATCCTCAAATAATTCTGGCGGACGAGCCGACGGCGGCCCTCGATTCGCAAACCGGCCGCAACGTCATGGAGATGATGACGCGACTAGCGCATGAGCGCGATCGCGCGGTAGTTATCGTGACTCACGATTTGCGCGTGCTCAGCTTTGCCGACCGCACCATCCGGATCGAAGACGGCCTGATCGCAAAAGAGCGTCCCGAGTCGGACGTTTCCACCGAACTGCTGGCGCCGTCTGCCATGCCGGCAAGTGCAATTCACATCCCGCAGTAGAGGGCAGAAGGAAATTCGCTGGAGCATTTTATGAAAAGCAAATTGAGCAAGAAATCGGTACTCCTGATCGCAAGTGCGGTCGTCATTCTGACTGTTTCGCTGGTTTCAGTTCGCTCGCGCGCGGCCAGCAACGCCAAAGCGGTCGCGGCGAAGCCCTTTACCGAGCCCTTCCTGGTTGCGGGCCCCGGGCGGGTGGAGCCTCTTTCTGAAAACATCCAGATCGGCTCCGAGCTCAGCGGGAAAATCAAATCCGTCAACGTGGAAGAAGGCGACACGGTACGGCGGGGGCAGGTGCTGGCGGTGCTGCAGAACGACGACTATCGCGCCGAAGTTCTCTCCGCTGAAGCACAAGTGCTGGCGAAGGAAGCCACGCTGCGAAAAGTGGTCAACGGTGCCCGTACCCAGGAGCGCTCGGAAGCGCTGTCCACGGTTCGCGCCGCCGAGGCGGTCATGAACAATGCGCGTTCGGAGATGGACCGCCGCCAGAAACTCTTTGACGCCGGCGTGATCTCGCGTGACGAGTTCGAGCGCTATGCGCGTGAATATGACGTCGCAAAAGCGAACTATCAGGAAAATGTCGAGCATCACTCTCTGGTCGATGACCACGCCCGTGAAGAAGATCAAAGCTTCGCCGAAGCGGACCTGCAACTGGCCCGAGCTCAGCTGGAGCAGGCCCGCGCCAGATATGAAAAGACGTTGATCAAGTCTCCCATCAACGGCACGGTACTGCGCAAACACCATCGCGAAGGCGAAAGCGTCTCCAATTCCTCAACCGTGCCTGACCCGATTCTGACGGTGGGAGACAAGGACGTGCTACGGGTACGCATGGACGTTGATGAAAATGACGTGAATAAAGTTCACGTCGAACAGAAGGCTTACGTCACCGCCGACGCCTACGGCAAGCAAAAATTCTGGGGAAAGGTAGTTCGCGTGGGTGAGTTGCTTGGCCCGAAAAACGTCCGCACCGACGAACCCACCGAGCACGTGGACAAGAAAATTCTGGAGACCCTGGTCGAACTCGACAAGGGCGTTCAGTTGCCAGTAGGCCTGCGAGTGGATTCCTACATCGTGGGCGACAGCGAAGTAACCACAGCGCAGGGACGCTGAATGTTTAGGGGCCGGCGGCCTCGCCCGCCGCCTTTGACTTGGCCTTTCTGTCCCACAGAAAAGAGCAATACACTCAGAGCAAAGATCAACTTCAAAACCGGCGGGCGAGGGCGCCCGCCCCACTACACATGCTGGTCAAAGCCCATAAATTCCGTTAAAATAACTGCTTGCGCACTAAGTTCTGAACTCATCTGGAGCAGGTCCATGGCACATGTTTGTGATATCTGCGGCAAGGGGCCGCAATTCGGAAACAATATCAGCCACGCTCACAACGTGACCAAGCGGCGCTGGAACGTCAACCTGCGCCCGGTCCACGCCAAGGTGGGAGCGGCGACCAAGCGTATCCGCGTCTGCACGTCCTGCCTGCGCAGCGGCAAAGTGGTTAAGGCGTAAGAGCGTCGATCGGGGTCTTTGCAATCCCTACTCTTTGATTGCGTCATCCTGAACGGCCTCCAGGCCGTGAAGGATTCTTCACCCGGCTGAAGTCGGCTTCAGGATGACGCCATTCTACGGGTGGAAGGTGCGGCGCGAAGTGAAACTCGGGAGCCCTACTGCCTTTTCTGCGCTGCCGCAATCAGTGGTCGCAACGCCTGCACTGACACGCCGAGAGTCCCGCCGGAGAAGCCGTCGATGTAGGCTTCGTTGATGCCAATCACCTGGCCTTGCGAGTCGAATACGGGGCCGCCGCTGCCTCCGTGGGCGGTAGGCGCGTCGTAGATCAGTTTGTCGCCCACCACATCTCCCAGATGTCCGCAGGTTGCAGACGGCCGGATCAGCGAGAGCGCGGCTAATTCGTTGGCGGCGCCGATATCGTCGCGCCGGTAAGCCAGTCGTTCGTACACCGCTGGCGGCGATTTCGCTACCATCCCCAGCACGCCCATGGGGTAGCCCACCACGGCAACCAATTCTCCCGGGTTCGAGACCTTCTCGGCCAGCGGCAAAGGCCGTAGCCTGCTGATGGCCTGCGAATTTTCCACCCTCGCCACCGCCAGGTCGCCATGGGCCGACAAAACCAGCGGCGTGATGTCTACCGGCAACGGGAATCCCGGAAAGAAAGCCACCAGTTTTTCCAGCTCCGCCTTGGCGCCCTTACGGATCAGGGCATCCGCATCGGCGTCTCCGTACCAGGGCTCAGCAACGTGGCGGTTTGTGGCCAGCAGCCCTTCCGCCACCACGAATCCGGTTCCAGAGATACGAGCCCGGAGCGCTGCCGCTTTCCCCGGCATTGCGACCCGGTACACCCCGAAGATGTAGCAGATGGAATTGCGGTAGCGGTTCAGAACCAGCGCGGGCATCGCCTGCTCCTGCTTGAGTTCTTCCACATCGCGGGTAAGCTGCCGCAGTTCATCCTGATGATCATTGTGCGGTATGGCGTTGTTGGGTGGCTGAACGGGGAGGGGAGCCGCAGGGGCGTAGTAGTGAGCCATAAAGCCGGTTCCAACGAGCAAAAACAGCCCCAGCACAACTTCGACCATTCGTGCCCAGGTCGTGCAGACCGGTTCTTCGTGGGCTGAATTCTGGTGCGCTGAATTATGGTTCTCGGCCATGACGAAACTGGCTGCCGGGGATCTTTTGGGGGAGGGAAATGCGCGTCCGCCGGGCAGGCCTCTGACCTAATATCTTGCGGCCTGCGGGCAGGCTCTCCTAGGGTACCGAAGGTGATGTACGGATGGTCCTACGTTTCTCTAATGCCCAGGCGTTCGGACATCTCGTCGTACAGGAAGCCTTCCCCGTTCCGGTAAGGCTGTACCCATTCCCCGTCAATGACAAATTGGGGGATAGCGCGTTTGCCGGTCCGCGCGACAACCTCGTCGGCGGCGCCGGGCGTGGTCTCAATGTCTATATCTCGATAAGGGATCTTGTGTTCCTGCAGGAAGCGCTTGGCGGTCCGGCAGTCCGGGCACCAAAAGGCGGAATAGACGAGTACTTCCATAGGCTATTGAGTTTTTCTCTGCGTCCTTTGCGGCTTTTCTTTGCGTTCTCCGCGGTTAAGAGCTCTAAGAGCCTTTAACCGCAAAGCACGCTGAGAAACCATGATGACGCAGAGAAGGCAAAGCCGCCAGCTTGAGCTGACGGCTGATAGCTGAGTGCTGATAGCTAGTTTTCGTACAGCAACACGCCCTCGGCCTTCTCCGAATCCACCGGACGGTAGTAGAGCTTCTCACCGTCGAGGAAGACTTCGATGAACGCCGGGCGGGTGGTGATGGTGCCCTGGATCAGCGCTTCCGAGAGCGGGTCTTCAATGTATTTCTGCAAAGCGCGCCGCAGTGGGCGCGCGCCATAACTGCGATCGCCCAGCGTCTGGTTCAGGATCCACTTCTTGGCTTCGTCGGTCACCGTAACCGTGATCGACTTCTGCGCCAGGTTCTGATTCAGTAGGCTGACCATCAACTCAAGAATCTGGATCAGGTCTTGCTCGCTCAGCGCGGTGAACAGAATGATCTCGTCCAGGCGATTGAGGAACTCTGGGTTGAAGGTCCGTTTGACCTCGCTCTTGACCAGGTCTTCCACCTTGCCAGAAATCATGTCCTCGTTGGTCGACTGGAAGCCCAGGCCCTCGCGCTTCTGAAGGTGCCGGGCGCCGATGTTCGAGGTCATGATGATGATCGTGTTTTTGAAGTCGACGGTGTTGCCCAGACCATCGGTCAGCTGGCCGTCTTCAAACACCTGCAACAGGATGTTGAATACGTCCGGATGCGCTTTCTCGACTTCGTCCAGAAGGACGACCGAGTAGGGCGCCCGCTTCACGCGCTCGGTGAGCTGGCCGCCTTCTTCGTAGCCCACATATCCCGGAGGCGA
>CAZGSU010000112.1:0-16488 GCA_964528615.1 uncultured Acidobacteriaceae bacterium | reverse complement strand
CGGAAGCGGCGGTGGCGGCCAGTACCAGGAAACGAAGTTTCCGCATGGATCCTCCTAAGTAAAACGAGAGACTACCATTATTCGCCAGAGAGCGCAAAGAACCAATTTCTTTTACAAATGGTACTGGGACCAAAATGAAGTTGCGTTTCGAGGCCCGCGGTGGTAGCATTCAAAGCACGTGGATTGATTTAGGGTCTGTTTGCCGGGCTCTGCTAATTGCAACCACGTAAAAAAAAGTGCTAAAGGCAGGTCGGTCGAAAGCAGTTTTGGACCCTGTGGCCTTTGGCCCAGGGTTTTTTGTTTATGGGCCGACCTTGCCGGATGCTGGAGGTTTTTTATGAGCGTCTGGCCGTATGCTTCCACGCCCGATTCCCCTGCCCTGCTGGGCAGAGAGGGCGAGCTGGTTTCCGTGTCTGTGGCCGTCGAGCCGCGCGAGCTAGAGGAACTGCTCGAAGCGCTCGCGGCTCTCGACTTCCCCATCAACCCGGAGATCTATCACGACGCGGTGATTGTTTACGTGATGCGCGATGGCGAACAACGAATGGAGCCATGCACTCTGGTCGAGTTTCCCGCATATGCGAACCGGCTGGAGAGGATCCGTGTCATTCTCGAGTCATACGGTTTTGCGAGTGACAGAATTGCGGTGTCGGCCATCCTGGATGAGATTCATGCAGGCGACCTGGTAGAACCAGCGCCGCCCAGCGCGGATTATGCATACCGGGTGCTGCGGAAACATGCCGCAAAAGCGGGAGCGGGAGCGGGTCCTCACTAATCCGACATAAGCCTGTAGATCAACGTTTTACATGCAAAATTTCTGTACCGGTCCGGGACTGCCCTACCGGGCGCTATACTAAGAGGTTCAGAGGTTTGCATGAAAAAATACGGCAAGTTCGCCGCCCTGGTCGTCGTGATTGTGGGCACGCTGATCTGGCTCGCTACAGCTGGAATCAAAGAAAACCAGACATATTACAAGACGATCGCGGAGTTGGGTCAGATGGGCGATCAGGCCTACGTGAAACGGCTGCGCGTGGGTGGCGACATTGGCGAGGGCTCGGTTGTCCGCAAAGGCAACGTGGTGGAGTTCACGCTGGTGCAGGAGAAACTGAACCTGAAGGTCGCCTACGACGGGTCCGATCCCCTGCCCGACACTTTCCGGCCCGGAGCGCAGGCGCTGGCGGACGGCAAGATGGGCCGCGACGGCGTCTTTCATGCGAATAAAATCCAGGCCAAGTGCGCCTCGAAGTATGAAGCCAAGCCGGGTGGCAAGCCCGCGCCGGCTCCCACCTACCCGAGCAAGGCGAGTCTCTAAAGAACACCTATGGAAAACATCGGCGCCCTTGCTGTTCTCCTGGCGTTTTGCCTCGCCATCTACGCGGTCATCGGCAGTGTCACCGGCAAACTAAAACGCAATCCGTTCCTGATTGTCAGCGGCGAGCGCGCGGTTTACGGCGTCTGGTTTCTGATCACGCTGTCAGCGGCAGTCCTGGTGTCGGCCCTGCTGACCGGCGACTTCCGGTTTGTGTATGTGGCGGAAGTGAGCAATCGCGCCATGCCGACGATTTACAAATTCACGGCGTGGTGGGGCGGCCAGGCGGGCTCACTGCTGTTGTGGAGCTGGTTGCTCTCGACGTACGCCGCGGTGGTGGTTTTCACCAACCGGCACAAGCATCGCGACTTCATGCCCTACGTGGTGGCCGTGCTTTCGACGGTGCAGGCATTCTTCCTCATCCTGAACACGTTCGTTGTCAGCCCGTTTGAAATGCTGGCGGTGGATAAGGCGATCACCGCCGTTCCTGACGGCAACGGTTTGAACCCCCTTCTGCAATACCCCGCGATGGCCATTCATCCGCCGATGCTGTATCTGGGGTACGTGGGATTTGCGGTGCCGTTCGCGTTCGCGATCGGATCGCTGATCACGCGGCAACCGGGCGATGATTGGATCCATACGACTCGGCGGTGGACGATGGTGACGTGGCTGTTTCAGGGTTGCGGCATCGTGCTGGGCGCGGCTTGGGCTTATCACGTACTGGGATGGGGCGGTTACTGGAATTGGGACGCCGTGGAGAATGCTTCCCTGCTGCCCTGGCTGGGCGGCACGGCGTTTCTGCACTCCGTCATGATGCAGGAAAAGAAGGGCATGATGAAGGTGTGGAACATGGTGCTGGTTTCGGCCACGTTCTTCCTGTGTATCTTCGGTACTTTTCTGACGCGCTCGGGCGTGGTCAGCTCGGTGCACGCTTTCGCGCAATCGCCCATCGGCAAGTATTTCGTGGTGTTTCTTGCCGTTGGAATCGCGGCGACGATTTATCTGATTCTGGACCGCCTGAATTACCTCAAGAGCGAAGCGCAGCTCGAATCGGTGATTTCCCGCGAATCGAGCTTCATGTTCAACAACCTGGTCCTGCTGGCGAGCTGCTTCGCGGTGCTGTGGGGCACGCTGTTTCCGATCATTTCGGAAAAGATATCCGGCGAGAAAATCAGCCTGGATGCCGCCTGGTTCAACCGGCTGATGATTCCGATCGGACTGTTCCTGCTGGTCCTGACGGGCGTGGGCCCGCTGTTTGCGTGGCGGCGCACCTCTGCTGACAGCCTGCGCCGGAATTTCACGTGGCCGGGAATCGCGGCTCTCGTGCTGGTGGGGGCGCTGGCGGCCGCCGGCGTACGGAATTACTACGCGTTGATCTCGTTCGGATTTTGCCTGTTCGTGGCCATCACCATCGTGATGGAGTTCTTCAAAGGTGCGAAGCAGATTGCCGCCAAGAGCCAGATGAATTTTGCGCATGCCGTCGTCGAGCTGACGCATCGCAACACACGGCGTTACGGCGGGTACGTGGTCCATATGGGTATCGTGCTGATGTTCATCGGCTTCACCGGCGCGGCTTTCAACCAGAGCCGCGTGGATGAGATGAAGCCCGGTGATTCGGTGACGCTGGGATCGTACAAGCTCACGCTCAAGGACACGCATGAGGGCGAAAACGACAACATGATGTGGCAGAGGGCTTCGGTCGAAGTTTCGAAGAACGGGGTGTTTCTGCAGATGATGGAGCCGGAGAGCCGGCTGTACAAAATCAGCAGCGGCCGCCAGCCCACACATGAAGTGGACGTCCGGGTACGCCCGAACGAGGACCTGTACTTGAACTTTGCGGGCATGAACGGCGATCGCGCGGTGATTCAGTCGTATGTGTTTCCGCTGGTATCGTGGATCTGGCTCGGCGCGCTGACACTGATTTTCGGCACGCTGGTAGCGTTGGTGCCCAGCAAGGTCAAACGCGAGTACGCGCGCACGCAGGTGGTGGGGTTCACGAGGAAGCATGCGACGGTGGAAAAGTAGCGTCCTGCTGCTGCTCGTCACGGGACTTTGCATCGCGCAAACCGAGTCGCAGCTTGTCAGCGACGACGTGCGGCGGGTGGCGCGGCATATTTCGTGCCAGTGCGGGAGCTGCTCGGAGGACGCCAATTGCATGATGTCGGCGGGGCAATGCGGTTTCTGTAAGCCCGCGCGCAGCAAGATCTGGAAGATGCAGCAGGCAGGGCTCTCCGATCAGACGGTCGCCGATGCGTTCATTCAAGAGTATGGCGCCAAGATTTATCGTGCCGACCCGAATGCCTACGGCTGGGTAGTGCCCTACAGCGCGCTCGCGCTCGGAACGCTGCTGGTGGTCTGGTTCGTGCGGCGGTATCGCCATGCCGCGCCTGCTGCGGAAACACCGGCGCCAGATGATGCCGCGCTCGGCCGGTATCGCGAACAGATCGAGCAGGATCTGGCTCACCTGGACTGATGACCATCATTCTCGCTAGTCTGATCACGGTGGGTGTGATCGCGTTCATTCTTAGCGTGCGAGCCAAGGACCTGCCGCAGCCGGAGCCTGTCTCCCCTTTCCATCATCTGGATGAACGCAAGGCCGCGATCTACGAGAACCTGCGCGATCTGCAGTTCGAATACCGGGTGGGGAAATTGTCCGATCAGGACTACCAGCAGACCAAACTCGATTTGCAGCGTGAACTGGCGGGAGTGATGGCGGAGATCGATCGCGTGAAAGCGGAGATTGCCGCGGGCAAGATTCCGGTGCCTGTACCAGAGTTGGTCAAAGCGCCGGTCACGAAAGCATCCGCAACCTACGTCTGTCCCTCGTGCAAGACGGAGTTCGATCAGCCGTTGAAGTTCTGTGGCGAATGCGGAAAGCCGATGAAAGCGGCGCAGGCATGAGGAGACATCGGGGGTTGGGGGCCGGGGGCTGGGGGTTGGGATTTGGCATCGGCTTGCTCTTGGTGAGCAGTTCTTTCGCCGCGGTCGATGGCACCGTCATTAATCAAACTACGGGGAAGCCGCAGGCTGGGGCTACGGTAACGCTCTACAAGATCGGTCAGGCGGGGCCGGAGGCGATCGAGAGCGTGAAGTCGGGAGCGGACGGGAAATTTCACATCGCACAAGATGCAACCGGGCCGAGGCCGGGGCCGCGGCTTGTGCAGGCGGCGTATCAGGAAGTTACGTACAACCATATGCTGCCTCCGGGCAGCCCGTCGAACGACATTACGGTCGATGTCTACAATTCTTCGAAACAGCCGGGCGATGCCAAGGTGGATCAGCACGTGGTGGTGTTCGAACCGGCGCGCGGGCAGTTGATGGTGGCCGAATGGTATATGTTCCGCAACGGCGGCAAAACCTCGTATAACGATGTGGAGGGCGGCACGCTGCGGTTTTACCTGCCTCCATCCGCAAGCGGCGCGGTGAAAGTGAATGCCACAGCGCCGCAAGGAATGCCTGTTGCTCAGGCCGCCGAAAAAACAGAGACGCCGAACGTGTACAAGGTGGCCTTCCCCATCAAGCCCGGCGATACGCGCATAGATATTTCCTACAACGTGCCCTTCAATGCGCCTGGCAAGTTTGAGGGAAAGATTCTCTATAAAGGCCGGCCTACCCGCTTGGTTGCGCCCAACGGGGTCACGATCAAGGGAGACAATATCCAGTCGCTGGGACAGGAGCCGAGGACGCAGGCCACCATTTACGACGTCAAGGGCAACGATTTCAAAGTGGAAATTTCGGGCGCCGGTGGGCTGCAGCAGGGCGATGACACGGGCGACGACTCCGGCGGCGGCGCAACCTACGAACAGATTCCGCCCAAAGTTTACAGCAAGACGACATGGATCCTGGCGCTCACGTTCGGAATCCTTGCGCTGGGGTTTATTCTGCTCTACCGCGCACGCGTGCCTGAAACAGCTGCGGCCACCGCGCGTGAAGCGCGCACTACTCCAGCAAAGGGAAAGAATGAGCGCCGTCGCCGTTGACTGCGCCGGCGTCTGGAAGTTTTACGGCGATTTCCCTGCACTCCGCGACATCTCCTTTCAAGTACCCGAGGGCCAGTGCCTGGCCCTGATCGGCCGCAACGGGGCTGGCAAAACCACGCTGCTGCGCATTCTCGGCGGATTTTCGAGAGCGGGCCGAGGCGAAACGAAAATCCTGGGAAGTTCGCCGAGGGAAGCCGATGCGCGCCGCCGGATCGGGTTTCTGGGACACGGAATCGCAATTTACGATGAGCTGTCGGCCATCGAAAATCTGCGGCTGTTCGGAAAGTTGTACGGCCTCGCCGATCCGGATGGCGCCGCGCGCCACTGGCTGGAGCGTACCGGCCTTGAGTGCGTCCGTGACGGACTGGTAAGGGAATTTTCGCGCGGCATGCGCCAGCGGCTGGCGGTGGCGCGCGCGCTTCTGCACGACCCCGCGGTGCTGCTGCTGGACGAGCCATTCACGGCGCTCGACGATCGCGCCATCGCCGTGCTCCAAAGCGTGCTGCGCGAGGCGCTGGCCCAGGGCCGCACCGTGGTCATGTCGACACATCAGTTGCGGGAGGCGCTCGAGCTGGCCACGCACGTTGCGTTGATCAACCGGGGACGGCTGGCGTTTCACGGCGAGCGGAGCGCCGAGATGCTCAGCGATCCAGGCTGGGTCTATGCACGGTACGGAGACAGTTGATGCGTTTTCTCAGTCAGGTGATGGTGATCACCGCGAAGGATCTGCGCGCGGAGATGCGAACCAAAGAGGCCATTAATGCATCCATTGCGTTCGCGATCGTGATCTTGCTGATCCTGAGCTTCGCGTTCGATCCCACCGAGGACACCACGCGCGAAATCTCCGGCGGTCTGCTATGGATTGTGTTCACGTTCGCCGGCACCCTGGTGCTGAATCGCAGCTTCGCGCGCGAGCTTCCCAACGATTGCCTGGACGGCCTGCTGGCGGCGCCGGTTCCCGGATCAGCTGTGTTTCTCGGCAAGGCTCTGTCTAATTTCGTCCTGATTCTAGCCATAGAGGCGGTGGCGCTCCCCGTCTTCGGCATCTTCTATAATGTGCGTTGGACGCGGCAGTTTTGGCCGCTGGTGCTGGTGCAGGCGTTGGGGACCTGGGGATTCACAGCCATTGGAACCGTCTTCAGCGCGCTGACGGTCAACATCCGGTTGCGCGAGGTCATGCTGCCGCTGCTGGTTTACCCGCTGATGATTCCGATGCTTCTGGGAGCCATGCTGTTGACCGCCCAGCTGGTCATGGGACAGCCTATCACGGGCGATTCGATGGTTTGGCTGCGGCTGTTGTTCGGGTTCGACATCATCTTTACGGCGCTCGCGCTGGTGCTGATGGAAACCGTCTTGCGAGGATAGAACCATGCGACAAAAGGTAATGATCGGAATGCTCGCGCTGGCGGCAATCCTGCTGGCACGAAATCTCTACGTGATTTCCACCCTGCCGGACGAGGTGAACCAGGGCCAGATCTTTCGCATCATTTTCTTCCATGTGCCGGCGGCGATCGCGGCCATGACAGGGTCGGCGGTGGCCCTTGTTGCTAGCGTGCTGTTTCTCGTCAAGAAGGATTTTTTCTACGATTCGCTGGCGGTGGCGGTCACCGAAGTTGGCCTCGCGTTCCTGGCTGTGAACCTGGTGACGGGTTCCATTTGGGCGCGCGTGATCTGGGGCGTTTGGTGGGCGTGGGATCCCCGGCTGACTTCAGCGCTGGTCTGCTGGGTGCTTTACGCCGGGTATCTGATTTTGCGGCAGGCGCTCGAAGAGCCCACCCAGCGCGCTACTTTTGCGGCCGTCTACTCGATCTTTGCGTTCACGGATGTACCGATCGTCTATTTTTCGATCCGCTGGTGGCGAACGATACACCCGCAGCCCGTATTCTTTAGCAAGACCGGTTCCTTCCCCGCTGACTGGAGCGCTGCTCTGCGGCTCAACCTGCTGGCGATCTTCTTGTTTTATGCTGTCCTGACCATGATCCGGTTGCGCCAGGAGCAGGCACAGCGCGAGATCGACTATCTGCGGCGCACCATCCACGCGATGTAAACTTGGCAGACTCGATATGACCGTTCACTTTCTGATGCCGCTCGCCATGTTGTTGCAATCGCCGGACGACGCCATCCGCGACGAGATTGGCCGCCTGCAACGTAATTTCCAGGGCCTGATCTGGGGTTTCGTGGCCGCCTGGGTCATTCTGCTGGCGTACACGCTCATGATCGTGCTGCGTGAGCGAAAGATCCGGCGTGAAATGGAACGGCTGAAGGACATGGTGGAAGACACCGGGAAGAAGTCTTGAACCGCCGAAGTCTTCTTCGTGTGTTGGCGGCGGGCGCAACCGCCGGCTGGATAACGAAGCGGGAACGGAACGCGCAGGCGCAAGTGCTGCAGGGCATGCGCGGGATGCCGACGCCCAAGATCCGTGACATTTCCGTGATCGCGACCGCGCCCGCCGGGTTGCGGCTGACCGTTGTCAAGATCACGACGGATCAGGACGGTTTGTACGGTTACGGCTGCGGCACCTTCACGCAGCGGGCCGAACTGGTGAATGCCGCCGTCGAAAAATACTTACGGCCTTTCCTGATTGGCAAACCGGCCGACCGAATTGAGGACACCTGGCAGGCCTGCTACAACAGCTCCTATTGGAGAAACGGTCCGGTGCTCAACAACGCCATCAGCGGCGCAGACCAGGCGCTTTGGGACATCAAGGCTCGGCGGGCGGGCATGCCCGTCTACGAGCTATTGGGCGGCAAGTGCCGTGAAGCAGTGGATTGCTACACGCACGCGGAGGGCGCGGAGATTCCTGAGACCATCGACCACGCGCGGAAGTTCATGGAGCAGGGCTTTCGCCATGTCCGCGTGCAGGTGGGATTGCCCGGAATGGAAGGCTATGGCTCGCACCGTGGGGACGCGAAGATCGAAGCGCTGCACACGGGGCCGGTGTTCGAACCGCGGCCGGCAGCGCGCCGCGCTCTCCAATTATTTGAAGCCGCCCGCAAAGAACTCGGCTGGGAGGTCGAGCTGTTGCACGACATGCACGAGCGGTACACACCCAATCTGGCGGTGCAACTGGTCAAGGACGCCGAGCCGTTCAAAATGTTCTTCATGGAAGATCCGCTCTCGCCCGAGCAGATCGACTATTTCCGCCAGATTCGCCAGCAATGTTCCACTCCCGTCGCCATGGGTGAGCTGTTCAACAGTCCCCACGAGTGGACGCCGCTAATTCGCGACCGGCTCATCGATTACATTCGGATTCATGTATCGCAAGCGGGCGGCATCACACCGTGCCGCAAGATCGCGGGGTTTGCCGAAATGTTCGGCGTGCGCACGGCGTGGCATGGCCCCGGCGATGTGTCGCCGATCGGGCACGCCGCTAACGCGACGCTCGATCTGGTTTGTCCCAACTTTGGCATCCAGGAATACTCACCGTTCAACGAGCGGCTGCAGGAGGTTTTTCAGGGCTGCCCGGTATTGAAGAACGGCTATCTGTACATCAACGAAGCGCCCGGCTGGGGCATCGAGGTGGACGAGAAGCTGGCGGCCAAATATCCCTACGGCAGTTTGGAACCGGAAGAGAAGCGGCGGCTGAACGGCGGTTGGGGCGAGATCCGCAAACGCGACGGAACGGTGATCAACCAGTAGCGATTGCTATACTAGCGTCAAGACCTCACAAGCCCGGAGAGATGGCCGAGTGGTTGAAGGCGCACGCTTGGAAAGCGTGTATAGGGGAAACTCTATCGAGGGTTCGAATCCCTCTCTCTCCGCCACTTTGGTTTCAATAGTTTACAAGAAAATGGCCGCTGCAGCGTGCAATGGCGTGCAACGGTACTAGAATGAACCCGGCTGCAAATGGCCCTCACGCTATAGACTCCCGCTCTGGAGAATTTGATGAGAGACGTCGCGGTTGGAAAAGTGCGGTTGCTGACCTCAGTCGGCGGAACGGCAAACCGGCCAAGTGGATTGTGTAGAGGCCTGGTACGCAACGGAAGCACATTCCAATCCAGTGTGACGACAGACCTGCTGCTGCAATTCTCGAAGCATGGGAGTTAGCTCCCGCATTGCCCGTAAGCGGACAGGAGCACAGAACTTGACTTGGCAGGGCCGGGCCAGAAGTACCATGTCGTGACGATTCAAATTTCCCGCAGCAGATTGAAACGTTTTCGGGCCGAACCTTCACTAACTCTCAATAGCTGATCGTATTATCCGCGGGCTGTCGATCCAAAGGAGATCACTATGACAGCACCTGACCGGCGAGGGAGCGATGTGGACGAAGAGGCGTTTAAGTAATCGCTTGAAAACCAGGCAACTTCTGGTTTTCTCGTACCCTGAGGAGGGAGGGCTGGCCCCTTGCGTGGCGCGCCAGAGCCGTTCGGGATGGAAAGGATGAAAAGCGGACCCAACAGAGGCAATCGAGCGTATACTGGCTGGTGGTCGGGAAGGCAAAACGGGAATCGTGAAAAATTGGCTAAAGGCGCCCGCCTTCCCAAGTGGCTGACAGCATCCGGCTGCCGAGCCCGTGGTTTGCCGACTTTTCAATCGCGGACGTTGCAGACGAAGTCGCCCCAGCGGAACTCACTGGAGGTCTTATGACTGAAGCGAATCGGCGAAAGCGGATGATCGCGGTGCAGGTTGTCCTTTGCGGTCTCAGCGTCTGCGTGCCCAGTATCATACCGGGACTCGCACCAGCCGTCGCAACGGCGCAAACATTTAATGAAAACGTGGTTGGTGACCTGACGACGTTGTCTTTGGCCAAAAAGTTTGATGACTCTTGCGATGTGCTTGACTCGGTTGCGCGGGCTGCCTTTCACCGCGCGGTCATGCAGTGGATCGCCTCACTTTCGGAGCCCGATGACACCAAGGCTCGCATGCGCGCTTCCTGGCAGAATCAACGCCGCGATCCGCAATATGACTGCGCGGGGAACCGGTTTTTGGAAGTTGTACTTTGGCGTTTCCGCGATTCCAAGGGAGAGGATCCGCGAGCGCAGTTTAAATTCCTGATGCTCGGCAAGAACTTTGAGCTGAAGTGTCGTGCCCTGTCTAACGCAGGCTTGCAGGCTTTCTACGAGGCAGGTTTATCGTGGATTGCGAACTCGGGCGCGAGTGAGCAACAGCGCAACGCAATGACCGCCGATTGGCAACGCAAGAACCCGTCTGAGGACGCTGATTGCGACAAGGGCATGTTCGATTTCATGGTTACCTGGACATTTCGCGCCAAGGAGGGTGGGCAATGACCGGCACTTCCGGCCGGAGCGATGGGCCCATAACGCGAGCGCGAAGCGCACTCGTACAAATCGCTCCGATCTCGCTGGTTTTGGCGATTCTCCTGTGGCTGATGTTTTATTACCGCTTTCCCGATGTACCGCCCACGGCAACCGAGACGACTCTCATCGTCGTCTTCTCGACCGTGATCGCAACCTGCGTCCTTGCTCTGTACAAACGTTTCGCTCACAAAACTGTTCGGAAGGGGCGATGAAATGGGGTAACCGTCTGGCGCAGCATCTGCCTTGCATTGTTATTGCTGCATCCCGCGGGAATCCCGGTGGCCGCTAATGGTCAATCGCAGGCGCCTGGCGCCGATCCGGCAACTCGGGTGGTGGTGGGCTATTTATCCAGCAATGAGTCAGATGTACCGGGCTATCCTCAATACAACTACATCCTCATTCGCGAGCCAATCAGCGCGGATTCCCGCAGCACAACCGCGCGATTGTTAGGGCCTATCATGGACGCGCTGGCTGACAGTAAGCCAACGACAGCCGTCAATAACCAGAAATCCGGCACTATTGTCTATTTCCTGGTGCTCATGGCGCCGCCGGAGCATCCCGACACAACCTGGCTCACGGACCAGTACGACTACGCTCGATCGACCCGCCTCTTGAACAGACTAGGCGCCGGCATCGGCGATGGGCCTTTTCTCGCGGTCTCGGAGAAGCCAATACTCGCCGATATCAACGCAATGCACGGGGCCGTGAAACTCTTCGATCTTTCGGCGGGACAGCAGCCTGCCCTCCCGTCGTGGACCTCTCGTATAGAAGGAATGGGAGAAGAGATCCGGTCCGGCTTCGAACACCAGTTTACGGGCCGTGACTTCCTGTTACCACGCTCGCCCGAACCGACGGACTACGGGCTGTACAGCTACGTGCTTTTCGGAGAGCACATCAATCCCTCGAACCGCGATCTGTATGAAGCCATCGTTGCGAGTTACCTCAACCTGGACGAGGTCCGCCGGTTTCAAAGCGAAGGTGTCGACAAGAAGGCCCTGAACGTGACGTATCTTCCGTTGCTGCAGCCCGCTCCTCAAGAACCAACCGCAGCATGGGTTTTGGACAACTACGACTACGTGGCCGCGCAGGTTCTTTTGAAAAAGCTGACCGGCGCCGACGATACTTCCGGGGCATACCTCGTTTCGTATGACAAGCCTGCGTCTGCAGGGACCGACGTGGACCGGCGAAGGCTTCTCGTGCAGAACCTTTCGGGGGTGCCGCCGAACCTCGCGTTTCTATGGATCCGCGAGTTCAAGGCGCAGGTTCGGCAGTCCCAATACTGGGATCAGAAAACCGTGGGCCAGTTGATGCTGAGAATGCGCACCCAACTCGCCGTTGTTGCCCGTGCTTTCAGCGAAGTTCGAAAGGCCGATCCAAACCTCGGAACATTTGTCGCCACCAAGATACGAATGCAGCAATGATGTGATCTCATCCCGGGCGATCAGAAGAAAGACCCTTGTCATGCGTCGTATAATGCTCTCCACTTGGTTCCTCTGCGCAATCCTTTGCGCTCGAGCCGTGGTGCGTGCCCAGGAAGCTGCGTCTCCAGAGGTTACTGCGCTAGCGAACTCCGCGAAGAAGTGGGCCGCAGACGGCAATGTCGCACAAGTCGTGAACGATTTACGCGAAGGATTCGCCCGGTCGCATCAAGAGGCGGACGTCAAGCTGATCAGCGGCCAGTGCCTGGTTCTGGCGAATGGATTTTTCGAACAAGGGAATCCACATGCCGGCGAACAGGTACTCGATGTGGCGATCAGCCAGGTCTCAGCGGCTCCTGACGACGGACGCCTGCTTGCTGTGATCACGCTGGGCGCGGCGATGGGCGAGAAGTACAAATTTCGCGAAACGGCAGTCCGTTACTTCCGGCAACTGGCAACTTATTACGCGAAACGAGGAGAGCCCGAGAAAGAGGAAGCAGCCCTTACGCAGCTTCTGGATGGAGCGCCATCCGGCGAAGAACCGCCCATGGACGTTCTCCTGAGACTGCAAGACCTCTATGCAAAAACGAACAATGCCTTGGGCACTGCCACGATCAACGCCGGGTTGGCCCGAGTCAAAGAGCTTAGCGGGGACATTAACGGGGCATTGGAGCAGTACCGATTGACTATCGAGAGCCTGGAAAAGCAGGGGGAGACCACGCTCCGCGGCCAACTCTTGACCCACTGCGGAAATCTTCTGCGCGACAGAGGGAAGTCTTTGCAAGCACTCAAATATTTCGACGACGCAATCAGACTGGATCACGACAGGCACGACGACCAGCAGCTGGCTGCGGATATCTTTAACGAGGCGCTGGCCTACCGGAGCCTCGGTCAAATGGATGAAGGGGTGCGCAAGTTAGAAGACAGTCTCAAAGTGGTTCGCGGAACCAATTCGCGCGAGGATCTTGCGCGGGCTCTGATTGGTGCCGCAAGTATCTACAGCGACGCAGGAAAACTCGACTTGGCAGTCAAAGGACTGAATGAGGCTCTTGCGATCGCGCGAGAGGATGGACGGGTTGACCTGAAGCTCGAAGCGAGACAGACACTGGCAGCGGTTCGCAATCTGCAGGGTAATACCGTCAGCGCGGCCGCTAACCTGGATGTGGCCCGCGACATCTCGGAAACCCAGTCAGGCGGAGGGAAGGCGACTGCGCTCGACTTACGCACGAGAGCATTGGCGTTGCTGGTGAAGGGAGATGCGAAAAGGGCATTGCCGCTGTTCGAGGACGCAGTCGAGAAGGCTAGGGCAGAGAAAAATTGGCACGAGTTGACACAGGCGCGGAATGGTTTGGCTGAGGCTTACGGTCAAACCGGGGATTATTCCTCCGCCGAGGGCCCTCTGCTTGAAAATCTCAAATTCTTCGAGAAACAGGGGAACCCTGAAGAACAGACGAAAACTCTGACGATGCTCGCCGCGATCTACGTCGAACTGGGGCGTTATTACGACGCGCTTGACCGTTACTCGGATGTGCAGAAGCTCGCCGCTTCTGGCACAGGAACCGAAAAGATCCAGGCGCGCCTTGATGCCCTATTGGCGGTGTCCGATATCTACCTACATTTGCAGAATTTCGAACAGGCGCGGGACTCAGTTACGGCCGCAATCAATTTGAGCACATATTCCTCGTTTCGCGCTTACGCTGCACGCGCGGAACGGCTCGCTGGACGCATTGATCTGGCGCAGGGTCAATTCAAGGACGCGCAAACTCACTTTGTAGACGCCGAGCAGTTCGACGACATAAGGATGGTCTTTAATGAAGGCCTGGTCGAAGTTTACCTCGGGACCAAGCAGTTCAGCCAAGCCTTGATGGAGTTGTCGAAGGTCAAGGCGGAAGAACTCAAACAAGCGGGGGAAGAGTTGAGCTGGCGCTACCATACTCAACGAGGCCTGGCGTACCTTGGGGCCAATAATTTCAAGGCGGCGATGGATGATTTCAACGACGCACTTGCCAATATCGAATACGCGCGGCTCGATGTCCTGGAGAAGGGAAAAACTCTTGGCTATCTGGATGCGGGACAATTCGGCGGGCGCATCCGGCCATACCGGGGAATGATGGAAGCGTTTGCAAACCTTGGCCTTCTTGGAGTGAAGGGCAAAGTGGCGACACTTGGAGACGAGCGCGTGGAACTCTCCGTGGCAGCCCTTCACTTCGCCGAACTTGCCCATGCCCGCGGTCAATTCGACCGCATGTCGCAAGCAAGGTACGAGGCTATGCGGCAGCGCGCCCCCAAGCACTTGCAGGAAGAGGAGGCGCGTCTGATGGGCGAACGGCAGCGACTGCGGAGCGAACTTCTGGCGTTGCAAGCCAAAGGCGAAAAACCGGGGCCCGCGCAAGTCGCCACACTGCAGAAGCTTGAGAACGATGCGGCTGAATATGTAAAAGCTGTTCGCAAGGATCCCGAATATTCACTGACCATGGGGCCGGGAATCGCAGGCATCAAGGAACTAAACCTTGAAAAGGACGAAGTCATCCTGGAATATGCAATTGGAATACGAAGCGTATTTCTATTCGTCGTTCGCAAGGAGGGCATCGAGGTGCTTTCGATACCGGCAGTCATCGATGATCTTGTCGGCGAGGTGCAAGCATTTCGTGATCTGACATCGACGAACCGCTTCTCCGAATCTTTGGCACGGCAACTTTATGGCGAGCTGCTCGGCCGAGCTGAAGCGTATTTGAAGCCGAACGATCGCGTCATCATCGTACCAGATGGTTTTTTGGGCATTCTCCCGTTCGAGGCACTGATTGCGCCATCCGCCGCAGACGCGACGAACGAAGCATTCTTCGGTGTGACCTATCGCGTCGCGTACGCTCAATCGGTTTCGGGCATTGCACTCGCACGCCTCGCCTCGGCGGCGGTCGGAACCAGGCCTCTGTTTGCACTGGGCGATCCGATCTTTGATGCAAGCGATCCGCGGTACACCCAGTCCGCCTTGCCGGCGAGGGCCTCGGGTTCAGATCCGCACCCGCAAAACCCAGAAAGCCTGGCGGATGCCAATTCTGGCGGGAAGGCAGGCGGATACGCGCGGCTGGCAGCAACACGCGATGAGGTTGACGCGGTTGCAGCCATCATGGGGGTCAAGCCGGCCCCGCCGGATGTGTTGACCGATCAGTCCGCCGATAAAGCTACATTTCTTAAAAGCAATTTGGGGGGCTATCGATTCATCCATCTGGCGACTCACGGTGCTGCCCTCGGCGAATTAGGCCTTGTGAACGAACCCTTCCTGGTGTTCGGACTGCCAGCAAGTGGACGCTTTGAAGATCAGATTCTGACGATGAGCGAGGTGATGAACCTCAAGCTTTCGGCCGATCTCGTCGTGCTGGCGGCCTGCGAGTCGGGCCGCGGCGACATCCTGCAGGGAGACGGCGTGGCTAGTCTTGCCAGCGCATTCATGTATGCGGGTGCAGATAGCGTGTTGCTATCGATGTGGAAACTGCCCTCCAGGCCAAGCGTATTTTTTATGCAGAAATTCTACGGATTTTTAAGGGATCGGCACAGCAAGATCGAAGCCCTTCGTCTCAGCCGGGAAGCTATGATGTCGCGCTATAAAGATCCCTACTACTGGGCGGTGTTTGTTCTGTACGAAAGTGGGAGCCCCTGAGCCAGGACTGTGAGCACAGCTAATTGCGGCGACGTTGCAGGGGTCGCCCCGTGCGGTTGCGATATCAACCGCTGTCGTAATAGTTGGTCGAGAATTTGGAAGGCCTGGCCCGAGTTGCTCCATAATGCGGCCGGCTCGGGCTAACAAGCCCAATAGCTACCTTCTCGGCTCATACCGCATCGCCACCGCCCCCGAGCCGAACTCCAACCGGCTCACGAGCCTCAAGTCGACACGCTTCGATAACCCCGCGAACAACGTCGGCCCGTGGCCCGCTAGCCTGGGCTGCACCACGAACTCGTACTCATCGATCAATCCCAGCTCCGCCAACGCCAGCGGGAGCTTCACGCCTCCCACCAACAGTCCCTTACCCGACTCCCGCTTGAGCTGCTGAACGGCCGTCCCTAGATCCCCGCGCACGAGCTCCGCGTTCCAATCCACCCGGTCAAGGGTGCTCGACACGACGTACTTCTTTGCCGCGTCGATCGTCCGGGCGAAGGGTTCCATCCAATCAGCCCTCGCTCCCGTCCGCGCCGGCGGCCGGAACGCTGCCTCCATCATTTCGTAAGTCACCCGGCCAAACAGGAGGGCATCGGCTTGGTCGAGGTTCTCGGCCGCGTGACGATGCAAGTCTTCGTCCGCGACCATTTCACAATGATCGCAGCACCCGTCCAATGTGACGTTGATGGAATACCGAAGGGGTCGCATTACGCAAGAGTACCGCCGATGGGGTAGACCAGCAATGTTAGCCCGCTTCAGGGCCAGGAGCCACTCACGTAATGCATCCCGGCGCTACGTTTCCGGATACTGGGTCACCGAGTCTTACTCGGCGCGATTGAATGCGCTTGAGCCGTGGGACCTCGAGGCATC
>CAZGSU010000111.1:0-8620 GCA_964528615.1 uncultured Acidobacteriaceae bacterium | reverse complement strand
GCCGAACCGCTAGTCAAGACGCTGGGCCAGCTTCCTGCGCAGGCCGAACGTTTTGGCTTTACCGGAATGAAACTTTTTGAACGCCGCACTTACGACATGAAGTGCAACTGGAAGACCTACGTGGACAATTATCTCGAGGGCTATCACTTGCCCAGCGTGCATCCCGGACTGAATCGCGAGTTGGACTACAGCGCTTACACGGTGGAGCCTTACGCTCGACACGTGCGCCAGTGCAGTCCGATTCGTGGGGCGCAGCCCGGAGACGCTACCCCGCGCCGTTACCAGGAAGCCGACGAGAATCTGACTACGGATTATTTCTGGATCTTTCCCAACTGGATGCTCAATTGCTATCCCGATAATGTTTCACTGAACATCGTGCAGCCGCTCGACGCAGAACGCTCGCTGGCGATTTTCGAATGGTACTTGCCGGAGAAGGACCTCGGCAGTGCTCCGGCCAAGGCATCGGTGGGGTTCAGCGATCAGATTCAAATCGAGGACCTTGGCATTTGCGAGACGGTGCAGAAAAATCTGGGCTCGCGAAGCTACCAGCGGGGACGTTACAGCATCAAGCAGGAGAAAGGCGTGCATGCGTTTCACCGCATGTATGCGGAAGTGATGAATGCCAGCTGAGGAGTCTGCTATGAGCAGTTTGACGTTGTTGCAATCATTGCATGAGAATTTGTCCAGCCGGGCGCAAGTCAAGAGCGTGTTCGGAGAGCCAATCACCGCAGGCGACAAAACCATCATCCCCGTGGCGCGAGCCGCCTACGGCTTCGGTGGTGGCACCGGCAGCGGCGGGTTGGAGATAAAGACCGCCCGCGGCGAAGGCGGTGGTGGCGGCGGGGCAGTCGGAGTCCTGCCGGTGGGCGTCTTCGAAGTGAGTCAAAAAGAGACGCGCTTTGTGCCGGTTCACGAGACCAAGAAGCTGCTGGGAGCTTTGCTGATGGGAGCCGCATTCGGCTTCCTGATGCGCGGGCGGCGCAGGTCTAACCGCTGAGCTTCACCAGCATGCAGGTGATGTCGTCATGCTGCGGTGTCGACCCCACGAAAGTGTCGACGTCGCTCAGCAGACGGCGTAGCAGTTCGTCCGGAGTCGAGGCCGCGCCGCCGCGTAATACTTCCAGGAGTCGCGGTTCTCCGTACTCCTCCTCACGTTCATTCAGAGCCTCGATCACGCCGTCCGTAAAAATGACCAGCCAGTCACCCGCCTGCAGGATCGTGCTGCCTGACTCGTAAACCGCCTGCGCCCGGATTCCCAAGGGCAATCCACCGGCGACCAGATGCTCGACGGTGCCATTGCTGCGCCGAAGGATAGGGTTATTGTGGCCGGCGTTGATGTAGTGAAGCGTCCGCGTGGCTGGATCAAATTCGGCCACGAAGGCGGTGGTGAAGCGCAGTCCGCTCTGGCTGTTGGTGCAGGCATATTGGTTCATGCTGGCCACCATCTCAGTCAGCGAACACGGCGTGGCGGAGAGAGTTCGAAGGCTGGCCTGAAAAGCCGCCATGAGCAGGGCTGCCGGAATGCTCTTGCCGGCCACATCCGCCACCGAAAGAAGAAACCTGGGTTCACCGCCGGCTGAAGCTGGACGGGCAAACACGTCATAGTAGTCTCCGGCCACGGTATTTGCGGGTCGGGTCGCGAAGGCAATCGTCATGCCTGGAACCGGCGGCGGAGTTGCCGGCAGCAACCAGCGCTGGATATCGCGGGCAATCTCGAGGTCACGCTTCATGACCACGCGGTCGGCGACTTCCAGCATCAGCAGAATGAACAGCACTACTCCACCATAGAAACGCAAATCGAATTCGACGACTTCAACCTCGCCAGCTTTCCCGTGATAACTGAATCCGCCGCCGGGGAAGATCAGCAGCACCACCCCGAGCAGCAGCAAGACGCGGCGCGCCGGAGTCAGCTTTTCGAGGATGGCCCAGGCGAACTCCTGCGCGGTTTGGAAGAAACTGGGGCGCTGGTTTTCCTGTGATTCTCGAGCCCGGAAGTCCCGCGAATAGAGCCGGTAGCTGGAACGGGCGTCGGCGTGGAACTGCTTCCAGAGTTGTCCTATCTCGAGGCCTTCGGTGACCCGAACCCAGAACCGTTCCAGCTGCACTGAGAATTTCGGACGGCGCGCGTTCTGTTGGGCCGCAGGTTGTGGAGTCGGGGATGCCATGTCTGAGGCAGCGATTATAGTCGGGCGGGATCAAAAAAAGCTTTTAACCGCAGAGATCGCAAAGGCAGAGCAGAGGACGCGGAGAAATGCCAGGTTTTCTCTGCGTTCTCTGATGGCTTACTCTGCGATCTCTGCGGTTAAAAGCTCTTCCCCTAGAACAATGCCATTTGTGTCTCCCCCTGCACGGGCGCCGGCCGAGGTCGATAACGCTCGTCGGCCCGGACGATGCCGTACTTCTGCCGCAGCCGCGCCATCAACTGCGAAATCCGCTTTCCGTAGGTTTTGGGCAGGAAGGCACGATCTTTGTAACGTTGCTGATAACTCGCCGCCAACTGCGGAAACTCTTTTTCCAGAAAGGGCAGGAAGACTGCCGCCGAGCACGGTTTTAAAAAGAGCGGATTGGCGAAGATGTGCTTGCCGCCGGCCTCGGCCGTGGCGCGAACCACCGCTTCCAGATCGCGCGGCGCATCAGTGATTCCCGGAATCACCGGCGAGCAACTCACGCCGGCGTCGACTCCCGCCGCATTCAGCTTACGGACCGCTTCCATCCGCAGGTCGGGACGCGGTGCCCGCGGCTCAAGAACGCGCGCCAGTTCTACATTCAAGGTGGTGATGGTGAGGTTCACGAATAACCGGTTATTTCTTTTGATCTCCTTGAGCAGGTCGAGATCGCGCAGAATCAAAGTCCCTTTGGTGATCAGCCCGATCTCCAACCCCTGATGCCGGGCCAGTTCTTCCAGAATGGCGCGAGTCACTTCGAAGCGGCGTTCCGCCGGCTGATACGGATCAGTCGCAGTTCCAATCGCAATCTCTTCGCCTGCTTTTACGCGACGCAGTTCCTGGCGAAGCAGGTTGGCGGCGTGTTGCTTGACGTAAATCTTTTGCTCGAAGTCGACGCCGTCGCGCATTTCCATAAACTCGTGGGTGTAGCGGGCGTAGCAGTATTTGCAGGCGAACTCGCAGCCGCGATAAGGGTTAATCGTCCAGGTGAACGGCATACGTACACCGGTGCAGCGGTTGAGCAGGGAACGCGCGGGCAGGGTGAAGTATTCGACCTCGTGTCCCTGGCGGAGAAACTCGCCCTCGGCTGCCAGCCGGGCGATACCGATGAGTTTGCCTGCGGATTCCGGCAGGAGGGGAAGAGTTGCCATAGCAATTTTCGTCTTTTGTTCGCCATGTGAGATTAGCGCCTGATCTCGCTTGTGTCAAGACAGGTTTCGGCGGTGGGTCAGCCAGACCCTTTCCGATCTTGATTTTGGGTGGAGCAGCGCGCTTCAGCGCTGAATTGAAGGCGGCGCGTTTGCGGCTTCAGCCGCTGAGGTCCTCAGGGGCTCAAGCCGACTACAATATAGCAGCTGAATTGGAGGCCTGAGGGCCTGTTCCACCAGCTGTCCAACCCTGGATCCCTAATTACTACAGAAAATGTGCCAGCAGGAGCCACAGTCCGACCAGAGCCAGAATCGGCCCACCCCAGATGTACAGAGTCGACCGCCAGGCCAATATCTGGACCACATCGCGCTGGCTGCGCCAGGAAATGAAAAATGGCTCACCGGACGTTCCCTTCATCAGCAGTACCGGCGGATTGAGATCGAACGCCTTCGCTTTCAGGGATTCCTTCAGGGGCGTGGGCGGGAGTGCAGTCCCCGCTGGGTACATGGACTCAATGGCAGTCCTCCGTTGTAAATCGGCAGCCTCTGGACTCAGGAAACCCGGCGCTTCATTGGGTTCACTCGAAGGCCGAACGGGGTTTCGTCCGGGATTTTCGCGCAGAGTCCCCAGAACGAACAAGGCGTCTCCTTCGCGGATGCAATACTCCTCCAGATGGGCCGGAGCTGAGGAGGAGATGCCGTGACGGTTCAGAAAATGGCGCGTGAAGCCCGTGCCGGTTGAAGGAGAATATTCTTCTTCCAGCGAGGGCTGAATCTCCAATTCGGCGCCTCGCGGGTCTACCATCACACGACCGGTGCCGTCATCCAGAAAAAAGGGGACGCATAAACTCTCGTCTTTCGCGGTTGTCTTACCCTCTTCTCCGGAGCTGCCACGCGCCATCGCACGGTAGAAGAAGCAGTCCGATTCAGAGAGGGGCGCGATCAGAGTGTAAGGGCCAACTACTGTACCGCTCACTTCCACGGCTCCGAGGGATGCCGCACGCACCGTGGATGTGGGGATGTCCTGAACCAGACTCTTGCGCTTCAGCGGAGGGAAGCCGCGAAAGAAATGCACGATGCCGACGACAACGCCAGCCATCCCCCAAAGCAGGGGCGACCGGAGCGGGGAGAGTGGATCTGCCGACGAGCGGGCCGTCGTGTAAACGATCGCGGCGACGACGATTTTGCCCGTGATCTCCAGGCGGTGATCTCCATTGCAAGCCGCCGGATCGCGCTGACCTATTGCGTCGGCTTGGCAGCCGGCTCCGGCTGCTCTCCCGGAGGCGGCGGAATCGCGATGTCAATGTTCGTCACTGAACCGAGCGACGACAGCGGCTTGTCGAACTCTGATGTGTGGCCCACCACCAGCACGGCAAGTTGATCCTTGTGCAGGTATTTTGCGGCCGCCCGGGCTACATCTGCCGGCGTCACCTTTTCGACTCCGGAGCGGAAGCGATCCAGGTAGTCGGCGGGATAGCCGTAGAATTCGTAGGCCATGCGCTCGCGCAGAATCTTGTCGGGCGAATCGAGATTGAAGACGAAACCGTTCAGGATGGAATCTTTTGCGCGCTTGATCTCGGCTTCCGAGATCGGATGCTTGGTCACATCATCGATCTGTTCGTCGAGGGCCACAATAGATTCGATCGTCGTCGCGCTTTTCGTTCCCATGGAAAGCCGCAAGGTGCCGGGATGATCGAAGGCGCTGCCAATCCCTCCTCCGACCGCATACGCCAGGCCCTTGGCAGTGCGGATGCGTTGCATCAGGCGGGAAGAAAAGCCGCCACCGAAGGCTTCGTTGAAGACTCGAACCGCGTAGTAGTCAGGATTGTCGCGCCGAATGCCGAGCCCCACCATGTTGATGGAACTCTGGTTGACGTCTTCTTTTTCAACCAGGTAGTAGCCCGGCTTGGCCGGCTGGAACTCGATCTTTTCTTCCTTTGCCGCGGGTCCTTTGGGCCATGAACTGTACGCCTGGCGAAGTTTTGCTTCCATTTCCGCAGAGTCAAAATCGCCAACAATCCCCAGAATGATGTTGTTGGGCTGGAGATAGGTGTGATGCCAGGCGAGCAGATCCTGCCGGGTTACGGCTGCCACAGTCTTGTACTCGGCGACTCGCGCGTAGGGGTTCTGCGGACCATAGGTCAACTTGGCTGATTCGCGCCCGGCAATTTCGTTAATGTCGTCGTTACGGCGCGAGATGTTGTCGAAATATTCTTTCTGAGCCAGATCAAGCTTGTCGTCGCGGAATTCTGGTGTTCGCAACAGCTCATCGAAAACTTTGAATACGTCAGCGAAATCGCCCTTCAGGCAAGAGAAGGAAATCGAAGTCGAATCCGCGTTGCTGTTGGTTTCGACTTTGGCGGCCCGGATTTCTAGATAGTCGTCAAGCTGGTCTCCGGTCTGAGTCTTGGTTCCTCCGGTACGCCAGACTTCTCCATACAGATCGACCAGGCCGATCTTGGCCGCGGGTTCGGAACGGGAGCCGCCGCGAATGCGGGCCACGCCATCTATCAGAGGCAATTCGTGATCCTCTTGCAGGAAGATCACCATGCCATTGGGCAGGACGATGCGCTTGGGCACCTGAGGATGGAAGTCGGGAAGCGGCGGAATTTTAATTTGGTCCCATGCAGTGGCCTGGGCCGCGGCCTTGGGTGGTGTCATGCCGCATACGGTTGCGAAAGCAACGATGAGCAACAGCGCTGAGCGTCGTCTCATTGCCCACCTCCGGTTTGGGCTGCGGCCTGTGCGGGTGCCACACTTTCGATAATTCCTACGGTACGGTTGGTGGGAACAAAGGTTTGATTGGCGACTCGCCGGATATCGGCCTTGCTGACCTTGTCTAGATTCTCCACCTGATGGAACAGTTCGCGCCAGTCGCCGTAACGTGCCTGGTACAAGGCGAGGTCGGATGCCAGGCCCTCGTTACTGTCAAGACCGCGCAGCAGGTTGGCTTTCGCCCGCGTTCGGATCATCTTCAATTCGTCGTCGCTGATGTCTTCTTTTTTCAGCCGTTCGATTTCGACATGAATGGCGTCTGCCACTTCTGCGTTCTTGTGGCCGGGCAGAGGGAAGGCATAAAAGGCGAAAAGGTGTGGATACTTATTGCCGGGCAAGCCGGAAAAACCGGCGGAGAAAGCAGCTATTTTTTTATCCCGTACCAGGGCGCGGTAGAGACGCGAAGTGCGGCCGTTCGACATCAGGTCGGCGATCGCGTCGTAGACCGAATCATCGGGGCTGCGGTAGTCCGGACGGTGGTAGCCCTCAAGATAAAGCGGCTGCGAGCGGTCTTGCAGCACTACCCGGCGTTCCGCGTTCTGTGGTGGCTCGGTGGTGGTTCGCTCGTCCGGCGCGGCCCGCGACGGAATCTGGCCGAAATACTTTTCGATGATTGGTATCGCCTCCGAGGCCTTGACGTCGCCTACCACCGCCACCACCATGTTTGATGGAACGTAATACTCGTCAAAAAAATGCTGGGCGTCGGTGGCGGAGAACGAATTCAGGTCCGCCATCCAGCCGATAGTGGGCCGGTGATAGGGATGGGCCTGGAATGCGGCGGTGACGAACTGTTCGAGCAACCGCCCGATGGGGTTGCTGTCCGTGCGCATACGGCGCTCTTCGATCACCACGTTGCGCTCTTTGTAGAACTCACGCATCACCGGATGGATGAACCGTGCCGATTCGAGATAAGCCCACAGCTCCAGCCGGTTTTCGGGCAGAGAGTAGTGGTAGGCAGTCTCGTCGAGGTCGGTGTTGGCGTTCAAGCCTTCGGCGCCGTTGCTTTCGAGAATCTGCGGAAACTGGTTAGGGATAACGTATTTTTGTGCGGCTGTTATGTCATCCTGCCAGGCTTTTTCCAGTTCCTTCAGCTTTTGCTCATCCCGGCCCACCCTCTTGTCGCGTTCTTCGATGTAGGCGGCGTAGGCAGTTTCCACCTTCGCCAGCGCCACCTTCTCGGCGGCGTAGTCCGTCGTGCCAATCTTGTCGGTGCCTTTGAAGGCCATGTGCTCGAACATGTGGGCCATGCCAGTCTGGCCCATCGGGTCCTGCACCGAGCCCGCATTCACGTGGGTGTAGAAGGAGAAGACCGGTGCTTCGGGGCGCTCGCAGATGATGACGGTCAGGCCGTTGTCCAGCTTCTTGAGCGTAATGCGCTTCTCGAATGATGCCAGATCTTGAGCTGCAGCCAGCGCGGAAATCGTCAGGATTATGGCCAGAGACTTGAGTACGCGGTGTTTCATCGGACCTCCACTGAGGTTGGGCGGAACATGACGGGAAGAACTTGAAGTTACGTGGCGGGAAGGGAAGTTGTCAATGTCTGGCGCGGGCGCCCTCGCCCGCGGCCTTTGACATTGAGCTCGGCTTTCGCGGGCGAGGGCGCCCGCGCCATACATTCATCTCCATGCTTCGTGGAACCGGCATCAAACACGCAACGCCTGGCGGACAGGGGCCGCCACTATACTAAACGGCGATGATTCGTTTCAGAATAAGCGAGGACGCGTGAGCAAAGAACCAGTGGTTGAAATTCAGGGCAAACAGTTGAAGTTGTCGAACCTGGATAAAGTCCTGTATCCCGCGACCGGTTTCACCAAGGGGCAGGTCATCGACTACTACGCCCGCATTGCGCCCATCCTGGTGACCCACCTCGCGGGAAGGCCGCTGACGCTCAAACGCTATCCCAATGGCGTGGACAGCGAATTTTTTTTCGAAAAGAACGCTACCCAACATCGGCCGGACTGGGTCAAGACCGCACCCATCTGGAGCGACCACAACCGGCGCAACGTCAATTACATCCTGGCCAATGATTTGCCGACGATCGTCTGGATGGCCAACCTGGCTGCCATCGAACTGCACCCTTCACTCTCGCTGGCGAAAGAGATCAACTGTCCCACCATGATGGTCTTTGATCTAGATCCCGGGCCGCCCGCCAACATCGTGCAGTGTGCCCAGGTAGGCATGTGGCTGCGGGCAATTTTCGAGCACTTCGGTTTGCAGAGTTTTCCCAAGACTTCCGGCTCCAAGGGACTGCAGATTTATGTTCCGCTCAATACGCCGACGACGTTCGACGCGACCAAACTTTTTTCGCACGCTCTGGCGCAGTTGCTGGAACACGATCATCCCGAGAACGTAGTTTCGGATATGAAGAAAAAAATCCGCGGTGGGAAGGTATTCGTGGATTGGAGCCAGAATGACGAGCACAAAACAACGATCGGTGTGTATTCGCTGCGGGCGCGCGAACGGCCGACTGTTTCAACTCCCGTGACATGGGACGAGGTGGAACGGGCATTCAAAAAGAAAGACCCGAATCTC
>CAZGSU010000110.1:0-46972 GCA_964528615.1 uncultured Acidobacteriaceae bacterium | reverse complement strand
TCGTCGTGATCGGCGGTAGCGCCGGCATCGGGTTCGAAACGGCCCGGCGAGCGCGCACTGAGGGGGCGAGGGTGATCCTCACCGGCCGCAATCGCGAAAGCCTACAGCGCGCCGCCGGCGAGGTCGAAGCGCTGAGTACCGCAGCCTTCGACGCCACGGATCCAGCTTCCCTCGAACGGTTCTTCCGAGACCTGCCGGCTACCATCGATCATGTGATGGTGACGGCCGGCCGGCCGCACTACGCGCGCCTGCTCGAGATGGACTTCGAGGAGGCGCGTCGTGCCCTCGACGGACACCTGTTGTTGATGCTCCAGGTCGCCCGCAACGCGGTCCACAAGGTAAGACCGGGAGGCACGCTGGTGTTCATGGGAGGCACCGGCGGCCGGCGCCCTGGAATCGGACTGGGGATCGTGCCGACCGTAACCGCGGCACTCCCCGCCCTTACCGCCAGCCTGGCGCTCGAGCTCGCGCCCATCCGAGTCAACCTCATCGCCGCCGGCTTCGTTGACACACCATTGTCGGCATCGCTTCTCGGTGATGAACTGGAAAACCGCCGCAATCAGCTTCGCGCCACGCTTCCCATCCGGCGCGTTGTCGGACCGGCCGACGTTGCAGCGCTCGCCGTACATATCATGACCAATACGGCTCTTACGGGCGCGACCTACGACATTGACGGCGGGCAGCAACTAATTGCCCGCTAACGAAAGGAGCACGCGTGTCTACCATCCACCTCCATCAAACAACTACCGCGACGCCCGAGCAGTACACCGCCGGGCTCACCGACTTCGGGCCTGGCCGCTCGAAGCTTTTTGGCAACAGCGCCGACGAGTACCTGAAGGTGCATAGCCGCGGTCGGTCGGAGGCCGACGTCACCGAAGGCTCGGGCGGCATCTGGGAACGCCTGCGCTATGACTGGTCCGATCCCAACAACGTCGTTCTAACGACGACCGACTCCAACACTTGGGGAGGAGCGTCCGGCCACACCTACACCTTCACGCGTCGTCCCGACGGTTTGACCGACATCGACGTGGTGGTCGTACGCGACGGTAAGAACCTCAAAGGACGGTTGCTCGGCTTGGTGCTCGGGACCGTCGGCAAGGGCGTTTTGGAGAAGGCTTTCAAGAACTCCGTCAAGGCCATCGAAGCCCGGAACAGCGCGGTGAGACAGCAAGGCGCAGCATGAGTTGGGTGCCTGTATTGATTGAGAGACGCAGGTGCGGACTACTCGGATGAAGATGTACGCTGCTCTAGAGGTCACTATCCCGAACTGCACCGGACGGGTGGCCCACTCAAGCCCTCCGTTGACTTGAGAGGCAACAACGCGTCCCGCGAAAGTGCCATTACGATTTCGACACTCGAAAGCACCCGCAGTCTGTGGAAAAGTTCCGCTACACTCATCCGCATCCAGCACGCGAAAGCGCGGAGAGGCAAGTGGACAGTCTCACTCAAACCAAATACGGGCTTGAGGAAGTCGAACTTGCAAGGTTCCGTTCTGTACAATTCAGCCGTGGACCCTCTGAGTGAAGTGGAGACTCGTGTGCTCGGTGCGCTGATCGAGAAGGACATCACCACTCCGGACTACTATCCCCTTTCCCTGAACGCGCTGGTCAACGCGTGCAACCAGAAGAACAACCGTGAACCTGTGATGAATCTCGATGAAAATACGGTAAGGCAGGCGCTGAATACGTTGCAGGGTCAGAATCTTGCGGGACCGTCCGGGGGTGCAGACAGCCGCGTGACCAAGTACGAGCATCGTATGCAAGAGGTTTTCAACTTCAGCCGTGGTGAGACCGCCATCCTGTGCGTGTTGTTGCTGCGCGGTCCACAAACTCCCGGCGAGCTCCGAGGACGAACCGAGCGCATGCACCGTTTCGAGGCCCTTGACGAAGTGCAATCCACTTTGCAGCGCTTGATGCAGCGTGACCCGCCCATGGCCAAAGTGTTGCCTCGCCAGCCGGGCACCAAGGAAGCCCGTTACATGCATCTGCTCTCTGGAGATCTGCAGGAATCAGGCATGGCCCCGGTTGTCCAGTCCTCGGTTACCCAGCACCGGGAAGGCGATGAGGCGCTGATGCGCCTGGAGAATGAAGTCCGGCAGCTTCGGCAAGAGGTAGCGGATCTAAGAGATCAGCTGGTAAATTTCCGGAAAGCGTTCGAGTGAGCGAAACCGCGAACGCCGCACAGCATCGGTGAATGGAATGGAAGAGAAGGCAAACCGAAAATCCAGGAAGGAGCAAGCATGAGCGGAGTACGGGTACTGGTGGGCACGCGTAAGGGGGCGTTCATCCTGACATCCGACGGCAAGCGACAACAATGGGAGGTCAGTGGACCGCATTTTGCGGGCTGGGAGCTCTACCACCTCAAGGGATCGCCCGCGGATCCGAATCGGTTGTATGCGTCGCAGACCAGTGGCTGGTTCGGGCAGATGATCCAGCGCTCCGACGATGGTGGCAAAACCTGGCACCAGCCTGGAACGCCCGTCGGCGAACCGGCCGCTGCGGGTCCTCCCAAGAGCGAGAGCAACAAGTTCGCCTACGACGCGGCCGCCAAGCCGCTGACGACCCATCAGTGGTACGACGGCACGCAGCATCCCTGGGAGTTCAAGCGAGTGTGGCATCTGGAGCCGTCGCTCACCAATCCCGACACGGTTTACGCCGGTGTGGAAGACGCTGCCATCTTCCGCTCCACCGACGGCGGAAAGAACTGGAAGGAACTCCCCGGATTGCGCGGCCACGGCACCGGCCCTAAATGGCAGCCCGGGGCGGGCGGCATGTGCCTGCACACGATTATTCTCGATCCCACTAACCCGCAAAGAATGTACATCGCCATCTCGGCGGCGGGCGCGTTCCGTACCGACGACGGCGGCGGCAGCTGGAAGCCGATCAACCGTGGGCTGCGCTCGCAATATATTCCGGACCAGGATGCGGAGGTTGGCCACTGCGTCCACCACATCGCCATGCATCCCTCGCGCCCGGACGTGCTGTTCATGCAGAAACACTGGGACGTCATGCGCAGCGACAACGCCGGCGACCAGTGGAGAGAAGTCAGCGGCAACCTGCCCACCGACTTCGGCTTCGTGATCGACGTGCATGCCCACGAGCCGGAGACGATTTACGTCGTCCCCATCAAGAGCGACAGTGAACACTACGTGCACGAAGGCAAGCTGCGCGTGTATCGCAGCCGCACCGGCGGCAACGACTGGGAAGCGCTCACCAAAGGCCTGCCGCAAAAAGACTGCTACGTTAACGTTCTGCGCGACGCTATGGCGGTCGACTCTTTAGATAAATGCGGAATTTATTTCGGCACCACCGGCGGTCAGGTTTACGCGTCGGCTGATGCCGGGGATAGCTGGAATCCGATCGTGCGGGATCTGCCGGCAGTGCTGAGCGTGGAGGTACAGACGCTGGAGTAACGTTCCATCAGTTGACTAGGTTGGGAAGGGCACGGCTTCAGCCGTGCCGTAATTCGCCGATTGAAACCCGGCTTCAGCGTTGGGACGCTTTGCCGCAGCGCTTACATGCAGCCTGGGGCACGAGTCCTGCCATTGCCTCCCTTGACAGAAGATATACAATACAGATGTATATCAATCGTAAAAATCGGAGGCATTATGCAGGTCTCAAAGTGGGGCAATAGTCTGGCGGTGCGACTGCCGTCGGAGGTTGTGGAAGCTCTGGACTTAAAAGAGGGCGACCAGATCGAAATCAGGATTGCCGGCACACGAGAATTTGAAGTGCGGCGTGACCCCGCCCGGAAGCGGGCCCTTGTCCGTTTACGCCGGCTGCGTCGTCCTTTGCCGGCTGGGTTTGTATTTGACCGGGCAGAGGCGAATGCCCGCTAGAGACTTCCTCGACACCAACGTATTGATCTACGCGGTGGCAAAGAACGATCCGCGCGCGTCCCAAGCCGAGGCGCTGCTCACCAGCGGCGGGATGATCAGTGTCCAATCCTTGAGCGAGTTTGTCTCCGTGGCGCGTCGCAAGCTAGGCATGTCTTGGAAGGGAGTAAAAGAGTTCCTCGATGTTATTGGCATTCTGTGCCCCAACCCGGTTCCAATCTCCATCGATACACACCGAGGGGCTCTCGCGATCGCGGAAAAGTACGGATTTAGCATCTACGACGCCCTGATAGCCTCCGCCGCTCTGGAGGCCGGCTGTGAAACGCTTTACTCCGAGGATTTGCAGGATGGACAGATCATCAATCGGCAACTAACAATTCGGAATCCGTTTTGATCACGGGTAAACGTATGGAATGGCATCGCATCGTAAGCAGACGCGACGTGAAGATGTAAGGTACTCAATTATGATCCGCATAGTCCTCCCCTTCCATCTCCGAACCCTAGCGCACGTCGGCTATGAGGTCACGCTCGAAGTCGAGGGTCCAGTCACACAGCGCTCGGTGCTCGATGCGCTCGAGGCCCGCTATCCCATGTTGCGCGGGGCAATCCGCGAGCACGACACGCTGCAGCGCCGGCCCTTTCTGCGCTTCTTCGCTTGCGAAGAAGATCTGTCTCACGAGCCGCCTGACACCCCGCTGCCCGATGCGGTCGCATCTGGCAAAGAGCCGTTTATCGTGATCGGCGCCATCGCCGGCGGATAGAGAAGGAAGCGGGTGCCCCATCTTTGCGCGTTCTGTGCGCAAAGGTGGGATTCCGACAAGGTCGAACAATCTGGGTCTCTCTACCTCGAAAAACAGATTCCGCGAACTTCATCTCCCAATCCCCACTTTTTCGCAAAGAGCGCGAAAAATGGGGCACCCGCTAGTCCATGCCGGTGATGAGCGAAACCGCTTTTGTTTTTCCTGGTCGGATCGCCCACGCCCACAGGATCGCAGGCAAAACCATGATCACGCCGGTCGCCGATGCCACCACTCGGGCTGACACGCCCCGGTCGAGAAAAAATCCGCAGGCGTAGGCGCCGATGGCGACAGTCAGCATGGCCAAGCCGAGGTCAGCGGAGAAAACCCGGCCGCGGAAGCGGTCTTCGGTGTTGAGCTGCAACAGCGTGGTAGAGAAAACCCAGACGGTCGATCCTCCGCAGTGGGCCACCATGATGCACAGGCATGCCACCCAGACGTTCGGCGAAACTCCGAGGCCGAAGTAACCGGCTCCGATCGCCAGATAGCCGAGAAGAATGCCGAGCCGCAGCCGATTGTCGGATTGCCCGGCGAATCGCGCGGAGAACAACGGGCCGATCACGGCGCCGATGCCGCGCGCTCCCAGCAACAGGCTCATGCCCAGCACAGCGCTCCGCTGCGGATCAATTCCGCGCAGGTGCACGTGAAAGTATTGCTCGCCCATAACCGTGAACAGCACCCAGCTGGGACCGATCATCAGTTCACCAGCTTTGGCGAAAACCGCGGCCAGCAGCCTGCGATCTTTGCGGACGTAGCGCATACCCTCCGCGATCGGCGAAAAATCGACGGCGTCACGAATCCGCAGTGGGGCCGCCGATTGGGCATGCGGCTCCTCAAATTTCATCCGGCCAATCAGGATCGCCGAGAACAGGAAGGAAAGAGCATTCAGCGTGAAGACTGCCTGACGTCCCAGCAGCGCGGCCACGAACCCACCGACCGACGCGCCGATCAGCAAATTCACCGACCACGTGGCCGAGGACAAGGTGTTGGCCAACAGTACGTCTTCCCGGGAAGCAATGGTCGGAATCACCGCGGTGCGCGCCGGCTCGAAAAATGCAGCCATCAGCGTTTCCATTACCAGCAGAGGGTAGACGATCCACACTGTCGAGCGAGAGCGGACGACCAGCATGGCAAAGACGATGACCATCCTCGCCAGATCGGCGACGATCATGACCCGCTTGCGGCGTACGCGATCGTTGATCACTCCGGCGGCGGGGCCAATGAGAGTCTGGGGAAGTACCTGCAGCACCAGGGCGAGCGCGACCGAACTGGCCCGTCCAGTTAATTGCAGCAGCAGACTGTAGATGGCCAGGGTATAGAACCAGTCGCCGATTTCGCTGACGATCTGTGCCATCCATAGGCCGCGGAAGTTGCGATTAGAGCGCAGCAGTCGCAGATATGCCGATAGCGAGATCGACGTGGCCGCGAGTTCGGGTTGCGGATCCATGGTGATTCGTCGTTGGCCTTTGGTCGTTGGTCCTTGGTCCTTGGTCGTTGGTCCTTGGCCCACCGCTCCGCGAGGATTCCAGATCAATCGTGGCCGCGGTGGTGGCGCCCGGTGCATCTTCTTCCCGGATCCGCGTCCACCAAGGCAGTTTCTTGGCCACGACCAAAGGCCAACAACCAAGGACCGAGTATCAACGACCAACGACTATAATCTACGCATGATGGATGAACGGGTTTTTCGCAAACGGGCCGATGCCGTGCTTGACTCATTAAAGAAGTCGCTGATGGAGGCCGAGGAGTCGGCTGACATTGAAGTGGAAGACCAGTCTGGCGCGCTGCACGTTTCCTTCGAGGACCAAACCAAGTTCGTGATTTCTCCCAATGCCCCGGTGCGGCAAATCTGGATTTCGGCTCTGGCCACAAGTTTCAAGCTGGACTGGTCGGATGCAGAGCAGGATTTTGTTTTGTCCAAGACCGGAGAGAGACTCAAGGCGCTGGTAGCCCGCCTGATCAATCAACAGTTGGGAGAAGAACTGGTCACACTGGCCTGAGTCTTTTCTAGGCGCCCTGCAATTTCTGCTTCAGGTGGGCAGCGATCTGCCTGCCGTGAAATCTTCCATTCTCGATAAAGATTTCGTTGGTCTTTGAGCCGGCGACAATCACTCCTGCCACATAAATTCCCGGAACATTGCTCTCCAGAGTCAAGGGGTCACACACCGGACGGCATTGCTCGGAGGAGAGTTCGATGCCCATGGAGCGGAGGAAATCGTAGTCGGGATGGTAGCCCGTCATGGCAAAGACAAAATCGTTTTTCAATTGGACTAAACCGTCGGGTGTCTCCAGATTCACATAGTCGGGCCCGATCTCAAGCACCGTGCTGCGGAAGTGAGCGGCGATTTCGCCACTCTTGATCCGGTTTTCAATGTCGGGCAGGATCCAGTATTTCACGTGATTGTGCAGCTTCGCCCCGCGATGCACCAGGGTTACGCGCGAGCCATGCCGCCACAGATCGAGCGCCGCGATGGCGGCCGAGTTTTTGCCTCCGATGACTAAGACATCCATGTCGAAAAAAGGATGGGGCTCGCGATAGTAGTGAAAGACCTTGGAAAGATCCTCTCCGGGAATATTCAACGGGTTCGAAAGATCGTAGTATCCGGTCGAGACAATCAGCTTACGGGTATGGTAGTCGTAGATCCGCCCCAGGCTGTCAGTTGCAGTGATCTGAAAATCGCCGTCGTTTCCGGTTACTGTCTTCACCCACTGGTACTGGCGGATATCGAGGTGATAGTGCTCAGCGACTTTGCGATAGTATTCGAGGGCCTCTTCCCGGGTGGGCTTCTGCCGGGCCGTGCTGAAGGGAATGTCCCCGATTTCAAGCAGCTCCGGCGTGGTGAAGAACGACATGTTCGCGGGATAGTTGTAGATGGAATTCACCACGCAGCCCTTATCGATGGCCATGGTCCTGAATCCGGCACGCTGGGCTTCAATCGCGCAAGCCAGCCCGGTAGGCCCCGCGCCGATCACGATCACATCCGCCCGGCTGTCGGGCTCACCCTTCGTTTGGGCGCGAGGAAGCGTTTCAGGAATCTGCTGGGTCGCTCCGGGACTCTGTTTGGTCACCAAATCGGCCGTCTCTGGCGGAAACTTCGACGTGCGCGGGCAGGCACGGACGAAAGTAATAGCCTTTTGAAGTTATCGATTCTAGCATGCGCGACAAACCGGACTGGCGCGGCTGAACACTACTCTGCGCTCTTTGCGGACTTCTTTGCGATCCTTGCGGTTAAAGATTTTGATCGCAAAGGACGCAAAGATCGCAAAGCAATCCTCTGAAGCCGTCCGCCCGGTTGCACGCGATATAATGCCGGTTGGTTTAAATCGGGAAGATGATATGGCAGTACCCGCGAAACCGAAGGCTCACACGCGCATTGAGTCCGACAGCATGGGGCGGATCGAAGTCCCGTCGCATGTCTATTGGGGCGCGCAAACCCAGCGTTCGCTACACCATTTCGACATCGGCCGCGACACCATGCCGCCGGAGCTGATCCACGCCTTCGGCATCCTCAAAAAAGCGTGCGCGCTGGTGAACCAGGATCTGGGCAAGCTCCCGGCGGAGAAAGCCAAGCTCATCGTCCAGGCAGCCGATGAAGTCATCGCCGGCAAGCTCAACGACCAGTTTCCTCTGCGCATCTGGCAGACCGGAAGCGGCACCCAAACCAACATGAACGTCAACGAGGTCATCTCGAACCGCGCTATTCAACTGGCGGGCGGTGAGATGGGCTCCAAGAAGCCGATTCATCCCAACGATGACGTCAACATGTCTCAATCGTCTAACGACACGTTCCCTACCGCGATGCACATCGCGGCTGCGGAACGCGTGAAGCACGCGCTGATTCCTGCGATTCGGAGCGTGCACAAGGCGATCGCCGCCAAGGCGGAGGAATTCAAGGACATTGTAAAAATCGGCCGCACCCACCTGCAGGATGCGGTGCCGCTGACCTTCGGGCAGGAGTTCGGCGGCTGGGCCAGCCTGCTGGAGCGCGACATCAAGCGACTGGAGCAGGCTCTGGACGGGCTGTACGATCTTGCCATCGGCGGGACCGCGGTGGGTACCGGGCTGAACGCGCCTCCCGAATTCGCGGAGCGCGCGGCCAGGAAAATCGCCGAACTTACGAGTCTTCCTTTCCGCTCGCATCCCAACAAGTTCGCCGCGCTTTCTGCACACGACGAAATCGTCTTTGCCCAGGGTGCGCTGGAAACGCTGGCCGCTTCGTTCATGAAGATTTCGAATGACATTCGCTGGCTGGCCTCGGGACCACGCTGCGGTCTGGGGGAACTCTCCATCCCGGAAAACGAACCCGGTTCGTCGATCATGCCGGGCAAAGTGAATCCCACGCAGTGCGAAGCCATGACCATGGTGTGCGTGCAGGTTCACGGCGCCACCGCCGCGGTCGGATTCGCTGGCTCCCAAGGCAACTTCGAGCTCAACGTCTTCAAGCCGGTGATCATCTATAACTTCCTGCATTCGGTCACCCTGATCGCGGACGCCTGCCACGGCTACGTCGAGTACATGATCAAGGGCATCGAGGTGGATCGCGCCAAGGTCGACTGGTACGTGAACAATTCACTGATGCTGGTGACGGCGCTGACACCAAAAGTTGGATACGACAAAGCCGCGCAGATCGCCCACACCGCTCACGTCGAGCGCACCAGCCTTCTCGAGGCGGCGCTGAAATCCGGCCACCTCACCCGCGAAGAGTTCAATGACCTGATGAAGCCGGAGAAGATGACGAAGCCGTAACCGACTGTGTAGGGGCGGGTCTCTGACCCGGCCCCACACGGTTTGTGGTGATTTCTGCCCTAATCTGCTTTCGCAGGACGCAGCGCAGCGACGGACGCATCGCCATCGCCGGGTACTGGCGCAACCTTCGGCGTAGTCGTAATCGCAATCACGCTCACCAGCACCAGAAGCGTCCCCAGCAACGTGCGCGCACCGACCGCTTCCCCGCCGACCAAATATCCCAGGGCAACCGCCACCACCGGATTCACGTACGCGTAAGTTCCCACTTTCGTCGGCGACTCGTAGTGCAGCAGCCAAACGTAAGCGGTGAAGCCGACGATCGAGCCTGCAATGATCAGATAAATGAGCGCGAACCAGGCATGGACTGAAACCGCCTGTACTCGAAATCCCGTGAACTCTCCGGTAACCGCCGTAAGCACGAACAGCTGTGCTCCGCCCGTGAGCATCTGCGCGGCCGCGCTCATCGGCTTCGACGCGGGCAGCGAGAGCCGGCGGGTGAGAGTCGTTGCCACGGACCAGGTGAGCGCCGCAACCAGCAGCGCCACCGCGCCGGCGCGATTGATGGGACCCTCGCCCAGCGAGAATGAATGATTCATCAGCACGGCCACCCCGCACATTCCCACGAGAAGGGCCAGGCTCAGACGAACTGTTAAGCGCTGAGTGCGCAGAAAAACAATTTCCATTAGCGTAATGAAGACCGGGATGGTGGCCAGCACCACGGCCGCAATTCCCGAAGGCACGCGCTGCTCAGCCCAGAACAGGCAGCCATAATCGACGACGAATATGATGGTACCGAGCAGAGATGCTGCGGCCCACTCGCGCGGGCTCGGAGCCGGCGTGCCCTTGAGCCGCAGCCATGCGAACATGACCAAGCCGGCAGTAAAAAAGCGCACGGCCGCCAGCAGGAACGGAGGTACTTCGTGCACGCCAACCCGGATCGCCAGAAAGGTCGATCCCCAGACGAAGTAAATCATGGCGAACGCCAGCAGGATTTTCCAGGTAGGTGGACGGGCTTCAGCTTCCATCTGGATCTCCTCCCGCTCGGGCAAGTATTCGACCGGATCTTTATAGATGCGAGACATGCGACCTAGAACCGGACTTTTCCATGAAAGATTCTCATGGCTTGAAGAATTTTTCCTCATGAAGTGCTCATAGCCTGCTTCGCGCAAACGAGAGACCGCTGAGGCCGGCCACATGCTCCGCATCGACAGCTTTGGACGCGACCAGCACGTGGAAAGTTTCGCCCATGCCGGCAGGCGTCACCAGGTGTTTGAGCTGTAACGCGACCTTGGCATGC
The DNA here is from genome assembly GCA_964528615.1 of uncultured Acidobacteriaceae bacterium. GTDB lineage: Bacteria > Acidobacteriota > Terriglobia > Terriglobales > Acidobacteriaceae > JAIQFF01. Next base: position 36,299 of record CAZGSU010000110.1, on the reverse strand, counting down.
TCCTGCGGAAAATGGCAATCTTCGAAGGCGTCCGCGAATTGATTGTTCTCTCCAATTCCCATCAGGAATTGCGATTGGGTGAGAAGTGGTTGCGTTTGCAAACCATTTTCTTCCGCCGCCTCGGCCAGGGCGGTGAAGTTCACGTGAGCGGTGAGGTCCTGCTCGCCCGGGGCTTCATACGCATTCTGGCTGGCGGAGTGTTGACGATACGCCATGAGAGTTCCGCGATGGCGACCGGCCAGTTGTTCTTCGCGGGTATAGCCATAGTCGATCGCGACGATGAAACCATGGCGTAATGATGCAGCGAGGCGCAACATGCAGTGATACGCAAGCAGCGGAACTTCGATTCGTTCTCCCGGCTCGGGATGGACGCTGTAGCGGTCAAGGAACTTCAGTTCGTCGGCGGAAGGTGGAACCCAGATTTCAGTGAGCCGGTCACCTTGAAGATCGAGACGCAGGGCTCCTTTTGAGCTGAGGATTTCTACAGGAAGGGCATCGAAAAATTCGTTGGCGAAGATGATGACAGGAACCTCAGGGGCCAAATCCCCACGCTGCGGAGGCGTTAGTGCAGAGCTAGGGCTAAGGATCTGCTCCGCCCCAGCACCAGGTCCCACAGGCGATTCCGTCCAATCGCCCGATATTGCCAGAGGCTCCGAGCTAAACCAGGCTTTCAGCGGAGAATCTGCGCTGTGAAGTGACGCTCGACCGCTATTAAAGTGCCGGATCAGATTTGACCGCAGCCGTTCCCGCAGCCGTGGAGAACTTTCCTCGAGCAAGTAGTGCAACGCCTGAAAGAAGTCAGGGAATTTTTTCTCCGACCAGTCCAGCACATCTTGCGCGAACAGTCCGCGGCCGGGACCGAGCTCCAGAATTTCGATACGCGGGGGCGAGCCCAGCACGCGCCAGATTTCGTCGAATTGGCGGGCCAGCAGGCGTCCGAAGACGGCGTGCACATCGCTCGAAGTGTAAAAGTCGCCGGCTTTGCCGAATTGCTCGGAGTCCCGCGAGTAAAAACCCAGGTCGGGACGATAAAGGCACATCTCCATATAGCGCGAAAATGGCATGGGCCCGCGCTCGCGGATTTCCTGTTCGATGATCTGGCGCACACTCACAGTTCATTCCGATGCCGCTCCGCCCGGTCCTGGGGCGTGCGGATGAACATCTCGACCAGGTAATCGTGCAGGCAGTCATAGAGCTGCCGCTGGAACGCCCACTCGAACTGGGGATGGTCGAGATCTCTGGGGTGAAACTCGAAGTTATAGGTGTGCACGGGAACCGGTGGATTCCTGAAATGTATAAGGACCTCAACACCTTCGCCCTTGGCCCGGGCAGAAAAATCCAGCAGCGGATGTTCGTAAAGCTTTAGTTGAGTGAGAACGCGTTCGAGCCGTGGGTTTGGGACATCGGTCACAGAATGATTCTACGGGTTTTGACCGCGCGGTGTGAGAGGTCAGACTTTGGATAAAAGAAAACCAGTTGTTAGATCTAGTTCCCGGTTCTCAGTTTCTTACTCGTAGCGCAGCGCTTCGATGGGGTCGAGTTTAGCGGCTTTGATAGCGGGTAACATGCCGCTGATGATTCCCACGAAACTGAGAATTCCCGTGGACCAGATGAGAGTAGCAGCGTCAATTTTCAGATGGATGTCGCCTTCGTCAGCGCCCTCTTGAAATGCGCTCCACAGGGTCAGTGAGGGGACAGCCCACGAAACCAGGTAGGCGAAAGCCACGCCCAGCAATCCGCCCAGCGCAGTGATGACCATGGCCTCAGCGAGGAACTGGAACAGAATGTGCCAGCGATGCGCGCCCAGCGCTTTTTCCACGCCGATTTCGCGCGTGCGCTGGGTTACGGAAACCAGCATAATGTTCATCAGGCCCACGCCGCCGATTCCCAGGGTCAGCAGTCCGATGAAGCCGAGCAGAATCTTGATCCCAGTCGTAATGACGCGCAGATCGAGCAGGTCGGAAAACACGTCGAACACAAATACTGCGCGCTCGTCTTTGGGATCGAAGCCATGATGGAACGCCATTGAATTCCGCAACGCTTTTACCACCTTAGCGTTATCGCCTTCGTACTCCATGACGATGGAGTTTAGGTAGTAGGTGTCCTTGATATCGCTCATGGCACTGAAGGGCACGTAAATGTGCTCGTTCAGATTGTCGTCGCTGTTATTGATGACGTGTTTGAGGATGCCCACGATCTGGTACGAAATCCCGTCGATGCGGATGTTCTCGCCGATGGCGTTCTGGCCGGAAAAGAGTTTCTTCTTGGCGTCGGCGCCGATGAAGGCGACTCGCGCGTGGGTGAAGTCCTCAGCTTCGCCAAAAGGGCCGCCTTCGGCGAATTCCATGCGGCGCATGCGCGGGTAGACGGCGTAGACGCCACTCACTCCATAGCTGGCGCTGCGCGTGCCCCACGCAATCGTGCTCTGTTTAAAAACCTCGGGCGAGAGCCGCTTCAGCAGCGGCACTTCGTCGCGAACGTAATCCAGGTCTTTGACCGTAAGCTTGATCTCATTGCCCGCCTTGGTGCCGCCGGCCTGCAATGAGGTGCGTCCTGGAAACACGAAAACCAGGTTGGTTCCGAAGGAGCGGAACGCCACCCACAGACCACGCTCGAAGCCGGCACCATAAGCCAGGAGCAGGACCACGGTTGCGATGCCCCAGGCCATCCCCAGCATGGTGAGGATGCTGCGCCGCTTGTTGTGGCGCAGCGCGCTGTAGGCTTGCGATCCCAGTTCTCCGATCACGGCTATTCCTGCCTCATGGCTTCGACCGGAGCCAGCAGCGCTGCCTTCCGGGCGGGATAAACTCCGGCCACGATGCCGGCCAGAGCGAGGGAGCCGATCGCGGCAATCGCGGAAAGGGGCACGATCCGGGGCGTATCAAATCCCTCGGGAGCAGGCAGCTGGGCAAGCGCGGTAACGAACGCGGTCGAGATCAGGAGCCCGATGCCGCCGCTGAAGATGGTAAGGAACGCGCCCTCGATGAAAAACTGGGTCAGGATGTTGTGATACGTGGCGCCCAGAGCCTTGCGCAGGCCGATCTCCCGCGTGCGCTCCGCCACCGAGACCAGCATGATGTTGACGATGCCGATCGCCCCCAGGGCCAGAGTCACGAATCCGACGACGCCGAGAAAATAGTCCATAGCGTCGAATATCTTGTCCACGCGCTGCGAGTTTTCGATCGTGTCCCAGTCCTCGAAGGCATCTTCCAGCTTGGGGTCGAATCCGTGACGGCGGGCAATGATCGAATGAATCTCTTCCTTGGAGCGAAGATGTTCGGCTTTGTTCAGCGGCCGGTAGTTGATGAAAGAAAGCGCGCTCTCGGAGTTCTCCTGTTTCAGCGGAAACAGGTTACGCATGGTTTCGACCGGAACGAAGATGCGGGCGTTGGTGCCATTGTTGCCGTCCTTCCCCACCTTCGCCAGCACTCCGATGATGTCAAAGCGAATGCCATTAAGCAGCATAGTCGCGCCCACCGCAGGGCGGCCGGGAAAGACATTTTTCAATAACTCCCAGCCCACCACCGCGACACGGCGGTGTTCGGTATTGTCTTCGTCATTGAACCAACGTCCGGTGCCGACCGGCACGGTGCGAATCTGGCTGTATTCGGGAGCTACGCCGAACACCTGGCCGTTGGTGGAACCGTAATCGCTGACCGCGCGGATATCCTCGCGATTGATCACCGGCGACAAGGCGCGCAAGGTGTGGGCTTCGTTACGTATGGCGACGTAATCTTCGTAGGTAAAATGATAGGTCTGGCCGGACTGCAGACTACCGGCCACCGCCGGGATCCTCCCAGGGAACATGAACATGATGTCCTGGCCTAGGGTGGCCAGGTTTCGTACCTGCCCGCTACGGAAACCCTCTCCCAAACCCACCAGTAGAAGCAGCGAGCCCACGCCCCAGGCAATGCCGAACATCGTTAGAAAAGAACGTAACTTGTGCGCCCACAGCGTGGCCAGAGATTGGCGAACAGTTTCGAAGAGCAAGTGCATAAGCTTATGGCCCTGCAGGAGTCAGGGATATCCGGCATACTCACGCCGACGAACCCCTTCGTCTATTACGTTGCCGGGCGGTTCCCGGTTCCAGGAAAGTCTACCTCATGGTTTAGACCGCATTGAAGGGCAAAAGGTTAGCGGTGTTTCAGCAGCTCCGAGAGCGCGGCGCCCTCGGGACGGCCGCCGAGGCGCCAGGCTACACCTGCATTGCTAACCGCTTCGACCGGGTGGCGTCTAAACGACCGTTCTGTTTCGTCTAGGCTCACAAAATTACAACCCAGATTGGGAGGTTGCACCGTGAACAAACTACTGGTGCGCGCTGTCCTGGTAATTGAGGGTTTACTGATGTTTGGATCGTTGGCTATGGCGCAGTCCTTTGTTCTAGATCTGCCGCGGCCCAGCCAGCATGCAGTCGTGACTCAACGAATTGGAATCACTGATGTCACCATTAACTACCACCGCCCGATGGTGAACAAGCGGAAGGTCTGGGGCGGACTGGTGCCGTACGGCCAAGTCTGGCGGGCTGGAGCCAACGAAAATACGACGATCAAGTTCACTGATCCGGTCACGGTCGAAGGGAAACCACTGGCCAAGGGAACCTATGGGTTGCATATGATTCCAGGAGAAAACGAGTGGACGGTCATCTTCTCTAACAACTCGACCTCATGGGGAAGCTTCACGTACGATCAGTCCGAGGATGCGCTCCGCGTCACCGTGAAGCCACAAGCGGCTGAGTTCCATGAAGCACTCGCTTATGACTTCGACGACGTGACCCCGGACTCTTCGGTCATCACCCTGCGGTGGGAGAAAGTCGCCGTCCCCTTCAAGGTCGGGGTCGACACGCACGAGATCGTCGAGCAGAATCTTCACCAGCAGCTTCGCGGACTGAGCCAGTACACATGGGAAGGTTGGGATGACGCCGCGAACTATTTGCTGCAGGAAAAGATCGCGCTCGAAGACGCGCTGAAGTATTCCGAAAAGTCAATTCAGAACGAAGCCCGCTATGACAACTACATGACCAAGTCACAAGTCCTCGACGCGCTCGGACGGAAGGACGAAGCCACAACCGCGCGCACCAAGGCGCTGACCATGGCCAATGCCATCCAGATGCACGGCTACGCGCGTCAACTGCAAAACAGCGGCAAGCAAGCCGAGGCCTTTGCTATCTTCAAAGAAAATGCCAAGAAGAACCCAGACCAGTGGGTTGTGCACGTAGGTTTGGCGCGTATGTACTCGGCGCAGGGAAACTTCCCCGACGCCGTCAAAGAGATGAACGTGGCGGTCGCCGGAGCACCGGACGGGCAGAAGCAGCCGCTGCAGGCATTCGCCAAGCGCCTGGAGGCGAAAGAGGACATCAACAAGTAGAGTATTGTTTGGCGCGGGCGCCCTCGCCCGCGTGCTCTTGAAGTTGTAGTGGATTCCAGGACGTGAAGTGCTACGATCTCATCCTCCGAGGGCGGGACGCCCTCGGGACAGCCGGCGGGGGACGCCGGCGCTGCTGCGAATCTGGTCGCGGACTCGAATGCCTATAACGAGGCCGCGACCGAATCGGTGACCACGACAACGTCTTTTCCCATACGCCTGCCTACTTCCACTGCAGCGGCAAGGGTGGCGTCGTCAGTCTCGTGGCCGCGAATCACTTCCAGCCGCTTCGCCAGGTCCACGGGCTCGGCGAATCGCATACCCAGACAATTTTTAGCCCGGTAGGTGACGCGGGAAATCTCAGTGATGCTGAGCGAGGACAAGTGCGATGCCAGGATCGTGCCCGGACGGCAAATCTTGTCGAGAAGCGTGAACATCTCGATCTTTGATTCCAGCTCTTCCGGAGCTGCCTCGATCACCAGGTCGGCGAGGCGGGCAGCCTCTTCGACGCTGCCCGCAAATTCCAGGCGGGATAATGCGATCCTGGCAGCCTCGGAGGAGACGCGGGATGCGTCAACCGCCTGATCAAGACTGTCGCGAATTTCACTCTCTGCCCGGCGCAGGGCGTTAGGTAGAAGATCTTCCAGAATGGTGCGATAGCCACCCAGGGCGGTCACCTGTGCGATGCCTCGGCCCACCCTGCCAGCACCAATGACCGCAATTGTCCGGACCAAAGGGCGGACGAGCGCCACCACTACCCCTTGTCCAGCTGTCCCAGAACCGAATTCAGATTGGTGCTGGCTGTGCGGATGTTTTCCGCCAGGCGCTTGCGCTCCTCGGCGTCCATGATGGGTATGGAGGCGCTGATGCGGCGGAGCGTGGTGTTGATGTCGTCAACGTAATTGATAAGGCGGATGAGTTCACCGGTAGCTGCCATATTTACCCCTGCTCCTGTTGCCCACTGTGGGCGATGACGCCGTTTTCCTGATTAATCGCTTTGTACGCGGTTCGCTTCAACCATTTTCAACCGTGGAGAGGGTTTTAGTAAAGGTACGTTGGGCATCGGTAGTAGCTGACTGTGAAACTCATCCCTGCACAACGGCGATTTCGCCCGTACCCACAATCGAAATTCTCGCTATGTCATACTCTTGGACTCATACTCCGGTCAGGAACTCCAATCAGGTCATCACTTTAGTAATAGCTGCGATCAATAGTATTTATTGGCCATCTGAGTTCCTGGTGAATCTAATATCCATATGAGCGATAAACCTTTAAAACGCTATCTTTTTGCCAGTGACTTTGATCAGACGCTTACTTTTGATGATTCCGGGTACGTGCTGAGCGAGCTGGTGGGCATTCCCACCTCTGAATTTGAACGGAAAGCCCAGGGAATGGCCAAGCTGAACCTGGTACAGCAGGGGGCCGAGCTGGCCTACCTGTTGCTGCATGATCCCGAGTTTCGCAAGAAAGTGCGCAAGGAGCACCTGTATCAGGTCGGCAAAACCATTCGCCTGAAAGATAACATCGAGCTGCTCTATCAGGTCCTTAAGAACGGGGTGGATGGCTATCACTTCGATTTTTACGTCATTTCTGCGTCCCCGGTAGAGGTAATTCAGTCGGCGCTGGAAGGGATCGTGCCCAAGGATCACATTTACGGCACAGAATTCGTCTATAGCGCCAAGGGCGAAATCGAGTCCCTGGTCCGGGCTACGGCCGGCTATGGCAAGGTGGCTGCGCTTGACGAGCTGCAGGCCCAATTGCAGATTGGGCCGGATCACATTATCTACACCGGAGACGGCAGCTCGGACATCAACGTGATGCTGCACGTCAAAATGCGCGACGGATTCACCATCGCGGTCTCGGAGGCGAAACATGTCTCCCAGATCGCCAAGAGGACGATCCTCAGCACCAATGCCCTGGCGGTTCTGGGACCCATTCTGGAAGAGACCGTAGGCTGGGAGCGGGCGCGCATCCGGCAGTTCTTCGAGTCGTATGGAATACTAATCCAGGAGTGGGACAGCGTCCGCACCGACTGGCTGACGCTGCGGCCAGCGGTAAAGGAAATTCCGCAGACCGTAGCGGCGACGGTCTGATTCCGGCCAACTTTGCGTCCTTGGCAAACTTTGCGGTCAAGAGCTCTCTTAACCGCAAAGGACGCAAACGAGTCGTAAAGAACACAGAGCACACCAAAGCTGCAAATTGAACACCCCTGCTGCCGCCCGAAAATACTTGCGGCAGGGGGGCTGGTGGTAGTAGAAGGTTGCTCCGGAATCTAGTCGCCCGATGGCAACCTTCGAAACCTCGCCTGCGCTTCGCTGGAAAAACGTCTATCGCGAAGCCGAACTCTACAAGGCTGCGGTTCGCGTGTACACCAAGCCATTATTCCAATGGCGCAAAGCGTTACACACTTCCACTGACGGCAAGACGCTCTATGACATGGCCGCCGGCGGCCTGCGTGGCCTGGAGACGATCCACCGGTCGCTGCGGCGGGAAGAGTTCGAATTTCGTCCCGCGCTGGCGCTCAAGTACAACTTCAACGGCAAGCGCCGGACACTTTACATCCCGCCCTGGGAAGAGCGCATGGTTGATCTGGTGCTGTACCGCTTGCTGAACCGAAAATTGCACCGCTGGCTCTCTTCCAATTCCTATGCGTATCGAAATCACAGCTTCGGCCTCGACCGCTGCCAGGACCGGATCGCGAAGCTGCTGCGCTCTACCAAAGCGCCGCTTTACGTAATCAAGCGCGACATTGCCGATTACTTTGCGTCGGTGAACCACGAATTGCTGCTGGAAAAGCTGGCGGCAATAGTGGACGAACGCGACTATTTATTTCGCCTGCTGCAACAGCGCGTACGTTTTGACTATCACGACGAGCTCGGCAGTCATCGTGCAGAAACCGGAATACCGTTCGGCTGCGCCAGCGCGTGCGTGTTTGCCAACATTTATCTGACGGCGATGGATCGGGTGCTGGAGAGTCTGCCGAATATTTCCTACTTCCGATATGCGGATGACATTCTGCTGCTTTCGTCCGATCGCGAAGCGGCCACCCAGGCCGCGGACTGCCTTGCTGCGGAACTGGCCAAACTGCACCTGACCACGAAACCCAGTCATCAGCTCGATCTGCTGGTGACTGCGAGTCCGGCGAGTGACCCGCGATTTGTCGTGGTTTCAGAGTTTCGTCATCTCGGTTTGTTGTTCCGAAGCGGCGGTGAAGTTGCACTCTCCCGCGACAAGCGCCGCAAGATTCAGAACCTCTTCCGCTTCGCCTTTCGCCGTGCACGCCGACGCTGGCGACGAATTGCCGATCCACGCGAGCGGGCTCGGACGCTGGCCGCTATCGCCGCTGAAACGGTCGAAAAAGGTGTGCGCAATGTGGCTATCCTCGACTATTACCTGAGGCACGTGAGCGACGACTCCCAGTTGCCGCAGTTGGATCGCTGGCTCGCCGAGGAGGTGCTCGGTTTGGTTTTCGGGGGACACAAGAAAGGTCATTTCAGAAAGATCAGCTTTGAAGAACTGCGTGAGATGGGGCTGCCTTCGCTGGCGCATCGCAGGCGATTGATCCTGAGCGGGCGAATCGAGAGCCCATTTTTTATTTGGCAGAGACAAAAGGCTACAAGAGCATTCCGGGGGACGGTTGCCAGGTTGCTTCGCGCCCCGGGCGCGCAAGCGACTTTCTCTCCGATCCCAGAAGCAGCAGCCCGAAATCGCCCGTGAGAGAGGGCGGCTGCCTGTCGATGGGTGTTATGGAAGTGGTTGCCGCTAAAGCGGAACCTCGTTTTCACGACCGTCCCCCCGAGTGCTCTGGGTAGTCGTCTGGGATTCAGACTCAATGGAGCGCCGGGCGTCCTCGCCGGCGGGACGGGCGGGACGCCCACCTCTCTATTCAGTTGAGGAAACTCGCATGGGATTTCTGGATTTTCTGAAGGGTGAACAAAAACTGCAGTGCCCGAACTGCGGTGCCGACGGCGCAAAGAAATCGAAAGACGGGACCATTCGCTGCCCCAACCGCTCCTGTCCTTATTTCGACGCTAATCTTGCGGGCGCCGGAATCCCGGCAAACTGGACATCGGAGAGCCAGCCTGCAAAAACTCCGCGCGGCGGTTTGCTGAGCGCTTTCGCCGGTAAGAAGCGTGGCTTCGTCCCAGCGCGGCCGATTACCATTCGCTATCGCAACTTCCAGAATCAGGACAAAGAATTTACTGCTGACGCCGACACGACCGTAGGCAGGAGAAATCATCTGGTGGCAGTGGTAGCGCCCAAGGGCATCAAGATCGCGCTCTCACGGGACCGCATAGAAAATCTCAGCGAGGTGGAGAATGCCCTGCCCCGGAAGGTTGAGTCCGGGCAGCCCTGGCCGTCTCCGCGCGAGGCGCAGGTGCTGGGATATCACAAAAAACACGGAACCACCTCGCCCCTCTACCAGAAGATTCGCGCCAAATATCCCAACTGGTAAGTGACGGCGGTCACCGCGTCCGCCAGCAGACGGGTTGCGCAATTGCCCGCTGTACGCCGACAATAGCTACATGCTTCGCGACAAGGCCCTGATTCCCCTATCGCACCAGCACCAGCATTGCCTGGCACTGTGCGTGCGCCTGGATCGTGCCATCCAGGCAGGCGAGATTGACCTGGAGGCATGGCAGGCCGAAATCCAGCAGATCTTCGAACAGGAGATCACTTTTCATTTTGCCGCCGAAGAAAAGGAATTGTTCCCGGTGGCAGCCAGGTTTCCGGAACTGCAACCCCTGGTGCAGGAACTTCTCACCGGGCACGCTCTTCTGCGCAATTTATTTTCCCGCGCCGCCGCCCGTACTCTCCACACTGCCGGTCTGCAGACGCTGGTGGAAAAGCTGGCCTCCCACATTCGCAAAGAAGAGCGCGAGCTGTTTGAAGGTATGCAGAAGCTGATGAAAGCCGAAGACCTCGCCGTCGTGGGCGTGGCCCTGCAGCAGTCGCTGACAGATGTTTCGAATGCATGCATTCTGCCCAATGCAGCAACAAAGCTGCGGCCCAAACAGTAGCGCCCTTGTAGCCGGCCTCCGGCCGGCCCGATAGGCGGCGAGACGCCGGCGCTACAAATTCCTGGCTGAATCCAAGCCATCCCTTCCTTCATCTAGCTGTCATGGACCAAGAAACAACTTCCCTTCCCCTGGCCAACTATTCGGAACATGTCGTACAGCCCTCGGGCCACGGCACGCTCGATGACTCCGCTCTGCTCGATGCTTACTCGGAGGCAGTCGTGGGAGCAGCAGAAAAGCTGAGCCCGTCGGTGGTCAAGATCGATGTGGCGCAGGCGGGCACGACACGCTCCGGCCAACCGCGAGAACGGCAAGGTGGAGGCTCGGGCTTCGTGTTCACTCCCGACGGCCTGATTCTTACCAACAGCCACGTAGTCCACGCAGCCACGAAGATCCAGGTATCTTTCGCCGACGGTCGGCGCTTCCCTGCTCATACTATCGGCGACGACCCCGCCACTGATCTTGCCGTGGTGCGGGTCGATGTGCCCAACAACGACGCGCCCAGCCTGGTGGCCGCGCCGCTGGGAGATTCGCAGAAGCTGCGCGTAGGACAACTGGCGATTGCCATCGGCAATCCTTACGGCTTCCAGTACACGGTGACGGCTGGAGTTGTCAGCGCCCTGGGACGCTCGCTACGTTCCTACTCGGGAAGAATGATTGACGACGTGATCCAGACCGACGCCTCGCTCAACCCAGGCAATTCGGGTGGACCGCTAGTCACCTCCGACGGCCGCGTCGTTGGAGTGAACACCGCGACCATCATGGGCGCGCAGGGACTGTGCTTCGCCATCGGAATCAATACCGCGAAGTTTGTCGCTGGGCGGTTGCTGCAGGAAGGAAGAATCCGGCGCAGCTACATCGGCGTTGAGGCGCAGACTGTCCCTCTCCACCGGCGGCTGGTGCGCTTCTACAGCCTTCCTCAGGAAACTGGCGTGGTGGTGAGTTCGGTGACTGCCGGCAGCCCGGCGCAGAAAGCGGAGTTGAGAGAGGGCGATGTGATCGTCGCGCTGGATGGCCAGCCAGTTGCTGGCGTCGATGACTTGCACCGCTTACTGACTGACACAAGGGTGGGCGTGAGCAGTTCGCTCACCGTGTTGCGCTGGACGGATAAGCTGCAGCTCGCGGTCGTGCCGGAAGAGGCACAGTAGGTTGTAGCACCGTGTGGCGGTGGCGCGGGCGCCCTCACCCGCGGGGGTTGATCGTGTCGCCAACTGCCGAGCTGCACTCGGCTGGGCGGACGAGGGCGTCCGCCCGTACGTGGCCTTTAGATCGTCGCCAGCTCATATAAATACTCCACCTGCGAGCGTACCGCACCGTCCATGCCTTGTACGTTGGGATTCGTGGATTCGATCACGTAGTACTCGTCAGGCGCGTGGGCACCGCTGCCGTGGCCCATTCCGAAGTGGCCTGCGGGCAGATGCAGGGGATCGCCAGTGAAGACGTATCCCGGCCACGACCCCGCGCTGCGCGGAAGGATGATGGGGTCGATCCCCTTGCTCCGATAAAACGCCACCTGGGCGCGGATCAGCGGAGCGTCGGCGGATGTACTGTTCGGATCGTAGCCTCCCGTCATGTTCACTTCGATGTCGCCGAAACCGTGTTTCGCCAGGTGTGCCTTCAGCGCGGCGAGAGCTTCGTCGGCCTTCATGTCAGGCACCAGGCGCAGGTCGAGCTTGGCAAGAGCTCGGTGCGGAAGGATGGTCTTGCCGCCCGGTCCGGTGTAGCCGCCTACCAGGCCTTCGATATTCACCGTTGGCCGCGACTGCAACAGTTCCAACGCCTGTTCGTAGTTCACATCGTGCACCCAGTGGTCAACACTGAGCTGTTTCATGGCGACCTTCTCATCCAGGCGGCGGGCGGCCTCGGCGATCATTTTCTTTTCCGCGTCTGATATGGGGCGGGCCTTGTCGGCGAAGCCCTCGATTGCGGGCGTGTTGCCGTCGGGCGAAACCAGGGTGACGAGCGCCTCCACGAGATGCCACGCCGGGCTATCCAGCATGGCCTTGGTGCTGGAGTGGACGTCCTTGCGCGGACCGCGTCCCCATTTTTCGCCGCTTGAAACCAGTTCGAGTTCGACAACGCCTTTGGCACCGAGGGTCATCGTCACTTTGCCGTCCAGATCCTGTTCGGCGGACGGCATGTAAACTCCATCGCACGTCCGCAACGCAGCCAGCACTTCGGGCCGGCGCACAATCTGCGGAAAATGCGGCGAACCGATTTCTTCTTCTCCTTCCGCCACCAGCACCAGGTTCACTGGCAGCTTGCGCCCAGCGCCGCGGAACGCATGCAGCGCAGCGACGAACGAGGATTCCGGACCTTTCTGGTTCACTGCGCCCCGTCCGACTACGCATTTGCCCACGCCGGGTTTATCAACGAGCGCAGCTTCAAATGGCGGCGATGACCACTCGGCGGGATCGGCCTGCTTCACGTCATACATGAAATAGAGGCCGATGGTGCGCGGCGCGCCGGCGTCCAGCGTGGCGAAGATGCCGGGCTGGCGGTCGGTGGGAACTTTCGTGACATCGGCGAATCCGGCCTCGCGCAGCATGCGCATGGTTAGTTCGCAGCCTTCGTCCACGCCTCGTTTCTCGGCGGCAATCGAGGGCTGGCGAATCCACTGCTGCAGGCGCTGCACGGATTCGTCATGGCGCTTCTCGATTTCTTTCTGGATAGCGGTCAGGTCAGAGTTGTCGGCTGCCGCGAAGGAGTTGCGGGAGAGAGCAAGAGTTGCAGCGCTCGCAGCGGTGGCTTGGAGGAATCTGCGTCGGTTCATGGCCCGGAGGATAATCGGAGCATGGGAGAGCTGTCCAGCTTGGGATTGTGTAGCATTTCGTGGTGTTTCTTGATGAAGGAGCCAGGTCTATGCGATAGAAAACTGCCGAGTTGCGCCCGGCCTGGACGGGTCAGAGACCCGTCCCCACACCAGCATAGAGACTCAGCAGAGTCCCTACACTCTGGTATCATTGCATGCACCGCCCCCCTATGTTAGCGTCAACAAACAGCAGAGGTTAGCTTGCAAGCGACAATTCCTGCCGGGCTGGATCGCAAGGAAGCGGACGTTTATCATCGGCTTGATCCGGCGCGGCTCCCAAGACACATCGCCATCATCATGGACGGCAACGGGCGCTGGGCGCGCCGCCGCCACCTTCCGCGTGTGGCCGGACACCGGGCTGGGGTCGCATCGGTGCGGTCCACGGTGGAAACTGCCGCGCGCATCGGAATTCCTTCGCTCACCTTGTATGCCTTCTCGGAAGAGAACTGGAAGAAGCGTCCGCGCAGCGAAGTGGATTTTCTGATGGGCCTGCTGTGCCGCTATCTCAAGGCCGAAGTGCCCACGCTGAACAAAAACAACATTCAACTCCAGTACATCGGACGCCAGCAGGAGCTCCCGGCGTCGGTGCAGGAGAAGATGGAATGGGCCCGCCAGGCGACTTCTCATAACACCGGCATGGTGTTGACTCTGGCGCTGAACTACAGCGCGCGCACCGAACTGGTGGATGCGTTTCGATCCATTGTCGATGCGGCATCGCAGAATGGCGGCCTGGAACATCTGGAGATCGATGAGGATGCGGTCTCGCAGCACCTGTATACGCGGCACCTGCCGGATCCTGACCTAGTGATTCGCACCAGCGGTGAGATGCGCCTCAGCAACTTCCTCTTGTGGCAACTCGCCTACGCTGAAATCTACGTCACCCCAACCTTGTGGCCTGAGTTTCGCGGAGTGCACCTGCTGGAAGGCATCGCTGAATATCAGAAACGGGAACGGCGTTATGGCGGCCTGGCCGGTGACGCTGCTCACGCTCACAATTCCCATCTCCATCACGCCAAGACGGGCCGGAGCTAAGACGGCTTGCAGCTACTGAAACGAATCCTCACTGCCGTGGTCCTGATTCCTTTTGTGCTGGTGCTGGTGTTGCGGGCGCCGGTGCCGGCATTGGCGCTGGTGGCGGCGCTGGTTGCACTACTGGCGGTGCAGGAATTGCTCAAGCTGGCCGAGGCCTACGGGATCAGGCCCTTTCACTGGCCGACCTATATTTTCATCGGCTTGTTTTTTCTTTGCCTGGCGCTGAGCTCCGGACACGCAACGCCTTTGTTGTCGACTGTCATGTTCTCGGGCAGCGTGGCCTTCGCAGCTGCAATGGCGCCGTTTGTCTTTCTGGTGATCGGGATGAGTCGGGCCGACCTCAGTACTGCCTTTTCCGGCGCCATGACTTCTGCGTTTGCCTTCGTCTACATCGCGCTGCCGCTGGGATTCCTGGTGCAGATTCGGGAACAGTGGTCGGGTGCGTTCCTGATCCTTTACCTGCTCCTGCTGGTGTGGGCAGGCGACATCTTCGCGTATTTTGTGGGACGCTCGCTGGGGCGGCACCTGATGTCGCCGCGCATCAGTCCGCGAAAGACCTGGGAAGGGGCTCTGGCATCGCTGATTGCGAGTCTGGCAGTTGGTTTGTTGCTCTACGAATATGCGCTTCCCATCAGCTCCATGCTGCTGAACGCGCATCTCATCGAGAAGAAGGACGGTTTGTTTGCCCTGGAGAAGGCGGCCTTGTGGCCGCCATTGTTGCTGTCCGCGACAATTAATGTCGCGGCGCAATTGGGCGATCTGGTGGAATCGCTCATCAAGCGGGGCGCGGGGGTAAAGGACTCCGGGACGATTCTTCCCGGTCACGGCGGCATGCTTGACAGAATTGATGCCCTGCTCTTTGCCGCTCCTGTGCTGTGGTACTATGCGGCTTGGCGCGTGATGCAATAAGGTTCCCCCCGGTCGGCGCCCCACCCAAATTTATTTACTCATGAGACGTATCGCCATTCTGGGTTCCACCGGCTCCATCGGGCGTAGCACGTTGAGCGTGGTCGAAACTTATTCGGAACGTTTTCAGGTGGTTTCCCTGGCCGCGGGCCACAATGTGGAGACCGTGTTCGAGCAGGCCCGGCGCTGGAAGCCGCAGCTTATCTCGCTCTCTACCGCGGTGGATGCGGAAATTCTGCGATCTCATTTGCGGACGGCTGGCGTCGAAGGGGTCGAAGTGGTGCATGGCCGGATGGGGGCGGTCCTGGTCGCGACCCATCCCGATGTGGATTTCGTAGTCAGCGCGATCGTGGGCGTAGCGGGACTGGAAGCCACGTATGAAGCAGTGAAGGCGGGCAAGACCGTCGGCCTGGCCAACAAGGAATGCCTGGTGGCGGCCGGAGAATTGATCACTACCGAAGCGCGCCGGCAAGGCAAGCCGCTGTTGCCCATCGACAGCGAGCACAACGCGGTTCATCAGTGCCTGCGCGCAGGGCGGATGGAGGAGGTGGAGCGCATCTGGCTGACTGCCTCCGGCGGGCCATTTCTTTACACACCAAAATCACAATTTTCTGCGATCACGGTGGCACAGGCGCTGAACCATCCCACGTGGAAAATGGGGCAGCGGATCACCATCGACTCGGCAACTCTCATGAACAAGGGATTCGAGGTGATTGAGGCCTGCCGTTTGTTCAACTTGCCGCCCAGCCGGGTCCAGGTAATCGTTCATCCGCAGTCCACCATTCATTCCATGGTCGAGTTCGTGGATGGCAGCATACTTGCTCAGTTCTCAGTGACCGATATGCGCCTCCCCATCCTCTACGCGTTGACCTATCCGGATCGCGTTGCATCGGCTATGCATTTCCCGGTCATGGACTTACGACACCTCGAATTCCTCCCACCGGATATGGAAAAATTCCAATGCTTGAGTCTGGCCTATAAAGCGGCGGAGGCTGGAGGCGCGAAAACGGTTGCACTCAACGCCGCTGATGAAGTGGCGGTCGCCGCGTTCCTGCAAGGGCGCATCGGATTTGACAGCATCCCTACAATCATTGGAGATGTTCTGTCTGCAACGGAAGTGGGCAAGTTGGAATCTATTAGTCAGGTGCTTTCGGCGGACTCCGAAGCACGGGCCCTGGCTCAGGAACGAGTCGAGCAGATGGGTGGGGGATCGGCGGGTTTAAGACCTGTTTCTACCGCAAGCCAAGTGGAGTAAAACTACTTTCTATGTCTGGATTCTTTACTGCTGTGCTCGCCGTGGGCGTGATTCTGGGATTCATGATCCTGATTCACGAGTTCGGCCATTATGCCGCCGCCAAGCTGCTGGGAGTGCGTGTCGAAGTCTTCTCCATTGGTTTCGGAAAGCGTCTTTTTGGTTTCCGCCGTGGAGACACGGACTACCGCATCGCCGCCATCCCGCTGGGTGGATACGTCAAAATGAGCGGCGAAAACCCCATGGACGAGCGCACCGACGATCCCGGTGAGTTCATGTCGCACCCGCGCTGGCACCGTTTTATCATTGCCATTGCCGGCCCGGCCATGAACATTCTGTTCGCAGTGGGCTTGCTGACCTGCGTCTATATGGTCCGGTACGAATACCCCGCGGTGCTGGATGAGCCCGCCGTAATCGGGTGGGTCGTGCAGGACACTCCGGCGGCTAAAGCGGGAATCCTGGCGGGAGACCGCATCGTCCGTATCGATGGCATCGAGAACCCGACCTGGGAGCAGGTCATTCCGCGAGAGGCGTTGAATCCCAACCAGCCGCTCGAAGTCACCCTGCAGCGCGGATCACAGACTTTGACCAAGACCATCGTGCCGGAGGCCTACGGTCCCAACCAGATGGGTTCCGCAGGGTGGGCGCCCAAAGAACCGAGCTTCCCTGTCACCGACCTGGAGCCGGGCATGCCGGCCGAAAAGGCCGGAATGAAGCTGGGTGACGAAATCATCAGCGTCGACGGTCAGCCGATTGCCGGTCTCGAGGCCATGATTGAGAGTTTAAAGCGCACCAAGGATAAGCCGATCCAGATTACCGTGACGCGTGAAGGGAAACCTCTCACATTCACGGTCCAGCCCGTCCTGTCCAACATTAAGGGAGACGAACGCTATCGGATCGGAGTGGCTAGTGCACCGATGAAGGTGTCCTCGTTGCCGCTCGCCGCCGCATTTCGCAAATCGCTGGAACAGAACAAGCAGGGTTCGCTGCTGATCCTGGAACTGGTCCAGAAAATGGTCCAGCGCAAGATCTCGATCCGTTCGATCGAGGGACCCATCGGCATCGGACGAGCCGCCGGACAGGCAGCCAGCAGAAAGGGTTGGACACCGCTGCTGGAACTGACCGCCGGCATCAGCTTGAATCTGGGAATTTTTAACTTGCTGCCGATTCCCATTATGGATGGCGGAGTGATCCTGCTGCTGTTTGTCGAAAGCATCATCCGCCGGGACATCAACCTAAGGATCAAGGAGCGAATCTACCAGGCCGCCTTTGTGTTCCTGGTCCTGTTCGCGGTGATGGTGATCTACAACGACGTGGTCAAGATGCTGCCCAGCGTGATGGGGAGAATGCCGTAAAAGGCAGCTCCTAGCTCTTAGCTTATAGCTGTTAGCTCTTAGCGGCTTCTCACCTAGTCAGATCGATACCGGGCTCAGAACGCAAACCCTCTCATCCCGACCGGAGCGATGCGAAGCAAGCTCAGTGGAGGGACCTGCTGTTTCTCGCGTATTGCCCCCGGTCTCTGACATCACCCGAAAAGCCTGAGCATCAAACGCGATACTACGCTAACTCATTCATTCAGCATCCCTTAAATGCCGACCGCTGGCACCTGAGAGCCGATAGCCTCCCTTTCCTGTTAAACTAGACCTTCTTAAACTAGACCTTCCGCATGGCTGATATTCAACGCAGAAAATCCGTTACCGGCTCAATCGGCGGGGTGCGAATAGGCAGCGATGCACCAGTGGTGGTGCAGTCGATGACCAATACCGATACCGCTGATATCCCGTCCACCGTCAAGCAGGTGGCGGCGCTGGCCCGCGCCGGATCTGAACTGGTCCGGGTCACGGTGAACAACGAAGAAGCTGCCGCTGCCGTCGCCCCGATCGTCGATCAGCTCGAGCAGCAGGGCGTGCGCGTGCCCATCATTGGCGACTTCCATTACAACGGACACATCCTGCTGAAGAAGTATCCCGAGTGTGCCCGCGCGTTGGCCAAATACCGCATCAATCCGGGCAATGTCGGCATCGGGCGCAAGGATGACAACAATTTCCGCACCATGATCGAGGTCGCGGTCGAAAATCAGAAGCCGGTGCGCATCGGCGTGAACTGGGGATCGCTGGACCAGGCACTGCTCACCCGCATGATGGACGAGAATTCACTGCTGGCGGAGCCGAAAGACGCGCGCGAAGTCACCATGGAAGCGATGGTCGTAAGCGCGCTGAACTCCGCGAGCTTGGCAGAAAAATACGGATTGCGGCCTGATCAGATTATTCTGAGCGCAAAAGTCAGCGGCGTGCAGGACTTAATCGACGTTTACCGCTCGCTGGCGGCGCGCTGCAACTACCCGTTGCATCTGGGACTCACCGAAGCCGGCATGGGAGCCAAAGGCATTGTTGCCTCGAGCGCCGCGCTGGGCGTGCTCCTGCAGGAAGGCATCGGCGATACCATCCGAGTTTCGCTCACTCCCGCGCCGGGCGGGGACCGCACCGAAGAAGTCCGGGTAGCGCAGCAGATTCTGCAATCTTTGGGAATTCGCAGCTTCACCCCGCAGGTGACGGCGTGCCCCGGATGCGGGCGCACCACCAGCACCTTCTTCCAGGAGATGGCGCAGCAGATCCAGTCTTACCTGCGTGACCAGATGCCGGTATGGAAAGGACGCTACACCGGCGTGGAGGAAATGAAAGTCGCGGTGATGGGCTGTGTAGTCAACGGTCCCGGTGAGTCGAAACATGCCAGCTTGGGAATTTCTCTGCCCGGAACGTTCGAGGAGCCGAAGGCACCCGTTTATGTCGACGGACGTCTGTATACCACGCTGAAGGGTGACAAGATCGTCGCAGAGTTCATCCATATCCTCGACGACTACGTGGAATCGCACTACGCTGCGAAAGAAGAACTCGCCGCGAAATAGGTCAGGGTGGAGCAGGCCTTGAGCCCTGCACCTACCTTGCACTCTTGCGGGGCTTCAGCCCGATGGGTACCGCGGCGGCTAAAGCCGCATTTCACGTCCGATTTCATTGCAGCGCTAAAGCGCTGCTCCACCCAAAATCTAATCCGTAATGTATCAATCCGCAAAGTCACCTTTCCCCAATTCCTTCCCTTTCACCGGATGTAGGTTTAGAATGCGTACCGCTTGAGCGCTCTGCCGAGCGCTGTCGCGTCGGCTGCTCTAGAGGAGGATCCAGATGAGCCACTTCAAGGTTACAGCCAATGTCGTGCTTTGCGTTCTGGTTGTTTTTCTGTTGAGCTGCGGAAGCGCGCACGATCAGGATGAGAAGTATTACCTGGTTTCCACCAACGTCAAAATTCCTTACTGGCAGACGGGGTCGGCCGGTTTCTTCCAGGCTGCCTCGCAACTGAAGGTGCGCTCTGAATTCTCCGGCCCGGACAGTTACGACCCCAAGGCGGAACAGAAGTCATTCCAGGAAGCGATCCAGGGCAAGGCCACCGGAATTCTGGTCTCGGTCGCCGATCCCACCCTGTTGAAAGATGACATCGATCGCGCCGTGGCCGCCGGCATCCCCGTCATTACGGTAGACTCGGACGCGCCCGCCAGCAAGCGCCTGTTTTTTATTGGCACCGACAACTACCACGCCGGCCAGATTGGAGGCCAGCGCCTGGCCAAGGAATTAAACGGCAAGGGAAATGTAGCCGTTTTTACCATTCCGGAGCAGGCCAACCTGAAGGAACGGTTGCGCGGTTATCGCGATGCGCTGGAAGCTTTTCCTCAGATCAAGATTACGCGTGTGGTGGATATGAAGGGTGACTCGCGCATCGCCTTCGACACGGCCACGGAGATTCTCGGCCAGGACAAGAAAGAACATACCGACGCGTTCGTCTGCCTGGAGGCGCTGGCCGGCAAGGAAGTGGCCACGGTCTTGAGCCAGCATGCGGTGAAAGACAAAGTGATCCTGGCGATGGATACCGATGACGACACTCTGACGTGGATACAGAAAGGCGTGATCGCCGCCACCATCTCGCAGAAGCCTTACACGATGGCCTATTTCGGATTAAAAGTACTGGATGATCTTTACCACCACAAGCTGAACAACCTGAGCGCGGATTGGGCGAGAGACAGCTTCGCCCCCATCCCTGCCTTTGTGGACACCGGATCATCGCTGGTGGACAAGACCAACGTGGATGCGCTGATCGCGGCGAGTAAGACCGTCACCAGCGGAGGAAAATAGGCTGGAACCACGAACCGGGGGAGTCTGGATGCGCAAGGCCTTTCTGTTGTCTTTGGTTTTTATTTTCTTGCAGCTTAGCTGGGCTCTCGACCGTCAACCCAACACTGATTACCACATGCGCCGCCAGGCGCTGGCCAGCAAAGCCAGCAGCGGATTCGTGCTACTCTTTGCATCCGACGAAGCCGAAGGTCCGAACGACTTATACGGCTACAGGCCCGACGATAACTTTTTTTATCTGTCAGGATGGGCCGAGCCCGGAGCGTCTTTGCTGCTGATGGCGGGAACATCGGATCATCCCTACACGGAAATTTTATTTCTTCCCAACCACAATCCATCGCAGGAAAAATGGACGGGACCGAAGCTGGGCGCCGACAGTCCTGACGCCGGCAAAATTACCGGATTCGATCACGTCGAAGTCCTCGATAATCTGCGCTCGGAGCTCGTGCGCCTTCTGCCGACGAAACGGGTAAGCATTTACACCGATGTTATCGCCGACGGTGAAGTATCGAACTCAACTGAGCCGTTGGATTGGTTGAAGCGCGCCAATGCGTTTCCTGTGGGGGTGTCTTTCCAGGATGTCCGGCCGCTGCTGGCATCGCTTCGAACCTACAAGGACGCGGGCGAGATCGAGCGCATCCGTCACGCCACGGACGCTTCGATCGCCGCGCACTTCGCCGCCATGCATGCGGTGAAGCCCGGTATGACAGAGCGCGAAATCTCCGCCTTGATGCAGTACGAGTGGGGAAAGCGTGGCTGTGAGCGTCCGGCGTATTCGCCCATCGTAGGATCGGGCTTCTATTCCACGGTGCTCCACTATTCCGCGGATTCGGGCACCATGCAGCCGGGAGATGTGGTCGTGATCGATGCCGCGGGCGAGTATTCCATGTACGCCTCCGACATTACTCGCACCCTGCCCGTATCCGGGAAGTTCACCGCCCGGCAGCGGGAGATTTACAACATCGTTTTGGGAGCACAACAGGCTGCCATCGACGCATTCCGCTCCGGCAAATCGCGTCTGCGGCGCGATCAACCGGACTCTCTCCATGACGTAGCCTACAACTACATCAACTCGCACGGCAAAGATTTGCACGGCGAGCCCCTGGGCAAGTACTTCATTCACGGACTGAGTCACTACGTTGGTTTGAGTGTCCACGACCCCAACGACTACGACATCCCTCTCGGCCCGGGCATGGTGTTTACCATTGAGCCCGGTATTTACATCCCGGAGGAAAAACTGGGCGTTCGGATTGAAGACACGCTCTATGTGGACCAGGACGGCAAATTGATCGATCTGACTGCCGCCCTGCCGCACACCGCCGACGACGTGGAACGCGCCATGGCCGGGGGCAGTCGCCAGTCGCCAGTGCCCGGTCGCCAGTAGAAAGAGGATTCTGGGTACTGAGTACTCTGTACTAGCTAGCAACTCTCTTGATAACCGGAGTTTTGATAACCGGAGATCAGTTCCCAGTACTCACTCAGTGGCCAGTTGTCAGCAAATTCTGGGTACTGAGTGCTCGGTACTGCAACTCTTTGATATCCTAGGACATCGTGCGGATGATCTGGATGTTTCTGATCCTGGCCCTGAGCACCGTGGCGGTGTCTCTGGTCGGATTAGCGGCGTACCTCCGAGTGCGGCAACATATGAAAGACGCCGCTTCCAGAGAGACCACGAGTAAAGAGTGAACAAGTCTCAAGTTTTTCATTCGCGGCACGCTTCAGATTCCCGACACCGGAGAACATTCTATGGCAAAGCCCGCTACTTTTGTCCTCGACCGCAATGGTCGCCCATTGCACTGGGCTGAACAGATTGTCATCGTATTAAGCGCCAGCCTGTTTGTCGCTCTGTGCGCCCGGATCACGATTCCCTTGCCCTTCACTCCGGTGCCGCTGACGCTGCAGAATTTTGGAGTGCTGCTGGTGGGCCTTACCCTGGGAAGTCGTCGCGGTTTCGCGGCGCTGGCTCTCTACCTCGTCGAGGGGGCGGCCGGGATGCCGGTCTTCAACCCCACCGGGCCGGGTGGCGTCGCCCAACTGCTGGGTGTGACTGGCGGATTCCTGCTGGCCTATCCCTTCGTGGCCGGACTGGCAGGCTGGGTCATGGAGCGTGGCAAAGCGAGTTTCGCTCGCGCCGCCGCAGCCGGAGTACTGGCGGAGATCGTGTTGTTCACGCTCGGCCTGTCATGGCTGGCTGTGCTGACCCACTCTTTTGCCCAGGCCTTGCGTTTCGGACTCTACTGGTTCGTGTTCGCGGAAGTCATCAAGGTGATGTTGGCAGCGGCAGTCTCAACTGGCTGGCAATACACCCGCAGGGAGAAGGCATGAGTCTCGTGGAAACACCTTCTGGAAATATGGCGACGGAAGCGGTCGCACCCGAGGTCAAAGAGTCACCGCATGGCAGTGCTTCAATCCGCGAAATCAGCATCGCGCATAGCCCGGACTCCGATGATGCTTTCATGTTCTATGCCCTGGCCACCAACAAGGTGCGCGTGCCCGGCCTGCGCTTCACCCACACGCTCTGCGACATTGAGACTTTGAACCAGAAGGCGCGTGAAGGCGACGGCGTGTATGACGTGACTGCCATTTCGTTCCACGCCTACCCCTATATTCAGGACAACTATGCTTTGCTGCCCAGCGGAGGCAGCGTCGGCGACGGCTACGGTCCCATGATCGTGGCCACCCACGGATTCTCGCCCAGCGAAATCAAGAAGAAACTCATTGCCATTCCGGGCACGCTGACCACCGCCTATCTCGCGCTGAGGTTGTTCGCGCCCGGGATTGAGACCGAAGTCGTCCCCTTTGATCAGATCATTTCCCAGGTGCTGGAAGGCAAGTACGAAGCCGGCCTCATCATCCATGAGGGGCAGTTGACCTATTCGAAAGCCGGCCTGCAACGCATCGTGGATCTGGGTAAGTGGTGGCTGAAAATAACCGGGCTACCCCTGCCGCTGGGAGGAAATGCGATCCGGCGCAGCCTCGGGCCGGAGCTGACGGCGAGCGTAGCTGCGGCTCTGCGCGACAGCATCCAGTATGCGCTCGACCATCGGGACGAGGCATTGGCTTACGCCATGCAATTCGCCCGGGACGTCGATCCGCAACTCGCGGACAAGTTTGTAGGCATGTACGTCAACGAGCGCACCCTCGATTACGGGCCTGACGGCCGTGAGGCAGTTCGCCGGCTCCTGGATATGGGCCATAAGGCAGGAATTATTCCGCGAGCAGCGCGTGTAGATTTCGTGGGGTAAGAAGTTTCTGGCCTTTAGCTTAAATCGCTCGTGTGCCTTATACCCTCGTACCATCAAGGAGCGGGCATGCATGTTGAGATAGTGCGCCGTGCTTTCAGCCTGGCACTTGTTTTTGTCTTTTTCGCTTCCTTCACACTCATGACTTTCGCTCAAGAGCGCGACCGCAGCAAGATCCCGGATCAGTACAAATGGGACCTTACTGCGATTTATCCGTCGGACCAGGCGTGGCGCACAGCTAAAGATCAATTCGTGGCCGAACTGCCCAAGGTTCGGGCACTGCAGGGCAGCCTGGCGTCGTCACCGAAGCACCTGGCAGACGTGCTGGAGTTGTCGTCTCATCTCGAAAAGGAGCTGAACCGGCTCTTCGTGTATGCGGGCCTGATTTCGGATCAGGACACCCGCGTCAGCACATATCAGGCGATGAAGCAGGAGATGCTGCAGCTGGGAGCGAAATTCGGCGCTGAAACCGCATTTGTCGAGCCGGAAATATTAAAGATCGACAAGGCCACGATCGAGCGGTTCGTGGCTGAAGAGCCCCGTCTGAAGGTCTACCGGCAGTATCTCGACGACATCCAGCGGCGTCGCGCTCACACTCTCGATGATGCCGAGGAAAAGCTTCTGGCTGGCGCCGGGGTGATGGCGGGCGCGCCTGCCAGCATCTTCGGTATTTTCGCCGATGCCGACTTTCCGTATCCTACTGTCGTTTTGAGCGACGGGAAATCGGTCAAGCTCGACAAGGCAGCATTCTCCTTGTACCGTGCGGGTCCGTCCCGTGAGGATCGGCAGAAAGTCATGGCGGCATTTTTTGGCGTCCTTGGCGCCTACAGCGGAACGTACGGGTCGCTGCTGAATGCGAAGATGCAGGGCGCCGCCTTCTATGCCAGGTCCCACAGATATGGCAGCGTACTGGAAGCCTCGCTCGATGGCCCGAACATCCCTACCTCGGTGTACATGCGGCTCATCGAGGGTGTGAACAAGAACTTGCCCACATTTCATCGCTACCTGAAACTTCGCAAACGGATGATGGGTGTGCAGGAGCTGCATTACTACGATCTCTATGCGCCGCTGGTGCAGTCTGTGGAGTTGAAGTACACGGCGGAGGAATCGCAGCGCAATATTCTGGCGGCCTTGGCGCCGCTCGGCCCGGATTACGCCGCCGGGGCAAAGCGCGCCTTCACCGAGCGCTGGATTGACCTTTATCCGAGTCCGGGCAAGACCTCCGGTGCGTACTCCGCGGGGGATGCGTACGACGTGCATCCCTACATGCTGCTCAACTACAACGGCAAGTACGATGACATGAGCACGCTGGCCCACGAGTTGGGTCACACCATGCACAGCTACTTCTCGAACAAGACCCAGCCCTATCCACTGGCTTCGTATCCGATCTTCGTGGCGGAGGTGGCATCCACTTTCAACGAGGCACTGCTCATCGATTCCATGCTCAAGACCATCAAAGATGATGCGACCCGGATGTCCTTGCTGGGCAGCTACCTGGAAAATATCAAGGGCACTGTATTCCGGCAGACCCAGTTTGCGGAGTTCGAACTGCGGGCCCACGAGATGGTAGAGAAGGGCGAGCCTCTGACTGGCGAGGCTCTGACCAAGCTCTATGCGGAAATCGTGAAGAAATACTACGGGAACGATCAGGGTGTATGCATCGTTGATGACTACGTGGCCAACGAGTGGTCGTATATTCCGCACTTCTACAACGATTACTACGTGTTTCAGTACGCCACGTCGTTTACCGCATCGTCAGCCCTGTCGGAAAAGGTGTTGGCAGGAGAGCCGGGCGCTACGCAGCGGTATCTGACTTTTATTTCGTCCGGAAAGTCGAAGTATCCCATCGACCTGCTGAAGGATGCGGGGGTAGACATGACAACGGATGAGCCCCTCGAGCTGACAATGAAGAAAATGAATCATGTGATGGATGAGATGGAGAAGTTGCTGGAGCACAAATCCAGCGCTGCGGGCCAGTAATGCAGCTCTGCTTGTGACCCTGGTTGCCGGGCTGCTCGAAGCTAAAAGCTTAAGAGCCAAAAGCCAAGAGCTCTTACTCACTTCACCCTGTCGGCAAAAGAGAACACCGGGTCCACATCCACCGGGACCTTCGAGGCTGCCTTCAACGACACCTGCAGCTCCGCCGGCATCACATCATATTTTCTGAACCAGCTTTCTGCGCGCTCGCGGCTGCCCGTGGCTTCGATATCGAGAAGCTCCTTGGCCAGGTCAGCCAGCGCAGTCGGCATAGCGGCATAGTCGATGGCGTAGCGTCCCGATGCCTGCCGCTTGATTGCGCCGCGTTCGGACAAATAGTTGAACTCCATCATCTGGGCCCGGCCGTGTGCTTCCCCGGCCCCAAAGCGCACGGTGCGGAAAATTCCGGCAACGTAAGAGGCGTAGTATTCTTCGAGTCTTTCTTTTGGCAACACCCCATGATCCACCAGCCACTGCAGGCCGAACATTCCCACCACATCGGCCTTGGCTTCCTCCAGCCCGGGATAGGCCGGGCCAATGGCCTCGCGAATCGTAACTTTGCCGGATGCGGTGCGGGCGTACGCCGGGCCTAAACCGTGCGCCATCTCGTGCATGATCGTGCTCAGCAGGTATCCTTCGCCCGAGGCCTTGGACGCCTGTTCCGGGAGCATGATGTATTGCGCCAGCGGCAGAATCACGTAGTTCACGCGCGCATCCATGAAGTTCTTGAAGAATATTTTCTTGCTGCCCTTCTGTTCGTGAACCCGCGGATCATTCGGCAAATTGTCCGCTACCGCCTGGTAACCGTGGCGCAGGTCGGCGGCGCGATAGGGCGCGTCCATGACCTCCATCGGGGTTTCGAGGCCGCGCTTGGAAGGCCGGTCTTCGGGCGCAAGCGGGAGCGCATCCTGGATATCCGCAACGTACTTCTGAAACAGTGCCAGTTTGCGGCTCTCTTCTTCATTGCGTACCAGCACGGCGGCGCCGTAGGTTGCCTTCACTCCCAGCAGACCGTCGTCGTAGGTCTCGTAGGGTGCGAAGATCACATCGAATTTCGGGTCTTTCAGATCCAGCCAAGCCAGATCGCTCTTGAAGTAATCGTCGTTCAAGAGCGCGTCGGCGCTTAGGCGCAGAAAATTGGCGAATGCCGGATCGGAACTTAGTTTGGCCGCCTCCCGCAAATCCCTGGCAGCGGGCTCCAGAAAGGACCGGTAGGCAATGTGATAGGGCAGCCCAACAAGCTGATCTCCCTGCCAGCGCACCACTGTGGTGGAACTGTAAATCTCGTCCCGCTTCTCAGGATGGTCTTTCACATATTGCTCGACCTGTGCGCGGGTCAGACCTTCCGGGTAGAAACCCCGGCCCGGAAGAATCGGCGCAGTCCCTACAAAGGGCCGGTTATCGTCGAGCAGATCGAAACGCGAGGCGTTGATCCAGATATAGCGGAGTAATTGCTCATCTTTAGGATTTTTACTATTGGCCAAAGATTGGTATAGGGTCAGGGCCTCGGGATCGATCTGGCGCCAGAAAATATCTTCCAGATAGCGAGAGGCGTCCACCAGTTTCTCTACCATCTTCTTTTCCCGAACCGTGAGTCCGGCAGAATGAAAGGGCATTTGCACCCGGCGAAATCTCTCCAGCCGCTCCGCAAGATCGGGTGCGACCTGCATGTTGGTCGAAGCGGCGCCCCGGGCTGCAGATCCGGTCATGGACTTAGACTTACCGCGTTTTTGAGCTGATGCGGGAGCAACCATGAGAAAAATAAGCAGCGGTGAAATCAGGAGGAACGTTATCTTCATTAATTCCAATTTTAGCAGAGCGCATCGGCGCCGTAGCATCTCGCCAAAGCGCCCGCATCCCCGCTATCATTGTCCGATGCCTCCCGAAGCAAATTCAAATGGCGAGCAGACCCTGCTGGTTGATGCCGACGATACGCTGTGGGAAAACAACATCTATTTTGAGCGAGCCATCGCCAACTTTATTTCGTTCCTGAATCACCACGAATATTCACCGCAGCAGGTGCGCGAGGTGCTGAACCAGGTGGAACGGGAATCCATCGTCACTCACGGCTACGGGCTGCACAGCTTCGCGCACTCTCTGGTCCAGACCTTCGAGCGGCTGGCGGTTGAGCCCCTTACGCCCGCACTGCACGAGACCATCAACGGATTCGCCCACACTATCGCCGGACACCCGGTTGAGATCCTGGCCGGCGTCCCGGAGACTCTGCAATATCTCTCGGAGCGTCATCACCTGATCCTGATGACCAAGGGCGCGCTGGCGGAGCAGACCGGCAAGGTGGAGCGCTCGGGTCTGAAGGAATATTTCTCCGCAGTGGAGATTGTCTCCGAAAAAGACGCTTCCACTTATCGTACTGTCACTTCAAAGTACGGTTTGCTTGCTGACGCGACGTGGATGATCGGAAACAGTCCCAAGTCCGACATCAATCCGGCGCTGGCCGCGGGGCTCAACGCCGTGTTCGTTCCGCATGGCGCCACCTGGGTGCTTGAGCACGAAGAGGTTGAGGCTGCGGAGCCGCCGCGGAGACTGCTCGTGGTGGAAAAGTTCTCGGAGCTGCGTGCGCATTTCTAGTGCGGCGTAAAGTGTGGGGTGATACGGGGTGTAAAGAACCGAGGTCCCTCTCTTGCCCTCACCGCGCAAGCGCGGCTCGGAACGGCGCTCGGGATGACATTAGTATTGGGAACGCCAGGGGCGAGCGCCGACGGCCGAGTGCTGACTCCTGACGTCTGACGTCTGAGGTCTGACGCCCAAATGCTAAGTGCCAACTGCCAGATGCTCCTGCTAGCACCAAACTAACCAACAACCTCCATATCCTGCTGTTTCGGCGCATGTTACTCTTTTTCTGCTCTGGTTTTTTGCCCGCATCCCTGCGTGGCTGTGCAGAAAAACAATTTGCGGCGGCTGCTGCGAACCGTGGAGGCGCTCTCTGATCTCGGCCCCGAGATCACGGCGGAGCGCGAGTTTTCGCAGACGGCGCGGTCAATGGTCTCGGCGCTGCTGCAAGCCGGCGGAGCCCGCGAAGCCGTGCTTTTCACGTTCAGCGACAAGCCAGCCATGCTCACTTCGGTCGCCTCCGAAGGCTTCGCCTTAATGCCCGAACCCGCCATCATGCCGCTGCTGCCGAAGCATGTTCACGCCATGCTTACAGCCCGACGCCCAGTGGTGCTGGATCCCAATTCTTATGAAATTTTCCTGAGCGCAAATGGCAACGTCGCGCCTGAGCTGTTCAAATGCATCGTTCCCCTCAGGGTAGGAGGGAAGCTTGTGGGGATGGTCGCATTAGGCCGCCGCGAGGGCGATGCCCTGTTCGACGACGAAGAACTCGGCGCCCTGGAACTGCTGTGCAACTACGTTGCGGTCGCCATTCAGAATCATGTCCTGTCACAGACGCTGGCACAGCGCGTTTCGGAAAATCTGCGTGTACTGGCCTCTCTTCACGGTTTTTACGACACCGCACTGGAAGCATTCGCCACCGCGATCGATGTAAAGCACGTCAACATTCACGGCCACTCGCTGCGGGTGGGACGCTACGCCGCGGCCATTGGAGAAGTCATGGGCATGGAGCCCAACGATGTCGCGGCTCTGCGTTCCGCCGGATACCTGCATGACATCGGCAAAGTCGCGGTGGATAAACGCCTCTTTGGAAAGCCTTCCTCTTTGGACGCCGAAGAATTCCGCGAGATGGCAGACCACACCGTCGTCGGACATCAGATCGTGAGTGGGGTTCAGTTTCCCTGGCCGCGTATTCCTGAAATCGTGCGTTCGCACCACGAGCGCAGTGACGGCTCGGGCTATCCCGACGGGTTGTTGATGGAAGACGTAGCCATGCCGGTTCGAATCATCGGCCTGGCTGACACATTTGACGCCATGACCAGCGAGCGCCCATATCGCGAACCGCTTTCGGTGGGCAGCACGCTCAGCGAGATCGTGCGCCTGTCTCCACAAAAGTTCGATCCCAACGCGGTTCACGGACTCCTCTTACAGGTCCGCCGCGATGCCGTGGGCAGTAACCGGGTACGTTTTCTCGAAGACCGCATGGCGGTCAACATCGCCGCTGGGGACATCGATCAACTCGCCGCAACGCTGCAGCACAAGGTTACTCACGGCCGCCTGTACCTGACCTAAGCGCGTGCCCACGACCTGAAGTCTTTATTCAGCAATGAGTTCGATGGAGCGACGGGCGTCCTCGCCCGTCCCTCGGGCATCGCGAGACGGGCGGGACGCCCGTCGCTCCATTGGGTTAATTAATCTTGCGTAATCACCCCTCAGCAACTTTTTCCCTGATTTGGGTTGATAATTCATAAGGCGCTGTCCGCCTGACTTGAGCTTGCTATGAAGCTGTTTCGACGGCCAATCGTTCCGTTCGCCGCCATCCTGATTGTCGGAGCGACTTGCTCCGTCCAGATCGCCATCGCAAATAAAAACAAGAAAGATCCCGCAACCGTGCAGATGGATGAGCAGAAGCGTGCTCTGCACGCGCTCAACCGCCTGGCCTTCGGACCACGGCCAGGGGATGTTGAGCGGGTCACCGCAATGGGCATCGACAAGTGGATCGATGAGCAGTTGCACCCGGAAAAGATCGACGATCACGCGCTCGATGCCCGTCTCGCTCCCTTCCGCACGCTTCACATGGACACACGCGAGATGGTCGAGAACTTTCCGCCGCCGCAGGTGATCAAGGCCATCGCAGAGGGCAAGCAGTCTCTTCCCTCCGATTCCGCCAAACGCGCCGTGTACGAGGCGCAGCTTGAGCGCTATCAGGAGAAGCAGGAGCGCAAGCAGGAAGCTACAAATCCCGATCCCGCAGCGGCTGGCGCGTCTGGCAAGTCGGCTCCGATGAGCGACGAGGAACAAGCCCGCCGCCGCGAAGACCGTTTGTACGCCGATCTCAAAACCGAAGACTTGCTGGATCTGCCGCCCGACCAGCGCATGAAGGCGATCCTGAAAATGTCGCCCGAAGATCAACGCGCTATCGGGACCTCACTCAAGGGCGACAAGCGCGACGAGTTCATGGAGGGGATGAAGCCGCAGCAGCGCGAGACGATCATGGCGCTCAACAATCCTCAGCAGGTCGTCACTGAAGAACTGGTCCAGAGCAAACTATTGCGCGCCATTTACAGCGACCGCCAGCTGGAAGAAGTGATGACCGATTTCTGGTTCAATCACTTCAATGTGTTTATCGGAAAGGGCGCCGACCGCTACATGCTCACCAGCTACGAGCGCGACGTTATCCGTCCCCACGCGTTGGGCAAGTTTGAAGACCTGCTGGTGGCAACAGCTCACAGCCCCGCCATGCTGTTCTATCTCGATAACTGGTTGAGCGTTGGACCGAATTCCGATTTCGCCAACGGCATCCCGAAGCGGCCGAACAACTACAACTGGCGCAGACCGCCGCACCAGCGGCGACCGCCGCAAGTGAAGCAAGCCAAGGGCAAGCGCAGCGGACTGAATGAAAACTATGGCCGCGAACTCATGGAGCTGCATACCCTGGGCGTGAACGGCGGCTATAGCCAGAGAGATGTCACCGAAGTCGCCCGCGTCCTGACCGGCTGGACGCTCAAGCAGCCCCGGCAGGGCGGTGGTTTTACTTTCGAAGAACGGATGCATGAGCCCGGTGACAAGAATGTGCTGGGACATCGCATCAAGTCGAGCGGCGAAAAAGAGGGCCGCGAAGTGCTGCACATTCTGGCGCGCCATCCCTCTACCGCCAAATTCATCTCCACGAAACTGGCCATGCGCTTCGTTTCCGACAATCCTCCGCCGGCTCTGGTGGACCGCATGGCACAGACCTTCCTCAAGAAAGACGGTGATATTCGCGAAGTGCTCAAGACCATGCTCCGGTCCCCTGAGTTCTGGGCGCCCGAGTCGTATCGAGCCAAAGTCAAAACTCCGCTGGAGTTTGTGATCTCAGCGGTTCGCGCCAGCGGGGCTGAAGTCAGCGACGCGCTGCCGCTGGCCCGTCAGCTTCAAACCATGGGAATGCAGCTTTACGGAATGCAGCCCCCGACCGGATATTCGATGAAAGCCGATGCCTGGGTGAACTCCTCCGCGCTCCTGGGACGAATGAATTTCGCACTGGCCCTGACCGCAGGAAAACTCAAAGGCGTGCAGGTAGATTCCGATCGCATCCTTTCTGCGGGCAGCGCATCGGCCGATCCACAAGCAACGCTGGCGGCGCTGGAGACGAGTTTGCTCGCAGGCGATGTCTCAAGGCAGACGCACGAGACGATTGCCGGGCAGATGCAGCCGCAACCGCCGACGAGCGATCCGAGGCCGGGCGTGACGAAAAGCAGTCCACCGGGCACGAGCGCGATGGCAGGCCTTCTGCTGGGATCACCGGAATTTCAGCGGAGGTAGCGGGAAGGCGGTCGTTGGTCCTTGGACGTTGGTTGTTGGCCTTTGTGGCGTTAGCCTTCGGCTGGAAGTGGAAGGCTGCGCAAAGGAGATTCGACACGGATCGGTTTTGGCAAGGGCACGACTTCAGTCGTGCCGCACGTTCGCAACAGCTGATCCGGCTTTAGCCGCTGCGGTACGCTGTTTCGTCCGCAGCACATTTTGCCCTAGCTAGGAGTTGTCAATGTCCATCTCTCGCCGAGTCTTCCTTCGCAACGGTGCTCTCGCGGTTGTGGGTACGGCCGCGATCCCAAGTTTCCTGACGCGCGCGGCATTCTCCGCCGTCGGAACGGGGGTGAGCAACAAACGCCTCGTCGTCATCTTCCAACGAGGCGCGGCCGACGGTCTCAACATCGTGGTTCCGCACGGCGAGCAAGCCTATTACGCCATGCGGCCGTCAATCAACATCCCACGCAGCGCGGTGATCGATCTGGATGGTTTTTTCGGACTCCATCCCGCAATGTCGGCCCTGCAGCCGATCTGGAACCAGCGCCATCTGGCCATCGTGCATGCCGCCGGCTCGCCAGACCCGAGCCGATCCCACTTCGATGCGCAGGACTTTATGGAGTCGGGCACGCCCGGCATTAAGGCCACCGAAGACGGCTGGCTGAATCGGGCGTTACATTCCCTGCCAACCCCCGCGGATAAGTCGGCCTTCCGCGCCATCGGCCTGGGGCCATCCCTGCCCAGAATTCTTTCCGGACAGGAACCGGCGGTCGCCGTAAACAACATCAACGATTTTGGTGTGGGTGGCCGCAATCCGAACGCGGCGCCCGTCTCCAACACGTTCGAAGCCATGTACGCGAACTCGGTAGACACCGTGATGCACGGCACTGGCCAGGAAACGTTCGAGGCAGTAAAGATGCTGAAGTCGGCCGATCCTTCAAAATACAAACCGGCTGCTGGCGCGGACTATCCCAAGGGCCGTTTTGGGGACAGCCTGAAACAACTTTCGCAGCTTATCAAGGCCAACCTGGGCGTGCAGGTGGCGTTTGCCGACATCGGCGGATGGGACCATCACGTGAACGAAGGCAGCACGCAGGGACAGATTGCCAACGTGTTGCGCGAATTCTCGCAATCTCTCGGTGCCTTCTGGATCGACCTGGGCGATCTCGCTCAAGATACCGTCGTGGTTACGATGTCGGAGTTCGGCCGCACCGCACGCGAAAACGGTAATCGGGGCACAGATCACGGTCACGCGAATGTGATGTTCGTGATGGGCGGCCCGGTCAAAGGCGGCAAGGTGTACGGACGCTGGCCCGGCCTAGACCAGTCGCAGCTCTACGAAGGCCGCGACCTCGCGGTCACCACAGACTTCCGCCGCGTGCTGGGCGAAGCGGTTGATCACCACCTGGGCAATCAGGCGCTCAACCAGGTATTCCCAGAATTTGACAACCAGACGGCGAAGTTCTTGAAGTATCTGGGATAAACAGTCCGCGTAGGGGCGGACGCCCCGTCCGCCCAGTCGAGTGCAAGCTCGAGAATTAATTGTGACCACACCCCAACGGCCCTCTAGGGTGTCCGACAGCGGCGAGGGCGGGATGCCCTCGCGACAGCCGGCGAGATGCCGGCGCTACGAAGCTCACACCTCAATCATCAGATCTTCGCCTTCGACCTTCAGTGGATAGACCGCGACTTTTGCGGCCGCATTGTGAGAAGCCTCGCCGGTCTTGGGATCCCATTGCCACCCGTGCCAGGGACAAACCACTTTGTCGCCTTCGATCACGCCCTGGCCCAAAGGCCCACCGCGATGCAGACAAACGTTGTCCATGGCAGAAATAGTCCCGTTCACGTTGGCCACGCAGATGACTTTGTCACCCAGAGGAAATTCACGGGCTTCGCCTTCAGGTGGAAGTTCGGATTGGCTGGTGAGTTTTACAAAGTTCGACATGGGACCTTTCGGGGTTTCATGCTGCCGACCTTCGCTCGGCCAGGACAGCCGAAACGGCTGTCCCTACGCGAGTTGTAGCAGTGCTGACGACTGAGGACCGACGACTGACGACTATTTGGGTTGCAGCGTTTGCGCGATCATTACCTGGCGCTTGAAATTCTCCACCATGTTCGGATCGAGGCGGACTTCGGTGGGACGCTTGGCCAGCGACATCTGATCGATCTTGTCCTGCAACTTCAGCAGCGCATAAAACAGATTCTCCGGACGCGGCGGGCAGCCAATTACATACACATCCGTCGGGACAATCTTGTCCACGCCCTGCAGCACCGCATAGGTATTAAACGGGCCGCCCACCGAGGAGCACGCCCCCATCGAGATCACCCACTTGGGATCAGGCATCTGGTCGTAGATGCGCTTCACCACCGGCGCCATCTTCAACGTGACCGTGCCGGCCACAATCATCAAGTCGCTCTGCCGTGGGCTGGGGCGAAACACTTCCGAACCAAACCGCGCGATATCGAATCGCGCTGTCGAAGAGGCGATCATCTCAATTGCACAGCAAGCCAGCCCAAACGTCATGGGCCATACCGCAGACTTCCGCGCCCAGTTGAACACGTAGTCCACGGTGGTAATCATGAAATTCTTTTCGAATTTATTCTGTAGCCAACCCATGAACGGCCCTCGATCTCCGGACACAACGCCCGAATACCCCGTACCCACACTATAAGCGACTGCGCCAAGGTGAGGCAAAGGCGAAGACTTTTCAGTCTAGGTGCGAGATCAATGGGTGTCAATCAGGCGCGGGGAGGAGGGAAGGAAGGGGGACGGGCATTGGCTTCGGGCTTCACATCAACGCTCGGCTTAGCCAACAAGAAGTGGGCATTGTTGGAGCTGGCACTGGTTACATATTCCGGGTCGGTTCTTTGCAAAGCGAGGTCGGAGTCTCGAACTGCATTGGCCCGCTGATGACGCGCTTTCGCGACTGCCAGCTTCGCCTTAATCGCGCGCTGACTTTGACCACGCCAGGAACCCACGGCGCTTCCAGAACGATGCCCAGCATGTCGCGTGCCGAGCAGGAATACGGGGCGCGGATTGGAGATGTCTGGATTGTGAGTTGGGGGCTGATGGGCGCGTGGGGGATCGCCTGGTTACGACAGGCATCTAACCGAGCCGGCCCACCAAGAATTGCGCGATCGCCCGCCACATCCCCGTCCCGGAAATCGTCAGCCGCAGCGGCACCGATGCGACCAGCAAGGCACCGCCCCAGATGTACGCGATGTGTACGCGGTGCCGGGAACTCAGATCGTAGACCACCGCGATCAGCAAGAATATGAAAGCCAGCCCGTAGAACCCCGGCGGACCCAAGGGCAGAACGCCGGGCAGGCGCGCCAGCGCGGCCGCGATAATGCTAATGTAGGCGAGTAGCATCAGGCGTTTATGTGCCTCCCGATTGCGACGCCAGAAGAATGCGGACGCGATGAAAATAGCGAACATCAGCATGTCGCCCATGGGAATGGCGAGGAAGGCGAGCGGATCAGCTCCGGGCGGGACTGATCCCCGCGCGGCCGCTTTGATTGCAGTCGTTGCACCAACAACCGTCATCACTGCCGCCAGAAGGACACCTGCGATCCCCAGCCGCCGATGCATTGCCACTTTGTGCTTCGCTACAAGGGATGTCTGCACGATAAACAGCACCACCCAGCTCGAAAACAGTGCACCGTGTAATTGCGCCAGCCGCGTCAGGGATGTCGCCCCCGAAACCGTAGGCGCGTGAAAATAGAATCTGAGATAAAAGGTGGGGGCGAAGCCGATAAAGACGGTGATGGCCATCGCGACCGCCATGCCGCTGTAGAAGATGCGGTCATAGGCGCCAGCAGCCACGTGCTGCCATTTAGGTTGCTCGGTAGCGACTGTTGCCATCTGCGATCTCCAGCGGGCGCGAGTATTCTATCAGGACCTCGCGGGCGCGGGTAGCTGGTGAAACATCTTAGTGCCCTATCGACAAGTGCGCCGGCGCGAAACATTCGGGGTGAGCGGAAGAGCATCCCGCCGGGGCACTTGCGATAGGGCACTAAGATTTTGCAACAGTTACTTTCGCCTCTTGCCTGCCCGCGAGCGTCCAGCAGTGACCGTCCAGCCAAATTTCTTTGCCATTTGTCGAACGTACTGCTTCTGCTTCGTCAGTGTGGGAGTAGGCATTTCAGCCCCGGGGTGTCGTT
>CAZGSU010000109.1:0-63401 GCA_964528615.1 uncultured Acidobacteriaceae bacterium | reverse complement strand
AATCGTTCTCGAACGGGACCATTCTCGTTCGGCGCTTATCGTCCCCTAACATCCCCTGATTTGCCGGATGCTAGGGTTGCAAGTGCTTGAAAAGAATGGCGGGGACGACGGGACTCGAACCCGCGGCCTCTGCCGTGACAGGGCAGCGTTCTAACCAACTGAACTACGTCCCCCGGTTGAACCGGAATCACCGAAATGGCTGGCGGCGGAAGGCGTGAACCAGCAATCTTTGGCTGGTTAATGATTGCACGAAACTTCCGGTGGTGGCAAGGAATCAACCGTCCGGGTAGTGGCTGAATTTGATTTGGAGATTAAGCCACTACCACCGTCCGGGAAGCAAGCTTAGACTAAAGGCGCCCGCCCCACGCTAACGCTTGCGCGTATTTACAACCAGAGGCGAGCGAGCGCCGCCTCCGCGTGGATACGCGTGGTATCGAGAAAAGGGATGTCCTGGTCGGTCACGTCGCCCAGGATCAGCGGCAGCTCTGTTCCTCCCAGAATCAGACCATCGATGTGTTCCCGCTCTTTCATGTGCTCGACAATCGCCAGCAGTTGCCGGCGGGTCTCAGGCAAAATGACGCCCTTCACCAATTCGTTCATGTACCGATCGTGAATATAGGCTTGCTCCTGCGGTTGCGGCACTATCAGCGCAATTTTCTCCTGGGAAAAGACGCGGGGATAGAAATCCCCTTGCATGGTGAAGCGGGTTCCAAACAGTCCAGGTCTTTTCAGTCCCAAGGCCTCGGCTCGTTCGCACGTCGCCTCTACGATGCTCACCATCGGAATTGGCGATTGCCGGCGAATTTCGTCAAAAACAATATGGGGCGTATTGGCGGCCAGCAGGCCACACTCCGCACCGGCGCTGGCCAGCTTTTGAATTTCGCCCACCAGAAACTCAACCATCTTTACCCGATCGTCGGCTTCGATCATGTCCAGCAGCGTCTTCATGTTGATGCTGTTGACAACGATCGCCGGGTAACTCCCGTCGGGTTTCTGCGCGCGATAGGCCGCAATCAGGTGGCGATAATATTCAATGGTGGATTCCGGGCCGATTCCTCCGATCATCCCCAACGTCTTCATCCTGCATTCTCCCTGGGCATATTTGAGGCTTCTGTTCTAGCATAGCCGGATTTGACCTGAGCTTTCCGATGCCTAAAGCAGAGTGAGCTTGCCGGTGCCGAGCCCCGTAAAGTAAGCTTCATAGGATCCTTCAAACGCCCAGGCTCAATCCATACGCATATGAAAGTAATCGAGGTAAAGCAACCCGGCGGACCGGAGGCACTCGAACTGGTCGAGATTCCGGTTCCGCAACCCAAAGCCAACGAAGCCGTGGTGAAAATTGCGGCGGTCGGTGTGAACTTCATCGACACGTATCAGCGCGAAGGCCGCTACAAGCTTCCTTTACCTTTCGTGGCAGGCCAGGAAGGCGCGGGAGTAGTCACGGCGGTAGGTTCGGAAGCGAGGTCGGTGAAACCTGGCGACCGGGTGGCCTGGGCCGGGATCCAGGGGAGTTATGCCGAATACATTGCCGCGCCGGCGAACCGCCTGGTGGCGGTTCCAGCGGGGGTAAGCGATCGTGAGGCCGCCGCACTGACGCTGCAGGGCATGACTGCGCATTACCTGGCGCACAGCACCTTCCCGCTCAAAGCCGGCGACACGGCGTTAGTACACGCGGCGGCGGGTGGAGTGGGCCTGTTGCTGGTGCAGATCGCGCATGGCATCGGCGCTCGCGTGATCGGAACGGTTTCGACGGAGGAAAAGGCGAAGCTGGCCCGTGCGGCGGGTGCGGATGACATCATCTTTTATACGCAGGATGATTTCGAGAGTGAAACCAGGCGGCTGACCGGTGGGAAAGGCGTGGATGTGGTTTATGATTCGGTGGGGAAGACCACGTTCGAAAAAGGCTTAAATGTCTTACGGCCGCGCGGAATGATGGTTCTGTTTGGCGGCTCGAGCGGGGCCGTGCCGCCGTTCGATCCGATCATGCTCAGTTCGAAAGGCTCGTTGTTCCTGACCCGTCCTACGTTAGGCCACTACACCGCCACCCGCGAGGAACTTGCAGCCCGTGCCAGTGAACTGTTTGACATGGTCGCGAAAAAGAAGCTCAAGCTGCGCGTCGAACACGTGTATCCCCTGGCAGAAGCCCGGCAAGCCCACCGTGATTTAGAGGGTCGCAAGACGACGGGTAAGCTGGTGCTGGTGCCGTAGCTGCCTCGCAAGTACACTCGAAATCGGGCGCGAGCAACCCGGCGGGTGAGTCTTCCCTCTAACAGCGTGCGGAAAATGGCCTCTCTCAGGACCGGACATCAGTCCGTATTACTAGGACCGCTTGCAGGAGAAAACACAGATGACGCCGAAGAAGAATTCGAGTTCACGCAAGAGTTCAGGTGGTCGCAAGTACGGTAAGGCGGCAGGCAAATCGGTGGCCAGCGCCATGCGTCGGGAAAAGCGTGGCACCCTTCGCTCCGGCAAGGGCGGCAAGGGTGGCAAAGTTGCGAGCCGGAAGCAGGCGATCGCGATCGGCCTCTCGGAAGCCCGCAAGAAAGGCGCCAAAGTTCCGAAGAAAAAGGTGGCGTGACTTGCAGAGGCGATTTGGGTCCCAAAACTCATGTGAGCAATCCAGATCAGTATTGCCATCCTGAATGCGGAATACTGTTGAGTCGTCTCGTTGACTCCAGGTAGATGGTTGACGAGGTGAACTTTCAGGTGCTGCTCACATGAGCAAAGGATGGGACTATGCTTTGGACGATCTGTGTGGTGCTTCTGATCTTGTGGCTTCTGGGTTTCAGTTTGCATGTAGGCGGAGGTTTGATCCACCTTCTATTGGTCGTAGGGTTGGTAGTCTTGATCATCAACTTGTTTAGCGGCCGCCGAACCGCGGTCTGAGGGCCTGCTTTAAAGAGTTTCAACTACATTCAGGAGGATCGACATGTTCGGCACAAAGCATTGGGTCCAGTTGGTGTTGGTGGCGGCCGCGCTCGCGATTTTCATTCCGCGCAGTGTCGCGCAAACCATTTCGTGTTCGTCCGATGACGGCAAGCGGCACTATTGTTCGGCGAATGGCCGGGCTCGGCTGGTGCAACAGCGCAGCCAATCGGCTTGTACGGAAGGCTACAGCTGGGGATCGGATAATCGTGGGGTCTGGGTGGATCACGGCTGCCGCGCCGATTTCCAAATCGAAGAAGGCCGAGGTTACGGGGATCGGGATCATGATCGTGACCATGACCGTGATGGATATCGCGGGGACAACTATGGATCGAATGGGGGACAGGTCATCTCGTGCTCATCGGATGATATGCACCGGCACTACTGCGCGGCGGATACGCGCGGCGGAGTGCAACTGGTAAAACAGCGTAGCGATTCGTCCTGCCGGCAAGGCCGCAGCTGGGGATATGATCGTCGCGGAATTTGGGTCGATCACGGCTGCCGGGCTGATTTTCAGGTTGGCCGGTAAGTTGTAGCGTCGTTCTGCGCGAAGTGAGAATGGCCTGCATTCATGCGGGCTTCTCACTTCT
Source organism: uncultured Acidobacteriaceae bacterium (assembly GCA_964528615.1). Taxonomy (GTDB): domain Bacteria; phylum Acidobacteriota; class Terriglobia; order Terriglobales; family Acidobacteriaceae; genus JAIQFF01. The sequence goes on along the minus strand of CAZGSU010000109.1, from coordinate 59,886 downwards.
TTTTTTTCAGAGCGGAATCGGCCTCTTCGCGCAAACAATTCCGAATATATCCCACAAGTCTGATCGAACCACTCAGGGCACGAAGGCGGTTACTCTCGCGGATTTCTTCGTGACCATTTTGGTGGTGGCTTTCGCAGGCCGATAACGACAGCACCCACTTCCGGGGAGGATTGTGAACGTCGTATCATGTGGGTGATGGCCTTCCCCATCAGAGTTTGTGTCGTCTGCTCGGAGGAGTTCGAGCTGAAGCCGGACAAGCCTGGTTTCGCCAACCGCTGCCCCGGGTGTAGTGCTCCCAAAACAACGGCCCCCACGGCGCAGCGCCGCATGGACGCGGATGAGCGCAAGACGGCGAGTGAAGCCAACGAAGCTCGCCGGCAAGCCATGCGAGAGCTCCTGTACCGCAAGGATAGCTAGTCAATTACATGTGAAAGTTGGTGCGCTGCGGTGGCCCATGCTGGGCGAGGACGCCCGCCGCTCTACCTGGCGGTTGCGAGAAAAAGGAAAAGCCGCAGCGAACCTGCGGCTGTGCCCTTCGAACCGTTGCAGGACGGTCTACGTGTTAGTTGTGCTTGTCCTTGTAGATGCTCCTGCTGATGTGGTTCTCGCGGCGATTCAGCTGGCGCTGTTCGGCCTTGGTCAGATGGCCATTGTGCTTCGCCATATCCGCCTGCTCCTGCTTCTGCACGCTGGCTTCCCGCTTCTCCAGATTGGCAGTTTCCTTCGGGCTCAGTGAGCCGTTGTTGATGCCCTTGGCGATGCGCTTTTGCTGATTCGCTTCGCGGCTATTCACTTCGTTCACGCGTGGGTGACCAGGATCGACGACACCGGGTCCAGCGCCTGAGGTTGTCGTTGCGGTTTGAGCAGCGGCAGAGCCGACGAACATCAGCCCACCTACTGCCAGGACTAAGAGCGAGTTGGTGATTTTGATCATGCGAACTTAAACCCCCCGGGGAAAAGAATAGTTGTCAGGATTCTGGAAAGGGAGGTTACGGAAGGAGCAGGTCGACAGTACTCCTTTGATTGAGTTGGGCAGTGCAGGACTCGAACCTGCGACCTCCTGCTTGTAAGTACGGCTCGCACGACGATTCAATGACTTGCACGGATTGGGCAGCGGAGACAGAAGTCCAGCAACAGGATGAACCAAAACAGCACGTAGATCAGTTTGGAGAACGCCGCTAACAGCGCAATCCCCCGATTGACTGGCCGAAGGATCACGTACAGCGCCGTAAGAAGCACGATCATCCCTGCCCCGTAGACGAACGCAGCGGCCAAGTAGAGGCGAATGGCCTGTTCGTGGGCAGTGAAGTGGCGGGCAGTTTCCTCTCGATCCTCCCACACCAAATATGGAGCATAGAGCGCGAAAACGCCACGGTGATGATCGCAAGGCTCAGAAGGCAGGTAATTCCGAAGATCCTGGCCGCATAGAGTCGTGACCGTTCCATCATCGGTTTTTTCTCGGGCAGGAAACATTTTCGACCGTTTCCGTGCCTGGGCAAAAACGGATTCGACTATGCCTTCGCAGAACCCGTTCCACGGGCATTGACGAGAGCGATTCTACCCGGTGACAGTCGATAGATTCCGCTGCCCAGAGCGGGGGTCGTTGTACTCTAATCAGAGTCCAAGGCGGCGGACTCCCTAACCGTGCCCGCCCGATACGTACACCCCTCGGCGTGGCTTTTCCGCATCCAATTGAAAGGGAAGACGAAGGAAGAGGAAAGCCTCATTCGAATTCGCAGCAATTTCGCGAGGAATTCTGTCGGAAAATGGACGAGTGGGCAAATGCATACTCTACCCCCCAAATGGGCTTCCTTAGACAAGAATGCGTCAGGTGGTAAGTCATAGCACACTTGAATTCGAGACAAAGCTCGATAGTGGGCAGGATCAGGGTCGATCACTTCGGAAAATGTTGCACGCCCGGCCTTTGGAACAACGACACGGAAAAGCCGGAGTTTGGCTCCCAGTGATGCCAGTGCCGCGGCCGGCGTTGCCGGGGGCCATCGTTAGTGACTTTCCAGTCATACTGTCGTGCCAACTCCTCGATCAGAATGCGAGCCGCGGCGTAACTGGAATGAACCGCAATGCAGGCATGCCGGTCAGTGCCGAAGGGGGAGTATGCGGATCGACCGCCATTGCCGCTGAGAAAACGGTCGGGATCGAACGATTCGGGATTTTCAAAGCTGCCTGCTGCGCGATGACTCTCGCGCACGCACAATCGAAATCGCCAGCCCGCGGGAATTCGGTATCGATCGATGGCCATCGGGCTTTTGACTATGCGATAAATGTATTCGCTCTGCTCCAGGCGCAGCGTCTCCATGACGATGCGTTCTGCCAGCGCCGTCCTTTCGAGTTCGTCGCCTTCCAAACGCACTCGTTCTGCCCATTTCGGGTGGTCTGCGAGCAGTTTGAGAATCCAGCGCAAAAGGCTGGAGACGTTATTGACTCCGATGCGAAACAAGAACATGAAATTGTCTAGAACTGTCTGGTCCGGCAAACCCGGGTTAGCCTGGAGCCACTCCGTCAGGACACACTCGTCTGTCCCGTTTCCTTTCTTTCGTTTTTCAATCTGTAGTTTTTCGATTTGCCGGAGTATCTGGCGACGCAATTCAGAGAGCGCCGTTCGCGTTTCAGCGCTCAACGGTTGAGCCAGATTCTGTGCATCGAATGACTGGCAGGTTAACAAGAAGGTCTCCAGTTCGTGTGAACCAGGCGCGAAGCCAAAAATTAGCCGGGCAAAAGATACGAACATCGCCCGATCAAAGTAGGGCCCGGGCAAGACGCCACGAACCGAGCCGGAGTCCACAGCCATCTTCGCAAGCTCGATCCGAATTGCTTCGCGCATCGCGGGCTCTGCCGCTGCGGTCACGTTTCGCGAGAATGCTGTGCGGAACTTCAGAGCGTAGACCGCATGGGCCTCAGGCTCCATATAGCGGAGGAATCCGCCCGGGATGTCAGCGCTGAAAGGCTGTGGTGCGGGGCCGAGTATTGTGTCTGGCTGACGAATCAGTTCGTGTCCCTTCTCGAGCCCGACCACGCAGACCACGGGTTTATTGAACTGCATCATCTTGAAGACCGGCCCATGCCGCAATGATTGTTTCAGGTAAAAACGGTGATCGAAGATCGCCTCAAGAGACCTGACCAGCGAGAATGATCCGGGCGGAAGGCCGCGCGAGGCTCCATAGTTGGAGCGGCAAAGCCACCATGCCGCTGCCGAGCCGGTTGCCGACAGACCCGCCATGGCAGGAAGAAGAAACGGGAAGCCCAGCGCGATCACAACGACAATCGCGATATACCCGGCCACAAGCAGCACCAGCGCCGAGGCGATCCCGGAAAAGCCAAAGACGAAACCCTTGATGCGGAAAAGTCGCGCCAGTGGTAAAACCGGAGCCAGCAGGAGGGCGGTTTCCAGCGTGCGAAAGAAGGCCGACACCCGTAGGATAATACCCTAGCGTGGCCCAGAACCGTATGAACAGCGACCGTCACGGCCTTGATCCTTACTCATCTCCGGCGGGAACCCCGCGGTGAGCCGGCCGCTGAATTTCCTGCATCCGACTACGTTTTATCCGCCTTACAGCTTTGGCGGCGTTACACGGGGCTATTGGATCGGTGCACGGAACAGGTCGATCAGTTTACCCGCCCCAGCCGTTTTGGGATCCAGATGCACACCGAGCGAGGTTTCTCGCATCCGATGAAATACCTGCCCTTATTCGCCGAGCGCTCCGATGCCATGGAAGGTCATCCTCATGCAAACAACTACTTCTTGTTTGTCGGAAGGCTGGAGCCGTTTAAAGGCGCGCAGAATTTGATTCGGGCGTGGGACGGGATACCTGACATCGATCTGTTGATTGCTGGTACGGGGAGTGAAGCCAGGCACCTTCGGGAGCAGGCCGCGCACAATCCCTGGATAAAGTTCCTGGGAGCCGTACGACGTGGAGAGTTGGGCCGTTACTACAAACACGCCAAAGGATATGTGGCACCGTCGCTCACATTCGAAACCTTCGGTCTCACGCTGATTGAGGCTTTTACCCAAGAGACTCCGGTCATTGTTCACGATATCGGCGCACTTCCAGAGATAGTGACTGAAAGCGGCGGGGGGAAGATGTACCGGAGTGAAGACCGATTGGTCGATGCTTTTTCCCGGACCACTGCAAACCCGGCCCTTCGCGAAAAACTTGGAGAGAGCGGCTATCAGGCATTTCTCAAACTCTGGTCACGAGAAGCGCATCTCAAGTTGTACTCTGACGTGCTGGAACAAACTGCGCAGACCAAGTTTGGCTGCGTTCGGTGGAGCGGTTCATGAGAGCTCTAATTCTCACCTATCACTCCATCGACGACAGCGGCTCAGTTATTTCGACTTCTCCGGAGCACTTTCGCCGCCAGATGCGGCAACTGCGGGAAGCTTCGTGCCGGGTTATTTCTCTGGAGGGGCTTGCGGCGGCCGTTCGAGAACGGCGCGACCTTCCGGCAAACACAGTGGCCATTACTTTCGATGATGGGTATGAGAGCGTGCATTCAGAGGCTTTTCCCATTTTGGGGGAATACGGATTTCCTGCGACGGTTTTTTTGGTGACTGGTCGCTGCGGACGGCCTTCTCCCTGGAATGCCAACACACGCAAGATCGGGCCGGCATTGCTAGTCAGCTGGGAGAGCGTGGAGGAAATGGCCCGCGGTGGCATCGACTTTGGCTCGCACACTGTTACCCATCCGGACCTGACCCGCTTGCGGGCAGACGCAGTGCAGAAGGAGATTCGCGACTCCAAACGAACTATCGAAGATCGTTTGGGACAAGCGGTCACGGCATTCGCATATCCCTTCGGTCGTTCCACCGCTGCGGTGCGGGTAGGCGTCGAACTTGAATACAAATGCGCGTGCTCCGCCCGACTCGGCGCAGTAAGCCGGGACGCTGCATTGTTCCGTTTGCGACGCATCGATATGCATTACTTTTCGTCCGAGGCCCGCTTCGCGTCCCTTATCCGGGGAGGAGGAGAGGCCTATCTCGCGGCAAGGAGTACACTCCGGTTGGTGCGAGGCCTCTTGTAATTTCTCCCTCACGAAGGGTTGAAGAGATATCAATGTTCTTGTGGGCCGCGGTGCCGTGGCTTTACCTTAATTTTGGGACATCGAGCCTGAACCGCTATTGGGTACTGCCTTAGGATTTGCGCACTCGAGCCTACGTCACGCGGGCGTGGGGGAGATTTCGAGCGTGCGGTTCAAGGTAAGTGCTTGGACACTAGCCTGCGTTGGTTTCCGGTCGGCGTGCTGCAACTGGCGCAGCTGTTCGTCAGCCCACAACTTCCGCCGCCGCTTTTCGTCCAGCGCCCGAACCTTGGTTGGGAAAGCATCAATGCCCAGCCGTCCTTCGAGCAACACCCAGGAATGCCCGCGTTTTTTGATGGTTAGTTTTGCCATCTTGCATCCCCTTTGTCCGGAGTCTTCCACAGATGGCGAAAAATGCAAGTGACAGCAATCACTGCGCCGTGTGATTCCAGCCCAGCAGGCAGTGCGAATGGCCGCTCTCCAGCCTGGTGATTACGCAGCCGACTCCTCCAACAGTTCTTTGCCCTCAAATGTGTATCCCTCTGCCTCCCTTTACGCACGACATCGGCTTCGATGAATCGACGTTTCACTCGGAATACGAGATCAGGAACATGCTAGGCAGGCTCAGCTCTACTGACCGAAGCCCGCGTCTGAGAATGCGATTGGCGAGTAACCCGGGAAGCAATGGAGCCGCATGGCACAAGACGATGTTCCTGCGTGGAGCGTCTCCGGTGCATGACCCGGAGAAATGCGCCGGTAGGCTGTACTGGGATGGACATTGGCCGTCCGATCAATACCCATTGAGGGACCCGGATGGGAACGGCTTCTCTGTCGCATTCATTCCGGGCCGTCTCAGCGACCACGATCTCCTTAATGACAAGTATGTCTATCGCCTGAGGATGATGTCTGGTTCTCTTTCGGCAGCGATGGAACAAGGTTGCTGGTGTGAACTGCAGGGGGCGCACTTCGCTAACTGGAATGTTCGCAAGATGACCATTTCCGTACGGGGATGTCGGCGAGCAATGGTGGAATGTACACGTCATCAGCCTGGACTACGGCTTTGGTAAATCGAGTGCATCAGCCCATCTCCATGTGCGCACCCAGGAAGTGAAGCTGAAAACCATCGGGGAGTTTGTTGCGCCACACTTGCCGGCATACGAGTTTGCGAGTGAAGTGGTAAACCACTTCATCCTTGCGACAGTCCAAGGCCAGCGCCGGCGCATCGTGGCCGTATACCTTGATCCGTCAAACTTCAAGAACACCGGCGCCGGGCACACGATCGCTGATCAGATGAACGAGATACTTGCTCCATATGATCTCGGCGCATGGAAAGCCTCAAACGACCGAATCGGTGGATGGACGGAAGCCGCTAATCAGAATCTAAATAGGTACGGAGAAGTCGGCTTGCAGAAAACCGGAGGCTTACCCGTGTTTGCGGCTTTCCGCGGAGGCGAAAAATCGTGTAAACACTCAAGAGGACTCCATGGTGCGGCGGTTACGCCTTGCGCGACTACCTTTGTGGTGTAGTTTTCCGTTCGTTAATGTGCAAAGGGTTGCGGTCACCGAGAAAAAGCCAATTCTTTCGCTGTTACCCGTCGCGGAAAACACCTATAATCCGATAGACTTAGGCAGTCCCCCTCCTTCGCCGATTTGGAAAGCAACACGCTCCTGTTCCAATGATGTCCCCCACTCTTTCTTGCTGCTTTTCTGCGCGAACGGGAGTCGTGGGCAGCGGTGCAGCGGTTTGAGGAGGAGCATTCTTGTGTCAACCGATCGGATGGTCCTGAATCTCGAGGAATTGGGAGCCGGGAAAGTTCGGCAATTGCTCCAGGAGGGTTGCGACATCGTTCTGGTGCCGATTGGGAGCTGCGAGCGGCACGGCAATCCGTTCACGCCATTGGGACTAGATGGGTTGGTGAGTGAGGCGGTCGCGGCACAGGCGGCACGCAAAGCCAAAGTCGTGTTGAGTCCGATGATGCCCTTTGGATACGCACCGCATCACATGGGGCGCGCAGGCGAAGGTTGTGGGACGGTCACGCTACGCGTGGAAACGTACCGACGATTGCTGGAAGACATCGCACAAAGTCTGATTTACCACGGGTTCAACAAGATCATTTTCGTCTCGTTCCACAGTTACAACGTAACCCACGCTGAGGAGGTGCTGTTGTCGCTGCGGCAAAAGACCGGGGCGTTCGTTGCGTTTTACGGCGGCCGGGAAAGCGAGCGGGCGCGGGAAATTCTGGGATCGCAACCGGACCGGTTGGCCAGCGATTTTGAGGCCGCCTTGGCGATGGCGCTGCTGGGCGAGCGGTTTACTAGCCGGGAGTACCTGGCGCACTCCTATCAAGTGCACGCGCCATCCTGGCTGGGGCCGGCGTTCTCCAAACGGCCGGGCACAGGCATGGCGGTGGCATTCGAGAATGCGGAGAATATTTTTATCGGCATGGACGATTTTGAGTTCGTGAAGCCGGTGGCGCGCGGCACACCTGCGCCTTCAACGGCGACGCCGGAAAAAGGCCATCGGTTGCTCGACGAGCTTTCGGACCACCTCGCCGCCTTTCTGGAACAGGCCAAAACATTCGAAGTCAAAGTCAAACAGCGAGATTTTGCGGATCGAGTGCGATAGGGGCCACGGGCCATGAAGATTGGATTTTATGTGACGGGATCAGCCACATCGAGTCATCAGCACCTGCTCGATCAAATCAAATTTGCCGACGAAGCGGGGTTTGATTCCGTCTGGCTGCGGGAACGGCACTTTCATCCCGACCATCAGGGACGTAATTTCTTTTCCTCGCCATTCGTCGCCGCTTCCTACATCGCCGCGCAAACCAAGCGAGTGCGAATCGGCATAGGCGCGCGTATCTTGCCGCTCGATCACCCTATTCACATTGCCGAAGATGGCGCTACGGTAGACGTGATCTCCAACGGAAGATTGGATTTTGGCATTGCTCGCATCGGAGAGAACGAGCTTTATCAGAAAGCTTTTGGAATTCCGGCCGCGGAGGTGCGTGAGCGCTTCGAGCAAGGCCTGGAGGTGATTCTCAAGGCCTGGACCAAGGAGCGGTTTTCTCATGACGGGCCGTACTACCCGATTCCCGAAGTCTCGATTCTTCCCAGGCCGATCCAGAAGCCGCATCCGCCCGTTTATCTGGTCGGGATCAGTGACAGCACTCTGAAGTTTGGGGCGGCGCGTGGGTTCCCGCTGTTGCTGGCTGGCGCGCAGACCGTCCCGCTGGTTGTACAGACGCAGCAGACCTATGAGCGCTTTCTCGCCGAAGCAGGATTTAATCGCAAGGACGTCGTGCATCCCGTGAACCGGTTTATCTACGTCGCCGAGACTAATCAGCAGGCGGTCGCCGACACGCGGGAGACGATCATGAATTTCATCAATCGCGAGAACTCGGTAATTCGCGATTTTCTGCATCTGCCGAGCGACCAGATCAACTACGAGTTGCTGTTTAACGAAGTCTGTGTCTTTGGCGATCCCGACTTCTGTCTCCGCCGCCTCGAGGCGTTAGGAGCGGCAGTGGATCTGCGTAGCGTGGTGTTCACGTTCAACTATTTCACGATCGATCACCGGAAATGCCTGCGGTCGATGGAGCGATTCGTCAACCACGTGATGCCGCATCTCCAGACCACACGCCCATGAAATTCCACTTGTTTGTGATGGGGACGAAGTCCGGGAGTTATCACGACATCCTCGACCAGATGCAAGCGGCCGAGGAACTGGGCTACGACGCCGTGGTCCTGGCGGAGCGTCATTTCCTGCACAGCGAGTTATTGTCGCCGTCTCCGTTCTGTCTTGCTGCGGCCGTCGCCGCGAGAACCAAACGGATTCGCATCGGACTGGCCGCTCGCATCCTGACGCTGGATCATCCTCTGCGCATCGCCGAAGACGCAGCCACGCTGGACGTGTTGAGCGGCGGGCGCCTCGATTTCGGAGCCACACGGGCCAGCCTTGATGAGGAGTGTCACAACGTATTTCGCTCGCCCATCGACGAATCCCGCAGCCGTTTTCAGGAGGCGCTGGAGATAATCGTTGGGGCGTGGACGCAAGACCGGTTTTCCTACCCGGGACAACACTATCGCATACCGGAAATCTCCGTGTTTCCCAGACCGATACAGAAACCGCATCCGCCGATTTCCCTCGTCACGGTCTCTCCCGAATCTCTCAAGTTTGCTGCCGGGCGCCACTACTCGGCGATAATCGGCGCAACGCGTTTCCTGCCGGAACTTCAGGAAGCCGTCCTGTCGTATCGGAACGCGCATGCCGCCGCAGGCCTCAACGGGTCGCGAGGCGGGTTGTGCATCAATCGTTTCATCTATGTGTCCGACACCGACGACCAGGCTCGACGCGAGATCGAGGCGCCGTTTCTGGCTTTCATCGAGGAGCGAGCGCCGGACCTGAAAAGAGTCTTGGTCAGGAAATACGGCAGCGCCGAACGGTTCAGTTTTGAACGCTTCCGAGAGGATTTCTGCATTTTTGGATCACCGGACACGGTGGCCACCCGGATCGGACAATTGCAGGCGGGTCTGGGAATGACCAACCTGCTGTGCACGCTGAATTTCGTCACGCTCGAGCACGCGCTCTGCCTCCGCTCGATGGAGTTATTCGCCCGCGAGGTCATGCCACGCCAGGAGGTAATTGCAGCGTGAGCAAACTCAGGGTCACGCTCGCCTGTCTGGAGACCGACCGGGTCAGACACCTGATGAATGGCGTGGTCGAGGCGGCTGGGATTGACCTGAATATCTTGCCTTACTCGCCAGACCAGTCGGTGTGGGCGATGGTGCGGCATCAGGAATTTGACGCTGCGGAAATGACGCTGGCGGTGTACTGTCGGCTGCGCGCTGCCGGCAATGCGCCATTTGTCGCCATTCCTGTCTTTCTGGCCCGGACATTTCCCCACGGCGGAATCTTCGTCAATACTAAGGCTGGAATCAAAGAGCCGAAAGATCTTGCCGGCAAAAGAGTTGCGTGCGGCCAGTTCCAGATGACGATGGCCGTGTGGGCGCGGGGCATTCTCCAGCAAAACTACGGAGTCGATCTGCGCACTATCGAGTGGTACACGCGCGAACCGGAGACCAGGTTCGCAGCGCCGGCAGCGATCAAGCTTAACGTTTTTCCGCCTGGCAAGACCCTGCCCGACCGGCTGGCGGATGGGGAAATTGACGCCTTAATTCTTCCGCGAGTGCCGCCCCAGTTTCGAATGGGGCATTCCCGCGTGGTGAGATTGTTCCCCAACTATCGGGAAGCGGAACGCGACTATTTCACACAGACCAAGATTTTTCCCATTCTCCACACTCTCGTGATCAAGCGGGAGTTAGACGAGCGGCAACCGTGGGTAGCGTCGAGCCTGTTTCGCGCCTTGGTTAAAGCCAAGGAAATGTGCCATTGCGATTTGCGAGAGACCATGGAAGGCACCCGCTACAGCGTTCCGTGGCTTGAGCCGCACATGGAAGAGGTTTGGCGGACGATGGGTGAAGACTTCTGGCCTTACGGGCTGGAGCCAAACCGGCACGTCCTGGAAACTTACGTCCGCTATTTGCACGAACAGCAGCTCATCGATCGCCTCATGCCGATCGAGGAACTGTTCGCGCCCAACGTGCAGGACTGAGCCATGCACCGTTCGGAAACCTTGAGCGTCACCATCCGAGCACCTTTTGACACAGCATGGGAATTCATTTCCAATCCGCAAAACCTACATCTGTGGACGGTGGACTTCGCACTCTCTGCCCCGACGAAGCAGGGCGACATATATCGCGTCGAGACGCCGCGGGGAATCCTCGACCTGTTTGTGAAGGCTAACCGGGAGACCGGCACGATTGATTTTCACTTCGGGCGCGACGGCCACTTTCGTTCCTCGCCTTCCCGGCTGGTAGCGGTCAATGGCGGGGTGCTGTACATCTTCACGCAATCTGAGCCGGAAAACGCCGCAGCCGGGCTGTTCGAACAATTGGTCGCCAACGTGTCGCGTGAACTGCACATCCTGAAAGAGCGGCTGGAATCGGCATGAAGACATTTGAAGTCAGAAACCCCGCGACCGGCGAGTTGCTCAGCCGAGTTCCCGATGCCGGCGCGGAGGAAACTGGCGCAGCGGTCAAAGCGGCCGCACAAGCGTTCCCGGACTGGTCGCAACGGCCCGCAAAAGAGCGGGCCAGCTTCCTTTTTCGCGTCCGCGATTTGATGTGGGCGCGACAGGAAAAGCTGGCACAGATTCTCACTAGCGAAGAAGGCAAGCCAATCCGCGAAGCTCGCGGCGAGATCGGCTACGCTGCCGACTTCCTGGGCTTCTTCGCCGAGGAATGTCAGCGACCACGCGGCGGTGTGTTGCCCTCCCATGTGCCCGGCAAACGCCTCGTGACCATCCAGCAACCGATCGGAGTGGCCGGCCTCATCACGATCTGGAATTTCCCAGCGGCAGGAATCACCCGGCCAATGGGCGCGGCGTTGGCGGCGGGCTGCACCGTGGTTGTCAAACCACCAGAGCAAACACCGCTGTCGGCCATCACCATCTTCGAACTGTTCGAGGAAGCTGGTCTGCCGCGCGGCGTCGCCAATCTCGTGACGACGAACCAGCCCGAGGTGGTCGGCCAGGAGTTGCTCTCCAATCCGCTGGTCCGCAAACTTAGCTTCACGGGATCGTTGGAAGTGGGGAGGCAAGTGATGCGGGGCGCAGCCGCACATGTAAAACGCCTCTCCCTGGAATTGGGTGGGCACGCTCCGTTCATCGTCTTTGAGGACGCGGACATCGAGATGGCGGCGCGCGGAGCAGTGGCGTCGAAGTTCCGCAACGCTGGACAGACGTGCGTTGCATTGAACCGGGTTTACGTCCACGAGTCCATCCTCGACGGCTTCACATCCCGCTTTGTTGAACTGGTCAAGGCGCTGAAAATGGGCAACCCGCTGGACGAGTCCGTTCAGGTCGGGCCGCTGATCAACGAGGCGGGGTTGCAAAAAGTCCACGAGCACGTCGAAGATGCGCTTGCTCGTGGTGCGAAGCTATTGCTCGGTGGGCATCGTCGAATGGACGGTGAATTTGCCGGGGGACTTTTCTACGAGCCGACTATCCTCGCCGGGGTTAGCCACGAGATGCGCATCATGCACGAGGAAACATTCGGCCCGGTTGCGCCCATCATGGCGTTCGCGGTCGAAGACGAAGTCGTCGCCTCGGCTAACAAGTCGCCAACTGGACTGGCGGCGTTTTTCTTCACGCGCGATCTGACCCGGGCCACCCGCGTGGCCGAACGGCTCGAATACGGCATCGTCGGTGTGAACGATCCACTGCCGGGTGCGGCGCATGTGCCATTCGGCGGCGTGAAACAGAGCGGTTTCGGGAAAGAAGGCGGCCGGCTGGGGTTGGAAGAGTTTCTCAATACCAAACTTATCTCGGTCCTTCAGTAACGGAGTGTTGATGCGCGGAGCGTTGGAGGGAATTGTTGTGCTGGAGTTGGGCAGCTATCTTACGGCGCCTTATGCCGCCATGCTGCTCGCCGATCTGGGCGCGAAGGTCGTCAAGATTGAACCACCCGTTTCAGGCGATCCGTTTCGCGGTTGGGGATCGAACGGCTACAACTCGACGTTCTGTTGCGTTAACCGAAACAAGAAAAGCGTAACACTCGATTTGAAAACCGACGCCGGACGGGATGTATTCTTGAGGCTAGCGGGTCGCGTGGATGTGATCATCGAGAATGGGCGGCCCGGGGTGGTTCAAAAACTGGGGATCGACTACGACTCGATTCGGAAGCTCAACCCACGCGTGATTTACTGCTCGATTTCTGGCTTTGGCCAGGACGGTCCGTATTGCGACCGGCCTGGGTACGACACCATCGGGCAGGCAATGGGCGGGCTGTTGGGGTTAGTCACCAATCTGGACGATCCGCAACTAGCCGGCATTTCTTTTTCCGATCATCTGACCGGTATCTTCGCCTGTTACGGAATTCAAGCCGCACTGTTCGCGAGGGAGCGCACGGGTCAAGGCCAGAAAGTGGAGACTTCACTGCTCCAGTCCACCACCTCGTTCGTGCAGGAAGCCGCCGCACGCTACTTCGCTACATCCGAAGTGCCGCGTCGCGAGACGCGCGTGCAGGCAGCGCAGGCATACGCTTTTGTCGCGCAGGACGGGCGGCCTCTGGTGATTCATTTATCCTCGCCACCCAAGTTTTGGGAAAGCCTGATCAAAGCCGTCGGAAAGCCGGAACTCAGGACCGATGCACGTTTCCAAGATCGCGAAGGGCGTCGGCGTCATTACGAAACGTTGCGCGCGATTCTCGCCGAAGCGTTTGCCACCAGGACGCGTGATGCGTGGCTGGAGCGACTGCGCGAACACGATGTGCCGTGTGCACCGCTGAACACCTTGGAGGAAGTGTTTGCCGACCCGCAGGTCCAGCGATGGGGAATGGCGGTGGAGATGACTCATCCTACGATGGGCCGGGTTCGGTTGAGTGGCAATCCGATTCAGTTCGAACAAACGCCGGTCAGCTACCGGCTCGCGCCGCCTGCGTTGGGAGAACACACCGACGAAGTGCTCACCGCGCTGGGTTACGATGGCGAAACCTTGCAGCGCTGGCGGCAGGAGGGTGTGATTTGAACCAGTTGAGAGGCCAGTACGCAATCGTCGGCATTGGGCAAAGTCCGATCGGCGAAGTGCCGGGCATGAGCGCGTTGAGCCTGCTGGCTGTGGCGATGAAGAACGCCATCGAAGACGCGGGTCTGAAGAAGACGGACATCGACGGCTTGATTTCGCGCGGACCGGACGACATGTATTGTCACCACCAACGAATCGGTGAACGTCTCGGACTCAACGTCTCGTTCAGTACTAGCCTCGACAACGGCGGCGCGAGCCAGTGCCTGGCGGTGGCCATGGCTTGCATGGCGATTGACGCAGGCTTATGTCATACGGTGCTCTGCGGCTACGGCCGGGATTCCTGGTCGCGCACGCGTTCGCCCGAAGCGAAACGACGCGTGACGCTAATTCCGGAGTCACAACGATCCGGGGAGTTTGGACCGGAGTTTGGCTATTTCGGGGCGGTGGCTACGCATGCGTTCAGCGCGCGCCGTCACATGCACCTTTACGGTACTTCCAGGGAACAGCTGGGCGCGATCGCGGTTACGTTCCGCCAACATGCCTCGCGCAATCCGTCCGCCCAAATGAGAGGGCCGTTGACCTTAAAGCAGTATCTGAACGCGCCGCTCGTGGTCGAACCGTTTGGTCGTTACGACTGCAGTTTGCTTACCGATGGCGCCGGCGCAGTTGTGGTGACGACGATGGAACGCGCCCGCGACCTTGCCAGGCCACCGGTTCGCGTGCTGGGTTTTGGTTCGGCCAATAATCTGGGCGGTTGGTTTTCTGACGACCACATGGTGACCACCGCCGCGCGCGGCAGCGGCGAGACCGCGTACCAGATGGCGGGGATCAAGCCAGAGGATGTCAATACGGCCCAACTTTATGATTGTTTCACTTCGATGGTGCTGGTGCAGCTTGAAGACTACGGGTTTTGCAGAAAGGGAGACGGCGGAGCGTTTGCTGCCTCGGGTGCGCTGGAATTGGGCGGACGTCTGCCCACGAATACTTCCGGCGGTCAGCTCTCGGAAGGTCACGTCGAAGGGATGTTGCAGGTCGTCGAGGGGGTGCGTCAACTTCGGCACGAGTACCCGTCGGAGCGTCAGGTGCAGGACGCGAAGATCGCTCTGGTGAGTGGGCACGGCGGCAACACGGTTTGCCACTCGACGCTGATTTTGGGTGCGGCAGCCTGATGAACGAATATCGCAAACCGTTGCCGGTTCCGTCTCCCGAGTCCCGGACGCTCTGGGAAGGCTGCCGGAAACACGAGTTGCTCATCCAGCGTTGTGACGCCTGCCGGCAGTTTGTCTTTCCGCCGAACTCGCTGTGTTCTGAATGCCTCGGCACAGGACTGACCTGGACGAAAACGACAGGCCGCGGGCGTGTGTATTCGTTCGTGGTCTATCACCGGGTGTATCACCCCGGATTTGAAAACGAAATTCCGTATGTGGTAGCGATTGTGGAACTGGAAGAAGGGGCACGGCTGCTCAGCAACATCATCGGTTGTCCGCCCGACCAAGTGCGTTGCGAGATGACGGTGGAAGTGGTATTCGAGGATGTCACGGAGGCAGTCACACTCTTCAAATTTCAACCCCGTCAAGGTGGCCCAGTTCAAGCTCAGAGAAGAAGCTCCGGCTGACAACCATGCTC
Organism: uncultured Acidobacteriaceae bacterium; assembly: GCA_964528615.1. GTDB lineage: Bacteria > Acidobacteriota > Terriglobia > Terriglobales > Acidobacteriaceae > JAIQFF01. The sequence goes on along the minus strand of CAZGSU010000109.1, from coordinate 44,638 downwards.
GCCGATCTGAAAATGTTTGGGCGGTACGCGCTGGGCTTGGGACGCTATTTGCGCCAGCCCCTAACTCCTGACCAATGCCACGAGAAGATTCTCCGGCAGTTAGCGAACCGGGAGGAATCGTTTCTGCAGATATTGCAGCGCGGCATCTATGCTCAGCCGCAAAGTCCGTATCGAAAATTGTTGGAGAACGCCGGGATCGCCTGTGAGGACGTTATTCAACTTGTCCGACAGAAGGGGTTGCAGTCCGCCCTGGAGACGACCCACAACGCCGGCGTGTATGTGACGCTCGACGAGTTCAAGTGTCGACAGCCGATCCGCCGCGGGCGGTTGGAGCTCTCTGTCAAACCATCCGACTTCGATAATCCGCTGTTGGCGAGACATTACGAGGCACGCACGGGCGCAACCCGCGGCGCAGGGACGCGGCTCATTGTCGACTTTGATCTGCTGGCGCACGAAGCGGCCTATGTGCAGCACTTTCTTAAGTCCTTTGATTTGACCCACCGACCGGTCGCCTCCTGGCGGCCCGTGCCGCTGGCGACATCGGGCATGAAACTACTCCTCCGCTATGCCAAGCTGGGCAAACCAATCGCGAAATGGTTTGCGCAGAACCGGCTGGAGTTTACAGCCGCCGACTGGAAATATTTCGTGTTCACCCACTACACTCTCGCCGCCAGCCGGCTGTGCGCCACACCGATGCCGTACCCCGAGTTCACGCCGACTATGGACTCCGCGCGTGTCGCGCAGTGGCTGGCTGCAACCAAGGCAGCCGGCGCGCCGGCGGTGCTCGATACCAACGCAAGTTCGGGCGTGCGCGTGTGCCAGGCCGCACAGGAACACGGACAGGACATAGCTGGCACATTTTTGCGGCTGGGTGGCGAACCGTACACTCCGGCCAAGGCGCAATTCGTGTCTGCGGTCGGCTGCCGCGCCGCATGTCACTATTCCATTTCCGAAATCGGCATAGTCGGCATGGCCTGTGGTGATCCTGCTGATCTAGACGACGTCCATCTGCTCGAGGACAAGGTCGCTGCCATCCAACGTCCGCAGACGGTGGACCGTAATGGCGCGAAGGTGCAAGCGCTGGTGTACACCTCACTCCTACCAAGTTGCCCGAAGCTTATGCTCAATGTGGAAAGCGGTGATTATGCGATCAGCGAACAGCGGGCCTGCGGCTGCCCGTTCGGCGCACTGGGCATGACGCAACATCTGCGGCAAATTCGCAGCTACGAAAAACTATGCAGCGAAGGAATCACTTTTCTTGGAACTGAATTGCTTCGGCTGGTCGAGGAAGTCTTGCCGGCCCGCTTCGGCGGCGATTTCACAGACTACCAGTTGGTCGAAACCGAGGAACGCGGACTGCCGCAGGTATGCATTTTGGTCAGCCCGCGACGCGGTTCCATTAATGAAGCACAGCTGCTGACGACCGTATTCCAACTCCTGCGGTCCTACCCGGGCGGACAGATCATGGCTCAACAATGGAAGGAGGCGCAGACGTTACGCGTCCTCCGCCGCGAGCCCTACTCAACCGGTTCGGCGAAGATCATGCCGTTGCATATTCTGCCGGGCAGCCGCGTTGAAACCTAAAGCCCCACTCTCTTGATCGAATGTTTTTTGTTACCAGATCGAGATTCTTATGATGGAGTGTCCCAGGGCACACGGCCAAACCTGGCCCTTGCAGTTTCACTCAGCAAGGCAAAATAGGACGCGAGATGGGCCTCCCTTGACCAGTACTGCAGAAAAGCCTGATAGCCGTTCTTGCCCAACTGGTCACGAAATGCCGGTGAAGAAACGATCCGGGAGAGAGCCTCGACCAGTTCGTCTTCTGTCCGATAGATAATGCCGCCACCGCTTTCCCGCACGATCTCAGGCAGTGCACCGATGTCGTGAACGATAACCGGCGTCTTGTGAGTGAAAGCCTCGATGAGAGTTAATCCGAAGGTCTCGTAGGTCAGTGACGGGGCTATGCAGGCCAGCGCGTGCGCATAGTAAGGGCCGACTGCGTTGGGCGGCACCGCGCCCAGGAAGTTGATTCTGGGATTGTGAGCCGCCTGGGCCCGAAGCCGCCGGTCTTCATTGCCCGCACCAGCGATCAGGAGATGCGCGTCCGGCATTCTTTCCCACGCACGGAGCAGGTTCTGCACGCCCTTGTACTGCTCTAGCCTACCGACATATAGAAAATAAGGATGCGGGTGAGGCCGGGGTTCTACGGCACCGGCCCGGTCAGTGAAAAGCGGCAGGTGTTTCATGGGCCGGGAGAAGCCACGCTCCAGATGCATTTGCACGCCGAAGCGGCTGGGGCAGGTGAACTGGTCAACATGTCCGGCGGATTTATCGAGGAGGCTGGTATAACGCCAGGGTTGTGGTGGACGTCCAGCCATGAGGGTGCAACGCAGACACTGCGGCCGGTCGCAGGCGCGGTCCTGAAACTTCCAGAGTACGTGCATCGGGCAAACCAGCCAATGTTCATGAGCGGTGTAGAGCTTGATGGATGGGCCGTGTTTGGATGCGAGGGTCATCACGTCCGGACCCAGGAGAGAAATGTTGTGAAAATGGATTACATCATATGATCTCGCATCCAGCACCTGCTGAATGTAAGGACGCTTGAGAAAGGGCCGCCCCGTCTGTTGCGTGAGCAGCGGGGAAAGCGCGCCCCATCCACTGCGCACGCCGTGAGTCGTGACCCTGGGATGATCGGCGAAAGGGACGGAAGGAGGATCGGGATGCAAGAGGTGAAACGAATCGACACAATGAATTACGTCAACGTGATGCCCCGCGTCTCCCAGGGCGTGGGCCAGACGATGGACGTAGATCGCATCACCGCCGAAGCTGAACGGCGGATAAAAAGTGGTGAGGTGCAGGAAATTGAGCGGGCGGCTTGCCGCGGCGCTCTTCTCGCGGACCGGTTCTGATTGGAGCAGTGAGTCCCTGTCCATGCGGTTCAGCTTTAAGGTATCACCCTACGTGTGTCGGGCGTCGTTCGCAGAGGATCGGGGTCACGTGGTTCGTCCCTCACTTGGCCATTTGGATCGGGCCAGAGTGCAAATTAATTCAACCCGGTTCGTTCCAAATTCGCCGGCACCCAGGTACGCGACAAGAATCAAGGCGCTTATCGTGGCCAGCTTGACCAGAAGGAGCGGGCCGGTCGCGGGCCATGCCATGGCAAGCCAGTAGGCTAAGAAGGAAATCATAACGCTCCGTATCAGGGTCAGGCCGGAGGGGGCAACATTCCACGAGGCATATGCTGCGGCGACACAGGCACCGGCCGATAACAGCGATAGTACGGTGGTCACCGCCGAAGCACCCAGAGCTCCCCATCGCGGGATCACGAGAAAATGCGCGACCAGTGCGATCGGTGCGAGTGATCCGGTCAGCGCCAGGACCCAGCCGGGCCTGTCAGCGGCGATCAAGGTAGCAGTAGTCACCGCAATCAGCAAGCGGGCGAAGCCGGCGAAGATCAGAAACGCCAGGAAGGTCGCGGTGGAGGCAAAGGCGCGGCCCACGACCAGAACTACAATCGCGGGGGCCGCACCGGCCGCCATGGCCGCGAAGGGCAGCAAACAGACAATGAAACGGATCGAATCGCGAGATAGCTCGCGGGCCAAAGGAAGCTCGCCGCCCCGAACCGCGTGGGTAAGCGCGGCCAGCAGCACTGGCGCCAGCGCGCCTCCCAGCAACGAGGGCATGATCGTGAGATTTTGCGCAGCGCCGTACATTCCAGCGACGGCCGCGGTAGTCCCCAGGATCTTCAGGACAAAAAGGTCGAGCTTCTCAAAGAGCGTCAGTCCAACGCCCGACAAAAATAGTGGTAGGGCGTAATGCCAGATCTTACGGGTGGGTACGGGAAACGATCCCCACAGCGGAGCGCGAGCATAATAGCGGCCCACAGCCAAGTCGAGCAGGGAAGCGCCGATGGTGGCCCAGATCGCGCCTTCCACCGAGAACCCTAACACCACCAAGGCCACCATCAATACCAGGCGAGCAGTCAGGCGGCTGGCGCTGGCCAGAGCACGCTCGCGATACCTGCGTCTTCCGATCAGAATATTTCGATGGGCGGTGGCAAGACTGGAAAGCGGGATGTCCAGGGAAAAAAGGCGGAAGTATCCAGCCAGGGCCGGCTCGTTCATCAGTAGAGCTAGTCTGGGACTGAGCAGCCAGAGTAGAAGTGCTGCTGCACTCCCGATGAGCAAATGAATTCTAACGACGCTGCCGCTCCAGGGGCGCCAGTCTTCGGCAGTGTCCCCGATGAGTTTGATCGTCGACCGGGCGAAGAATGAAGTGACACAAAATTCGATCCAGAAGACCACCATTGAGGAGAGTGTGAACAAGCCATACTTAGAGGGTCCGAGATAGCGGGTCAGGACGGAAGCCGTGATCAGGCCGGTGGGCAGGATGAGGCCTTCAGCCAGCAGGATACGCAGGCTTCCGCCCATGATGTGACGACGGGCCGCCTTTCCCAAAAGCGTCAACTCAGGGGAAGACATCGCTGGGGTGAGAGGAAGCGCCTCAGTTGGTTCGATACCCAAGAATTCTCCAGAGAGTGCAACGTGTTACGCCACGTGGCGGTTGATGCGTGGGGGTTCCGCATAGGCCGGCCGCCTCAACTCTGCGTACGCGCGAGTCGCTTCCGGTTGTTCCTCGTGATATTCCGGTTCGGTATTGACCGCCCAAAGATCGTATTTCGCTCCCATGATGTTGCGCGCCGCCAGCAGGGCGGTCATCATCGAATGGTCCTGATTGTTGTATTTGTGCATGCCATTCCGCCCGACCAGTTGCAGATTCTGCAAGTTGGACTGCAGATAGTTCCGAATGCAGTCGACGTTTCTGGTCCATCCGTTGTCGTACATGGGATAGGCTTTGGGCATGCGGACCACGGTGCCGTCTTCAATTTCCTCGCGACGCACCAACCCCAGTTGCACGACTTCTCGGGTTGCGAGTTCGATGAGTTCCGCTTCCGACGCTTTCCAGAGTTCGTCGTCCTCGAATACGAAATATTCCAGACCGAGACTGGTCTTCTCAGGATCGGGAACCATCGCCGGCGACCAGTTCTTGAAATTCTGTATGCGTCCCACCTTCACCGAAGGCTCGTGAATATAAATCCAGTTGTCGGGCACCGTGTCCTTGCGATTGACGATGAGAACCACGGTGAGGAAGTCGCGATAGCGCAGGGACTCCGCTGCACGCTGGACTTCTGCGGGAGGCGCGGGATCCAGTGCGCGCACCAGGCTGCGTATGGGCATAGAGCTGATGAAATGTGATCCGGAGAACGACTCTTCGCCAGCGGACGTGCGAGTGATGACTTTCGTGACCCGCCTACCTTCGTGACAGAGACGGACTACGCGCTGCCCGAGCAATATCGACTGCCCGCTATTCTGTAGGCGCTCGGCCAGCATCTGCCACATCTGTCCGGGGCCGCGTTCGGGGTAATGAAAGCTCGAGATCAGGCTCTTGACGTCATTCTTGCGGCTTTGGAAAATGGCGCTCCGGATTGCTGAGAGGAAGGACAAGCCCTTGATACGCTGAGCTGCCCAGTCAGCGTGAATCTCGCTACAGGGCACACCCCAGACCTTTTCGGTGTATGTCTTGAAAAAAAAACGATAGAGACGCGCCCCAAAACGGTTGCACACCCAATGCTCCAGAGTTTCTTCTTCTCGAAACGGAAACAGGGCTGCGTATAGGTAGCTGCGGACAATGCGCAGGCTTTCGACGAAGCCCATGCCTTGCAGGACATCCCGCACCTTCAAGGGATAAAGAAAGAAGCGGTTGCGATACAGAATGCGAGAGCTGCGCTGCCGTTCCAGAAACTTGTCGCCCAGAATTTCTTGCCAGAGCTGGTTCACTTCTTCCCACTTACTGAAGAAGCGATGTCCCCCGATATCGAATAGATAACCTTTGTAATCGACGGTACGGGCAATACCGCCGACTACACTGTCGCCTTCCAGCACAACTGCGGACCTGCCATATTTGGAGAGTTCGTAAGCCGCGGTGAGGCCAGCAGGACCAGCGCCGATAATCACGGCATCTTCGTGGGAAGGATCGGTCTCCAGTTCCTGTTCTTCTTTTCGCGAGGATGCGCGATGCAAATCAAGCACCCGCAGCCCCGCTCCGTCAGCGTGTTCGGCCGTGGCTACAGGAGCGAGATGCGGTGCTTTCTTGTTCTTTTGACTGCGTGAGTGGCCTTGATCGGCACGAAAAGGCTTGCTGAATTGATGCCACGCACTACAACAAATCCATACCACTGAGCAGTAGAAGTAATACAGCCAGTGAACGGGCATGGCCGCAATCATGAAAGCGGTGCCACGCTGCTGACAGAAAAAGCGGTACAGCGCACGGTTCAGCGCAATCAGCAACACGGTGGTGACGGCAATACCCAGCCCCGCAAGTTGGAGCGGTAGTGCTCCAAGTCGTGCTGATATCGGCAAGAGCACGACAAAAGCCACAAGCAGCATGGTGATTGCCGCGCTGAACCGCGCTGTACGGGTAAGGTTCAGGTCAGCGGGCATCTCGCCCGACTCCAGAATCAGTTTTGCCCAGGGAATCGCGCGATCTCGGATATCCGATTTCAGCATGCCGGCGAATGTCCAGCGTTTCAGGTGTTTCACCTGGATGCGCTTGTCGAGCAGGATCTTGTGATCGGCGCGCCGCAGCCGCAGTCCAAGTTCAATGTCCTCGATGCTGGGACGGGCGTGATTGTCGGCATCGAAACCGAAGCGCTGAAAAACATCGCTTCGTATGGCACCACATCCTGTCCAGAATGTTGCCGCTTCAGGGTTCGAGTTCTGATGGACGTAATGGTGGATGAGGTTCTTATACTGAGAGAAGAAACTTGGCTCTGCCGGCGCTCGATCGTAAGACCCAAAAACTGCAGCGAGGTCACAGTCCTGTTCGAAGTCGTCGGCAATGATCTGCAGAGTGAAGGGCGAAACTGCTACATCGGAATCCACAAAGACTAAAATCCGGCCGCGAGCTTGATCAGCCCCCAAATTGCGCGCGCCCGCCGGTCCCAGTTTGCGCGGCGTTCGCAAGTAACTGGCACCGTGGGAGCGTATGACTTCCTTTGAGTTATCGGAGGAGCAGTCATCCACCACCAGAATTTCAAAGTCTCTAAATCTAGAGGCTTGAAGAGCTACCAGGCACGAAGCCAGATGTTTTCTGGCATTGTGTGCTGGTATTACGATACTCAAACTAGGCAAGGCTCCCAAGATCGCTCCGACTGCCCCGATATCGATTAGTGGCTATTCTAGACAACTAAAGCGAGAAGCGGTGGGAATAAGTAGGTCTCGCCGTCGAAGCGGGCCGGGCGCAAGCGCGCAGTGGAAGGAAAGTACTCAAGATATGAAAGGATTTGCCGTCTTGACAAGAATTCCTTCAGAAAGGTAGTTGACATCCGGGCGTATCAAAAAGTCTCGGCTGTCCGAGGATGCGGCGCCGCGGACCGTGAACGTTGAACAGAGCCTTCTCCGGGCCATAATGCGACGTCTTGGAGCATGGGCACGTGTTCAGCATGAGGTGAACATGCTGCCAAAGCATGGAGACATCGGCCGCAAGATCTCCGCCGAAGAGGAGACTCTCTTGTTGCGCGAGAGTTCGAAGTCTCGGTCTCGAGGTTGTTTCCGTTTGTTACCTTGGCGATCGAAATTGGCACGCGCAAGAATGTGATTCGTACGCTCCGATGGAAATGGATTAGCTTACCATTGCCTGCATTCAGTCCGGGCAATTCCACTGAACCGGCGTGCCCTCGAGACTATGAAGCTTTGGGCGCAACGGCTTCCCAACCGGGAGCCCGAGCACTATGTTTTTCCCGCTGAGAAATACGGAGCTTCTGGCAATGTGTTCGAGGCGACGGCTTACGCTACCGACCCAACCAAACCAATTGCCAGCATAAAGGAAGCGTGGGAAGGCGCCAAGGACGTGCGGGAGTGAAATGTCGGTTTCATGATCTAGAACATACCGAAGTGAGCCGAATACTGGACGCCGGCGTGTCCATTGCCAAGATAGCTGAGATCGTCGGATGGTCACCGGCCACGATGGTCCGGATGGGTGCTCGTTATGGGCACTTCGGCCTTGAGGATCTGCGCAACGCGGTTGAAGACCACTAGCAGATCAGCCGAAGACAAAATTGGCGAAGGGTCCCGGTAAATCCACCGGGTATGACGAATCTCCAGATGCGAAGGTCAACTGAGTTTGTGAAAATTAATGGTGGGCAGTGCAGGACTCGAACCTGCGACCTCCTGCTTGTAAGGCGGACTTCACACGACTGGACAAAGTGTCGTCCGCCTAAATGAATCAATCGCTTACCCCCAACATCAGCTCGCACGGAAGGTCCCGAGGTGGCCTCGAAAACCTCGAAAACCTCATTGCTTTAGAGCACTCGCGGCACATTTACGGCACAGTAATTTGGAGTCGAGTAAGGACGTGGTGGAGTCTGTCCGAAGAGCGGGCTGAGCGCGACCGCTCAATATCGTCGCTCTCTGTCGGCACGCAGGGTTAATGATTGCAGACTGATTGCAGATCTCGACGAGCAGCTCCGCACTCAGATGCTCATGGATGCTTCGCTGAAATGGTTCGAGGATTGATGGCCTGGATATCTGTGTAACGAGCGAAGTCCTTTTCGTTGAACGTCAGAATCTTGCCGACGCCGTGTACTCGCATTGCGGCCACCAATCGCGCATCGTGAACCTGAACCCCGGAGACGTTATTCGCAACAAGCAGTTTGCGCCATTCCTGGTGTACGGCCAAACTGTCCGGCAGGAACCGCAACTTGTCTTCAAAACACCGCGCCCGACGATCAGCTTCCTGGGGAGAAAGCCCGTACCCATTGTGGTCAAGTGGACGAGTACAAGTGTTCCAGAATTCAGCAACGTTCTGTGACGTGTAGCAGAACACTGCGCCGCCCTTGAGAGTCGCATCAATCGCCGAAACCACGAGGGGATAGTCACGATCATCTGGCTTTACCCAGCGAAGAAGGACGTTGCTGTCAACTAGGTATGCCGTGCCCATCATTTAGGCGCGGTCCTCATAAAAACTCTCGCGGGTGAAGCTCTCAGTCGACAGCTTGGGCAATCCCTCGGAACCTACTGACAGCGCATTGAGCATCGCATGGAACTCTTCAATAGTCAGACTCCCTTGAGGTACAGAGCGAGAAGCCAGAGCTTCCCGCAGGAGACGTTCCGCCACTTTTTCCAGAGGTATGCCCTGGACGCGGGCTTCGGCCATGAGTTGCGCTTCTATTTCCGCGTTGAGTTCGACCTGGATCGTCATTGTGTTTTGCCCCAATACAATAGATTAACTGTGTTCTGAATCGAATACCAGTTGTCCCTAGTTCGGGACGGTTCCGAGCGATCACGATCACCGCCTTCCGACACCACCGCATGCGCCTACGCGCTCCAGAGCGATACCACAAGAGCCGCACTAAACACCAAGACTTCTTTGCCCTCTGGAAAGACGCCGCACCCGGGCGTCGCCCTGATCCTCTCGTAACCTAGTAGCGTTTGAAGCTGTCCCACCGGTGCTGCCTTGATTGGGACTTTACGTGCGTGGCCGGTCGTGTCTGCAAATCATGGCAATGCTGCCATTCTGGATTCTTCTTGTCCAGCCGCTTCAAGAATTGATGGTGTTTGGCACGAAGAACACGTACAGATTTCATTTCCATCGAGGGCGGGAGCGACCCCCGTAGCGAGGATACGAGCGAAGCGGGTTTGTGGCGGCTCGACCGCCCACAAACCGAGGTCGCTCCCGCCCTTTCATGACCCGCGGGCTGTACTTTGCAGACCGCGGCTCCTTGTGGAAGTGGTTTTTTCGCCGATGGTTACCGACGACAATCAGCGGACCGTTCCCCGGATCGCATCCGGACCAAACCAACTCTGGGAATGGTCCGCTGATCCGGCATGTTTTCATGCTGGCGTCCCTCGTACTTCGGCCCTCGGAACTCCCTTAACTCATGGTTGAGTTGTTCGAGTTGGCGCTTGTCGAACGAAGCCGTCTGCCGTCGTTCTAAAAGATGGCGATCATAAAACATGATCCAGCAGTCGCGGGATTCCGGATCGAGGGGTATGTCGTTCGGTCCTTTGCCGGCCCCCGCACAGCGCGAGAAAGTGCTCTCGGCCTTCGGAAACATAGACTGGTCCGCTGTGACGTATACCACCCGGAACGAGTCCAGCCGAGCGAACAGATCTCTGTACTGTGCAGCAAGTAAGTGTCGAAGCACGAGGCTTTCTGACCTCCCGGTCGGGGTAGCAAGAACAGACCACAGGAGGCGCCGCGCCAGGCGCGCCGAGAGGAAGAGCGGGATGGGGCCGTCTTGGTCCGGCCGTTCTTTCGAGCGGTAGACGCGCCCAGGCAACTAGCTGCGATCGATTCCCTGTTTGCCTGAAAAGTAGTCCAGTTTCTCGGTTTCCATGGCCAGGTACTGATGCCCGCGATGGGCAAATACGTAGTCGAAACCCACGAGTTTGATCTTGGGCGGAGTAGGGTTGTCGCCATCGCCGGTTGCGATTGTCCTGCTCTCCGATTGCTTCGCAGCAGGGCTTGGCACCGATGTGATCAATGACGGAGCGATTGGCCGATTCATGCGCCGGAACGTGGCTTTGGGAATGCTCCGCATTCCCGCCCGCTCCTGGTCCAAAAAGAGGTTGTATTGACGGCGTGCGCACCGCAATCGTGTTCGGTCGCGAGCCCTAGGTCGACTTTGGCAAGATCGCCTTCCGCCGTCTCATACTCGATTCGGAGATCGGGCCAGCGGAATCCTCCTCGACTACTTTCAGACTTCGGCTTGGCATTTTGCGAAAGGCCGGAACAGTGTTCTTGTGCCGAGGCTAGGCTCGGAGGGTACTCGACCCAAAGATCATGAAGAGCTGAGCTGGAGAACCTCCAAGCTCTCCAACAGAACGTTCAGTTCGGCACGATTTCTTCAGGCGTTCGGCCGCCCGTGGCCGTCACACGGCAGCTGTGGGATTTCGGCAGAATCCGACACTTCTGATAGGAATGTGAAAGAAACCGAACTCGATTGCACGTACGCTCAGCCTAGCCAGCATCACCGGCAGGCGGTGCGCATGGCGCGCGAAAATGAAACACGAGAAATCGATGAGCAGAGAGTAGTTTTTCTGCCCGCGGTGCTAAAGCTTGGAAAAATGTGCGTGCGGCGTAGGTTGTCGCAATGGAATTTGCCGAGTTTGATGAGCGCTCCCGCGGAGAAGAGATTCCGTGAGGTATCCGCCGAGGATCCAATGGCAACCCAGCAGGGGCCGGTCGTCCGACCCCACCACCAACAACACTGGAATTTCGAACCTTACGTTGATGCATCCGTTGCTGCTCAATTCCTTCCGCTAGCCAGGCGCCGAGCCGCCTGATCAGGACGTTCGACTAGGGGAGCCGATTTGAGGTTAACTGCCGGATTTCAATCTTGGAGTTCATGCATGTCCAGCCAGTCTTCGATCCAGCCCGTGATTAGCGATCAACAAAGACAACCGATGGCAGCAACAGAGCCGCCACAACCGGCAAGAATGCAGGTCACCAAGATGTTAACCACCAAGGAAGCCGCTGCACTCCTGGGTCGACCATCATCGACACTCGAGCGCTGGCGCTGTGAAGGCAGAGGGCCCGATTACGTGAAAGAAGAGGGAGGAGTGCGATACTATCAGGACCATCTGCGCGAATACATTCGCAGAAACACGCGGACATCTTCCGTGCGAGCGCTCGTGGAGACCAAGCGTGGACCTTTTTAAGAGAGCTGGCCACCCTTACTGGTGGTATGACTTCACGATCCGCGGGGAAAGTTTTCGCGGATCAACCAAAGAAACCCGCAAAACTGCCGCTTCTGAGAGGGCAGCAAGGCTTTTGGCAGCAGTTGCTGAAGGCAAAACACAAACTAGCAAAAGAGCCCCGGTGCTGTCGGTGTTCGTTGTGCGATTCATGTCTTATGTTGACAATGCGAAGCTTGCGGCGAAGTCCAAGAGCTACCTCCGCAACGGATGGCGTCTCTTGGAGCAGACAGGCATTGGGAGCATGAAGATGGATCGCATCACTGCAGAAGACGTGGACGCGCTGGCCTTCCCTGGCGGCCCGTATAACATCAACTGTGCCCTGAAGACCCTACGCCGGATGCTGCACAAGGCAGAAGAATGGGGGTTGATTGCGAAGGCCCCCAAACTGAAGTTGATGAAAGAACTCGGCCGCACTCTCCGGCTGGATCAAGAGGCGGAACGCAAGCTGTTGGCTGCTGCCGACCGTTTGCTAGAGAGCGGCAAGTGGACTCCCAAAATGCACGCCACTTTCCGCGACGTGGTTGTGCTCGTCCGGGATACCGGGATGCGCAACAAGAAAGAGCTCTTTTGTGCGCGCATCGAGGACGTGGATTGGAACAACCGTGTGTTTTTCGTTCGCGATAGCAAAACCGACAACGGCCGGAGGTTCGTTCCACTCAGTGATCGCGTTCTGGATTTGCTGAAGGGTCGCTGCGGGGAACGGCGCGAGGGCTGGATCTTCCCGGCCTTCTCAGCTTCCGGGCATTTGACAACCGTGGACAGGAAATTCAGGGACGCCAGACGTGAGGCCGAACTTCCGGAAAAGCTGGTCCTGTACTGTGGACGCCACGACTATGGAACCAGGGTGCTGCAGGGCACCGGCAATCTTGCGGTGGTCATGCGCGCCATGGGGCACAGCAGTCCGACAACAGCAATGAAATATCAACACCCCGAACTCGAGCAGGTAAGACGCGTCTTGAACGGGACAAACAGCAACCACGATCCAGAACGTGGAAGCTATGGCACATTTACGGCACAGTAACCAAATAGCAAACTCGGGAAGTAGTTGATTTATATGGTGGGCAGTGCAGGACTCGAACCTGCGACCTCCTGCTTGTAAGGCAGGCGCTCTAACCAGCTGAGCTAACCGCCCCTTGTCGCCAGGATGGGATGGCGGCTGTTTTGAATCTAGCGGGGCATGAAACTCGGAAAACGACTTGAACTTGAGTATATGTGAGCGCGGAAAAAGCGGTCAAACCTGGGCGGCGCCGGTGCCACAGTTTGAAAGCAATTCCTTACAACGTCATGCTCGCGGCAGGCTCTTCACTCCCTGAAGGGCGCTCCGGATGACGCAATGAAATAAAGAGGTGGACTTTCGGATTCACAACTCCCCGCGCTCGATCGTCGGAATTCCGTCTTGGCGTTTTTGCAGGCCGCGTCGAACCTAACCTCGCCTATCCTTTCCTTGCTAGACTGGGCGGTGCGCCGCCTGATCATCAACGCTGACGATTTCGGGCTTACGTCCGGAGTGAATCGCGCCATCGTGGAAGCGCACGAGCGCGGAGTGGTGACCTCGGCCACGTTGATGGCGAACGGGCGGGCATTTGACGAGGCGGTGGCTCTGGCACTGTCCCGGCCTCGATTCGGTGTGGGTTGTCATATCGTCCTGGTAGACGGCAGTCCCATGCTTGACACAACACAGGTCCGCAGTTTGCTGGACAGGCATGGCGGCGGCAAGGCCGCGGGGAACTCCCGTTTCCGCGATGGAATCAGCAAATTTGCAGCGCTCGCGTTGCTGGGCCGCCTTGATGCGGATGAGATCGAAGCCGAGGCCACGGCTCAAATTGCGAAACTGCAATCCTCCGGAATCGCGGTTACCCATCTGGATTCGCACAAACACACTCACATGTTTCCCCAAGTCTTCAAGCCGCTGTTGCGTGCGGCCCGGGCGTGCGGCGTGCGGGCGGTGCGGAATCCGTTCGAGCGCATCCGCGGGTCTCAGCTGGCGGCGCGTCCGAACTTGTGGCGGCGCTGGACCGAGGCCGGAATTTTGCGGAGCCTTGCGAACCAGTTTCGGGCAGCAGTGCGCCAGGCCGGGATGATTACGCCTGATGGAACGTTCGCCGTCGTAGCTACCGGCGCGCTTGATGAGCGTCTGATGCGCAAGATGGTGGAGAATATTCCGGACGGAGTTTGGGAAATGGTTTGCCACCCCGGATACAACGACACCGATTTGCGCGGCATTCGTACCCGGCTCCGGGAAAGTCGCGAACAGGAATTGCGTATCCTGACGTCGCCCGCGACGCGCGCATTGCTGGCGGCACACGGGGTTCAGGTCGTGTCGTATCGTGATTTTGTGAACGATTCTGTGGCAGGGAACGGGCCCACACGTGCGTAATGATCTTTGGTAACTGAAGAGCCGAAACTGCTGGGACTATGATCTAATGCTAATGAATTTATCTCTAATGAGTTCATCTTTAATGAGTCTATCCAGGTAGCACGCGCGCAATCGCATGCCCGACGAACCCGAGCTCCGAGTCGACGTAGATCTTCCGGTCCGAGTGTTTGGGATGGACTCGGACGGTCGGCCATTCTTCCAAAACGCCCGAGCCCGAAATATCAGTGATCATGGGGCGAAAATTTCCGGATTGGAGAAACAGGTCAAGCCTGGAGATGTCATCGGAGTACAAGTTGGTGACAAAAAGGCCAGGTGCAAAGTGATCTGGATGGTCGACGCCGGGCCGCTGCAGAAAATCGATGTGGGGGTAAAAATAGCGGAGGGGCAGGAGAGTCCCTGGCAGAAGGAATTGCAGGCGCCGGAGGTAGAGGCGCCGGTCCCGAGCGAAGATATTCCGGGCAAAGAACCATCGGACAAGAGAAAGTTCCCCCGGCGCCGGGTGCGCCTTCCGATTGAAATCCGCGACGGGGCGGGCATGCAGATGAGGACGAACGCGGCAGACATTAACGGTCGCGGTTGTTATGTAGAGACGCTGCTTCCTCTCCCCAAGGGAAAAGTTCTGGACATTACATTCTGGCTGGATTCAGAGAGAGTCGATACCTCGGCGATTGTCAGGGCCTGTGATGGCGGAGTGGGCATGGGCATCGAGTTCACCGGCCTCGACGAAAAGACTCAGGAGCGGTTACAGCAACAAGTCGAGACCATGGCGGCCGAGGCGGAGTCTTCCAAGAACGTTCAGGGGGCGGTGTAGGTACCTCGGCGGTCTGAAGCCGCTGGTTTGCCGCGTCTGAGATGCGGCGCCAAAGTGGGTTCTCACGCACACACCTAAAGCACTGCTCTACCCAGGTCGAGTGCTGATCGACGTAGCTAAAATTGTTGCTCCAGCCTTCCGTTTTCCGTACCCTCCACCCTTTCCTATTCCCTTTGCCTTCCAGACGGGGCAAAATCTGAATCCCTGCCGCCCCCCTGCCATCGAATGTGAAGGGCGAGACAGGCTGATCCAGAAGGGACGGGCATGAAAATCGGCATCACGTGCTATCCGACCTACGGCGGCAGCGGCGTGGTCGCGACCGAATTGGGCCTGGAACTGGCCGAGCGCGGTCACGAAGTCCACTTCATCTCGTACGCGCAGCCCATTCGGTTGAGCGGTCCGCATCCCAATATTCACTATCATGAAGTGGAAGTCTCCCGGTATCCCCTGTTCGAATATCCGCCTTACGATCTGGCGCTGGCTTCGCGGATGGCCGAAGTAGCCGAGCTTTACGACCTCGATCTGCTGCACGTGCACTATGCCATTCCGCATTCGGTGAGCGCACTGCTGGCGCGCCAGATGATGGCAGCCAAGCCCCGCGGACGCAAACTCCCCTTCGTAACCACGCTCCACGGAACCGACATCACGCTGGTGGGTCTCGACCGTTCTTATCTTCCCATCACCCGGTTCTCCATCGAGCAGAGCGACGGGGTAACGGCCATCTCGCAGTATTTGCGGGAGCGTACGCTGCGCGAATTCGATATCCGGAACAACATTCAGGTGATTTACAACTTCGTCAATTGCGATGTCTATGTTCGGAGCGAGAATGCCGCAGAAGCCAGGAAGGAATATGCGCCCAACGGGGAGCGTGTGCTGCTGCATCTGTCGAACTTCCGTCCGGTCAAACGGATCACCGACTGCATCGAGATTTTCGACCGGGTGCGCAAGCAAATCCCTTCCAAGTTGCTGATGATTGGCGACGGCCCCGACCGCTCACGTGCGGAGTGGCTGGCGGTGCAGAAGGGAATTCACAACGACGTAATCTTCCTTGGCAAGCAGGACCTGGTGCAGGAAAAACTGGCGATTGCCGACATCCTGCTTCTGCCGAGCGAACTGGAATCGTTCGGGTTGGCGGCGCTGGAGGGCATGGCCTGCGAGGTCGTACCCATCGCCACGCGGGTAGGCGGTATCCCCGAGTTAATCGAGCATGGCAAGAGCGGGTACCTGGCAGAAGTCGGCGACGTGGATACCATGGCGCGTTACGCCATCGAACTGCTGGGCAATGAAGAGGTCCTGCGTGCCATGGGCAAGGCCAGCCGGGCGGTGGCGCAATCGCGCTTCTGCGCGAGCCGGATCATTCCGCAGTATGAAGAGTTTTACCGTCGCGTGCTGGAGCGCGCTTCATAGAAGGCTTCGGGAATCGCGCCCGATCCTTGCAGCACCGGCAAGCGCAGCCTGACCAGAGTCCCTTTTCCTTCGCGGCTGTCGATGGTCATTCGCGCCGTATCGCCGTAGAGGACTTTCAGCCGTTCTGCCACGTTGGCCATTCCGATTCCGGTTCCACCCAGCCCCGTAGGCCGCTCCAGCAGATTGGCTGAAGCCATGCCCACGCCATCGTCCTCGACTTCAATGATGAGGTGAGAGTCGGTCAGCCGGCTGCGCAGGTAAATACTGCCGCCGTCAATCTTCGACGACAAACCGTGCTTGATCGAGTTCTCGACCAGGGGCTGCAGCAACATGCTGGGGACCATCGTGTCCAGGGACGAAGTTTCGAGTTCCTTCACCACCCTCAACTTGTCGCGGCCAAAGCGGACCACTTCGATGTCGAGATAATTGTCGATAAATTCCAGCTCCTCACGTAGCGGAACGAAGGCATCGCTGCTGTTGAGCAGCCGGCGAAGAATGTTGGCCAGCTTGAGGATCAGTTCGCGGGCGGTATCGGGATCGAAACGCACCAGTGACGAAACCGAGTTCAGGGTATTGAAGAGGAAATGCGGATTGATCTGGTTCTGGAGCGCCTCCATGCGGGAGTGAAGCAGCAGGCGCTCCTGTTCTTCCAGCTTGATCTGAATGCGCACGCTATTCCAGATCTTGAGTTCGGTTCCGATCACGGTCACCGAGGTGGCGTAAATCAGGACCTCAACCCACCAGGTCGGACTCTCCAGGCTAAAAGTGGCGTTGGGCGCAAATCGCGAAAGTTCGGTCTGCACAAAGCGGAGCGCCACGATGGTCACGAAAAACATGGTCTGCCATTCAAACGGGTGCGGTGTGGGCAGGTTGCGCCGGATCCAGCGGTAGATGCTGAGATCGACGAACGGAGAAAATGACCAGATGTCTTCGCGATTAGGAGCGAAGTTGCGCAGTTGTCCGGCAACGAAACCGCACAACGCGTTCAACGGCAACGTCGCCCACTCTCCGTGCCGGAGGGCCGGAAGGGCCAGCAGAACGCCGCCCAACACCCCGGTGAACCGTCCGCCGATTACGCCCAGCAGGACTGTGGTCTCGAAAGACAAATCGCCGGCAACAAAACTTCTGGCGCTGAAGCGGATCCATACCCCCAAAGCCAGGGGTATGCCGATCCAGAGAACCAGGTAGATTTTCTGTTTCACGCTACGTTCATCGCGAAACAGCAACGACTTGAACTCCACCGAGCGGCCCAGAATGCTGGCGGCAGAGGCAGCTACGCCCAGCTTGATGAGCAGATTAATGAGGATGAGGCGCTGTTCCATGATTCGGTAGAACCGGATTCGATAAATGCCAGAGCCGCTGAAGGAAATGTAGCATGAAGGGGGCGGGGACACGTCAATCACAGAGGGTGTCACCCTGAGCGAAGTGGTTGCTTCGCTTTGCGAAGCAACCAAGCAGTCGAAGGACCTCTGTAAGCTCAACATCATGGATCAGGGCACGGTCAGCATTCTCCGCCGTCGCAAGAAATCCCATTGACCACGCTGTTTCCAGCAGTAGGGGTCCTTCGACTCCGCATCTGCTTCGCAAAGCGAAGCCGGCGCTGCGCTCCGGATGACATGAGTTAACGGCTCAGGATGAGAAAGCGCGAAGACGTTCCGCCAGTTCGTGCAGCGTGGCTTCGATCGCTTCTCCTTGCGATGGTCCGCCCTGTGCCATGTCTTTGGTTCCGCCGCCACGTCCGCCTAGCTTAGCCAGCGCTTCTTTCATCAATGCTCCCATATCGAAGGGCTGGCCGGAGGATTGAGCGAAAACCAGCGCCGCCGGGGTTGAGATTACGCCCAATAGCGCAACCGCGGACGAACTCTGGCGAGTCAACTTTTGCGCCAGCAGTTTGATGAAACTCAGGTCGCGATCCGGAAACGTACGCGTGATGATCTTTCGTGCGCCGATATCCTGCGTTTCGGAGAGCATACGCTCGGCGTGAAGGCTGGCCAGCTCTTCGTGCAACTGTTCGCGGGATTTCCTCGATGCCCGTGACTCCTCCTGCAACTTCTGAATTTGCTGGGGAACTTCCCAAAGTTGGGTAGAGAGGACGCCCGCAGCGTCGGACAGGGCCGTGTAATCCCGGCGAGCGGTTGATACCGCACGCTTTCCACAGACGAACTCCACGCGCCATCCTTGACGGACTTTCTCGGTTTTCCGAAGCAGAATGCAGCCAATCTGTGCCGTGCCCTGAACGTGCGTTCCGCCGCAGGCGGTAAGGTCGAAATCGCGAATATCGATCAGCCGCAATTCGTCTTTTTGCACGGGCGGCAGTTTGCGCAGCCCCAATCCGCGGGCTTCTTCCTGTGTGACGAAGCGAATCTCCACCGGACGATTCTCCTGCACGACCTCATTGGTCAGCGCTTCGGCGGCTTCGACCTGCTTCAGATTCAGGCTCTTTGTGTCCAGGTCGATCGAACAGTAGCCGGCGCCCATGTGAAAGGAGACTGTGGGCATGTCGAATAGCCGAACGAATGCGGCGGAAAGAACATGCTGGCCGGAGTGCTGCTGCATGTGGTCCCGACGACGATCTTCGTCAATCAGGCCGCGGACGCGGATTCCTTTTGCGACTGGAGCGGATTCTTGCAGAACGTGGAGGATGCTGCCGTCATCGCGTTCCGCGACTTCGGCTACGCGCAGGTGAGAATTCGTTGCGGTCAGAAGGATCTCGCCAGTATCGAAAACCTGGCCACCGCTGGTGGGATAGAAAGCGGTGCGGTCGAGGATGACCGCGATCCGCGGGTCGGAGCCCGAAGTGCAAACTGTGTCCACAACCTCGGCGTCGAATTCGTACAGGAAAGAATCGCGATAGTACAGACGTTCAGTCATGTCGTTCAGTGCGGCGGTTTCCGCGCCTGCAAGATGCCCTCGCGACAGCCGGCGGGACGCCGGCGCTACTTAGTACGGCCCGATGATTCCGCCGATCTGGCGTGAGGCCAGCGGTTTTGCACTCTTTCTTTTTTCTCCTTCGATCACATCCAGATACTTGAGGCCTGACCCGGTATTGAACAGAACGACTTTGTCTTCTGCGGTAAAGAACCCTCGATCGCGCAATTTGCGATAAGCGGCCAGCGACGCTGCACCTTCGGGCGCGGCGAAGACTCCTTCGATCTTGGCCCATTGCCGCAGGGCATCCATTATTTCTATGTCCGTCACCGCCAATGCTGTGCCAGCGCTTTTCTTCAGAATGTCGAGAATGAGGTAGTCGCCGTAGGCCTTGGGCACACGCAAGCCAGCGGCCAGTGTGGATGCGTTGGGCCAGAATTCAGAGCTGGGTTTACCTTCATCCCATGCTTTAACAATCGGGGCGCAACCCGACGACTGGACGGCGATCATCTTGGGCCGCGCTGGGCCAATCCAGCCCATGGTTCCCATCTCCTCGAGCGCCTTCCACATGCCGATCAGGCCGACCCCGCCGCCGGCGGGATAGATGATACCGTGCGGCAATTTCCAATTGAGTTGCTCCGCGACTTCGTATCCCATGGTCTTTTTGCCTTCAACACGAAAGGGCTCTTTCAAGGTGGAGACATCGAACCATCCTTCTTTGTCCTTGCGCTCGGCGAGCATGCGGGCGCAGTCGCTGATCAGGCCGTCAACCAGCGTGATGTGCGCGCCGTAGGTTTCACATTCCACGCGATTCGCGAGAGGGACATCGCGGGGCATGAAAATGTGGGCTTCGAGACCGGCGGCAGCGGCATAGGCGGCCAGGGCGCTGGCGGCGTTTCCGGCGGAAGGCGCGGCCAATTTTTTCAGGCCATACGCCCTCGCCATGGTTACAGCGACTGACATTCCGCGCGCCTTGAAAGTTCCAGTGGGATTCAAGCCCTCATCTTTTATGTAGACGTTGGCAAATTCGCGACTCGGAAGAAGCGGGGTGAAGCCCTCGCCGAGAGAGACAGGTGGGGCATCGGGCAGCACTTCGGCATAACGCCACATGCTTGCCGGGAGAGCAGCTCGGTTAAAGTCCCGCTTTAAGTCTTGCCGGTTATAGCGAACGAACAGCACGCCGCCATCTTTCGGACAGATCGACTGAGGTTTATCAGAATTGACGTGTGCACCACATTTGGTGCACTCCAGATACGCGATGCGGGCCACGTTTGGAGTTTAGCATTTCAGTTTTCAGTTATCGGTTCTCAGTTCCCAGATGGAGGCAGGTGATTTAGCAGGGCGTTGGCTTTGCGGAACCAGGGTCGTTCGCGGCGGCGCAAATAGCCTGGCATGCTGGGTTTTTTGGCCAGAATTTGTTGCGCCCACTCGCGCGCTTCGGAGTTACGATTTTGGGAGGCGAGAAAGCAGGCGTAATTGTAATAAGTCTCCGACGACGTGGAAATCCTGGTGACTGCCTCGAATAGCGCCGCAGCCTTCTCCGGAGCGCCGGTGTTGGCATAGGCGTGGGCCAGCAATCCCGCGGCACGGTGGAAGTCGTAGGTGGGATCCTGTGACACCACGCGTTCGAGGTCTGGCAAAGCAGCGGTGAAGTCGGCCATCTGAATGGCGGCGACAGCGCGCCGATAAAACGGGTCGGGGGAATCGGTGCGGGAGGAGATCGACTTGTCGTAGGCTTGCCGGGCACGTGTAAACTCGCCTTCCTCGAGATACAGGTCCGCAAGTTCTTCGTAGTTGCCGGCGGAGGGGTTGTCCAGAATGGCGGCTTCCAGCTCGCGGATACGTTTGCGCCGGGGAAAAACCTTGAACGACTGGCGCAACAGGCCGGCGTCGGGAACCGCCTCCACCACGATGTAGACGAGAGCTCCAAGCCAGCCGCCGATAATGATGATCCAGAGCCAGAAGGTGTCAGGGCGGCGCCGGATAAAGTGAATGATGGCGAAGGCCTGCAACAGAATGCCCCACCACGAAAACGCGAAGAATAGAAGCGATCCCATGCGGTGATGCAGCAGTATATTACGCGGGCTAGTTGAGGTTGTGGGTGAGAACAGCGGAGCGTTGCTCCCCCGGGCGGACGAGAGCGTCCGCCCCGCCGTGAGCCGAGGTGTGGGTCGGGCATCTTCCCGATGCTAGAATCGCTCAGTGAAGCCCTTGGTTCGCCTCCTCGGTGTGGATATTGACGGCACCCTGCTGAATCCTGAATTTCAGATCTCGGCGGCTGACTTGTCGGCGCTTCGGCGGGCCCATGCCGACGGCGTCGAGGTAGTAGTGGTCACCGGACGACGCCATACTTTCGCCCTGCCGATCGTGCAGCAGCTTGGCTTCGACTTATGGGTTATCAGTTCGAACGGCGCAATCACCCGGTCGCTGGCCGGCGAGACCTTTCATCGCGACCTGCTCCCGGTTGAAACCTGCCGCAGGCTGTGCGGCGACATGCGGGAATTTCGTGGAAATACGGTGCTTACCTTCGATACCGACGCGAAAGGCGCGATCGTGCTGGAGCACATGAAAGAACTGAATGTGAGCATCCAGCGCTGGCTGGAAAAGAACCTGCAATACATCGATTTTGTCATCCCCATCGAAGACTCGCTGACCCGCGATCCGGTGCAGGCCATGTTCTGCGGGCCGATCGGACGCATGCAGGAGGCCTTAGGCCTGCTGTCGGCCAGTAACCTGGCAAAGGACATTACTGTGCTTCGTACCGAGTACCCGGTCCGTGACCTCTCCATCGTGGACGTGCTGAACCAGGGATGCTCCAAGGGGCACGCGCTGGAGCGATGGGCCAAATACCGTGGCATCCCTCGCGAACAGGTCATGGCCATTGGTGACAATTACAACGATATAGAAATGCTTGCCTTCGCCGGACTGCCGTTTATCATGGGAAACGCGGCTGAGGAGTTGCGCCGGAACGGCTGGGCGGTGACTCTGTCGAATGAGAAGAGCGGTGTGGCGGCCGCGATCGAGCAGGTTTTGGGAGTTGTTTAAAGGATTCGAGGGCGAGACGCCCTCGAGACAGCCGGCGGGACGCCGGCGCTACGGTATGCGCCCATTCAACAAATTCGGGTTCGCACTGGGATTGTTGCTTCTGGCAATGCCTGCCCTGGGTGCCGATCTGGCCATACTGCACAACGGTTTTTCCATCCGCCATGAGCGGCGCGAGACCCTCGGGCCGGTCACTCGCCTTTACCTGGAGGGTGACAAGGGCGGATACGTAGATATCGCCACCGACCAGATTGAACGCTTCGAGAAGGATCTTTTGCCCACAGTGGCGCCCGCGCTGGCGGCTGTAGCTGTGCCTTCGCCCAAGCCGCAGACCCTGAACGAGGTCATCAACACCATAAGTGATCGGCATCATCTCGATCCCGATTTCATCAGCAGCGTGATTCATGCCGAAAGCGGCTTCAACCCCCGCGCGGTGTCGCCCAAAGGGGCCCAGGGTTTGATGCAACTGATGCCGCAGACTGCCTCGAAACTGGGAGTCTCCAACGCTTTTGATCCACGGGCTAACGTTGAGGGCGGAACTCGCTATCTGAGCGAGTTGCTGGAACGCTACAACTTCGACGTGATAAAAGCACTGGCGGCATACAACGCGGGACCGCACCGCGTCGAACAATACCGCGGCGTGCCGCCTTACTACGAGACTCGCGCCTACGTAGCCCGAATCGTGCGCGACTACAATCGCAAGAAACTGGCCGAGCGCAAGGCCACGGCGGCGACGGCTAAGCTGAACGGAAATAAAAAGGCGGTCCAGCCACCTGTGACCGTGAAGCAGGCGGCGATTCCCAATCTCGCGTCCCAGGCTTCACGCTGAGCCATCTGCCCACCCGAGAAGTCTGTATCTGCAGTGTGCGACCCTTCGCCGCGTTGACCCCCGCCCTCACCTCATTTACCTTGGATCAGCTACCTTGGGTCCTTTACCTTGGGTCGGTGCCGTGCTCGGCGCTGCGGAGTGGCTCGGGTCCTCCCCTAAAACATGGATAGAAAGCGAATCTTCATAACCGGCGGAATCCTGATCGTTTTCGCCGTACTGGTATATCTACAGTTCCGCCACTGGCGAAGCTTTGACTGGGCCACCTTTTGGGCGGAGACGGAACAGATCAGGCCGCGGCATATCGCGCACGCTGTCGGTCTTATTTATCTCGCCTACATTTTCCGGGCGATTCGCTGGAAGATTTTTCTGCGCCCGGTTCGTCCCCAGGCCTCGTGGGTGGAACTTGTCCCGCCTACCCTGATCGGGTTTACAGGACTAGCGGTGCTGGGACGGCCGGGAGAATTTATCCGGCCCTATCTCATCGCCCGCCGGCAGAACTTGCCGGTTTCTTCCCAGGTGGCAGTCTGGGCGGTGGAGCGGATCTTCGACATTGGCGCCTTCGCCGTCCTCATGGCGGTGGGAATATTTCTGCCGAGTTCGAGGCGGTCACTTCCTCACCCCGAGTATTTCAGCCGATTTCGCGATGGCGGCGTTCTCTTTTTTGCGATGGTGATCGGGCTCGCGCTGGGTGCAGTGGTGGTCAGCCGCAAGGGAAACGCCGTAGCCGACTGGGTGGAACATCGTTTCTCACACTGGGGATCAAAGTTAAGCCATCGCATTGCGCAGAAAATTCGCGAATTTGGCCAAGGCCTGAACACGATTCACGGGCCGGTTTCCTTGATCCTCCTGATCATCGTTTCGATCGGCATGTGGTGGATCATTGCCGTCGCCTACCACGAAGTCACCATCGCATATCACCAGACGGCGCACGTGTTCGGAGACGACCCGCTCGACATCCGGCTGGTGCAGGTGCTTCTGCTTATGGGCTCCAGCATGCTGGGATCGGTACTTCAGCTGCCGGGCGTGGGCGGAGGCTCCCAGCTCGCGACTATCGCCGCGCTGGAGCATATCTTCGACGTGCCCAAGGAGCTGGCCGCGAGTTGCGGCATCATGTTGTGGCTGACGACGTTCGTGGCGGTCATACCGGCGGGCCTGCTGCTGGCTCATCACGAGCGGCTATCCTTGCGCAAGCTATCCAAGGAGAGCCAGCAGGAAGAGTCCAGCGAAAAGCTCGCTCCCGGGCCACCGGTTTGACGACGAGCGGACTATTTCCCGCAATTTCCCGATCTGAGGCACCGCCTTGCTGGAAGGTGTGCAGCTCACGTCGGCCTTCTCTTTCGCCTGTTACAATGCAATCGAAGCGTCATCCGATGCGACATGAAGTGTCCCTTCTGCGGTTTTGAAAATGACAAAGTGGTGGATTCGCGCGAGAGCAAGGAAGCCGATTCGATCCGGCGTCGCCGCGAGTGTCTGAAGTGCGGCAAACGCTTTACCACTTACGAGCGGATCGATGAGATCCCCTACATGGTGGTCAAGAAGGACGGCCGCCGCGAAAAATTTGACCGGCAGAAAGTACTGAATGGGCTGCTGCGGGCTTGCGAGAAGCGTCCCGTACCCATCAGCCGGCTGGAGCAGATTGTCAACGAGGCGGAAGCTTTCGTCATCGAGTCGGCAGAGCGGGAGCGCAAGACCAGCGAGGTGGGAGAGCTGATCATGAACCGCTTGCGACGTTACGACAAAGTGGCCTATGTGCGGTTTGCGTCGGTTTATCTTGATTTCAAAGATGTGCAGGAGTTCATGGCCGAGTTGAAGGATTTGCTGAAGAGCAAAGACCCGGCAGAGGCGCGAAGTAAAGGTGCGGTGAAGAGTTAGGGTAAATTGCGTGGTCGCGTGCGACGCGCCCCCGAGGACAGAATTCAAAGTCAAAAGCCGCGGGCGAGTCGCCCGCGACCACAAGACCACACGAAACACTATGGCTTACAAGATCACGCTTATTCCTGGCGACGGCATCGGCCCTGAGGTGACCCAGGCGGCGGTGCGCATTCTGGAAGCCACCGGAGTCAAGTTCGAGTGGGAAACGTTTCAGGTAGGGGCCGAGGCCTTTGAGAAGTTTCAGGAATACATTCCCAAAGAGCTGATCGAATCGATTGAACGCACCCGGGTCGGGCTGAAGGGGCCGGTCACCACTCCTGTGGGAGAAGGTTTTCCCAGCATCAACGTTGCCCTGCGGAAGAAGTTTGAACTCTACGCCAACTTCCGTCCCATCAGGAACCTGCCCCACATTCCCACGCGCTACCCCGGAGTGGACCTGATTATCGTCCGGGAAAACACCGAGAGTCTGTATTCCGGGCTGGAGCACGAAGTAGTGCCGGGTGTAGTCGAAAGTCTGAAGATCATTACCGAAAAGGCATCCACCCGCATTGCGCGCTTTGCTTTCGAATATTCCCGCAAGAACCAGCGCAAGAAGATTCACGCCATTCACAAAGCCAACATCATGAAGCTCTCGGATGGCCTGTTCCTCCGCTGCTGTCGCGACGTGGCCAAGAAATATCCGGAGATTATCTACGGCGAGCACATCGTGGACAACACCTGCATGCAGCTGGTGATGAATCCCTATCAGTACGACGTGCTGGTGATGGAGAATCTATACGGCGACATTATTTCCGACCTCTGTGCTGCCTTCGTCGGGGGATTAGGATTCGTGCCCAGCGCCAACTTGGGCGACAGCTGCGCGATCTTCGAGGCGGTCCACGGATCGGCCCCTGACATCGCCGGCAAGAACATCGCCAACCCGACGGCGGTAATCCGCTCGGCGCAACTCATGCTGCGCCACCTGGGTGAAAACGGCGCCGCGGACAGGATCCGCGATGGTCTGGAAAAGGTCTATCGCACCAAGGACAAGCTCACCCGCGATGTGGGCGGGAAGGCCGGCACTTCGGAGTTCGCAGATTCGATTATCCAATTCATGGAATCGGGCACCGACGTTCCCACCCAGGCCGAGTCATCTCACGCATAAGCTTATGAGTCTCTTGCCTCGCCGCAGCAGAAGCTGGTGGCCGAAGTTTGCTTTGCTCGGGGTTGCATTGATCAGTTTTGCCTCATGTGCTTTCCCGCAGAATTTCAAAGTCACCTTGCTGGGAACGGGCTCCCCGCGCCCGGTGATGGAGCGCTTTGGGCCCAGCATCCTGGTAGAGGCTGGAAAAGAAAAGCTGCTGTTTGATTGCGGCCGCGGCGCTACCCAACGTCTTTTTCAGCTCAAAGTCCCAATCAGCGAAGTGACCGCTTTGTTTCTTACTCACCTGCACTCCGACCATATCGTCGGCATCCCCGATTTCTATTTGACCGGCTGGATTTTTGGCAGGAGCACGCCGCTCCGCGTCTGGGGCCCGGTGGGAACGGCGGACATGGTGTCGCATCTGGAGCAGGCCTACCAGTTCGACATCCACATGCGCCGCGATGTGGATGAAGGACTCCCTCCACAAGGTGTGGTGATCGTGGCAAAGGACATCGAGCAAAGCGTGGTCTACCAGAACGGCGATTTAAAGGTCACAGCTTTCGCCGTCGATCACGCGCCGATCACGCCCGCGCTTGGCTATCGCGTCGACTATGCCGGGCATTCCGTGGTTCTCTCCGGAGACACGCGATTCAATGAGAATTTGATCCACTTCGCCCAGGGGACGGATGTCTTGATCCACGAAGTGCTGGATCCGGAGGCTTACTGGGCCAGCGACCAGATCTACAGTCCTGAGCAAAAACAAAGAGTGATCAATCACCACACCACACCGGAACAAGCGGGGACGGTTTTCGGCCGGGTGAAGCCGAAGCTGGCGGTCTATTCCCATGTGGTGCCGTTCAATGTCAATGCGCAGGACCTTGTGGCTCATACGCGAAAAACCTATTCTGGGCCGCTGGAAGTGGGGGAAGACCTGATGAGCATCGACATCGGCGAAAAGATTGATGTTCATCGGGCGCCGAAATAGCACTGGGACCGCAACTGTACATTGACGCCGCCTACAGATTTTGAGTAACATCCTTTTTCTTCAAGGAACCCCGGGGGATGGCTAACCCAACACGGCGAGTAGGCATAGTCCTGTTCCAGCTCGGCGGCCCCGACACGCCGGAAGCGATCCAGCCGTTTCTTTTTAATCTGTTTTGCGATTCTGACATTATTGATTTCCCCTTTGCCCGCATCGGGCGGAAGCCCCTGGCCAAACTGATTTCGAGCACGCGGGCCAAGAAAGTGCAGCACCACTATGCGGCGATCGGCGGGGCGTCGCCGATCCGGCGCTTCACTGAACAGCAGGCGCGCGCGCTGCAGCAGAAGCTGACCTTCGATGGGGTGGACGCGCGCTGTTTTGTGGCCATGCGCTACTGGCATCCCTTTACGCGCGAAGCGGTGGAGCAGTTGCGCCATGCCGGGTGCGACGAACTCGTGCTGTTGCCTCTCTATCCCCAATATTCGAGCACTACAACCGGGAGCAGCCTCAACGAATGGCGGCGGCTGTCCGGTAACGACCTCCCAGTGCATTCGATCGAGACATTTTATGACCACCCTCTTTACCTCGACGCCCTGGTCGAGAAGGTGGATGAGGCCCTGGCCCGCTTTCCCGAGTCCGAACGCGCGGAGATTGTTTTCAGCGCGCACAGCGTGCCGGTGGCCGTGATTGAAAGGGGAGACCCCTATCAGCATCACATAGAAGAGACGGTCAAACTTCTCATGCGGCGCGGAGGATGGCGGAACCACCACCGGCTCTGCTACCAGAGCAAAGTGGGAGCCAGCAACTGGCTGCAGCCTTCGCTGCATCGTACGATCCGCAACCTGGCGGCAGAGCAGGTAAGGGAAGTTTGTGTCGTGCCCATCGCCTTTGTGTCCGATCACGTGGAGACTTTGGGCGAGATTGACCATGAGGCACGTGAAGAAGCTGCGGCACTGGGGATCAGACAGTTTGAGATGACGTCGGGCCTGAATGATTCGCCCACGTTCATTGCGGCATTGGCAGATTTGGTGGAGACGGCGATCGGCATGAATCTGGATCGGCAACGCGATACAGATCGCCTGGTCGCGGCAGATTAGCGGAAACGATGTAGCGGCGAGCGTTGCTCGCCTGCCCGGACGAGGGCGTCCCGGCATACGTGAATCGTGGTGACTCGATCGGAGTGAAGGAACGGATGGCAGACGAGTCCAAAACTGGAATCCTCGGGCGGCTTCCGCCTTTGCCTCGAGAGGCTCTCAACAACTCCGTCATTGGCATGGAGCAGGCATACCGCCAGCGCAAGGGGTTGGCGTTGCTTACCGAAGCTGACATCGAGGCCCTGAAGGCCGGACAGCCCATGTGGTGGGAGGAAGGCGGCTCCGGTGTGCCCGCAGCCCCAGCGAGCGTTCCGGCAAGCGCTCCAGCAGCGCCGGGAGCGCCCGCTGCGGCGGCAGCGCCCCCGGCTGCGACGGCGGGAGGCATCAGCGAGGAAGTCGCCAAGTGGGTGGCGCAGGGAAATAAATGGAGCAAGTCCACCATCGCAGCCGAGCAGGCGCGTCGCGCGCGCAAGGGTTTGCCCCCGTTGAATAATGCCGAAGCCTCCGCATTGCTGGGAGAGCCTTATGAAGCGACTGCACCGGCTGCTGCCGCGCCTCCGGCGCCTGCACCGGCGGCAGCTCCAGCAGTCCCTGCTGCTGCCAGCGGCACCATCAGTCCGGAAGTTGCCAAGTGGGTTGCAGAAGGACGGAAGTGGAGCAAGTCCACGATCGCCGCGGAACAGGCGCGCCGCGGACGCAAGGGTCTGCCCCCACTGAATCCCGCCGAGGTAACTGCGCTGCTCGGTGAGCCGGCGGCAGCAGAAGTGCCGGCGGCAGCCGCGGCAGTTGCCGCTCCGGCGGCCAAACCGGCAGCGGCCGCAACTCGAGCGCCGCTTGGCCCTCCATCGGCGGCGGCTTCGGTATCTCAATCCGGAGAGTCGACCACCTACGTTGGAACTCCGGCGGTAGGAACTTCGCGAGCGGCGGCAGCGGGAGGCGTGGCGTCGGTCGGACCGGAAGATAATGAACTGAACCAGGGTCGCAGGCGTTTTGCATGGGCGGCGTTCGCCGCCTTCATGACCGCGTGGTTCATCGCATTCTTCCGCTTCTTCCTGCCCCGCACGCTTTTCGAACCCGCCACTTCGTTCAAGATTGGATATCCGGCCGACTTTGGCTTGGGCGTAGACACGAAGTTTCAGCAGAAATACCGCATCTGGGTAGATCGCACACCGGACCGGATCTTCGTTATCTATGCGCGCTGCACGCACCTTGGCTGCACTCCTGACTGGAAGCCGGCCGAGAATAAATTCAAGTGCCCCTGCCACGGCAGCGGGTATGACAGTGAAGGTATCAATTTCGAAGGGCCGGCGCCGCGGCCCATGGACCGGGCAAAGGTTGAGATCGCGCCCGATGGGCAGATTCTGGTGGATGTTTCCAAACTTTACCAATGGCCCAAGGGACAGCCCAGCGCGTTCAATGATCCGGGAGCGTTTTTGCCGACTTAAAACTGTCGAGCTTCGCTCGACCTGGCCGGGTCGAAGACCCGGCCCCACATGGGATCAGAAGAGGTTCAGATGCCTGAAGAAAATGGAAACGGGAAGAACGGGAACCGGGTCGGCCTGCTGGAACGGGTAAAGGCGGGCGTCAAGGAAGACGTTCAGTCGCTCAAGACCGACATGCCGGCAAAGGCCAAGGACCAGATCGAGGGTCTCAAAGATCCGACCAAGACCCAGGTCTATACTTCGATCTTCCGCCACAAGCACGACGACACACCGCGCAATCGCGCTTTGGGCGTGCTGTCCAACGTGTTCCTTCACCTGCATCCGGCGAAAATCAATCGTGACGCCGTGCGCTACAGCTACACCTGGGGCATGGGTGGAATCACGTTCTACCTGTTCATCGTGCTCACGCTGACCGGCGTGATGCTGATGTTTTACTACCATCCCAGCAAGGTGCAGGCATTTCGCGACGTGCTCTATCTCGAGCATGACGTCCCCTTCGGCAAGCTGTTGCGTAACATGCACCGCTGGGCGGCGCACCTGATGGTGATTGCAGTCTGGCTGCACATGTTTCGCGTCTTTCTCACCGGGTCGTATAAAAAGCCTCGCGAATTCAACTGGAACATCGGCGTGCTGCTGCTGGTGTTCACGCTGCTGCTTTCGTTCACCGGCTACCTGCTCCCGGACGACCAGCTGGGATTCTGGGCTGTGACCGTGGGAACGAACATGGCACGGGCCACGCCGATGCTGGGGCACGAAGGCCCATTCGGCGCGATGTTGCATATGACGCCTTATAACGACGTGCGCTTCGGTCTGCTGGGCGGATCGATCGTGGACGCGAATGCTTTGTTGCGCTCCTACATCTGGCATTGCATCGGAATTCCGATCGTAGCTTCGGTTCTGATGATTGTGCATTTCTGGCGGGTGCGAAAAGACGGCGGGATTTCGGGACCGGCCCCGGTAATGCTGGCTTCAGAAGTGAAAGAGCCGAAGAAATAATAAGGTGAACCACGTGGGAACAGCCGCCCTCGGCTGTCCGGCCAAGCGAAGCTTGGCGGATTCGTGGAAAGCAAAAACTTGTCGAGCTTCGCTCGACTGAACAGCCGAGGGCGGCTGTTCCCACGCGGCCTGTGGAGACTCTATGGATTGGCGACAACTTTGGGAGATATGTTCGGCGCCTGACAATGTGCCCATCGTGGGGCTGATTCCTCTGCTCATCTTCTACATTTACCTGGCGTGGAAGCAGGCCAAGGCTAATGATGCATTGATCGGCGAACTGGAAACTAATCCTGCGATGGCCAAGACTCATCATCGCAAGTCGTGGCCTTTCCGCCCGGGCTGGCAGAAGGAAATTCATGTCTGGCCCTTCCTGCTGCGCATCGAGTTTCTTGCCGCCATGATTGTCACCATCATTCTGATGGTCTGGTCCATCACCCTGAACGCGCCTCTAGAAGAACCGGCGAATCCCAACCTGACCATGAATCCCGCCAAGGCGCCCTGGTACTTTCTGGGTTTGCAGGAAATGCTGGTGTACTTCGATCCCTGGATCGCGGGCGTCGTCATGCCCACGCTGATCATTATTGGTCTGATGGTGATTCCTTACATCGACACCAATCCGCTGGGCAGCGGTTATTACACCTGGAAGCAGCGCAAGTTTTCCATCGGGACGTTTCTGTTCGGCTTCATCATTCTCTGGGTCGCGATGATCATTATCGGGACTTTCATCCGCGGGCCCGGGTGGCAATGGTTCTGGCCGGGGCAAACCTGGGACCACAATCGTCTCATTTATGAGGTGAACCGCGATCTGCCGGACATTTTTGGAATCACATCCAACCTGGGCAAGGCTATTTTCGGAGGCCTTGTGGTTGGAGGTTTTTACGTCGTGGGCGGATTCATCACTCACGCCCTGTTCCGACGCTACAACCCGAAGGATTACAAGCGCATGAGCCTGCTGCAGTATTCCATCATGATGTTTTTCCTGCTCAGCATGGTGGCGCTGCCGGCAAAGATGCTGCTGCGTCTGGCATGGCATATCAAGTACGTGTGGATAACGCCGTGGTTTAACGTTTAGAACCCGTCGTTGGCCGTTGGCCTTTGGTCGTTGGCCAAAGCAAACGGGTTCCGGTGTAAGCCAACGACCAACGGCCAAGGACCAACGACTGATTCTGGAGGATTTGGTGCCACCTGTCCCCGAGAATGATCCGATTGTAAGCAAGTCTTACGCGGCGCATTACGTCATCGCCATGTTGATCCTCATGGTGACGCTGTTCTGGGCGCTGTGGGACGAGTCCTTCGGACAGCGGCCGTGGAAGGCCTTTCAACAGGAATGGAAGCAACGCTACAGCGCCTTCCTGAACATCGCGCGCTCGAAATCCTCGCAGTCACAGAACGAAGTCGAGAAAAACCCGCAGTACCAGCAACTCGAGCAAGCTTATAAAACCGCCTACGAGACCGCCAAGGCGCGGCGGGATGAACTGCAAAAACAGATTACGGATCTGAGCGCGAAGATTTTGGCCGTCCAGAATGTTTTTACCGACCGCCGCGCCTACGTCAATGCCCTTACCTACGAACTCGAAACCGAAACCAGCGCGTCCGGTAAGAAGAGCAGGCAGGAGGACATTGACGACTACAAAAAGAGGAAGGCTACCGTCGAATTTCCCGACGGCCACCGACAACAATACAACTTCTCCGAACTGGAAGAGACTTACAACTCGCTCAAAGATCAACGCACCAAACTGAGCGCCGAGTTGGGAGACGTGCTGAAGCCGGTGACCGAGGCCAGCAACAAGATGTCGGGCTTCGTCACCGACCACATGGTGGACCTCACTCCTACCCAGATCGACGGCTTGAAAAAGAAGACCGCGGAGTGGGATCCGAAGATCGTGCAGATCAACGTGGCGGAAGCCAACATCGTGGACCGCTGCGAATCCTGCCACATGAACGCGAGAGAGCCGCTCAGGATTACGGCTGCGGTGATGGAGGCCAAAGGGGAAAAGAAGCCCGACGAATATGCCCGCGCCTTCACCAGCCATCCCGAGCCGGAATTGCTGCAGACGCACGATCCGGACAAGTTCGGTTGCTCGCCGTGTCACCAGGGAAATGGCCGTGCCACGACCAGCGTGGAGAAAGCTCACGGCGACTACGAGCACTGGCTGTGGCCGCTGTTTCCCAAGCAGAACGCCGAGGCGGGTTGCCAGACGTGTCATGCGGCGGATATGCATCTGGCAATCGGTGATGTTGGCGCCCATATTTCCAATGGCAAGTTCCTGTATCGCCAGCGCGGTTGCATGGGCTGTCACCGCTACGAAGGCTACGACAAAGAGCCCGAAGAGCTGACCTCGATCGCGCAGCAACTCAAGCTGTTCGAGCAGCAGAAGACTGACAATGCGAAAACCTCGGCCGACATGATGAAACAGGCCGACGCCGCCACGAGCAACGAGGAAGCCAACGAACTGAACCAGAAAGCAGTGGCGCTTAGAGTTGCCAACAGCAAGATCGATGGCCGCATCCAGCAGCTGGATTTTCAGACACACAGCCTGATGCAGGACGTAAAAAAGATTGGTCCAAACCTGAAGGATGTTCGCCTTAAGCTGAATCGCGACTGGATTCCGGTGTGGTTGAAAAAGCCGAGTGACTTCCGGCCTACCACCAAGATGCCGAACTTCCGGCTGACCGATCACCAGATCCAGACGATCTCGGCATACTTGTGGCAATCGGGATTCACCGACGCTCTTCCGAAGCAGAAGCCGGGGAACGCACTGCACGGCAAAGAGTTGTTCGAGAGCCGGGGCTGCCTGGCGTGTCACTCCATCGGAGAAGGCGATCAGCTGCAAGGTGGAACATTCGCCGCCAATCTGACCCGTGTAGGTGAGAAAGCCAACTACGACTACCTGGTTCGCTGGGTGCACAATGCGCGTGAGCGTACGCGTCCTTATTGTCCGTACGAGAAGAAAGACATTGGTCCCGAGGATTACGCCAAGAAGGGCTTGCCGTACGTGTTTGACCTGCAGCACAGCCAGTGCCCGAACGATGGTCACGAACTGCAAGTGCAGAACATGACCGTGATGCCCAGCCTGCGTCTGAGTGAGGAAGACGCGCAGGATATCGCATCGTATCTGATGACGCAGAAGAAAGAGGAGCCTTCGGCCTATGCTGCGGCGCCCTTCATGGAAGATCCCGAACTGAAGGAAGAAGGCAAGAAATGGATTCGGCACTACGGCTGCGCGGGGTGCCACGAAATTTCCGGTTTCGAAGACGAAGGCCGCATCGGCACTGAGCTTACCTATGAAGGCAGCAAGCCTATCGAGCGTCTCGATTTCGCGTTGTTCACTGAAGTTGCGCAGCGCGGTGGCAAGGGCTCCGAACCGATCACCGATCCGGAAGATCTGGCGCGGCTGCCGGAAGGTCCTGCCAGGGAACCTTGGTACGACCACAAAGGCTTCTTCGAGCACAAGCTCGCTGAACCGAATGTGTATGACAAGGGCAAGGTCAAGTCGGAGACGGAAGTGCTCCGCATGCCAAACTTGCATCTCTCCAAGGCGGAGATTCAGGACCTCACCACATTCCTGCTGGGAAGCGAAGAGAGTTCACTGCCCCCCGGCTACCAGTACAAGCCTGGCGACGCGCGCCGCGACATCCAGGAGGGCTGGTGGGTGGTCCGAAAGTACAACTGTGTAGGCTGCCACCAGTTCACGCCCGATCAGGGCACGGTGCTGATGGGCATGAAGCATTATCAGGACATTCAGGAGCAACTGCCTCCCAAACTCCTGACCGAGGGCGCGCGGGTGGATCCCGAATGGCTGCGGCGTTTCCTTTCCAATCCATCTCTCAGCACTACGGACACGAACCGCAACGGCGTGCGGCCGTACCTGCAGGTGCGGATGCCGACGTTCTCCTTCTCCGATAACGAACTGCGCAAGCTGGTGCGGTTCTTCCAGGCGCTGTCGCAGCAACCCATGCCCTACATTCCGGAACAGGTGCCCGTGCTCACCACCAAGGAAACCGACATGGCGCGAAGCCTGTTCTCGAGCACGGCGGCGCCTTGCCTGAAGTGCCATGCCACCGGCGATCCGCAGCATGACAAGATTGCTACTGCGCCCAACTTCCTGCTGGCAAAAGAGCGTCTAAAACCGGATTGGGCCGAGCGCTGGATTCTGGATCCACAGGCCATCAGCCCGGGCACGGCCATGCCTTCGGGTCTGTTTAAGCGGGAAAACAATCATTGGGTTTTCTCCGGCCCCACTCCGCCTTCGTTCCAGGGATATGACAAAGACCAAAGTAAGCTGCTGGTGGACTACATATTCCAGCTCACGCCCGAAGAACAGCGGCGGGTGGCGGCATCCCGGGGTCGTGCCCAGGCTTCAGTTCAGCCGCGCAAAAATGAGCCGCGCGAAAAGAAGAGGCAGGCTGCCGGTGTGAGTTCGGCGGCGGGGAGCGGGGGTTCGCGGTAGAATGTTGTGCTTTGAAACTTGGTCGTTGGCCCTTGGTCGTTCGCCTTTAGCTACGGGTGTTGATTTTAGCCAACGACCAAAGGCCAACGACCAACGACGTTCTGAGACTTACACTGACGAAAGGGCGACATAATGAATAGGAAAATATGGGCAGCATTGTTCGCGCTCTGCCTGCTGGGATTGCTGGCGGGCTGTAGCAAGAAAGAAAACACCAATGAGGAACAGGGCACATCGCCCAGTTCCGAGGTAAAGCCCGCGGCTACTTCGACTCCGATCGATCCGGCAACGGCCGCCAGCGTGAGCGGTACCGTGACCTTTGCAGGCGCGGCTCCAAAAGGACAGAAGATTGATATGAGCCAGGACCCCGCCTGCAAGGGCAACAACATGGCTGAGACGATCGTCGCCGACGGCGGCAAGCTGGCCAACGTCTTTGTTTACGTGAAAGAGGGCATGGGCGATCGCACCTTCGACGTTCCCAAGGATTCAGTCACCATCGACCAGAAGGGCTGCCAGTACCATCCTCACGTGTTAGGCGTGATGACTGGGCAGAACATCGAGATCCGGAACGACGACGAAACTACTCACAACATCCACCCCACTCCGAAGGACAACCGCGAGTGGAACGAATCCCAGCCTCCGAAGGCTGCAGCGCTGGAAAAAAGTTTTGCCCGCGAAGAGGTGATGTTGCCAGTGAAGTGTAACCAGCATCCCTGGATGAAAATGTATGTCAACGTGGTGAAGACGCCGTTCTTTGCGGTCACCGGGGCCGACGGCAAGTACGAGATCAAGGGTCTGCCGCCGGGCGACTACACGCTGGCGTTTGTGCAGGAAAAGCTGGGGGAGCAGACACAGAAGGTTACCCTGGCCGCCAAGGACAGCAAGACCGTAGACCAGGCTTTCAAACAGTAATTGCTGATCGTAGCGCCGGCATCTTGCCCTCGGCAAGGCGGGCGGGACGGCGGCGCTACGCAACCCTCCAAGGAGCTGATTTCTGCAGCGCATTGCCACACCCTACAACCGTGCGCATCACCGGTTCGCGGTGTTTGCCGCGTGCGCGACTTTTCTGTTGATCATCGCCGGGGCGCTGGTGACCAGTAATGACGCCGGTCTGTCCGTCCCTGACTGGCCGACGTCGTTTGGATCGCTATACAAAATCCCTCACCTGGTCGGCGGCGTCAGATTCGAGCACACGCACCGCATGATTGCGCAGTTTGTCGGATTCCTGACCATCATTGTCGCGGTCTGGACCTGGCGAGCTGACCGCCGCCGCTGGATGAAATACCTGGGCGTTACCGCGCTTGGCCTGGTGATCGCGCAAGGAGTCCTGGGAGGGCTTACTGTGCTGTTCTACTTGCCTTCCGCCATCTCTTCGGCGCATGCCGCGCTGGCGCAAACGTTCTTTTGTGTCACCGTTCTGATCGCCGTCTTCACCGGTCGAACGTGGGTCGAGGAAGCACCGCGAGCTGAATTTGATGAGCGCCGCCCGAGCCTGTTCACGCTGGTGCTGCTTGCGATTTTCGTGCTCTACGTGCAGCTTATTTTCGGAGCGATGTTCCGTCACCACGGCCTGAGCTGGTGGCCGCACGTCGTGAATGCGGTGACCGTTGCGGTCGTATTGACGTGGACGGCGATTCGAGCCTTGTCCCAATATTCTGCGATTCACGAAGTCAGACGTCCTGCTGTTACTATGCTCTCGCTGCTGATCGCGCAACTGTGTCTGGGTTTTGTTGCTTTTCTTACCAGGATAGCCTGGGGTCATGACGCGGTCCAGCCCGAACTGCCCATGGTGATCTCAACCGTCACACACGTCGCCGTAGGCGCCTTGTTGCTGGCCACGACCGCGGTCCTGGCGGTTCAGGTCTGGCGCCACGTCCCGGTGGCGCTGGCGGAGCGGGTTCCGGGCAGGGAAGGGAAGCCGGTGGCTGCATGAGCACTGCGACACAACCGCTGGTGGTTCCGCGAAGTGGCGCTATGACGCTGGTTCGCGACTATGCGGAATTGACCAAGCTGCGCGTGACCACGCTGATCATCATGACCGCGTGGTGCGGCTATTATTTCGGGGCATTGAAGTCGGGCGTCTCTTCTATGTCCTGGGGTTTGCTGTACGCGCTTCTTGGGATTGGCCTAGTTTCAGGCGGGACCGCCGCACTTAACGAAGTGATGGAGTGGCGGACGGACGCCAACATGCGCCGCACCGCTCAGCGCCCTATTCCCGCGGGACGCTTCGGCTTGCCGCACGCCACCCTGGTGGGCGTGCTGATGACGCTGGGCGGCGCGCTCTATCTTGCCCTGGCGCTTAATCCTCTGACCGGAATTTTGGCGCTGGCTACCTCCGCGGTCTACCTTGCCGCCTACACTCCGTTGAAGACGATTCATCCCATCTGCACCTTCGTGGGCGCTTTTCCTGGAGCCATGCCCGGCGTGCTGGGCTGGACCGCTGCCCGTGGCCGCCTGGAGTGGGGCGCCCTGGTGATGTTTGCCATCGTATTTTTCTGGCAATTTCCGCATTTCTTTTCCATCGCCTGGCTTTATCGCCAGGACTACGAGGATGGCGGCATCCGGATGTTGCCGGTGGTAGAGCCGAACGGGAAGTCCACGGCCCGCCAGATCCTGCTGTACTCGCTGGCGCTGATTCCGGTCAGCCTGCTGCCGACCTTCTTAGGCATGTCAGGCTGGATCTATTTCGGTGGGGCGCTGCTGCTCGGCGTGTGCCTGTTCTATGTCGGGCTCCGCCTGGCTACGTTCAAGATGGCGACTGACACACCTCGCTCGAAACAGCGGGCACGTCAACTTCTGCAGGCGACGGTGTTCTACCTGCCGCTGCTGTTCGCCCTAATGATGCTGAATACGCATCTATAGCCGGTTTTCGTAGCGCCGGCCTCCCGCCGGCCTGTTGGTGAGTTAAGGCTCTCTGGCCCAACCGAGCGGGGCCCGGCGGTCCGCTTAAGATAAAATACCCTGTGGTCTCCAAAGCCCCCGCTTACGTCGCGCTCGACCCCCAAAGTGGCGTCGCGCTTACCACTCCGGTTGTGATCTCAGTTCAGGATCTGGTGCACCGTTATGACGGACGGACTGCGCTGAACGGAGTTTCGTTTGACGTCCGCCATGCCGAACTGTTTGGGCTGCTGGGCCCCAACGGCAGCGGCAAGACCACGATGTTCCGTATCCTCTCGACCCTGATGGTCGCGAGCGGCGGGCGTGCTGTCATCATGGGATTTGACGCGGCGAAAGAACCCAACAAGCTGCGTCGTCAAATCGGCGTGGTTTTCCAGGCGCAGAGCATCGACCTGAAACTGACCGCGGCCGAAAATCTGTGGCATCAGGGGCATCTGTACGGGTTGCGTGGAACGGCGCTGAAATCGCGCATTGCGGAGATGTTGTCGCGGGTGGGGCTGGCGGACCGGGCCCACGAGAAGGCTGAAACCTTTTCCGGCGGGATGCAGCGCCGTCTGGAACTGGCCAAGGGACTGCTGCACCACCCCGCGGTGCTGCTGCTTGATGAACCGACCACGGGCCTGGATCCGGGCGCGCGCCGCGATCTCTGGCAATATCTGCAGATTTTGCGGGACGAAGAAAAAGTGACCGTGATTGTGACCACACACCTGATGGAAGAGGCTGAGCGTTGCGATCGCCTCGCCATCCTCAATGAAGGCAAGCTGGTTGCGCTTGGAACTCCCACCGAGTTGAAGCGTGAAATCGGCGGCGACGTGATTCTGCTCGATGCCCGGGACGCGGAAGTGTTGGCGGAGCAGATTCGAGCGCGCTTCAACCTGAATGCGCAGGTGTTGGGAGGCCAGGTGCGCCTGGAGCGGGAGAACGGCCATCGCTTTATTACCGATGTGGTCGAAGCCTTCCCGGGGGAGATTCACGCTATTTCGGTCAGCAAACCGGCGCTGGAAGATGTTTTTATCCACCGCACCGGGCACAAATTCTGGACGGAAGATGATGAGAGAACTTCGTAGCGCCGGCGTCCCGCCGCCTCAGGTGGACGCGAACGAGATTTCGATGAACATGATTTCAGCTTGAGCGATGCTCATCTTCCCGCCTATCTCGGCGGCGGGCGAGACGCCCGCCGGACAGTCGGCAGGATGCCGGCGCTACTAGGAGCGAGCTTATGATGGTTGTACTTTCGGTTGTCCTCGGTCTGATTCCCCTGGCGGGTATCGTGTGGACGATTCTGAACGGAACTATTACGACCGTAGACGGCCTGTTTATGAGCATCATCCTGCTTGCCCTTTCCGGAATACTTTTCCTGAACGTTTATCTGGAGGCACGCAAGAAATTTGCAGTGAAGAAGGCGCCACCGGCGTGGAAAACGAGCTGACGTGGCCACGCAAAGTGTAACCCTTCCAACGCACGCCGCTTCCACCACCGGTATCCTGCTGCCCGCGTTTACGCTGTGGTGGCGGGAACTGGTCCGCTTCTACCGCCAACGCGCTCGCGTGGTTGGAGTCATCGCCTCACCGCTGCTATTCTGGATTGTGATCGGCTCCGGGTTCGGCAGCTCTTTCCGCTCGGGCGA
The DNA here is from genome assembly GCA_964528615.1 of uncultured Acidobacteriaceae bacterium. Classification (GTDB taxonomy): domain Bacteria; phylum Acidobacteriota; class Terriglobia; order Terriglobales; family Acidobacteriaceae; genus JAIQFF01. The sequence continues at coordinate 5,063 of CAZGSU010000109.1, read as the reverse complement.
CGCCGCCGGGCAGCGGCACTATCTGGACTACTTCTATCCTGGCGCCCTGATCATGATCGTCCTGTTTACCTCGATCTTTACCATGATGTCGGTGATTGAAGACCGCAAGGAAGGCTTTCTTCTCTCGGTGTTGGTAGCTCCGGTTCCACGCGCCGCGATTGTGCTGGGCAAGGTGCTGGGCGGGACAACACTTTCGGCGATTCAGGGCCTGATATTTCTTGCCTTTGCTCCCCTGGTCGGCGTTCATCTGGGGTTGACCGAGTTCATGCTGGTGGTGCTCACCGTATTTCTGGTCTCTTTCGCGCTCACTGCACTCGGATTTACCATCGCCTGGTCAATGGATTCCACGCAGGCCTTTCACGCCATAATCAACCTGTTCCTCATACCTTTGTGGCTACTCTCGGGAGCGCTGTTTCCGCTCGCGGGCGCTTCCGGCTGGATTCGGTTCCTGATCAGGATCAATCCGCTGACGTACGGAGTGGAGGCGCTGCGCGACCTGCTGTATCCGGGTAATACGGCGGCGTTTCCTTTGGCCTCGTCCCTGGCCACGCTGGTGCTGTTTTCCGGCCTCATGTTTGGCCTGTCGTTCATCATGGTCAATCGACGCACTACCAAGCCGGCCGCATGATGCAAGTGCCCGCCCAGTACGCCATCTACCCGGTGATCGATGCCGCCCTCAACGGCACCAGTGCCGTCCTGCTTCTGGTCGGGCGCACCTACATCAAGCGCGGACGCATGGCCGCGCACCGGGCTGTAATGATCACCGCGCTTATTTCCTCTGCGCTGTTTCTGACTTCGTACTTGTACTATCACGCGCACGTCGGGTCAGTGCGGTTTCAGGGACAGGGCTGGTCCCGTCCGGTGTATTTCACGATTCTGATTTCGCACACCATACTGGCCATCGCGATTGTGCCGCTGGTGATCATTACGCTCAGCCGCGCCCTGCGGGAACGCTTCGACCAGCATCGCAAGATCGCTCGCTGGACGTTTCCCTTGTGGCTCTACGTGTCGGTCACGGGAGTGGTGATTTACGTGATGCTGTATCACTTGTTTGCGGCTTGACCGTTCATTTACCACGGAGACACCGAGGAACGGAGAAGAAAATATAATGCCTTTCTCTGTGACTCGGTGCCTGCGTGGTGAAACACTTTCATGGCTATCGTGAAACTGAAGATCGATGTCTCCGGCACGGTGGGAGATGAGGCCTGGCGCAACCTCCGCCAGTTCGACGAAATCCAGAGCGCCGCGTTCGGGCCAAAATTTGGATCCAGCGGAGTCTGCAAACACGCCGCCAACCTGGCGCATACGAAAGGTGAGTGGATCGGCGCCGAAATCGCGCTGCAGACGCCGCTTCTGGCCCAATATGCGGTCTCGCACTATCTGGAGCAGGCGCGCGTGCTGGATGCAGATGTAGTGGAATAGAATCCAAACCATGTCGGCTCTCCCAGACGCTCCTCAGCAAACCCCGCCGGGCACAGAGTCCGTGGCTCCTCCCGCCAAACCCCGGATGTCCACGCGCAACCGCCTGCTGTTTTTTTTCACTGCGTGGCTGATCGTGCTCATGCCGTTCTTGTTCTGGTGGAACACCTGGTTTGGCCGTCAACTTTCGGACAAGCAACTGGGCGAATATCTGCAGGACGACAAGAAGCCGCGCCATGTCCAGCACGCCCTGGTGCAGATCGGCGAGCGGGTGACGCGGCACGATGCCAGCGTCACGCGCTGGTATCCCGATGTAGTCCGGCTGGCGTCCTATCCGGTTGAGGAAGTTCGCAACACCGATGCCTGGGTCATGGGCCAGGACGCCACCAGCAAAGAAGCGTCCAGCGCCGGATTCCACGAAGCGCTTTTGAAAATGCTGAACGACCCTTCGTTGATGGTGCGCGGGAATGCGGCGCTGTCTCTGGTGCGCTTCGGCGACGCCACGGGAAGGCCGCAGATCGTCGCGTTGCTGCAATCTGCGAAAGTGCTGGCGCCCCAGGCGGGCAGGGTAAGCGATGCGAGCACGGTGGGCACCGTGATTCATCAGGGCGGGATCGTGGCAAAGATAGAGACAAAGACTGAGTCCGGAGGCCAAACCACTGAAGCCCGCTCACCCATCAGCGGCCGATTGCGCGAGCTGTCAGTGAAAACTGGGCAAACTGTTGCTTCCGGAGAAGAGATCGCATTGCTTGATCCTGGGACCGATCAAGTGTGGGAAGCGCTGCGAGCGTTGTATCTGGTTGGCCAGCCGGATGACATTCCCGCCATCCAGCCCTACGAGCGCGAGCTGCCCGAGATTCCGGATCAGGTTCGCAAGCAGGCGGTGGAGACGGAGCGGGCAATTCGGGAGAGGGCAAAGTAGAGTTCCCGGTTCTCAGAAGGGCATTACGCCGACTTCTTTTTCCACTTCGACCGTGTCCACCATCACGATCGCATCCCATGGGCAGCCATCGAGGAAGGAGCCGTCCGGGCCCTTGCTGGTGCATTTGTTACAGCCGATGCAGAGAATCGGGTCGACCTGGATGCGGCCGAAAGGTGGATGGTCTTCGTCCGGAACCCAGAACATGCAGTCTTCCACCGGGCAGTATTCCACGCACGCGGGAGAACCGGCACAGCCGGTACAGCACTCTGTGATCACGGCCAGTTCTTTGGGTTTTTTCTTGCGGGGAGTAAGAAGGCCCTTGGACCTGGGTTCGTGTTTGAGCTCGTCGGGTACCATCCCGACGAGTCCCCTTAGGGGTTCAGCAGGCATCGAGAGCATTATAACGCAAGGGCGGGCCCTGGTCGTCAGTCGCCGGGCTTCAGGCCCAGGTCCGAGGTCCGTCGCCCGACTTTCTGGTATAGTGGCCTTCCAGCCCCTCGATATCCGTTTCATTTCCCCGGCTCCCTGGTGCAACACCCACGCGAAGGGGCGGAAGGAGCAGCACTCATGGCAGGCAAAAGCGTTAATAAAGTGATTCTTATTGGCAATCTTGGCAAAGACCCAGAGATCAAGTCCACTCCCAGCGGCACCCCGGTGGCGAAGCTCGCGCTGGCAACGAACGAGCGCTACAAAGACAAGAACGGAGAATGGCAGGACCGCACGGAGTGGCACAACGTGGTGCTATGGCAGCGGCTGGCGGAAATTGCCGGCGAATATCTAAAAAAAGGCGGGAAGGTATACATCGAAGGTCGTCTTCAGACCCGCTCCTGGGATGACAAGCAAACTGGGCAAAAGAAGTACATGACCGAAGTCGTGGCGAGCGATCTGGTACTGCTGGGCGGCCGCGGCGAAGGTGGCGGCGGTGGCGATTTCTCGGGGAGTTCGCGCGGCGCGTCCTCCGGGGGAAACAATTTCGACCAGCGCACGCCGGAAGCGGAACCGGCCGCGGCATCGACACCGATTAGCGACGAGGATATTCCGTTCTAAAACAGCTTTCAGCCGTCAGCTCTCATCCATCAGGACGATCAGCGGGTGCCCCACCTTTGCGCGCTTTTTGCGCAAAGGTGGGAGCCGCGCGGGACTCCAAACAAACATGAAACGTGTCGTGTCAGCCCTCTTGTTCGCGCTCTTTTGCCTCCCTCCCTCGGCCTTTGCCAAGCACCACCATCGCCACAACGACTCCGTAGGAACAGGCCAATTCGACTACTACCTGCTTTCACTTTCCTGGGCGCCGAACTACTGCGCGGGTCATCCCAGTGACCATTCCAGCGAGTGCAGAATTGGCGGACACCAGGCTTTTATTCTTCACGGCCTCTGGCCCCAAGCCAGCAGTGGACAACCGCCGATGTCGTGCTCGAACGGAAGCCCAGTAGCGGCCGATACCGTGGACCATATGCTGAACTTTATGCCCAGCCGCAGCCTGATCCAGCATGAGTGGCAAAAGCACGGCACCTGTACCGGGCTTTCGGCGCAGGATTACTTTGGCCAGGCGGAGCAGGCGTTCACGCACGTGCAGGTGCCGCCGCAGTATCGAAGCCTGGACCATGAACAGCAGGTCAGCGTGCCCGACGTCGAGAAGAGTTTTGCCGAAGCGAACCACGCCCCATTGGAGGCCTTCCGCGTGTCCTGCTATGCCGGAAGCCTGGTCAGCCTGGAGGTCTGCGTAGACAAGAATCTTCAATATCGCAGCTGCACCGAGAGCGTTCACGAATGTCCGGTGAATCAAGTGGACATGCATCCACCGCAGTAGGGGAGGAAATCACGATGCCAGAAGATCTTGCCAGCCAAACCTGCGTTCCTTGCCGCGGGGGCGTGCCTCCTGTGAAAGGCAAGGAACTGCAACAGATTCTTCAACAGGTCCCGCAGTGGAAAGCGGTCAATGAGCATCACATTTCGCGGACCTTTACCTTTCCTGATTTCAAGCAGGCGCTGGACTTTGTAAACCGAGTGGGAGAGGTTGCTGAACATCAGGGACATCACCCTGACATCCTGCTGACCTGGGGGAAAGCTGAAATAACTCTGTGGACGCACAAAATTGATGGTCTGACTCAAAGTGATTTCATCATGGCAGCCAAGATTGACCAGCTCTATCACTGAACATCATAATGCGCAATCGTCTGCTTCTTCTCGTCACTGTTGCCGCTGTTTCGACCGGTCTGTTTGCCCAGAGCTCCGCGTGGTCGGCTGCGCCGGGACACATTACCATCGCTCTCTGGCCCCATGGAGCGCCCGGCGCCCAGCCGAATGCCGGTCCAGAGATGGATACGACGACTGCGAAAGAACCTCTTATCGCGGGCAAGCCGGTCATCCGCCTGGGCAACGTCTCCACGCCGACGCTCACTCTTTACACGCCTCAGGGCAAGAATACTGGCGCCGCCGTCGTTGTTTTTCCCGGTGGCGGCTACCGCATCCTGGCCATCGATCTCGAAGGGACCGAGGTGTGCGCCTGGCTGACATCGAAGGGCGTCACCTGCGTTCTGGTTAAGTACCGCGTGCCCGGCTCCGGTCCTTATCCCAAATCTGCGGCCGCGCTGCAGGACGCCCAGCGCGCATTCGGAATCGTCCGCTCTCATGCCGACGACTTGCACATTGATGCGCAACACATCGGCGTGCTTGTATTTTATGATGGAGATCAAATTTAGGCTGCGCTCAGTACCAACTT
>CAZGSU010000108.1:0-25391 GCA_964528615.1 uncultured Acidobacteriaceae bacterium | reverse complement strand
GTCCAGGGCCGGTCTCCGGCAAATGCGCTGTCCACCAGGCCGAACGCAGACAGTCGATCAAACGCGGGATAAATCCAGCTATCGATGGGGACATACGGCGAGCCTCGGTTTTCCGGCGCCCAGCGTCCCTCGCGGAACAATTCGCCAATCGATCTCCACTCGCTGCCGCCCAGTTCCGGATCATGATGACGGCTGTAGACCTGCTGCGCGATCAGACTGCCCACGATGCTGCCGACAAAGACGTCTGCCGGGAAGTGCTGAGCAGCTCGAATCCGGGAATAGCTCACAAAGGAAGCCAGGCCGTACGCGAAGAGCTTGGGAAGAGGACCCGGATATTCGTGTGCGATTACTCCTGCCACCGCCCACGCAGCAGCGGCGTGTTCGGAAGGGAACGATACGCCTCCCTGGAAAAAACGGCCGTCGCCCATTCCTTGAAGCGGACGCTCACGGCCTAGCGAGTATTTAGCCACCTCGACCGGGATCAGGCTGTTGAGCGCGGCTGCGCCCGCGAGCAACCCGGTTTCGCGCCAGTGTTCGTTGTGAGAGGGATAGCTTAATAGCCACATTCCGGCTGCGCCCCCGATCAGTGCTCCGATCCCGGCGTTGGAAAAATTGCTGTATTGACTGAGCGTCTTCGGATCGTGCGAAATGCTCCGACCGACTTCAGCATCGGTCACCAGAAATCCCGCCGTGATTCCACTCAGCGGCACCAGCCATTCGGTGTCCGGGAATCGGAGCCGGGCGGGACTGGTCCAGATTTGTTTTTGATCCAGCACGAAATCTCTTCCAAACTCCTTAGGGTTCAAATGCAAGCTTCCGACCGGCTCGGATTCGGCGCCACTGGAAGTTTGCACAGGTTTCGTTTTGCCGCCGCTTTTTGCCGGTGCCGCGTTCTGGTTGTCGCCACTTGATTGCTGCCTGCCGCCTTGCTGCTCGCTCTGCTGTGGCTGCGCAGCACAGGGAACCGGCTCCGCGATCATCAGACCGATTGCAATCCACCCGCACGCCATTACCACCGCCTTGGCCCCCCATTCGAGACTTGACGTCATTAGGGCTTGATGTAGGCGATGGTCAGAGCGACAGAGGTTGCGATCTGCGCCGCCTGCAAGGCCGTGGTCCAGTTGCGGGTCCCGATTCTTGGCGCCATTTCGGGCACGACAATCGAGTCTCCTGGTTTCAACGATGCGCTTAAGGGATCGCCTCCCCACCATCCCGAGCTGTTGTTCTTTGCAGACAGTACCGACCCATCGGCTCGGATGACAAAGACCGCCTTCTTATCGGCAATCTGGGTCAGCCCTCCGGCCTGACTGAGATACCACTTCGCGCTGTGACCCGGCCGGTAACTGATCGCCGTCTGGTTAAATACTTGTCCGGTCACCGTTACATAGTTTGCTTTTTTGGGTATCAGAAGTATGTCGCCGTCGCGCAACTGCGCATCCGCCGCGGTGTTTCGCCAGCGACTGATGTCAGGTTGGATGTGCACAATGACCCGGCCCACCGGCGCCGTAGACTCGAGTTGCGTGAGCGTAGTCTCAGTCTGCGCGATGGCGGTGAGTTTCGCGTTCCTCTGATCGGCATCGGTTTCGGGAAGCGCTTTGAGGTTGACCTGCTCCGCCTTGATGCGTTGCACCAGGGCAACGTGTGACTTCATCTCGATCTCGCGCACCTCGCGTCGCATCAACACGGCGCCGTAGGGATACGCCTCGGGTGAGAAGCCTCCCGCTCGCTCCAGCAGCGAGCTCAGCCGCTCACCCGGGCGAATGCCATAGGAACCGGCATGTTGCACTTCGCCGCGGACCGTAGCCGATGCCGCGATGTCGTTCCACCCCGGAGCCTCCCGGATGGTAAGCACGTCTCCATCACGCAGTTGCAGGTTGTCGCCCTCCGTGCCACTCAACGCCGCCGAGAGTGCAATCGGCAAATTCTCATTTGAGGTGCCGGCCTCGCTGCCCAGGGCATAGCGAGTAAGATCGGCTTTCACGGGGTCGGCGCTCCGCTTCAGACCACCGGCTACGCGAACCAGATTGTCGACATGCATGTTCGTGGTCAGGGGGTAGCGCCCCGGCTTGGCCACCTCGCCCCTTACGTACACGCTGGGTGGATCGACCTTCGCCGCGCTGCGGTGGACGAGCAGGCGGTCACGCGGCTCGAGCAGCAGGTTGTCCGCGGGATTTCCGGCCAGGGCCGAGCCCAGGTTCACGCTGAAAATCTTCAAGGTTCCATCCGGCTGGGTTCGGAAAAGTTGGGCAGAGTCAAGACCCGCATCCGGGGAAACTCCGCCGGCCAAATAGATAGCATCTAGGAGATGGGCCTGCCCAGAGGTGCCGTACTTCCCCGGCGAGCGCACCTCGCCTCCGACCCACACCGTCGGCGCCGGTTCAAAATCGTAGCGGCTGAATATCCGGACGGTGTCCAGGGGTTGCAGTTTCGGAGACGTCGCTGGATTCGCCAGCGCCGCCGACAAGTCGAAGCTTTCCACGCTGGGACGGTAGTCCGGCGCATTCAGGCGCACGATCTCGGCATAGCGCCCCGCCGGCTCGGGCAGAAGATCGCTGTAAGACGAGATCAAATCCGTGAGCTTCATGCCCTCGTGATACGAATAGCGTCCCGGACGCAACACGTGACCTTGCAGATAAATCTCCTGCCCGTTGTAAGGCGCAATCGGGAAGATGTGGATCTGGTCGCCGTCCTGAATCTTGAAGCTGCTTAGTTGCGCAGTCACGGCGTCGGCATTGCCGTTCGGTGAGAGATCACTGGGCGTCAGATCAAGGTTCAGCATGGTGCGCTTTTCGTGAGCTTCGAGGCGCTGCACCTCGATATGCTGCAGCGCGGCCGCGGGCAGAATGCCGCCAGCCAAATCCAAGGCGTCGGCCAGCGATCTCTCCCCACGCAGTTCGTAGACCGCAGGCCGTCGCACCATCCCGCTTACTGTGATTTGTGCGCCGATCGGCGGAACCAGCAGCGAGTCCCCGTTTTCCAGCCGCTTCAGGTCGGATCCCACACCGTGCAACAGCAGGTCGTAGGCGTCGACTTCTTCGATGAGCTGCTTTCCGCGGTAATGTTTCAGATTGCGCAGCGAGCCACGCTGGGTAATCCCGCCGGCTGCAAACAGCGCATTCAGCGGCGTCGAAAGCGAACTGATGTCGTACGCGCCCGGCTCCGCCACTTCGCCGACGACATACACCCGAATGGTTCTCAAGCGTGACAACGAGATGTCCGCCGAGACGTCCCGGAACTGTGTGCGCAGCACCTGCTGCACCGAAGCCTGCACTTCTCCCAGGGTCCGTCCGCTCACCAGCAGCGGTCCCGCCTCGGGCAGATTGATCCGCCCTTCGCGATCCACCGATCGCACCATCCTCTGCGAAATGCCACCCCAGAGATTGATGGCCAGGCCATCCCCGGGTCCAACCACGTAGTCGGGCCCGACCGGGAGGTCCATCGGAATGGCGTCCAGGGCGCGCGTTCCGTTGCGGAACACCTCCATGCCGAAGCGTTCGGGCTCACGATCGCGCTGCGCCGCCTGCACATACATGTCGTACAACGAAGGAATGTCGGCGTAAGGACTGCTCTTATGGATCATCGACACGGGCGGAAGATCTTTCTCCCGGTTCGTCCCCCAGACGCCACGATCGCCCGGTAGCCGTACTGTACGGCTCATCTCTCTTCCTGAGGCGCTGGTCAGATCGCTGCGATTTCCGGATGTCAGCGAGGACAAATCGTCCAGGTTGTTGCGTCGAAGCATCATGCTGTCGAGGCTATCCATGCCCCCGCCCATGCCACCGCCCAGACCGGGCGACATTCCTCCCAGACTTCCGTCTAGACCCGACGACGACCGTCGGGACGAATCCGCAGCCAGGGTCAAACCCTGATCCATGCTCGAAAATCCGCCCGAGTCCGAATCGTCACGGCCCGCCGCCGAACGCAACGTACGCGTCGAGTCCACGGGCGAGAGCTGGTCAGGCATGACCGGCAGAACCGGCTCGGGCAGCGGGCTTTCGTTGGGTAGCGAGTTGCGCTGCTGTTGCTGCCGCGTCGAAGCTGGCTCATTGCAACTTTGATTTCGTGGATCGCACGACACACGCTCCGTTTTCTGCTCTTGCTTCTCCTTTTCTTTCTCGGTGTCAGCGGCCGCCAGCGCGGTCGCGTAGGCGTGCTCCTGACGGGTCGCCTGAAGGTGGGCGCGATCTTTCATGATCAGGTCCTGTTCTTTGCCGAGATCCGAATCCGGATTCACGCTGGGCAGCAGATACCCGTAACGCTGCACGAGGCGCGTGGCTACCGACCGGAACCCCAGATCGTGATCGAGCCGGTCGAAGATTGCCTGATCGCTAAGCTCGCCATCTTCCACAATCTGCCCGTTGTCCGTAGCTTCCTTCGCCACCCAGCGCTTCAGCTCCACCAGTATTCCGGCATCTTTCAGAAGCACCGTCTGCAGTTGAGCCGAAGACGCCGCTACGCGGCCCAGGTTTTCCCGGGCCAGATCGGGAGGCTCCGCCGGACGCGTCCTGCCGGAGCTGACGGCGTTCCGCGGTTCTTGCCTCTGATCGTCGTCTTGCGCCCGAACGCCCATACTGAAGATCAGCGCCACAAGGGCCGTGAGCATCGAGAATCTAATGTGAAACCTCATATTGCCCCCATTCTCAATTCACCGGGCTGCGGTGACCGATATCTTCGACCAAAGCGCGAACTGGGCTCAGGCCTTCAGCCACACTTCGCACCGCACCCAGAAAACCGGCCTCGGAAGGTTCAATGTCATCGGAGTGGATATCCAGCGAGGCCCAATAACAAACGCTGTAGTCCTGGTACGGAGCCACGGCGATGATGCGCAGGCCGGGATACTTTTGCAGCAGCGCATCACAGAGGCTGGGTCGCTTCCCCGGCTCGTCCACTGCAATCACCAGCAAGTCAGGCAAGGTCCTGAGCACATGGTCGGGAATGTCGGCATCATTCGAGACTTCCCCCACGACCTCGATCCAGGGCTGATCGGACAACGTGCCGAGCAGCGCCTCCCGCATCACCTTGGGCCGGTTGGCAACCAGAACGCGAATCGCCCTGTTCATGGCCATCTCCTGTCGGAACTTCACTAGTATCGATGAGTGGCTGGAATTGGGAAGTCCCAATGATGGTGATTTTCGGCCCAGTCAAGAGGGAGGAGCCGAGCACCCAGCTGCCTGCACTCGTAGGACTCAACGAGGAGCTACAGATGTAGCACTTCGATTCACGCGTATTAGTCCAAAGCACTACCCCAGTAGTCCGGCACAAACGAGTTCGACACGAAGGTCTGTACTTGCGCCTTTAGCCTGAGAGACTTTGACCGCAATGCTCGCCAAGACCGCAAGGGAACACGGTTATTCGGTTGACAGGGAACGCAGCTAACTCCTAGAATTTAGCTTCCCTTCAGGCTTCTTAGGTAGCGGCGTTCGCATCACAGGACCATTCTGACACGCATAGAGTCTGGAGGCTGGGTTTACCGATGGTGCAGAGTTGCAGTGAAGTATCTTCTTTAGGCGTAAGCGTCTACCTTCTAGCCGAAAATCGCCTCCTTCGCGAAACCCTGGCCCGCCTGTTGCAGAAGCGGGGAGCGGTCTCCATTGTCGGCGTAAGCCGCTTCACCGAATCCGCCATAACTGAAATCTTCGCGTCCCGCTGCGCTATTTTGCTTATGGACTCTCCTGCCACCCATCAGGGTATGAGTTTACTCAGCGAACTTTCGGAGCAGGCTCCGCACATCAAGGTCGTTCTCTTCGGCATGGACGAAGACCCGGGCTTGTTTCTCAAAGCTGCCTACTTTGGAGTCAGCGGTTACCTGTTGAAGGAAGCCTCGGCCTCAGAGATCATTGCCGCGGTACGAGCCGTCGCTCAGGGAGAAGCCGCCTGGCCTCCGCGACTCTGCATGGCGCTGGTCCAGCACCTGTCGAATGAATATCGCACTCGGGTGAAGATCCCATTGCAGCCGGGCAGCGGCAAGTATTGTCTGACTCGCCGGCAACTCCAGCTCATCGGCCTGGTGGAACGAGGTCTGACCAACAAGGAAATTGCTGCCAACCTGAATTTGTCTGAATTTACCGTGAAGAACCACATCAGCCGCATCATGAGGCAGGTGGATGCGGACGATCGCCACGAAGCCGTGGATGTGGTTCGCGCCAGCGGGCTCCTGCCCGTGGCCTAGCTCGTGTGGCGCGGGTGCCCCGCCCGCGGCTTTTGACCTTACTAAACAAATAGTGCGATTTCGCCTTCCCGGCAGGCAAAGATCAGGGATAGTGTCAGCCTTTTCGCGGGCGAGGGCGTCCGCGCCACACTTGCCCTAGCCCGCGAGCTTCGGCTGATTCTGGGATCGCGCATCTTCCGGCATCGCCAGCCGGCCGGTCCGCCGCATCTCCGCGCAGTCATAGGAGTAGGCAGCGCCACAGAGCAGGCACACCTGGTAGGCCTGGCCATAGTCTCCGGCGTGAGGCCAGGAGAACCGGTGCCGGCAGCACATCTCGATAAGCCGCTTCAGAAAAGGATTTGTCATGGTGGCTTTCAGTCCTCGCGATATCTAAGTGACCTACTCCCCACCCTACCCTGAGAAGTACCCGATCGGTGCTGGATTATTGGTCATCGACCGCAGGATTAAGGCCAGTACCTGGTCTCATTACTCAGTTACCGAGGGAGGCGTAACGTAACTGCCCCTGCGAACGCGGCGCCCGGAACTACTGGAATCCCGTAGGTGGCGAAGCTTGAGTTACCGTATGGATGCAGAGTTTGAGCCTGTCCGCGCGTCGAATGGCGCGCGCTCTTTGAAAGAGGGATGACTATGCATAGTGCGAATGTGACCGACACCATACGGCGCAGCTCGAGAGTGCCGATCACCCTTCCCATCGCCGTCACCAGCCTGGAGCCGAACACGCCCTTCTCCGAGATATGCGAAACCCTGGTAGTCAGCGCCCATGGCTGCGCTATTTTTTCCCCGGCCAAGCTTGAGGCCGGCATTCCCGTGCAATTTCGGCGCAAGGGAGGCGGCGCGACCATGGCACATGTTGTTGACTGCAAGCCCATGGGTGCGGGTCAACAGGGCTGGCAGGTAGCCGCGAGGCTGGACCACCCGGAAAATTTCTGGGGACTGGAAGCTTGCCCGGAGGATTGGGCACGCCTGCTGGACGTCCATTCCGACGAACCGCAACCCCCGCGAAAGGTGACACGATCCGACAAAGGTCAGTCTTCACCGTCGCTCAAACTTGTCTCGGATAAGAGCCACGCTTCTTTGACAGAAAATGATTTGCGGGCCATCGTGGCCGAATTCGTTCAACCCCTGCATGCGGAGGTGGCGCGGCTGAAGGAACAGGCGGCGCAGGGAGAGGGTAAGCGCAGCCGCTTCGACATTTCGTTGTCACATATTCCGCCAGAGGTCGAAGAAAAACTCTGGGTACGTCTTCGCGACGATCTGGGACCGCAAGTCCTGAAGCAGACTCAGGAACAATCCGCACAGCTGCTTGGGTCTGCGAAGACCATGATCGATCGGAACATCACCGATGCTCTGGGAGGGTTCCGGCAGCAGGTGACGCAGGAACTGAAGACTGTTGAGCAACGGGCGCACGGCCTCTCGGAAGAGATCTCCGAGGCGGTGGGACAGCACTTCAATACCGGCGCGGAGCAATTTCAGCAGAAGGTGGCGGAAGCAGGAACCCGGGTGGAGCGCCGGAGCGAAGAACTCCTGCGCGCCATGCAGCAGCGGTTGGGCGAAGAGCACGATTCCTACCGGCGCGAAATGGAGAAAGTGCAGGCGACCGTGGCCACCGAGGCATCCCGCCTACAAGCTCAGGTTGCCGCTCTGAACAGCCGCATCGCCGAACTCGACGAGACCGCAATCCGCCTGGAGTCAGGAATGGAAACCCGCCTGTCGCAGATGGCCAGCGATCAGGTTTCAGCCGCCCGGGTTCAACTGGAGCACGCCGTCGACGTGGTGCTCAAGGAGTTGGGAACACGCAACGCCAAGGAACTGAACAATCAGCTCGAAGAGGCGCGCGGAAAGCTGAAGGTGGTTCAGAAAGGAATCGAGACCTCTGTCACCGACCTGGTCAAGACCGAGGTCGCAGCCAGCCTTCTCTCGTTTGGGCAAACCATGGAGGAACTGGCGCAGGATTCCGTCGGCCGCTGGCGCAGCGCGCTGGGCAGGGACCTAAGCTCGGTCGCCAAGATCCTGGGCGGAGAATTCCAAATGCAGTCAACAACCAGCAAGAACGGAGACGAACCCTCGACCGAGTAGCAAGTAGATTGCCTGACCGTGGCGTGGTCGTGGGCGACTCGCCCGCGCAGGACCGAGCAACACCTGCGTGGGGACAGCCGCCCCCGGCTGTCCGGTCGAGCTAAGCTCGACACGGCCCGACAGTAAGGTTGGAGCCGCGCGCAGCCCCCGAGACCAGGAAAACTGCCGAGCGTTGCTCGGCTTGGACGGGTCAGAGACCCGTCCCTACATGGACTCGGGCTTGGACGGGCCCCTTCCACTTTCCTAAGGGCCGGCACGGCCAAGCCCGACTATAAATGGGAAACGATCAGCAAGCCGCCCCCGATGGCGACGACGTCTTCCACCAGTGCCACAGCAAAGTCCGGAAGATGCGCTCGCGTCACCAAAGCATGCCGAACGTTATAACCGCCATAGGTTCCGGCCAGGGCGCCAATCACGCCGACTATTGCAGCCAGGATCAGGCTCCCGCCCGCGCTTACCGCCAGTGCCGCGCCGCACAGCCCGCCAAAAATAATGCGCGCGCTCAGCCCTCGTGCGGCGGTTCGCGCCGGAGTATTCGGCAGTTTGTCCACCGTCAGTTCCACCAGGGCCAGCAACGTGAAAAGAATCACCGTCCCTGGATGCCCAACAAATGCGAGCCTGGTTCCCGCAAGATGCAACCAGCCCAGATGAGCGCCCCAGCAGACCGTCGCCGGAGCCGTCAGTGATCGCAGGCCGTCTACACAGCCGAGAAGAAAACAAAAGAGCAGCAGGGTCATGAGCATGGCCAGATCCTCACTCTCAATTGGAGAGTAGCGGTAGCATACCGCTTTCCGGAGGGACTCGTGATCAGGGGATCAGGACTTTTCGCGGCCAGGAATATTCCGTGACGACTTCATGTTGCAGTCCTGCTTTTTATACAATGGTCGACGGTCTTCAACCCGTGCAATCGTTGAGCGGGGCCATGGAAAACTGCCGAGCGTTGCTCGGCCTGGACGGGTCCCTTCGACTTCGCTCAGGGCAGGCTCCGACCCGTCCCTACACAGGCACAGCTAGGGGCCTGAAGCTAGCAGCTAGAAGCTTCCGTACGTTTTGAATCTTCCGGCGCTATAAAAACATCAGAATCGCTACGTAGGTAATAAACCCCGCGAAGGCGTGCCACTCCCGCGGTATTGGTTCACGGCGGTTCGCAAGTTCGATCCCGATTCAGAGGTATCTGTAATGGCAAAACCAGTCATCCTGACCGTTGACGACGACCCCGATGTACTTCGGGCGGTCGAACGCGATCTACGCCAGCGTTACGACGACCGTTACCGCGTCCTGCGAGCGGAGTCGGGAATCGCTGCGCTGGATCTGCTCCGTAGATTGCAGCAGCGCAACGACTCTGTCGCACTGCTGCTGGTTGATCATCGCATGCCGGAGATGAATGGGATCGAGACCCTGGTGGAAGCCATGAAGCTCTATCCCGACGCCAAGCGGGTGCTGCTCACTGCGTATGCCGACACCGAAGCCGCGATCAAGTCCATCAATTCCGTCCAGCTGAATCACTATCTTCTTAAGCCGTGGGATCCTCCGGATCAACAGCTTTATCCCGTGCTGGATGACTTGCTCGATGACTGGTACGCCAACTTTCGTCCTCCCTTTGAAGGTGTGCGGGTTCTGGGAACACGCTGGTCGGCAAAATCCTACGACGTGCGGAATTTTCTGGCGCGCAACCAGGTTCCCTACCAGTGGCTCGACGCTGATACCGCCGATCGCGAGCCCGAAGTGAAACGTCTGCTCGAGAGCCTGAAGGATGAAGAACTCAAGTTGCCGACGGTGTTCTTCGCCGATGGCAACCGCCTGCCCGAACCGAATCCTCAGCAGATTGCCGAAAAGCTGGGCCTGCGCACCCGGGCTGGTCTGGAGTTCTACGATCTGGCCATCCTGGGCGGCGGACCGGCGGGACTGGCTGCGGCAGTGTACGGAGCGTCTGAAGGATTGAAGACCGTAATGGTCGAGCGCGAAGCGCCCGGCGGCCAGGCAGGCCTGAGCTCGCGCATTGAAAACTACCTGGGATTTCCCTCGGGCCTGTCCGGCGCCGACCTGGCTCGCAGAGCCGTGGCCCAGGCGCGCCGCTTTGGGGTGGAAATCGTCTCCCCGCAGGAAGCCACCGAAGTTCGGGTAGATGGCCCCTATCGCTACGTGCAGCTCAGCGACGGCAACCGGCTTTCCTGCCACGCCCTGCTGCTTGCCATGGGCGTGCAGTGGAGAAAGCTCGATGTGCCCGGCATGGACCGTTTGCAGGGTGCCGGCGTCTATTACGGAGGCGGGACCACAGAGGCGATTTCGTGCCGCGACGAGGACGTCTACATCGTTGGCGGCGCCAACTCGGCCGGCCAGGCCGCGATGTACTTCTCCAGATACGCGCAACGCGTAGTGATGCTGGTGCGCGGCGATTCGCTGGCTGCCACCATGTCGCAGTATCTGATCGATCAAATTAAGGCTACGAGCAATATCCACGTGGAATATCGCAGTCAGATTGTGGAAGTGCATGGCGACGACCACCTGGAAGCAATCTCGATCAAGTGCGACCAGACCGGCGATATATCGCGGGTTCCGGCAGCCGCACTGTTCATCTTTATTGGCGCCGAACCCCGCACCGCATGGCTGGATGGAATGGTAGAGCGGGATTCGCGCGGATTCATACTGACCGGACCTGACTTGTTGCGCGAAGGCAAACGCCCCAGGGGATGGTCGCTGGAACGCGATCCCGGTTTGCTCGAAACCAACGTCCCAGGGATTTTCGCTGTCGGCGACGTGCGCCACGGCTCCATCAAACGCGTAGCTTCCGGAGTGGGCGAAGGTTCGATCGCGATTCAGTTCGTTCACCAGTATCTGAGCAAGGTTTCCTGATGCCCGAAAGCGAAGCGGTACAACCTGCAGGCGGTACCGGCGAACCGCTGAAAGCCGAGCTACGCAAAATCCCGATCTTTGCCGATCTCACCGAAGAGCAGATGGATTGGTTCGCCAGCCACTGCCGAGATGCGCGATACGCGTCTGGCGATGTGGTGATTCGCGAGGGCGATCCGGCGGACCTGCTCATTGTGCTGCTCGAAGGCGAGCTGCGCGGCCGGCGGGACAGCGCCGGAGCCGACTCTCCAATCTTTATCGTCCACTCCGGACAGGTAACCGGCATGCTGCCGTTTTCGCGACTGACGGCGATCACAGTCACCTTCCGCGCCTTTGGGCCGACGCGCTTGGCCCAGCTCAACAAGAACGACTTTCCGGAAATGATGTCTCGGATTCCGCAGCTAATACCCCGGCTGGTGGGCGTGCTGGCCGACCGCATCCGCGATGTGAGCCGCGGTGAGCAGCAGCGTGACAAGTTGACCGCGCTGGGGAAACTGTCGGCCGGGCTGGCCCACGAACTGAACAATCCCGCCTCCGCGGCACGGCGCTCCGCCGAGGGCCTGCGGCAATGCACCCGCGATCTACGCCAGGCCAACGCCAAGCTCGATCAGGTTGCATTGTCCCCGGAACAGCGTTCACTCCTCGCAGAATTCGAAAATCAGGTGATCGAAAAGCTGGCGTGTGCGCCCGCTCTCGACTCGCTGGTGCAAAGCGATCGCGAAGAGGAAATGACCGTATGGCTGGAGCAACACGGTGTTCCCAACGCCTCCAGATTCGCATCGGGACTGGTTGAGGCAAGTGTGCAGCAGGACGCCTTGCAGCACCTGATCGGAAAATTCGAACCCCAGGTGCTACACGACGCGTTGGCCCGGATCGTCGCCGCGTTGAGCGCGGAAAAATTGACCCGCGAAATCGAAGCCACCACCGGCCGTATCTCCGAACTGGTCCAAGCGATCAAAGAATATACCTACATGGACCAGATGCTGGAACAGGAGATCGACATTCATCAAGGCATCGAGAGCACGTTGATCATGCTGAAGTTCCGGCTGAAGAAAGGCGTCAACGTCACTCGTGAGTTCGATAAAACCCTGCCCCGGATTTGTGCCCACGGAAGCGAGCTGAACCAGATCTGGACCAATCTTATCGGCAATGCCATCGATGCCATGAACGGCAAAGGCGAACTCCGAATTCGCACCTCCCGGGAACTCGACACACTGCTGGTCGAGATCATCGATAACGGCCCAGGGATTCCGGAGAATGTGAAGCCTCACATCTTTGAGCCCTTCTTTACCACTAAAGGAGTCGGCGAGGGCACAGGCCTTGGCCTGGACACCGTCTATCGCATCGTTCGCAGCCATCACGGACATATCACTTTCGATTCCCAACCCGGCAAGACCTCCTTTCAAATACGCCTCCCGCTGAAAACGCCCAAGCCGGCGACGGCGTAAGTTTTGTGCCTATTCGGTAATCGTTTTTTCTCGTTTGCCGACCGCCTCTTCGGACCTGCTACAACCCCGTGACCCCTTCCTCGTTTCCTTGTCGCGTTTAAGAGTGTCACCACAGGGAGAGCGACCGTGCAACCGACCCAACAAAAATCGAAGTCCTATGGCACCCTTGCCATTCTCGGAGCCATTCTTGGACTCATCTTTTGGCACCCTGGCCTTTCCGGCATGGCAAAACCGTCCAGCGTCACTTTGGCGCAGAATACCGCCATCACGGTGCGCCTGGATCAGAACATCAGCTCGAAGACCGGCACGTCGGGCCAGCGCTTTGCAGGCAAACTTGCCCAGCCGCTCCTGGTGAACGGCCGCGAAGTGCTCCCGGCGGGAACCGAGTTCTCCGGCACCGTAACCCAAGCCGAACCCGCGGGAAAGCTGGCGGGCGGCGCTAAGCTGAGTATCTCGATCAACTCTTTCAGCTTTCAGGGAAAGGAATACAAGATCCAGGCGCCTCCCCTGGTACGGGTGTCTCAAGGTCAGGGTAAGCGCACCGCTGAAATTACCGGCGCGGGTGCCGTCATCGGAGTAGTGATTGGCGCGGTGGCGCACGGCGGCAAGGGCGCGGCCATCGGAGCCGCCGCAGGAGCGGGCGCAGGTGCCGTCGGCGCAGCCGCCACCAATAAGACCCGGGATATCGTGCTGCCAGCCGAGTCGCTGGTGACCTTCCATTTAGGCCAATCGGTAACGGTGGCAATCACTCCTGCGCGTCCAGCTCGCCGCGCCTGGGATTTTCTCCTGAGTTGAAATCAAACTTCGGACGCCCTGGCATGAGCGGCAGATGCCTGGGCTTGTCTTTTCACTGCGTGGATCGGGAAGGGCACGGCTTTAGCCGTGCCACTAGATGCTTCCGATCCGGCGGCTTTAGCCGCTGAGGGGTTGTTTTCTGCGCCAAACTGGGCTGCAAGCCATGGGGACGAAGCAAGCCTCAGGGGCTGAAGCCCCGGAGCCTTGAGGTCTGGGGCGGCACGGCTGAAGCCGTGCCCTTCCCGCAATTGGAATGGATATGGAGCATTGCGGGGGACACGTTTGCACGTGAAAAACCCTATGCCGTGTGACGCGTCCGATTCGCGGGAGTGCAGACCACAACTATCTTGAACGTGTTGCGTCCCTCTGGCTCGAGAACCCAGGTGCGCGGGTTCGAAGTCCGACTTGGAACTACCAATACCAGATTTGGCGGATGTGAGTTTTTCATATTTCCCCCCAGGATTTTTTCTTCCTGCCCATTAGCGCGACGAACGCCGATTTCCGGGGTCAAAACCCAGCACCTAGGAAGTGACCCGGATCTTCTCTATTTGCCGCGTTGCTGAGTGAAGGCAAATCACCGCGGGAGGCTGGTATGTTCTGCATCGAATGTGGCCAGGCTAATCAGGACAACGCAAAATTCTGCTGTGCGTGCGGTCAAAGGACAGGGCAAGGCTCCGGACCAGGCGCGCCCGCTAACGGCGGTGCCCAAACCCAGTCCACCGGCGGCGTCCTGCAGTCCATCGGAAATCGCATTTCCAGCCTGGCCAGCACCGACAAGCTGGATGGCTTCAGCCTGAGAGAGTTCTTTTCCGAGGTATTCAAGAAACGCACCAAAGAGGAAATCGACGACTACTTCGTGGTGGGCACCAGCCGCACCACTCCCCGCATCGAGGACGTGGCCACCACCTGGCCCAAGCCCTGGTTTTTCTTCCGGGTGCTGGTCTTTGTGGCGCTGATCTACTTCGGCTTTTATTTCGCGTTCGAACAGTTTGAGAACATCAAGCTGATTCCCGGCCTGATCATGATGGGATCACTGGCTGTGCCCCTGGCGACGGTCATCCTCTTCTTTGAACTCAATATTCCGCGCAACGTCTCTTTCAACCGCGTCCTGATGCTGGTGGCCTCCGGTGGCGTAGTTTCACTGTTCGTCGCGCTGGTCGGGTTCAAAGTGTCCAATCTGGATTGGCTGGGCGCGTCGAGCGCCGGCATCGTCGAAGAAATCGGGAAGCTGCTGGCCGTCATCCTGGTGGCCCGGGCCTTCCGCGGGAAGTACATCCTGAACGGGCTGCTCTTCGGAGCCGCGGTGGGCGCAGGATTCGCCTTTTTTGAGAGCGCAGGATATGCCTTCGACTTCCTGGAGCGGACCAACAGTCTGAGCGTGATGTTCGACGTGATCCAGACCCGGGCCTTCCTGACGCCCTTCGGCCACGTCGCCTGGACTGCCATCGCCGCAGCCGCTCTTTGGCGGGTGAAGAGAGACCGGGACTTCCAGCTCAGCATGTTGTTCGATGCCAGCTTCTTGCAGACCATGTGCATTCCCATGGTGCTCCACATGTTGTGGAACGCGCCCTTCCAGACCCCGTTCGAACTGCACCACCTGGTCCTTGGAATTGTGGGCTGGTTCGTTGTCTTCGGCCTGGTGCAACAGGGTCTGCACCAGATTCGCGAGGAACAGAACGAACTGGGACAGACTTCCGTGCCTGAAGCCACGCCGAACAACGGTCCGCAGCTTGTTCAACCCGCAAGTGCTGCCATCGCGTAAAAGCAGCTCGACGTAACGACGGTAGACCGTGGCGCCGGCATCCTGCCGGCGCTACGAAATGCCGGCGCTACGGCATTTGTCCCTTTCCCAAGAGCTTTGTCGCGCTACCCAGTGAAGCCGAAAGACAAACTAAAAGGAGACGCTCCCATGGAAACCAAAAAGATCAAAAACAAGAAGACGAAAATCGCTGCAACCCTGGCCGGATTCGTCCTTCTGGCCGTCGCCCTGCTGCCTTACCTGGTCAACCTGGATCAACTGCGTCCGCAACTCGAGGCCGCTCTTCAGTCACGCCTCGGCCGGGAAGTCCACATCGGCTACCTGGAGCTCTCGCTTCTGTCCGGAGGAGCGCGCGCGAGCAGCCTCTCCATTGCCGACGATCCGGCATCGAGCCCTCGCCCCTTTCTGCATGCCAAGTCCATCAAGGTCGGCGTCAGCCTGGCCAGCCTGATCTTCTCGCGTTCCTTGCACGTGACCTCACTGGAGATCCAGGAGCCCGAGCTGGTCTTGTCCAAATCTCGCAGTGGAAAGTGGAACTTCTCAAGCCTTGGAGCCAGCTCCACACCGGATTCCAGCGCCGCCGACGTTGCTGATTCGGAGCCGTCGCTCTCGACATTCGTACTCGACCGGCTGAAGATCACCAACGCCACGTTGATACTTCCTGGGGCTTCAGCATCCAGCCAGAGTCATGTCGTGAAGAACATCAACATCGATCTCCGGAACGCGTCCTATTCTCCAGTCCAACACGCCGGAACCTTCGATCGTTGCCAGATTTCGGTTCGCAAGAGCAGCGCGCGCCTCACCGGCACCTATCAGGTTCGTGGCGAGTCGTTGATCGCGAACCTTCGTCTCTCCGGCTCCCAACTTTCGGTGGATGACGTCGCGAGTATCCTTCCAGTCCTTGGCATCGATCTCCCCGGAGGTTCGAAGCTGCATGGCGGCACCGTCGATACGGACCTCACACTCACTGGACCGGTGAACCGCCTGATCACGACCGGAACGGTCCAGGTAGCGAATTCAAATCTTCTGGGATTTGACCTCGGATCGAAACTGGCGTCCGTGCCGCTCTTGTCCGGGATGCCCTCAGCTCAGAATCTCGGCATCGTCAGCCTGAACAGCGGCTTCCGTGTCAGCTCGCAGGGAACGCACATCAGTAATTTCGACAGCAAGATTACCGGCATCGGTGGGCTCACGGGAGACGGCGATATTGACTCCACCAACCATCTGAAATTCCACATGAAAGCCCATGTAGCCAGCGACGGGTTGGTGCGCCAGGGAATGAATCGGGTTGGGTTGAAGAGTGTGCCGGACGATATTCCTTTTCTGGTCGCAGGCACAACTTCCATGCCCATCTTCAGACCCGATGTGACCGAAACAGCCAAGCAGGTTCTGGCCGACAAGGGAAAAGACGCGATCGAGAAGGGGATTAAGGGTGTCATTGGCGACAAGGAAAAAAAGGCCACCACTGCTGCTCCGGAAACCAAGATTACGAATCCGGTCACAGCCACAGTAAACGAAGCGCCCCCGGCGCCTGCTCCCAAGAAGCACAGGTCTCTCAACCCCTTGCACTGGGGCTGGAAGAACAAAGACAAAGACAAAGAGAAACACAAGGACGACGGAACGGCCCTGACGGCCAAGAAATAGGACGGCGGACCTTGGGCGTCGGACCTCAGCTACAGCCGCGAAGGGCAGGTGTCCCCACCTGCCCAGCGGAGCAAAGCTCCGCAGCCCTCCGAATACGATTTAGAAGAAAAACTGGCGAGCATGCTCGCCCGCCCAGACGAGGACTTCTGGGCCTACGCAGGTCATCCCGATCCACGCGAAGTCTGACGCCGGTTCACTCCATGCCGTGGTGCTCTTTCAGGTCCGCATACAGCCAGGCTTTGGCGACACTCCAGTCGCGCTTCACGGTCTTGGCGGAGATGCCCAGCACGGCGGCAGCTTCTTCGACACTCAGACCCCCGAAGAAACGCAATTCCACCACCCTGGCCTGGCGCTCATCCAGTTTCGCCAACCGTTGCAGCGATTCGTCTACCGCCAGCAATTCAACCGACTGCTCAGGAGAAAAGATGAAAGCGTCATTCAGCGAGACTTTCTTATATTCTCCTCCGCGCTTCTGCCGCAGATGGCCGCGGGCGTGGTCGATCAAAATACGCCGCATCAACTGCGCCGCCACGCCAAAGAAGTGCGCACGGCTCTGCCAGTTCACGGACTGCTGCTCCACCAGCTTCAGATAAGCCTCATGCACCAGCGCGGTGGCTTGCAACGTGTGGTCGGGTCGTTCGTGGCGCATGTAGCTCCCCGCCAAACGCCGCAGCTCGTTGTACACCACCGGGATCAGCCTGGCGCCGGCGTCCTGGTCCCCGCGGGTCAAGGCTGACAGCAAGATCGTAACTTCGTGGGCGTCCCCCATAACGGCGACATTGTACCTTCCGCGGCCAAAACTGAGCATCTTCCATGGGCTCTTTTTCGCCGCAAAAAACGCTTTAGTAAGCAGGGAGCGGGGTGGCCTGGCTCAGAACTGACGGGCTGGGCCACCCCCTGCTGTCACCGGAGAACATGGTTTTCTTCGCGTACTCCGCCTTTACTCTGCGTCCCCTGCGGTTAAGAGCTTTGTCGCTCAAAGACTTTAGCCGCAGAGAATGCTAGGTAAAGGCAGCGGTCGCTAAGAAAATCTTGAGTGTGCCCGATGGCCCTTTTCCCCCGCGATTGTCGCTTTAGTGTTTGAGAAGAAATCCCATGCTCGAAGTATGCCGCCGCTTTTCCCCCGGCACATATTTTCGCTTCCCGGCGTCCTGTGAAGCCGCAATGACCATGGCGCCTCAGCGTACAATGGTCGGCGCCTGGGGAAGGGTGAGCGAGACGGATAGAGTGTCCCTCCAGGCCGTCTGGTGGGCAGCCCCGGGATCCGCGGGCGCTCGCGCCGGACACATCCGCAAACCGCGCGGACGCTATCGCCGTACACCGATCAGGAAAAACGCGATGGGATTGACGCCCGACCAGTGGGAAAACGTCAAAGAGCTGTTTGAGGCGGCTCTGAAAAGGCCGGCGGCCGAGCAAGCATCTTTTCTTGCAAGGATTTGTCCCGACTCCACAGTTCGAAATGAAGTAGAGAGGCTGCTGGCAAATCACACCGCCGGGAGCAGTTTTCTTTCGAGTCCCCTGCGAGCCTCCCCAGGCCCACCTCAGACCCAGCAGTTCCTTTCTCCGGGTAACCTCCTGGCCGAACGATTCCACATTATCCGCTTTCTGGCTTCCGGCGGAATGGGAGAAGTCTACGAAGCCGAGGATGTGGAACTGGGCGAACGCGTCGCCTTGAAAACGATTCGCCCGGACTTACTGGGCGACGGGCATTCGCTCGAACGGTTCAAGCGCGAAGTCCATTTAGCGAGGAGTGTGACTCATCCCAATGTCTGCCGCATTTTCGATCTTTTTCGCCACCCGGTCTCCCGGAGTACCGAGAGCAGCTCCGGCACCGGCTTTGTCTTCGTATCGATGGAGCTGCTTGGGGGCGAGACCCTGGCTGAACATCTGAAACGCGTGACCCGCATGCCAATCGCCGACGCGCTGCCCATCGCGGTACAAGCGGCATCGGGGCTGGCAGCAGCACACGAAGCCGGCGTGCTGCACCGCGACTTGAAGCCTGGCAACATCATTCTGGTTCCGGGAACGAAGCGGGTGCGCACCGTGATCACTGATTTTGGTCTGGCCCTGCGGTCGAGCAGTGATTCCAGCCGCAGCGGTGCCATCACCGATACCGGAAAGTCGCTCGGAACTCCCGCCTATATGTCGCCCGAACAGGTGGAGGGCCGCGAGCTGACTCCCGCGTCTGATGTCTATTCTCTGGGTCTTGTTCTCTACCAGATGGTGACCGGGACACGTCCTTTCGATGCCGAGTCTCCTTTGTCTATGGCCGTGCGCCGCCTGCGCGAGGATCCCACGCCGCCACGGGCCCTGGTCGAGGATCTCGATCCCCGCTGGGAGGCGGTCATCCTGCGCTGTCTCGATCGAGACCCCGCGCGCCGCTTCCAGAATGCCGACGAAGTTTCCCAGGCCTTGAAGGGGGAACTCGATTTCGTTTCTGCGCCAGTCGCGATTGTTCAGGAGTTAACTCCGTCGAAAGGGGCCGCCCAGCAGCCTCAAACGTGCCGAATCTCCGAATCCATGGTTCGGACAAAGACCTGGGAGTTCTCCCGCGATCACTTGAGCAGTATTCTCAGCGTCGACGAGTACGACGAAAGCGGGAAAAGAATCAAACTCTCGACCGTCGGTGTGCGTCGATCAAGCTTCGAGGAAGAACTGTTTGTCCCGCCACAGGAGAGTGAGATCCTCCAGACATTTGTCGGATTGCGCCCAGCACCCGGAGCGATCTCGACTGAGCCAACCGGACTGGTAGTGCTGGGAAGCGCGGGCGCCGGAAAATCCAACCTGATGGCCAACACGCTTCTCCAGGAACGCAGCGCCGGCGGTTTCGCTATCTTTTTCACTGGCCGTTTGATCGACACCGCAGACATCGAAAAGTTTGTCAGCATGCAGGTGGCGCGGTTCATCTCGTCAGAGTGGGATTCCCAGTCCCTCTGCGAATATATCAGCCAACTTGGCAAACGACTCACCATCTATCTCGATGCAGCCAACGAATATTGTGGCCCCGGAGGCGCGTTCGGCCTTCTCGATTCGGTTCGCTCCCTGATTAATCGAACTGGAGTGGCCGCACCCTTGCGGGTCATCGTCTCCTGCCGCGCCGAAACCTGGCGCCTATACGAGGACGAGAAAGACATCAAGCTATTCGATTCCGGCCGCCTGTTCGCGAACGAACCACTGGTGCTGCGCGGTTTTGACGAGCAAACCCAGGCCAGTTTGCTGTTCCAGAAATATTCCCGCTTCTATACCCTGCGCCCGTCCACTTACGCCGAGCTTTCACCCGCGGTTAAGGACCTCATCCGCTCCCCGCTCATGATGTCCGTGGTGGCAGAAACCTATTCCAACCCGCAAGGTGAAACCTCAGCTCCCAAGCTGATTCCCGCGGACCTCGACTATTACAACATCTTCCGAAGGCTAACCCGCCGCAAGAAACAGGACGCCCGCCGTCTGCTCAGCCGAAACGATCCCCGGAGAGAATATTTTGACGAAGCCATCGACGGCGCATTGCTCTTGTTTTCGCGGCTTCTTCTGGCGCAGCTAGCCGGTGGTTCGGGAGCCTCCAGCACGTCGTCTTCCCCAAAACCGCTCGCTGCCGGCGACCTGCTGATGTCTTCAATATTGACCCGCAACGAAACGTTCCTCGAGTTTTGGAATCCGCCGCGCGGCAGAGATGAGGCGGTTTCTACTTTTCAGGCCATCGTCCAGGTCGGGTTGATCGACGCAGTCTCGCTGAACGAGTACGGTTCTCATGACACTCTGCAACGCCGGACCGCCTACAAATTTTTTCACGACCAGTACACGCAATACTGGCTTTCGCAGATTTATCAAAGCGAAACATTGGGCAAGCATGACCCGAGACATCTGCACGAGAACAGGCAGGCGCTTCATGACCTTGCCGACAACATCTGCAGGCTGATCCAGCAATCTGTGCAGGTCCCGGTTCTGGCCGGTGCGATCGATCACTGGCTCTACCGGAACATGCTGATTTCGGGCCCACCGCAGGACGAAACCGGCGGCGCGGTTGATATCGGGCTGCTCATGCCCTTGCTCAACCAGTTGGCTCTGAGCCCGTCTCCGGTCGTGGAGCAATATGTCAGTTCCTTCCTGACCAACCTGACGCTGCGAGGCATTCTCAATCCGCAGCAACTGTTTGAATCTGTGTTTCAGCAGGGCAACGAAAAACTTCGCGCCAGCCTCGCCGGATATTTCATGGAGTGCTGGCCTGGGGTCTCGCCGGACCTGCTCAGCACTTTTCTGGCTCACTGTGAAGCGGAAAGAGATGCCGATGTGCTCAAGCGCCTGGGTGAAGTTTTTGCCTACCATTTCGAGCGTGCCCCGGCCGCGGCCGTGGACTATCTCGACCGATCGCTCAAGCCGGTAGACACCTTCCCCCGCGCCCTGGCATTTGCTCTGGAACAGTCTCCGCTGCGCGTTGGACGAAGGGAAGAGTACGCTTCTCAGCTCGCGTTTCTTCTCACCTTCGGCACTCTCAGCGCCCTAGCCAACTTCCACTCCGAAACTCACATGAGCCAGATGCGCGCATTCGTGCGCCGCAAATATCCCTGGCTGCTGGATATGATCCTGAACCGCCCCGGCCGGCTGAAGGTACAAGAGGAAGCCTTTCGCCTCGGACTTTACCGGAGATTAGAGAAAGAGGGCATCACGCAATGGGACCAGGTAATCGGCGAGCAAGGCAATGACGCCTTTTTTGTCGAAGAAAACGGCGTGGTTCAGCGCGACGAAATCTATAACTACTTCAAATATCTGGTGGCGACTCACAACGGCGACCTGGAAATACTGGATCTCACCGCGAGCTCGGACTTCCGCCGAGCGGCCATGGCGATGTTGACCTTCAAAGCCCGCAGCGGGATCGGCTACGTAGCAGCGGTGACAATCGCCATGCGACTAGTCCGAGACCCCGGCCGGCTCGAGGAGATCGTGATCGAACTGGTCGACAAAGGCCGCACTCCCGGCGTCCATTCTGCTGCCTTGCTCCTGGTCGACATTTCCTACATGGACCCCACGCTCTCGCGACGCACAGTTGAACTGTTCGTACAGCGCATTCTGCCCAAGGCAATCGAAGGCGAGTATCCATTTGACCGCGCCATCCTCGATTGCATTGGCATCGCCACTATCGATCTGGGTGCGAATTGGAAGATCTGCGAGCCTGCCATTCGCCACGTCTTTGAACAACTGAGCCGGGAAGCCGATGAAGCCACGCTCAGCGGCCTGGGCGACGAACTGGCACGGGTCAGTTACTTCGACGATATCCACGCCGGACGCAACGTCATTGAACTACTCCTGCGGGAGAATTATCTGGCAGACGCCCGCTGGCACGGCTGTGTGATGAAAATTCTTGCCGGCATGCAGATGAGGAATCCCGCCCTGCTGCGGTCGATTCTTGAACATCATGGAGAGGACGATC
This sequence comes from uncultured Acidobacteriaceae bacterium, assembly GCA_964528615.1. Lineage (GTDB taxonomy): Bacteria > Acidobacteriota > Terriglobia > Terriglobales > Acidobacteriaceae > JAIQFF01. Next base: position 3,228 of record CAZGSU010000108.1, on the reverse strand, counting down.
GCACTCTCAAGGAGGTCAGGCTGTTCGCCACCGACAAACTGAAAGACGATTGCGACAAGTTCTTCTACGCCGTGAGTTGGAACCGCCTGATCTGCAAAGCCATACTCGATAACACCACCCTGCGCTATTTCCTCATCAAGATTCTGATGGGGGGCATCGCCCAGTCGAACTCCGTGATCGAGTACACGCGGGAGTTTCGCCGTTTCGTAATAGAAATCGTCCGCGCCTATTGGGGTGAGGAACAGGATCCCCACCGCTTTGACCGGCTCACCGTAGAAGAGGCATTTTCTGAAACCCTTTCCAAGCGTCGGGTTGGAGGCGGAAAACTCTGGGTGCCGAGAAGCCCGCGGAGCGGGCAGAAAGTCTCGCCGGAAAATTGATCCTCTACTGCCATGCCTCTCACCGAGCTATTTGCGCGCACGATGGACAATCTACTGGCCCTGGCCAATCGCGGGAAACAGTGCCGAAAGCAGCTCGATCCGGATCTGTTTGACGGAAGAGCTTACTCAATCGACGAGTTCTACCGCGAGCACAGCCGCTACTTCGATCAGCCGGCGGAATTCTTTCGTGACTTCGCCAGTCCGGGCGGATTCCATCTCCGCGAGGCCGGCAACGGCGGTCTCCCCAATCGGTTGAGAGATATCGCGAAGCTGTACCAGTTCGACTCTCCGGTTCATACCGACTATAAGGAAAATAACCTGGTCCCTTTCAAGTGGTTCAAAGCCGCGCCGGAACGGAGTTCGACCGTGCTGCTCTTCGCACCCGGCTGGGGACGTAACGATCAGGGCTTTGAAGAGGACATGTGCGTGCGCCTGGCGCATCACGGCATCGACGCCGGATTGCTGACCAAACCCTTTCATCAGCAGAGAACCCCCGCTGGTTCGCGGAGTGGCGAATACTTCATCAGCCCTAACCTGTTTTGGACGATCGCAAACTTTCGCCAGTTCACCGCGGAGATTCGGCTCTTGCTCCGCTATATGCGGGACCACTACAAGTACGTCGGGCTGATCGGATTGAGCAGCGGAGGTTTCCAGGCCGGGCTGGCCAGCGACTGCGAAGACGTCGACTTCCTGTTCCCGGTGATGACCGGATCGGTCATGGGCAGCCTGACCTGGCACGGCCTGCTGACTCGCGAGATTCGCCACGCTCTCGAACGTCGCGGAGTTACCGAGAAGGATCTCAACAAAGTCTGGAGCATCACTGACCAGGCAGTCCTGGGCCGTCACTGCCGCGCGCGTTTCCGCAAGCAATACATCAGCATCTACGACCGGATCGTGCCCGCCGAATACCAGATGAAACTCTGGGAAAAGTACGGCAAACCAGACCGGTACCTGATGCAATCCTCACACTGCAGTTTCTATTTTTCCCGCCACGCGGTCATCGACGACATCGCCCAATACGTCCACCACTGCATCGGACCCACCAACTAAGTGCCCGCAGAGCCGATAACCATGTAGGGACGGGCGCCCTCGCCCGTCCAGGCCGAGTACAGCTCGGCGGTCTGCTAGGGCGCCCTCCCCGCAGAAAGCTCAAGGCGTCACCTTTCCGGTCAACAAATAATTCTGCGACGGAACTCCGAAGGCGTCAGCCACGCGGTTGAAGAACGCAAACAATGCCGTGATGTAAACCGCCTCGGCAATCTGTTCTTCCTTCCAGCTCGCAGATCGCAGTTTCTCGACATCCTCGGTGGTCGAGCGGCTGGCGGCGTTGGTAATCAATTCCACATACGTCATCAAGGCGCGCTCCGCCTCGGTCAGGCCTGCTTCTTCCAGCCTGCCCTCGAGAACTGCGGCTACGCATCGATCGGTTGCTCCCTGAACCCGCAGGAAGTAGGCATGGCTGTCCAGTCAATACGGGCACCGGTTCAGGTATGAAACGTAACTCGCGATCATTTCTTTATGCCGTCGCGAGAGATGTCCTTCAGAAAAGTGAACCGTGTTGGAGAACTGAACTACCTGGCGCAGGAAATCGGGCCGCGCCCCGAAACACTTGATGATGCCGGGAACCTGCTGCCGGCCGGAACCGGCACGCCAGAAGTCATAGGCTGCGGCAGTTTCGCCGCTGGCTTCGGCATCCTCGATGATCTTGATCTTGGTGGCCGGCTTCGGCGCGGGAATCTCCGCTTTCGGAACTGGCTTTTTTTCTTCAGCCATAGGTTTCAACCCGCCTCAACCAGTCTCGAGTCCTGCACCGCTGGCGCTCTGGCAGCACATGGTACACGTGCATGCTCAAACAGGCTCTAGTGCTTTTATAGGATTGCCACCAATCAACTACCTCATTAAGTTGGCACCTACTCTGAACGTATCCCAGACCCGAGGATAACAACTCATGCATGCTGTCAGGAAGTTGGCGTGCCTAATCGTTGTGTTGGCCGGCGCGAATGTTTTCGCGCAGCAGATCACAGGAAGTATTCGCGGAACCGTCTCCGACCCCAGCGGCGCCGTCGTGGATGCCGCGACGGTGACCGCCAATCAGACTGAGACTGGCCTGAGCCGCACCGCCATGACAGATCGTGCGGGCGCCTATGTCCTGCTGGAACTCCCGGTCGGCCACTACCAGCTGCAAGTCGAGGCCAAGGGCTTTCAGAGGTACCTGCAGCAGGGCATCATCCTGAACGTAAACGAGACCGCCACCATTCCGGTCCGTCTCGCGGTCGGCGCCCAGACCCAACAAGTGGATGTGATGGCAGACGCCCAACTCATTCAAGGGACGGTAACCAGCCTGGGCAAAACGGTCTCGGAGCGCGAAGTCCTCGACCTGCCCCTGAACGGCCGGAACTTTACTCAACTTGGCCTGCTTCAACCCGGAGTTGTGCCCCTCACACCCGGCTTAGCTGAAGCCGGAGGTTCGCTCCGTGACGGTCAAGCCTACGCCGTGAATGGCCAGCGGCCCGAATCCAACAACTTCCTGATTGATGGCGCGAATAACTTCAACGGCGTGGATGGCGGATTTGTTCTCAAGCCGCCAGTCGATGCCATCACCGAATTCAGGATTCTTACCCACAACGCGAACGCCGAGTTCGGAAACAGCTTGGGTTCGACCACCAATATCATCACCCGCTCCGGCACCAACCGGTTCCACGGAGCTCTCTGGGAATTCCTGCGCAACGATGTTTTTGACGCGACAAACTATTTCGCGTCCACTACCGAGCCTTTGAAACAGAATCAGTTCGGAGGGACATTCGGCGGCCCCATTCGCAAGGACAAGACTTTCTTCTTCGGGTACTAC
>CAZGSU010000107.1:0-65983 GCA_964528615.1 uncultured Acidobacteriaceae bacterium | reverse complement strand
CTCAGAAGGTCGCGCAGATAACTGAAGTCCTTGTTCTTCCCCACCAGCAGCAACTGCATCTGCCCATTGCTGACCGCGGACTTTCCTGCACCTTGCATGTCTGACCTGTCGCTGCTCCTGTTTGCTACATCGGAGGCGAGTGGCTCGGGCATGGCCCCGACTAAGCTGGTCACGAAAAGAAGGCGAAACCGGGAGGTCAAATTGGGAAACGTGCCACTTCCGGAAGCTATGCAACTGACATGATTCGGTGAGGCCACCACACCGCCCAGGCGGACGAAAACTCGAGCCACAGCTCCCGGTGCGACGAATCCAGCACGCATCCCGCCTCATCCGTTATTCTAGTAATGGATATATGGCCACCCGACCCAAATCTGTTGCTAACGCTTCCAGTACCGGCGTGCTGGACGCCCCCAACGGCGACCGTGAGCGCGTGTTCGACCCCTTCCGCCATTGGGGATACCTGGAAGCCGATCTAGACCCACTGGGTTTTTTGCCTTCCGTATCACATCCAGAACTGCGAGCCGACGGAGAATTCGCCCAGGAGGCTCGTCGGATCTACTGTGGCACCGTCGGTGCTGAGTTCATGCACATCACGGACCCGGTGCGGCGCCGCTGGATCCAGGAACGCCTGGAAGGCCCGCAGCCCGAGGTCGATCAGCATGCTGTGCTCGACCAGTTGATCCGGGCCGACCTGTTCGAACAGGTATTGCAGCAACGCTACCTCGGCAACAAACGGTTTTCTCTTGAAGGGGTCAGCGCGCTGATTCCGTTGGTGGACGAGATTCTCGAAGGCGCCGGTCAGCGCGGCGCGGTTGAACTGGTGATGGGTATGAGCCACCGCGGCCGCCTGAATGTGATCGTGCAGGTAGCCCGGCGCGCTCCCGAGGAGGTCTTCGCGGGATTTGAAGATGTAGATCCCCGTAGCGTTCTGGGCAGCGGCGACGTGAAATATCACATGGGCGCCACGGGCGAATACCTGACTCGCTCGGGGACCAAGATTCATATTCACCTGGTTTCGAATCCCAGCCATTTGGAAGCGGTCGACCCCGTGACCGTCGGCCGCACCCGAGCCAAGCAGGATCGCGACGGAGAAGATGGCAGGGAGAGACACCTGCCTCTGCTGGTTCATGGCGATGCCGCGTTCGCAGGCCAGGGCATCCTAGCCGAAACCCTCAATCTCTCCGATCTGAAGGGTTACACCGTAGGCGGTACGATCCACATCATCGCCAATAACCTGCTCGGCTTCACTACGTTGTACAACGAGGAGCACTCGTCGCGTTTTTCCGCGCAACTGGCGCGCCGCCAATCCATCCCGATCTTTCACGTCAACGCCGAAGATGTAGACGCCGTGGTCCGGGTGGGCCGGATGGCACTCGATTACCGCTACACCTTCCATGGCGACGTGGTTGTGGATTTGATCGGCTACCGCCGCCACGGCCACAGCGAGGTCGATGACCCAACCGTCACCCAGCCGCTGCTCTACAAGGCGATCAAAGAGCATCCCCCGCTATGGGAGATCTATGCCGAAGATACCGGCGCGGAAAATGTGCAAGCCCGGGCGGATTCAATCCGGGGGGAATACGAAGCCGCGCAAAAGAAAGCTAAATCCGTCAGGAAGAAGCCTTCCCTGCGTCAGTTGCCCGGATATTGGAACGACTTCAAGGGCGGACGTTACAAGCCCGAGTATGAAGTGGACACTGGCCTCTCTGCAGAAGAGCTCGGCGAAATTACCGGCAGGCTCACCACCTATCCCCAGGGCTTCCATATTCATCCCAAGGTGAAAAAGCTGCTGGAGCAACGTGCGGAGATGGGCAGCGGAAAACGACCGGTGGATTACGGCATGGCGGAGGCGCTGGCGCTCGGGGGCCTGGTCAAGGCCGGCATACCGGTGCGGCTCAGCGGTCAGGACACGCGCCGCGGCACCTTCAACCAGCGCCACTCTGTGCTGCTCGATATCGAAAACGAGCAGGAATACGTACCGCTCGAAAACATTTCTCCAGGCCAGGCCCGCTGCGAAATCTACAACTCCACGCTTTCTGAAGCCGGAGTGTTGGGCTTCGAGTATGGCTATAGCCGCGACTATCCGGAAGCACTGGTGATGTGGGAGGCCCAGTTTGGCGACTTCGTCAATGTGGCGCAGGCGGTGATCGATCAATTCATCAGCGCCGGCGAAGATAAATGGGGACTGCTCTCCGGAATGGTTCTGCTCCTGCCCCACGGTTACGAAGGCCAGGGCCCGGAGCACTCCAGCGCGCGCATCGAACGCTTCCTGCAACTGGCGGCGCGTGACAATTTTCAGATCTGCCAGCCGTCAAGCGCCGTGCAATATTTTCATCTGCTGCGGCGGCAGGCGCTGCGACACTGGCGCAAACCGCTGGTCGTCTTCACTCCCAAGAGCATGTTGCGCCATCCCGATGCCTCGTCACCGATCGAAGATTTTACCCACCAGCGTTTTCTGACCGTGCTGCCTGATGCCGAGGTCAGCGATGCCAGCCGCATCCTGCTCTGCACCGGAAAAATCGGTCACGAACTGCGCGGGGACCGCAAGAAGAAGAACTCTCAGGGGACAGCTATCGTCTTCCTGGAGCAGATTTATCCGTTTCCGGAAAAGGAGTTGGAGCGGGTGTTCAATCTTTACGCGTCGGCGCGAGAGATCGTCTGGGTGCAGGAAGAACCTGCGAATATGGGAGCATTGTTCTACGTGCTGCCTCGCCTCCGCCGCATTGCCGGACAGCATTCCGTCCTGTCGGTAAAGCGCTCGGCCAGCGCCAGTCCCGCCACAGGATCTGCTAAAGCGCACGAAGTGGAGCAAAAAACCTTGATAACGCTGGCGCTCACCACAAAAGGTTAGATCACGGATCACGTACGGGCAGACGCCCTCGTCTGCCTAGCCGAGCGAAGCTCGGCGAATCCAGCGCGAAAGCGCATAACCGGATCGGGCACGGCTCTGGCGCCGCTTTCGTCCCGCGATGGGCAGGTCCTTCGTCGGGAGAGCAGTAGCACTCAGCATTCGGCTCTCGGCTATCAGCTCCCAGCAATGCGCCTCAAACTTAGTGTCATCCCGAGTAATCCTTTCTTCGCGCTGCGCGCGAAGAGAGATTGTCGATGGACCTGGGTGTTTGCCGGCGTCGGCACGTGCCGCATTGCAGCAAGAACCCAGGTCCCTCGGCTTGCCTTCACCGCGCCAGCGCGGCTCGGCACGGCGCTCGGGATGACAGGAGCTTTGCTGCACTCCGCAGTCGCGACCCTTCACCTTGCGCGAATGTCCCGCTTCCTCAAGATGACAGGGTGTGAAAGATGAAACTGACCCACGGCCGGATTTTCTCCAGGCGAATTTGGGCGATTCTTGTGCTGCTCCGGATCGTCTTGTCCCCCGCGTAATGTTAATCTTCACGTTTAACTTTCATGCTCCGGCGCCCACGAACTCCGCTTCTCCAGGTCGCCATCGACACCGGCGGCACTTTCACCGACTGCGTCTGGGTCGAGCGCGGACGAGTCCGCATGGTCAAAGTTTTTTCTACTCCGGACGATCCTTCCACAGCCATCGTCGAAGCGTTGGAAAAGGTCGGCCTGCCAGGCGAGATGACTCTTCTGCATGGCACCACCGTCGGTACCAACACTCTGTTGCAACGCAAAGGCGCCCGCGTGGCTCTGGTCACGACTGCCGGATTTGAAGACGTCATCGAAATCGGCCGCCAGGCGCGCCCCAAACTCTACGATTTTTTCTTCGATCGCATCGAGCCGCTCGTTCCCGAAGATTTGCGCTTCGGGTTGGAAGAACGTACGGGCAGCGACGGTGAAATCCTGCAATCGCCGTCGCAACAGGATTTGCAGTCACTGCTGAACCAACTGCGCCAAAAGCGCCCGGAGGCGATTGCGATTTCCCTGTTGTTCTCCTTCGCCAACGCGGAGACCGAGACCACCGTCGCTCGTGCTCTGGAAGAACTCGGGGTACCACTCTCCATCTCGCATCAAATTCTTCCCGAGTTCCGCGAATACGAGCGCACCAGCACGGTTGTGGTGAACGCTTATCTGCAACCGGTGATGCAACAGTACTTGGAAAATCTTGAACGCCGGACGCGAAGCTCGCGGCGATCCGCCCGCACGCAGTCTCGCATCTTCGTTATGCAGTCCAGCGGAGGAATCACCAGCCTCCGCTCGGCAGCCCGCGAACCGGTGCGCACCGTGCTCTCCGGCCCGGCGGGCGGAGTAGTCGGGGCCGCGTCCATGGCGCGCCGCAGCGGCTTCGACCGCATCATCTCATTCGATATGGGCGGAACTTCGACCGATGTTGCATTGGTTGATCGCGAGGCCAGCGCCAGCGGCCAATCCGAAATTGCCGGCCTGCCAGTCGGTGTGCCTATGCTTGACATTCACACCGTCGGCGCGGGAGGAGGCTCTGTCGCTCGCTTCGACGCAGCCGGCGCCCTCCGAGTCGGCCCCGAGTCCGCCGGCGCCGATCCCGGTCCTATCTGCTACGGCCGCGGCACACAGCCCACGGTCACCGATGCCAATCTGCTTCTCGGCCGCTTGCAGCCGAAATGTTTCCTCGGCGGAGATTTCGTTCTAGACCTGGAACGCACACGCCGTCTGGTCATCGAGTGGCTCAAACGCCATGCGGCCACGCTGACCCCGGAACGATTTGCTGCAGGCGTGATTCGCGTCGTCAACTCCACCATGGAGAAAGCCATCCGCGTAGTATCCATTGAGCGCGGTTACGACCCGCGTCAATTTACGCTGGTTGCCTTCGGCGGCGCAGGCGGACTGCACGCCTGCGAACTGGCGGAAGGGCTAAGCATCCCGCGGGTAATGATCGCGGTGATGCCGGGCGCGCTGTCCGCATTCGGCATCCTGGTCAGCGACGTCGTGAAAGACTATTCGCGCACTGTGCTCTGGCGGGCCGGAGCGGAGTATCCCGCAGAGCGCCTCGAGCGCGAGTTCACGATTCTGCACAAACACGCTGCGGCAGATTTCCGCGGCGAAGCCTGGAGCGGCGCGATCACCCACAAGCGCAGCATAGATATTCGCTACCGGGGCCAAGGATACGAATTGAATATCCCGTACACCCGCAACCTGCTCCGGGACTTCCGCCGTGAACACGAGCGTCGCTACGGCTACAGCTACGCGGATCGTGATGTGGAACTCGTCACTCTCCGTTTGCGCTCGACGATCAAATCGCGGCAAGCACGATTGGCCCCAGGCAGCGCCACAAACCACGTAGGGAGGGCCGCCCCCGGACGTTTTGGCCGAGCCAAGCTCGGCAGTGTGTTGCAGAGTCGTGCCCCTGTCTATTTCGCTGGGAAAAAACTAGCCACTGCAATCCACACCCGCGACACGATGAAGGTCGGGCGGAAATATTCCGGCCCCGCAATCGTCACCGAATATAGTGCCACCACGGTTGTGCCTCCCGGCAGGAGTTTCTGGCTGGATAAGACAGGAAACTTGATGATCGAGTGAATTTGATTCCAGTGCCGCCGCGTGAGACGCGCTGTGTTCGCGGAAGGCTCGGCTTCAGTCGCGCCCTCCAAGCCCGCTGAAGAGGATCGCTTACCGCCGAGTCCCGCAGACTAGGTAGTCGGCCCATCCGCCCGTTACAATACCCCCATGAAACCGAGCATCTTTGTGGTCGAAGACGACCCTGATATTTCGCGTCTGGTGCGGCACCATCTTGAAGCGGACGGATTCACGGTGAAGGTTTTTTCCACTGGGAACACGGTTATCGCGGAGTCGGAGCGGCAACGGCCTGCACTCTTCATTCTGGACATCATGGTCCCGGGCAAAGACGGACTGGAACTCTGCCGCCAAATCCGGCAAATCCCTTCGCTGGCGCCAACTCCGGTCATTTTTCTTACCGCCAAGAGTAGTGAAGCCGATCGCATTCTCGGACTGGAACTGGGCGCCGACGATTACATTCCGAAACCCTTCAGCCCGCGGGAACTGGTGGCCCGGGTCAAGGCCGTGCTGCGTCGTTTCGAGCGGCCGCTGTCGCAAGCACCAGTCAAGATCGGTGATATCGAAATCGATCCGGGCGCGATGACCCTCACCGTGAGCAGCCATCTGGTGACGACCACCGCCACCGAGTTCCGGCTGCTCGATTATTTCGCCCGCCACATCGGCCGGGTTTTCACCCGCGACCAGTTGCTCGATTCCGTCTGGCGCGATACCGCCTATGTCACGCCACGCTCGGTGGATGTTTACGTGCGCCGTATTCGCGAAAAGATCGAGCCCGATCCTGAGAATCCGCGTTATCTCAAGACTGTGCGCGGCGCCGGGTATCGCTTCGAGGCTCCGAAGTGAGAAACCGCGTTTTTTTCAAATTCCTGGCTGCGTTCGTCCTGGTGATCGCGGCCGCCCTGGTTCCTCTCGGGGTTTCCATTCGTTATGCGTGGAAGGGCGCGCTGGTGGCGTTTCTGGTGGCGGTTGTGATTTCCGGTATCGCGGCGCGTTCCAGGGTCCAGCGCTTGCAGCACATCGTGCAGTTTGTGCAGCGCGTCGCCGCCGGAGACCTGGCAGCGCGCATCGAGGAAAGTTCCGCGGATGAAATTGGACAGGTGGCCACGTCCCTCGATAAAACCGTCCGCCAGTTGGAAGAAAACTTTGCCGCTCTGCAGACCAGCCAGCGCCAACTCGAAACCCTGCTCAACAGCATGCAGGATGCGGTTATTGCCGTCAGCGCTGATGACCGCGTGCAGTGGGCGAACCAAACCATGGACAGACTGGTTCCTCAGCGCACCCGTAAGAATGCGCCCCTGGTGGAGACGGTTCGTGACCCTGACTTCCTTACCGCGGTGCGCGGAGCGAATGAGGTACGAAAGGTGTTTACCGCGCGGGCGGCATCGATTCTTCCAGGGCGTACCTTCGAAGTGACTGCAGCTCCCATGCCCGGAGGAGGTGCAGTGGCTGTGCTGCGCGATCTGACCGAGACGGAACGGGTCGAGAAGACGCGCCGCGACTTTATCGCGAATGTCTCACACGAGCTGCGCACGCCGCTGACTTCAATTCAGGGCTATACCGAAACCCTGCTCGATGGCGCACCGGAAAATAACCATGACCGGGAATTTCTTGACATCATTCGTAAGAGCGCTCTGCGCATGTCGCGTCTGACAGAGGATCTGCTCACTCTGGCGAGAGTGGAATCCGGCGAACAGCGTTTCCACATCCAGCCGGTCACCCCGGCGGATTTGCTGCAGGAAGCAGTGCAGAGCTTTCGCGAAATCGCGCGCGCACAAAATGTCGAACTCAAGGTGGAGGACAGCGCCGCCGTCCAGGTCGGTGCCGATGCGGAGGCCATTCATCAGGTTTTCTCGAATCTGGTGGACAATGCCATGAAGTATGCGGCTTCGGGTGGCCGCATCGTCTTAGGAGCGCGACCGATTGCCGGAAACGTCGAGTTCTTCGTTCGGGATTTCGGCCCCGGCATTCCCTCGGAGCACCTCGGTCGCCTGTTCGAGCGCTTTTACCGGGTTGATAAGGCCCGATCTCGCGAGTCAGGCGGGACTGGGCTGGGGTTGGCCATCGCCAAACATATCGTTCTGGCTCACGGCGGCACGATTCGCGCCCAAAGCGAGCTCAACCACGGATCCACTTTTCTGTTTACGCTTCCATTGGCATAAATCTCTGAGCCAAGAAAACGCCGTTTGCATGTCTTCCAACAAGGGTTTCTTCGCGTACTTTGCGGACTTTGCGGTGAGAAGCTCTTGACCGCAAAGGTCGCAAAGAGGGCGCAAAGAACGGAAAGAAAACCACAAATTCACGCCCTTTTAACCAACGCATTGAAAAAATGGCCTATTGTCGTGTATTGACGACCAATAGCAAACGCAGAATCAGAGCGAGGGTATTGCGGCCGACCCGGGTCGCTTCCGGAAGGGATGCGCGCATGAGTACTGCTATTTTGAGAAGCCCGGAACCGGAGTCTCCCTACGCCCACCTGGTGAAACGTACCATTGAAGCTTGCCGGGTAGCGACCGAGGCCGCTGCCACTGCCGCCGAAGGAATTGCCACTGCGTCCTGTCCACTGCTGAATACACTCCGCGAGCGCGAGAAAGAACTCGACCGTCTGGACATGGAAATCGACGCGGGCGTGACCACGGCCATTACCCAGGTCACCGCCACCGAGGCCCGCGAGTTGCTCGCCTGCATGAAGTTCATGATCAGCCTGGAGCGCATCGGTGATCTTCTGCTCAGTTTCTCCAGCAGCGCGCAATCGGTCTGTTCCCGCCTTGATCCGCAGGATATTCGCGACCTCACGCACATGGCCACCGTGCTGGAGAAAATGCTTTCGGATGCGGGAATAGCGTTTTCCACCCGCGACGTCAAACGAGCCGTCGATGTGCTGCGGGCGGATGCGGAGATCGACCGGCTGCGCAATCTTATCTTCCTTCGTCACATCGAAAATCCAGAGAACATGCAGCGCCAGGCGAGTCTGCAGGTCATCTTCATGACCCAATCACTCGAGCGCGCCGGCGACCATGCCAAGAATCTTGCCGAGGAAGTGTGCCATTTCGTGAGCGGGCACACGGTCCGCCATGTCTTGATGACATACGACAAACCTATCGAACAGATGTTCCTCGATTGGCTGCGCGCCCGCGAAGACCACTAGGTCTCTCACCCTTACAGCCTTTCCTGTAACACGAGTCTAGCGGGAAAGTTTGTCCTCAGGGCATACAAGAACTGCATGCCACGAACACGACGAATGTGTTAAATGCCAACGAGTAGCTCATCTAGGGCTTGGCACGCATCGTGCACTACCTAATCGCGGACATGATCCGCTCGGTCCTAATTTGAGATGTGGAGGAATTGTCATGAAGAAAAATTTGAGTCTGTTGGCCACATTGGCCCTGGCGGCGGCATTGTCTCCGGCAGTTTTTGCGCAGCAGGAGCAAACCTCCCCGCCCGCCACCGACCCGCAAACCCAAACCGCGCCAGCGCCAGGCAACGCTACCGACACCCAAGCTCAGACTTCATTTTCGGGCACGGTGGTGAAAGTGCAAAAGCACTACGCCCTCAAAACCGACAGCATGACCTATCAGCTTGATGACCAGGCAAAGGCGAAGCAGTTTGCCGGCAAACAGGTAACCGTGAGCGGCACTCTGGACAAGTCAACCAGCATTATCCGCGTCACTGACATTCAGCCTGCTTCGTAGCTGAGTTTCTCCTCAGGGGGACCCGATTCTGTATTCAGGAATGGGTCCTCTGATTTTTCCCCAAAGCAGACGTCTGCCCGCCCGATTGTGACATCCGTCACAGGCAAATCTGAGATCCGGCATCTACACTCGGAAAACGCGAGACTGCTATGTTTTCCGGACGATTCACTCAAGCCACGATTCACGTCATCGACTGGATTGCGGTAAAGATACTGCCTCCCGACCAGACCGCGGATCACTTGCGTACCGGCCGCCGCGGCGAGGAAGATGCCTATTTCTATCTGCGCAGGCTCGGATATGTGATGGTTGCGCGCAATTTCCGGGCGCCCAATCGTCGCGGCGAAATCGATCTGATCGGATGGCAACAGGACACGCTCTGCTTCATCGAGGTCAAGACCCGCACCACTCGCGACGTGAAACCTGCCGAAGCCGCCGTGGACCGGGACAAACGCCGTGAACTCTTTGCGGTTGCGCGGGAATACCTGCGTCACCTGCCACCTTCGTGCCAGTGGCGCTTCGATGTAGTCAGCGTGTATTATGATCAGCGGTCAAGCCAGCCGCAGATTGAACTATTCAGGAATATTTCCCCATTGGCGTGAGTATTTTTGTTTCACCGCGCCTGGTTGCGGTGGCGCGCCGGAAAGGATGCCAAGTACTTGCCGGAGCTGAGAAAAGATCCAATCGTCGGCCGATGGGTCATTATTTCGACCGACAGGGCCAAGCGGCCATCAGATTTCGCCCGTGACGGAGTGACCATCAAGGGTGGCTTCTGTCCTTTTTGTTACGGCAATGAATCGAAGACTCCCCCCGAGATCCAGGCTTACCGCCCCAATCCCAACGGCGGGACGCCACCCCAGCGCGACAGTCCGGGCTGGACAGTGCGGGTGGTTCCCAACAAATTTCCCGCGCTCGGCATCGAGGGCAATCTCAACCGTCAGGCTGAGGGCATGTTCGACCGCATGAATGGCATCGGCGCCCATGAGGTCATCATCGAAACTCCAGACCACAATGCCAGCCTGGCCAACCTTCCTCCCAAGCGCATCGAAGATGTGCTCTGGACCTTTCGCGACCGCATCCTCGATCTGAAGAAAGACCGCCGCTTCAAGTACATCCTGATTTTCAAGAACCATGGCGAGGCTGCCGGCGCTTCGCTTGAACACGCGCACTCGCAACTTATCGCGCTGCCCATTCTTCCGATTTACGTGACCGAAGAGATCGAGGGCGCGAAGCAGTACTACATTTACAAAGAGCGCTGCGTCTTCTGCGACGTCATTCGCCAGGAGACCGAGACGGGCACGCGTGTGGTCGCTGAGAACGGCGACTTCATTACGCTCGCGCCTTACGCGCCCCGTTTTCCATTCGAAACCTGGATCCTGCCCAAACAGCATGAATCGGCATTCGAAAATTCATCCACCCATATGTTCGAGAATTTGGCCCGGGCGCTGAAAACCCTGCTCACCAGGGCCGAGCGCGTTCTGGATAATCCACCTTACAACCTGGTCATCCATACTTCGCCGGTACAGGACCCGACCAACGACCACTATCACTGGCACATCGAGTTCATGCCCAAGCTCACCAAGACGGCGGGATTCGAATGGGGGACCGGCTTCTACATTAATCCCACGCCACCGGAAGAGGCTGCGAAGTTTCTACGCGAGGCCAGGGTGGAAGACGCCGTTACCACGGGCTAGCAATAACCCCGCAGTGAAACAAATATTCCGCCAGACTAGTGTTGCAGGCATGGAGGCCTGCTCCACCCTTTGACAGCGGCCTTTTGGCGCCATGCGGTTTGACACCCTGGTTGACCCTTACTAAGATTGCCCGACTCGCGAGTCCTCTATGAGACGACTGCTTCTTCTGTTGATGATCATTGCGCCGGCGTACGCGGCGGGCCCAGCGCCCCTGATTAACAACATTCCCAACCGCACCACCATCACCTTGAACGGCTCATGGCACTACATCGTAGATCCCTATGAGACCGGAATGAATGCCCGTTTCTACAGGAATGCCAAGCCAAGAGACAAGCAGGAACTCATCGAATACGATTTCGACAGAGCCGATGTGATGAACGTTCCCGGCGACTGGAACACGCAGAACAAGGAGATGTTTGTTTACGAAGGTCCGGTGTGGTACGAAAAGTCATTTTCCTACCGCAAACGCGAGCATACCCGCGTATTCGTTCACTTTGGTGCCGCCAACTATTTCACCCGCGCGTATCTTAACGGCGAAATGCTGGGCGAACACGAAGGCGGGTTCACGTCCTTCAATTTTGAAATCACCGACAAGATCAAGGAAGGCGACAACTTCCTGGTAATAGAAGTCAACAATGCCCGCCGCCGCGATGCCGTGCCCGCCCTCAACACCGATTGGTGGAACTATGGAGGGCTTACCCGCGATGTTGCGCTGGTTGTGGAACCTGAAACTTTCATTCAGGATTACGTAGTCCAACTTGCCAAGGGTTCAAGCCAGGAGATTTCCGGCTGGGTGCAACTGGATGGGTCCATGGCCGGGCAGCAAGTCACACTGGAAATCCAGGAAGCGGGAATCAAGAAAACGGTTCCTACCGACGCCGGCGGCCGCGCCGAGTTTCGCGTTCCCACAAAGGTCGACCTCTGGTCGCCATCCCATCCCAAACTCTACAATGTCGTGCTGACAAGTGGCGCTGACAAGGTGCACGACTCAATCGGCTTTCGCACTGTCGAAACCCGGGGCACCCAGATCCTGCTCAACGGAAAGCCGATCTTTCTCCGCGGGATTTCCATGCACGAAGAAGCGCCCTTCCGCGGCGGCCGCGCGTTCACTCAGCAGGATGCCGAGACACTGCTGGGATGGGCCCGTGAACTTGGTTGCAATTTCGTTCGCCTGACTCATTACCCGCACAGCGAGAATATGACTCGCCTCGCCGACCGCATGGGCCTGATGGTCTGGTCAGAAATCCCAGTCTATTGGGACATCGACTGGCAAAATCCGGCGACGTTACAAAACGCCAAGAACCAGCTGCACGACATGATCGCGCGCGACCACAATCGCGCGTCGGTAGTCCTGTGGTCGCTTTCGAACGAAACTCCGGTCAAGCCCGAGCGCACCGCGTTTCTGCGTGAACTCGCCGCCACCGCTCGCCAGCTCGACTCCACTCGGCTGATTACATCCGCGCTAAACCTTGTAGACGAAACCGCGCCTGACACCCGTACCCTCAGCGACCCGCTTGGCGAATATCTCGATGTGATCGGATTGAACGAGTACCTGGGCTGGTATTGGGGGCGTCCCGAAGATGCCGACCGCGTGCATTGGAAGACGGCGTCGGACAAGCCGCTTATCATGAGCGAGTTTGGCGGAGGAGCACCGTACGGCAGGCACGGGAGCGCGGACGAGCGCTGGACCGAGGAATATCAGGCCAGCATCTATCAGCATCAGATCGTAATGCTTAAGGGAATCCCGTCACTGGCGGGCCTGTCGCCCTGGGTCCTGATGGATTTCCATTCTCCCCGCCGCTTGCTATCCGGCGTACAGGACTACTACAACCGCAAGGGGCTGGTTTCAAATCTGGGCCAGCACAAGCAGGCGTTCGACGTCTTGCAGAAATATTATCTGGAAATCGACGCAGCCGACCAATCCAACAAGTGAAAGAGGCTTTGGGGAGCGGCTTGAGGGAAGGGCTTTGGTGAGGGATCTGGGAAGGGCACGGCTTCAGCCGTGCCGCTGATTTTCCGCCGAATGCGGCGTTAGCCGCTGGGGTTTGTTCTTACGCTTGCGTGCGGTCCAGAAACTCCGAGTGCCACGCCATCTGGATGGCTTCCAGCTTCCCCTCACTCGACTTTTTGGGATCGTCCTTGAACTCGGGCAGTTCGGTTACCAGACGGTGCAAATCAGTGAAGCGCACAGCCAGCGGATCAGTTTCGGGATGCTTCTCAGAGAGCAGGATTCCGATGTCGTCAGGATCGTCCCAGGTTAATTCTTTCGGCATGCATGCTCCTTGGAAATCTGCCGGTGGTCGTTAGTTGTTGGTCGTTGGCCAAAGACCAATGACTATTGGCCAACGACGGTTCTAATGTTCTTCCGACACGTAATTCCGGTTCCAGGCTGGAATCTCAACTACCACTTTGCCGGGCTTGGTAATTACTGCCTGGCATCCGAGTCGGGAGTTTAACTGTAAATCGGCGGCCATGTCCAGCCGGTCAGCTTCGTCATCGTCCATCTCGGAAAGATTCTCCGCCCCTTCTTTCACCCAGACGTGACAAGTCGTGCAGGCGCAATTGCCGCCGCAGGCGTGATCCAGCCGTATGCCATGGTTCAGGGCGACGTCGAGGAGCGATTCCTCTTTGCCATGATCCTTGTAAGGCATTTTGCCGTGCTCGAACTGCACCGTTTTACCCTCAGGCAAAAACGTAACCTGGACGGTGTTCTCGCCCGGCGCTTCGACGGTCGCCGTTCCCGAACCTTGATTCTTTTCTTCTACCATCACTGCTCCTAATCTAAGATCTTCTGCGTTCTTCGCTGACGACCGATGATTGACGACCGATGACTGTTCTACTCAAATTCCGCCTTGGCCACTGGATGCGGCGCATCGGGCCCTTCGCCCATGTCCGCCTGGTCCATCGTCTTGCCCTTGAGGGCGGTTGAGACCGCGCTGTCCATCATCAGCTCTGCCAGCCGCATCGTTCCCTGATTCAGCGCGTCAATGGCGCTGCGGATTGCCTGATAGTCGTCTTCATCCTTCACCCGGTTCAACGAAGTTTCCAGTTTTGCAATCTGCTTCGTCTCACTGCTGGTGAGCTGTCCCCACGCCGGACTCCTTTTACCCTTCTCCAGAGCCGCCAGAATCGTGCCCGTCTCGTTGCGCGCCTCGATCAACTGCCGCTGCCGGAAATCCTCTTCCGCGGAGTCGAATGAATCGAGAATCATACTCTCGACCTGTTCGTCGGTCAGGCCATAGCTGGGCTGGACTTCGATTTCTGCTTCCTTGCCACTGCGCTGCTCCCGGGCGGAAACGTGCAGAATGCCGTTGGCATCGATCAGGAACTTCACCTCGATGCGTGGAATCCCCGCCGTCATCGGAGGAATTCCTCGCAGGTCAAAGCGGGCCAGGGAACGGCAATCCTTGGCCAGTTCGCGCTCTCCCTGCAGCACATGGATGGCAACATTCGCCTGCCCATCTACCTGCGTGGTGTAATGCTGTGTAGCCGAAGCCGGGATCGTGGAGTTGCGCAGAATGATTTTGTCAGTCACGCCGCCCGCTACTTCAATGCCCAGCGACAACGGGGTCACGTCAAGCAGCAGCATGTTCTCGGTGGCTTCGGAACCGCCGGAGAGAATGTTGGCCTGCACCGCCGCGCCCAGGGCAACAACTTCGTCTGGATTCAGGTCGGTGTGCGGCTTGCGCTGAAATAGTCCTTCGACCAATGCCCGCACCTTGGGGATTCGCGTCGAGCCCCCGACCAGCACAGCCTCGTCAATCTGCTCGGGCTTCAGGCCAGCGTCTTTCAAGGCTTGCTTGCACGGACCAACCGTGCGATCGATGATTGGCTGAATCAACTGCTCGAACTGCTCCCGCGTAATTTCCCGCAGATACCGCCTGCCGCCCGTCAGTTCCAATTCGAGCGTGGTTGCAGGCTGCGAGGAAAGCGCGATCTTGGCCTCAATCACCGCCTTGCGAATCGTAGCCACGGCCTCGCCATTGCGCGAAACATCGAGGCCCATGTCGCCGCGGATATCGTCCAGCGCAATCGTGATCAGCAGATTGTCAATATCATCGCCGCCCAGATGCGTGTCACCATTGGTGGCAATGACTTCGAAAATTCCGTCGTGCAGCTTGAGGATGGAAACATCGAACGTGCCGCCGCCCAGGTCGTAAACCGCGACGATGCCATTCTGTTTCTTGTCCAGCCCGTAGGCCAGGGAAGCGGCGGTGGGCTCATTCACCAGGCGCAGCACTTCCAGCCCCGCAATGCGGCCGGCGTCCTTGGTGGCCTGGCGTTGAGCGTCATTGAAATAGGCGGGAACCGTAATGACCGCCTTGGTCACCGGCGCGTTAAAGAACCGCTCTGCGTTTCGCTTCAGCTGGCGAAGGATGAACGCGGAGATTTCCGGCGGCGTAAATGTTTCCTCCCCCAACCGGATGCGCAAGACTTCGCCCGCCTGGAGATCGTCGGCCAACTGGAAAGGGAACAACTTCAGTTCCTGCTGGATGTCCTCAATGCCGCGCCCCATCAGCCGCTTGATCGAATAGACTGAACGCTCGGGCGTCTCGATCAAATACTTTCGCGCGGCGCTGCCGACGATGATCTGATCCTTCTCGTCCAGCGCCACTACGGACGGCACCAGATTCAGCCCGTCCTCGCCAGGAATCACCACAGGGCTATCCCCCTGCATGAAAGCCACCAGCGAGTTGGTGGTTCCGAGATCGATTCCGACGATGCGGTCAGTGGACATACAAAATTGCAGATTGCAGATTGTGGATTTCAGATCTTCAATCTAGAATCTGCAATCACGAATCTGAAATCCCCTAGTTCCCCAAAGCTTCATTCACATCCCTCACCAGGTTCCTGATGTAGCTTCGCCGGTTCAGCAGATCGACCATCCTGTCCAGCGCCCGGCGACGGTCCTGCTCATCGTTGCTGTCAGCCACGCGATCCCACTCGTCCCAATGGGTCTTAAGTTCCTGTGACAGCGCTTCAGATTTCTTTTGAAGCACAGCCTTGTGGGCTTCCAGATCCTTTACCAGTGCGGGAGCGTCTTCGCCCATTTTCTTGTTCATGCGCGCTTCCTCAAGCTGCATGTTCAACTCAAACACTTCCTCCAGCAGGTCGGGAGGCACAATCTGTTTCTTGACTTTGCCGCTGGCTCGCGCCTTTTCGGTCGCGGTTTTCGACTGTTCTTCAAGTTCAATGCCTTCCAGCCCCAATAAATACTGCGTACGCTTGATCGGATCTTTTAGAGTGCGGTAAGCGTCATTCAGCAGCGAACTCTGCTCCAGGCTCCATTCCTGCTCCCGCTTGTCGGCGCGGGCGTTCAGGTCGGGATGCAGCTTGCGGCTCAGTTCGTAAAACTCCCGCTCCAGCCGCGCCACATCGATATTCAGCTTGCGCGGCATCCCGAAAAATGAGAAGTAATCCACCGGCAAGGGAGGTTGCACCTTGCCACAGGCTTGACAGAAGTGAGCGGCGCGCATATCGCCGCAGGACCAGCAACTGGAAGTGAAAGTTTCCATCGCCATCAATCTGCCTTGTGGGGTTGCTGTGATATTTGTGACCACGTGGGGACAGCCGCCCTCGGCTGTCCAGCGGAGCGACGCTCCGCGGTCTATTCTCCGGCAAAACCCGTCGAGCCTAGCTCGACCGGACAGCCGAGGGCGGCTGTCTCCACGTGGTCACACAAACCACGCCTACCCTGAGAATGATGTCCCACAGCCGCACGACTTCGATGCATTCGGATTGACGAACACGAATCCCTGTTGCATCAAAGTCTCCTGATAATCTAGGGTCATGCCGTTCAGGTAGATGAACGATTTCGGATCTACGAAAACACGCACATCCCCGAACTGAAAGATTCGATCGCGCTCCCGCGGTTGGGTGTCAAACCGGATGTTGTAGCTCAACCCCGAGCACCCGCCGCCCTGCACGCCAAGGCGCAGTCCGCCCTGCTCGGGCGAGATGCCTTCCTTGACGATGGCCGTCCGAACCTTGGCCAGCGCCTTGTCCGTGACCTTGACGCCGCCCTTGGACGGCACAGTTTTTGTTTCTTCCGCAACCGGGGTCATAGTGGTTAGGCCGACTGTCAAGACTAGCGACCGACGACTGAATCCGCCGGCTTCGTCACTCCCTGCTTCGCCTTCCAATCGTGGATCGCCGCACGGATGGCGTCTTCCGCCAGCACCGAACAGTGAATCTTCACCGGAGGCAGCGAGAGTTCCTTGACGATCTCGGTGTTCTTGATCTGCAGCGCTTCATCCACCGTCTTGCCCTTCACCCATTCGGTGGCCAGGGAAGACGATGCAATTGCGGAGCCGCAGCCGAAGGTCTTGAACTTCGCGTCTTCGATGACGTTGGTCTGCGGATTCACCTTGATCTGCAGTTTCATCACGTCGCCGCACTCCGGAGCGCCTACCAGACCCGTTCCGACTTCGTTGCTGTTCTTGTCCATCGAGCCCACGTTGCGCGGATTCGAGTAATGATCGAGAACCTTATCGCTATATGCCATTGTTAGACCCTCTCCTGATATTCCAGATAAAAGCCAAACTCTTGTCATCCCGAGCGCGCCGCTTTTGCGCGCTAAGGACCTAAGTGAGCGACCGCGCGTCATCGCGCTTGCGCGATGACAATAAAGCGCGACGCGAACATCATCACTCCGCCGCCCACTTCACGCTCTTCAAATCCACGCCCTCTTTCGCCATCTCATACAGCGGCGAAAGCTCGCGTAGCCGTTCGACCGTCTCCACCACACGGTCAGCCACGTAATCGACCTCGGCTTCGGTATTGAACCGTCCAATGCCGAAGCGAATCGAACTGTGGGCCAGGTCGTCGCCCGTGCCCAGAGCCTTCAGTACATAAGATGGCTCAAGCGTCGCTGAGGTGCATGCCGACCCGCTCGAAACTGCCACATCGTTGATGCCCATCAACAACGATTCACCTTCCACGTACGCGAAGCTGATATTCAGGTTGCCGGGCAACCGATGCTCCATCGAGCCGTTGATGTAAACCTCGTCCAGCCGGCCCATGATGTTGTCGCGCAGCCGGTTTCGCAGACCCGCCATGCGACAACTTTCTTTTGCCATCTCTTCCATACAGATCGCGCAGGCCTTGCCCAGTCCCACAATCCCCGGCACGTTCAAGGTTCCCGACCGCATGCCGCGCTCGTGTCCGCCGCCGTCGATGATGGCTGAAATCTGTACCCGGGGATTCTTGCGTCGCACATACAGGGCGCCAACGCCCTTCGGACCGTACATTTTGTGCGCCGAAATGGACATCAGGTCGATATTCATCTTGTTTACGTCAATCGGTATCTTGCCCACTGCCTGGGTTGCGTCAGTGTGGAAAATCACTCCGCGCTCGTGACACAGCTTGCCGATTTCGGCGATGGGTTGCAGCACGCCA
Organism: uncultured Acidobacteriaceae bacterium; assembly: GCA_964528615.1. Lineage (GTDB taxonomy): Bacteria > Acidobacteriota > Terriglobia > Terriglobales > Acidobacteriaceae > JAIQFF01. The sequence continues at coordinate 47,751 of CAZGSU010000107.1, read as the reverse complement.
ATCTCGTTGTTGGCGGCCATGATGGTGACTAGGATGGTCTTGTCATCCATCACGCGCTTCAGCTCTTCCAGATCGATCAAGCCATCTTTCTGCACCGCCATGTAAGTCACGCGATATCCGTACTTTTCCAGGCGCTTGCAGGTATCCAGCACAGCCTTGTGCTCGGTCACGGCGGTGATGATGTGGTTGCCCTTTTCCTTGTACATCTCGGCCACGCCCTTGATGGCGAGGTTGTCGCTTTCGGTCGCGCCCGAGGTAAAGATGATCTCTTTGGTGGTCGCCCCGATCAGCTTGGCCACGCGCTCCCGCGCGGTCTCCACGCCTTCTTCGCCCGCCCACCCGAACGAGTGGTTGCGGCTGGCGGCGTTGCCGAACTTCTCCATGAAATAGGGCAACATCTCCTCCAGCACCCGTGGATCCATGGGCGTGGTGGCGTGGTTGTCCATGTACACGGGCAGCTTGACCCCGTTAGCGGCAGTCCGCTGTTCCTGTCCAGCCGCGCTCTCGCGTCCGTTTGTCCCCTGGGGGATGGTTTTTACGTCCGTGCTCATAATTGCTCTCCTCAGAACCTTCAGTCGCGGGTCGCCAGTCTTCAGTCGTCGGCACAAAAGCGTTCTTACACGCTAGTGCGAATTTTTCTAACGACTGACGACCGGCGACCATTCCTTATTTTTCAACTACCCGATGTTCACCAGTTCCGTCGGCCCACTCTCGGGGACTTCTTCCTTCATCTCCAGGATAGTGATGCGCCGCAGCACCTCTTCGATGCTATGGTTCACTCGCCGCAAGGGCTCCCGGATGTTACAGCGATCGCTCTGATCGCACTCACCCCGCACGGTGACGCACGACGTGATAAAAAGCGGGCCGTCAATCGCCCGGATGACTTCGAAGGCCGTAATCGAACCTGGATCGCGAGCCAGGGTGTAGCCACCGTTAGTCCCGTGTTGCGAGTGCAGCAGTCCGGCTTTCACCAGCCGCTGCAGAATCTTGGCCAACGCCTCCGGGGGAATGCCGTAAGAATCCGCGACGTCCTTGGCGCTACAGGCTCCCTGCTCGGCATGCTCGGCCAGATGCTTCATGGCCATCAATCCGTAATCGGCTTTCTTGGTCAGTTTGAGCATGGCCAGGTAAATCCGACCTTTTTAGTCGGACATCTATATTCTAAGAGCCAACCTGCTCAAATGCAAGCCCTTACAGGCAACGGTCGAAAAGGAACGTCAAACTGTCGCAAGATTGCGCCTAACCGCTTGTGCTCCTGGACATTGGCGCAGGCACAAGATTGGGCCTGCCTCTGCGGTCCCCTCCACAGAAAGATCAATCGAGGGACTTGACAACCTTATAAGCCGGTCTAAAATACCGCCAAATTCCGGTGAAATGCCCCTTACCGTCTGAAACAGGGAAATCCCACACCCGGATTTATGACTCCAACCCCGCCGTCCCAACTCCCCGAGAAGAACAGCAACATGACACCGTGCAAGCACCCGCGCGTGCAAATCGTGGCCCGCGAGGAAGACGAAGAATTCGTAGAATGCCTGGAGTGTGGCGAAATCTTCGAGTCCAGCGAATTCAGAGACATGGCCATCGAAGACACGAAACTCTCGAACGAATCCTGATCCGTTTGGACAGTCCACAGCCGTGACATCGGTAACCTGGCCTTGCCCTTTGTCGTTGTTGCCCTCTCAACAATTTGTTAATGTCACGCGGGGAATATTTTGCCTGCAAACCATCCAACGCCGTTGGTAGCCCTGGTTGTAGACGATTCGATGCTCATCCGGCACACGGTGTGTCGGTTTCTCGAAGAGCGGGGCTACACGGTAGAGTCGGCGAGCAACGGCGAAGAGGCGCTTCCCGTCGTCAAACGGATCCGTCCGGACATCATCATTACGGACATGCAGATGCCGAAGATGAGCGGTCCGGAATTCATCACTGCGCTCAGAGCCGACCCCGAAACCGCCGCCATCCCGATCGTCATCGTGGCCGGCAAGAACAGCGGCTACGACGCGCGCGAGCGGCGAGTCAGCTTCGCCATCTTCAAAGATATCGATATCGAAACCCAGCTCACCAAGGCGCTTGATGCGGTACTGGGAAACCGCGCCGCACAGGGCAAAGCTGCAGCGGAGTAAGCCTGAGAATTCAAACCTGAGAGCTGGCGACTGGGGTCAAAAAACTTGCCATCCCAGCCAAGAGACCTAAAGCTTCAGCGCTGCGTCCGCCGAGAAATCTTCCGCCGCAAAGTCCCCCGCTATGAACCTGGGATAGGCCGCGGCTGCAATCATGGCTGCATTATCGGTTGAAAGCGGGCGCGAAGGGAAGTACACTGGCAGTCCTTCCCGGGCAGCGTCCTGCTCAAAACGCTGCCGTAACTCATGGTTTGCAGCCACGCCGCCGGTGACGAACAGGGTAGCGACATCGCAGGCGCGCGCCGCCGCCAGAGTCTTTGCCACCAGATCTTCCACGATGGCTCTTTGAAACGATGCCACCAGGTTCAACGTCTTCTTGTCGCAATGAAGCAGATAATCTTCGAGCCCGGGCTTTTGAATTTCGGCCAGTGCTCTCCGGCGCGCTTCAATCGAAGCCTGCATGTTATGAACTTCGACATACCGCAGAACCGCCGTCTTGATCCCGCTGTAGGAGAAATCAAAGCGCGGTTCCGGGCCTGAAACACCTTTGTCCTTCCGGTCGCGATGCTTGAGCTGTGAAGGTGGAAATTTTACCGCTGTGGCATCGCCATGCGTGGACAGCTTGCCGATGATGGGGCCGCCGGGATATCCCAGTCCGAGCAGCTTCGCGACTTTATCGAAGGCTTCTCCGGCAGCGTCGTCGCGGGTGTGGCCGATGTTCTTGTACGACCAGCCCTTGGCCCGCTGCTCCGCCAGGTACAGATGGGTGTGTCCACCTGAAACCACCAATGCCAGCATCGGAAATTTCATTTCACGATTGTCTTTCTGCCGTTCCTCAAGCAGCACCGCATGAATGTGCCCTTCGAGGTGATTGACGGCAATCAGGGGTTTATCCAGGGCAAAGGCCACTGCCTTGGCATAGCTGATGCCCACCAGCAAGGCGCCGGCCAAGCCGGGCCCTTGCGTTACCGCCAGCGCGTCGATGGACTGGTAGGTCTGCCCCGCATCGGCAAGAGCCTTGCGGACCACGGGCACAATCGCCTTGAGATGTTCGCGCGAAGCCAGCTCCGGGACCACGCCTCCATAGGGCCGATGCGCGGCGATTTGCGAGAAAACTATGTTAGAAACAACCTGCTCTCCCGAACGCACTACGGCGGCAGCCGTCTCGTCGCATGAAGTTTCGATGCCGAGGATGTAAGCGTCAGCCATGCTGCCAGTCTAAACGGAATCGGATGCGGTCGGGTAGGCCGCGCTGTCCGGTCGCCTCCGAGGCGACTACAATATCCGGTGATGTCGAGCGGAAACCCGAGCGCGCCACCTGCCGCCGAGCCGGTCAGCCCGCTGTATGATACCCGCCCGCCCGAACTCTCCCGCTGGCGGCGGATGCAAATTCCGATCATCGCCGCCGCTGTCATCGCAACTATTCGTGTGCTCGGTCCTACGCTACGTTTCGAAAGTCTTGGCCGGCAACACTACGAGCAATCCCGGGCTCGCGGCCAGCCGGTCATCTTCACCTTCTGGCACCGATGCATCATTTCCGCCACGTGGTATTGGCGCCGCCGCGGCATCGTAGTCATGAACACTACGAATTTTGATGGCCAGTGGACACGTCGCGTCATCGAGCACCTTGGCTTCGGCACCGCGCAAGGCAGCTCCACCCGCGGAGGCCTTCGCGGCCTGGCGGTTATGGCGCGGAGTTTGCAGGAGGGCCGCGATACAGCCTTTACCATCGACGGTCCACGCGGGCCCCGCTATGTGGCTAAACCCGGGCCAGTGATGCTGGCACGCCGCAGCGGGCGGCCGATCTACGTGTTTCATATCGGCGTCGAAAAGGGGCGCACCCTGGAAAAGTCCTGGGACCTGACGCAGATTCCCAAGCTGTTCTCCCGGGCGGTGATAGTGAGCGCTCCCCTGATCTTCGTTCCGCCCAAGGCGACCGCCGACGAACTCGAGCGCAAACAGGCTGAGATGCAGGCCACGCTTGAGCGCGTGCGTGACGTGGCCGAATCGTGGTTCGGATTGAGTGAAGCGGAACGCGAGCGCCTGCGTAAGGAATGGAATGCCGGGGCCTAGAAAACATCTTGGCTCGACTGTCCGGTCGTTCCAAGCGATCGAGTGCGGATACGACAATGTCTGAGGTAAAAGAACACGCCGAGCGAATCATCCGCACCCTGCGCGAGCATGGCCATCAGGCCTACCTCGTGGGTGGATGCGTGCGTGACCTTCTGCTCGGGCGCGAGCCCGCGGATTACGATGTCACCACTGATGCCACGCCGGATGAAGTCATGCGCATCTTTCCCGACACCTATGCGGTGGGCGCGCAGTTCGGAGTCGTGCTGGTGCCAGAGCCTGCCTCCGTGACCTCTAGGTCCCCTGTGGTTCCGACTTCTGACTTAAACCACGCTGCTTCGGCCCGGGCGGGCTGTGTTGAAGTCGCGACCTTCCGTTCTGACATCGGCTACAGCGACGGCCGTCACCCCGATCGGGTGCGCTTCAGCAAGAGCGCTCGGGAAGATGTCGAGCGCCGCGACTTCACTATCAACGGCCTGCTGCTCGATCCCGTAACGAACGAAGTCCTCGACTACGTCGGTGGGCAAGAAGACCTGCGAGCCAAGATCATCCGCACCATCGGCGATCCTGCGCTGCGTTTCGCCGAAGACAAGCTGCGCATGCTGCGCGCGGTGCGCTTTGCCGCGCGGTTCGACTACGCCATCGAGCCGCAGACATTCGGCGCGATCCAGAAGCTGGCCGGCGGGATTCGTCGGGTGTCGCGCGAGCGGGTGCGCGACGAGTTGACCAAAATGCTCATCGAAGGCCACGCTCGCCGGGCCTTTCTTCTGCTCGACCAAACTGGTCTTTTGCAGGAGGTGCTGCCGGAAATCTCCGCCATGAAGGGCGTTGAACAGCCGCCGGAGTTTCATCCCGAGGGCGACGTCTTTGTGCACACTCTGCTCTTGCTGCAGGAATTGCCGTACCCGTGCTCACCGACGCTGGCCTGGGGCGCGCTTTTGCACGATGTGGGCAAGCCTTCCACATTTCGCGTTGCTCCGGATCGTATCCGCTTCGACGGACACGTGGACGTGGGCGTAAAGATGGCGGAAGAAATCTGCCGGCGACTGCGTTTCTCGAACCATGATACCGAGCAGGTTCTCGCTTTGATCGCGAATCACATGCGCTTTGCGCACACGCCTCGGATGAAAGAGTCCACGTTCAAGCGATTCGTGCGCATGCCGCGCTTCGAAGAACACCTCGAGCTGCATCGTCTGGATTGCCGGGCCAGCCACGGAGACCTGACGTCCTATCAGTTCACCCGCGAGCGCATCGCGTCGATCCCTCCGGAAGCAATTCGCCCCGCACCGCTGGTCAGCGGCGACGACCTGATCGCCGCCGGCTACGAACCCGGTCCACGCTTCAAGGAAATTCTTTCGCTGGTGGAAGACGCTCAGCTCGAAGGGCGCCTGCCATCGAAGGAAAGCGCCATGGAGTACGTGAGGCAGACTTTTCCGCGAGAGGCTGGCAATTCCAGCGCGAGTTGACCAGCGCGTAAGAGTCTGTCAAGGCCCCGTCCGGCGTCGATTCCCATTCAAACGGTTGAGGGGAAACGAAATATATTCTTCCTTCTCGTGTCCCATTCTCCCCGCGCAAATTGTTATGCTGGAAACATGGAAGATCCCGAGTGGACCTGCCTTCGGGCGGCATTGATTGCCTTATTCTCGGACGGCTGCGCGGATGTTAAAATCAAACCCATTCCCCACTCAGACTTTGAGTCATCGATGACCCGAGCCATGGAACAAGTCGGCGCCGGACTGGAGAAGATCGTTGCGAGCAGCTTGCGGCGTGCGCCTGCGGGACAGGGGCCCCTGTTGGCATGGGCGATGGCTTGCGGGCATGCGGTTGCGGCGCGAACCCGGGCGCTCGACTTCTCGCAGGGCATCTTGCGGGTGGAAGTGCCGGACTGGGGCTGGCGGTCGGAGTTGCAGGCGCTGGTGCCACAGTATCTGGCGGTGATCAATCGCTACGCGGCCGAGAGCGTGAAGTGGATCGAGTTTGTGGTTCCGGAGAAAGCCGCGCGCGAGGATGCCCGCGCCACACAGAACGTGAGAGCATGAAAGTCAACGAAAAAGATGTCGCTTATGTAGCTGACCTCGGCAATCTGGAACTGACCGAGGAAGAACGCACTCGCATGGTGCGCGATCTGAACTCGATTCTTGGTCACATTGACAGCCTGAACGAGCTGGACACGACGAATGTTCAGCCCATGGCGCAGGTCTCGGACCGCTACGGTGTGGACCAGTCGAAACAGGGAAGTGCGCGCTTCGCCTACGCCAGCCGGGACGACATTCATGAAGGGCTGCGGAAGTCTCTGCCGCACGAACTGGCGCTGCAAAATGCGCCGGATTCGGATGGAGTGTTTTTCAAAGTGCCGAAGGTGATTGAGAGATAGAAGAAAACGTCGTTGGTTCTTGGCCGTTGGTCTTTGGCCAACTACCCATGGCCAACGACCAATGCCTGCCGACCAACGAGTGATTCATGGATCTGAACCTGCTTACCATCGACGCCGCCCGCTCCGCGGTTCAGGAGCGTAAGACCAGCGCGGCCGCGCTGGCGGAGTCGTTTTACGCCAAAATCGAGAACGACGATCCGAAGATTGGCGCGTTTCTGACCCTGTCGAAAGAGCGAGCGATGGCGAAAGCTGCGGAGATGGATGCGCTCGCCGCTAAAGGAGAAAAACTTCCACCGCTGGGTGGCGTCCCAGTCGGAATCAAAGACGTAATGGTCACCCGGGGCATTCGTACGACCGCCGGCTCAAAGATTCTGGGCAACTACGTTCCGCCATACGATTGCACGGCTGTGGCTCGTCTCGAAGGGGCAGGCGCGCTGATCCTGGGAAAACTGAATTGCGACGAGTTCGCAATGGGCTCGTCCAATGAAAACTCGGCGTGGAAGCCGGTACACAACCCCCGCGATCTTACGCGCGTTCCGGGCGGTTCCTCCGGTGGCTCGGCAGCCGCAGTGGCCGCGGATATGGCGGTGGCAGCGTTGGGTTCAGACACCGGCGGTTCGATCCGCCAGCCTGCTTCCTTCTGCGGGGTAGTCGGGCTGATGCCGACATACGGACGAGTTTCACGCTACGGCTTAATCGCCTTTGCATCGTCGCTCGATCACATCGGGCCGCTCACCAAAACTGTGAAAGACGCGGCAATCGTATTGCGAACCATTGCGGGCCGCGATCCGATGGATTCGACTTCTGCCGAGGTTCCGGTTCCGGATTATGTCGCTGAACTTGAGAAACCGGTGCGGGGCTTGAAGATCGGCGTGGCCAAAGAGTATCTGGGAGAAGGTTTGGATGGCGAAGTTCGCAAGGCCATCGAAGCAGCCATCCAGAAGCTGGCCAAGCAGGGTTGCGAGGTTGTGGAAGTTTCGCTGCCGCACACCAAGTATGCGATTCCGACCTACTACATCGTGGCTACCGCGGAGGCTTCGTCGAATCTGGCGCGCTTTGACGGTGTGCGCTACGGGTACCGAGCCAAGGACGCGCGCACGCTCTCCGAGATGTACCGGCGCAGCCGCGATCAGGGTTTTGGCGCCGAAGTGAAACGCCGCATCATGTTGGGCACATACGCCCTGAGCGCCGGCTACTATGACGCCTATTATTTGAAGGCTCAAAGAGTGCGCACCCTGCTGGCGCGCGATTTCGAAGAAGCATTCAAAAAAGTGAATGCCATCGTGGCGCCGGTCAGCCCCACGCCTGCGTTCAAGCTGGGCGAGAAAGTGGACGATCCGCTGGCCATGTACCTGGCGGATATCTACACCGTAACGGCAGATCTGGCGGGCATTCCGGGCATTTCCGTGCCCTGTGGTGAGACTAAAGAGAAGTTGCCCATCGGGCTGCAGATTCTGGGGCGGCATTTCGATGAGAGCACGATCTTAAGGGTCGCGCAGGCGAGCGAGAACGCAGCGTAAGAGACCCAAGGGTCAGAACCTTCAATTCGAAGTTTTTGTAGCAATCGCCACCTGCGTCGGCCGGTGGCGATTTTGTTTTGTGGGCAACTAGGAAGCCGAGCTGCACTCGGCCGGACGGCCGGGGGCGGCTGTCCCCACGTGGCCTGTGGCACTTCGATCCAAATTCATTCAACCAAGCAAAATTAGGAGAAATGTACTCATGAACTTCAACTCGATGAGCAAAACCGTGCTGGCCTTTGTATTAAGTATTTCATTGGTCACTACGGGATGCAGCGCTCAATGGATCAGTGGCACTGGCCGATTTGCCGGTGCTCACCCAGATGGCGTTGAACATCGCGGCTTTGATGTCGACGCTGCAGTCCGGAAAGCAACTGACTCCCGCCGAGGCTCTGGCAATTCAGAACATTTCTGCGGAAGCCAGCAAAGACCTTACACTTCTGCAGGCGCTCTACAATTCCTACAAAGCCAACCCGAGTTCGGACACTCTGCAGAAAATCGACAGCCTGATTCAGGACACCAGTCACAACCTCCCGGCATTGCTGCAGGCAGCCCACATCAGCGATCCAGCGCTCTCTCTGTTCGGATCACTGCTGCCGTAAACCTGATCCTGACCACGGTCAGCAGCTTCGCTTCACTGATTCCGCCCGCACTTACGGCGGCACCCAGGACGGCGCGTCGGAACACCGCTATCCCTCTGGCGAAAGACTTGAAGAAGCAGTGGAACCAGCAGGTGTGCGCTCCCAGCGGGAACGCCGCACTCGATGCGGCCCTTGCCGAACGGGCGCTGAAGTAAAAAAAACAGTTCCCGGTTTCAGTTCTTAGTTCTCAGATCCGGTTGTCAGATGAGGTTGCGCGATGAGTCTTCCAGTTATCGCAATCACGAATGTATCCACCTGCCTGAGCGATGGGCAGGTGGAGGCTGCGATTCCAGCTTTGCAGCGGCAGGTCAGTCTCGATTTCAAAGCCTATTGGGAGGTGGACTGCGAGCTGACGTTTCTGCCTAAAGAACAACCGTTGACCGAAGGGTGGTGGCAGATTTCAGTGACCGACAATCCTGACCAGGCCGGCGCACTGGGCTATCACGAACTCAGCAGCCGTGGAACGCCGCTGGGGAACGTCTTTGCGGCGCTTGATCTTCAGAGCGGTGGATCGTGGACGGTGACATTGAGTCACGAACTGCTGGAGATGCTGGCCGATCCCTGGATCAACTAGTGCGCACAGGGATCGGATGGCAGGATCTATGCTCTGGAAGTTTGCGACGCAGTGGAAACGGATAGGCTGGGATACAGGATTGACGAAGTCCTGGTCTCGGACTTCATCACGCCCTCGTGGTTCGAACCCACGCGGGCGGATCGGGTCGATTTCAAGCGGCGAATCTCGAAGCCACTCCAGCTTGCTTCTGGAGGCTATATTTCCGTCCTGGATGAGGGCGGCAGATGGATACAAATGGCGGAGCAAGGCAGGAGTGCGGTCCCGATTCCGTCAGGGAGCAGAAGGCAACGGCGGACGATGCGGAAAGGGGATTGGAGGAAGAGTTTGAGATGAGATCTATTTCCGGCGCCAGCGCACTCCATCTTTGGTTATTTCGACCAGCAGTCCGGCGGAGGTGAGTTCGGCGCGAATGGCGTCAGAGGCTTGAAAATTCCGGGCGCGGCGGGCGGCCTCCATTTCGGCGATCTTTTCTTCGACTTCGGCATCAGATACGCTTTGCGTTCCCACCGATTCCAGCAATTCTGGGCTGACATCTTTTTCGCGGCCTTCCGCCTTGGCCCACTCGAGGATGGCTTTCATTTTGGGGGCGTCGTCATCGCGCAGGACGGCGAAGATTTCGTCGAACTTCTCGAGCGCAGCCAAGAACGGCGCAACGTCATCCCTCTTGATCTGTCCGCCGTCAATCATGACATTCGCTTTGCGCACCATCTCAAAGACGGCCGCCAGGGCCTGCGCGGTGTTGAGGTCGTCTTCAAGTGCCGAAGTCAGACGTTCAACCGTCTCGCGGGCGAGTGTTGCATCTGAAGCGCCAGAAGGGAATTGACCGGTTTTGAGGCGTAGCTGGAAATTCCGCAACTTGTCCACGTTGCTGGCCATCTGCTTCAGCCCGTCGAAGGTGAAGTTGAGTTGATGGCGATAGGGAACGGAGGCCAGCAACAGCCGGATAGCAGAGGGCTTGTATCCCTTGAGCGCAAGATCACGCAAGGTAAAGAAATTGCCCGCGCTCTTGGACATCTTTTCGCCCTCGACCAGCAAAAAACGGGCGTGGAACCAGAAGCGGACGAAAAGCTTCCCAGTCAACGCCTCGGATTGCGCAATTTCGTTTTCGTGGTGCGGAAAAATCAGATCCTCGCCACCGGCATGCAGGTCAAAGGTTTCTCCCAACTCTTCCATGGACATGGCCGAACATTCGATGTGCCAACCCGGCCGCCCGCGTCCGATCGAACTCTCCCAGTATGCCTCGCCGGGCTTGGGTGCTTTCCACAGCGCGAAGTCACGGGCATTATCCTTTTCGTATTCGTCGACATCCACGCGCGCGCCGTCTTCCATTCCCGCGAAATCTTTTTTCGAGAGCTTGCCGTAGCCGGGAAACTTCGCAATGCGAAAGTAATAGGAGCCGTCCTCGGTGCGATAGGCAAAGCCCTTCTTTTCAAGTTCGCCGACAAAGCGCGCCATCTCAGCGATGTGATCGGTGGCGCGGGCGAGAACCGGCTGCTCGATATTCAGAGTTGCGCTGTCTTCGAGAAACGCCTTTTCGTACTTGGCGGTGTATTGCTTGACGCTCACTCCTTCCTGGGCAGAATTGCGGATGATTTTGTCGTCCACGTCGGTGATATTCATCACGTGGCGCACGCTGAACCCGCTCTGCAAGAGAAAGCGGCGGAGAATGTCGACCGCGACAAAAGTGCGGAAGTTGCCGATGTGTCCGTAGTCATACACCGTGGGCCCGCAGGCGTACATGCGAACTTCATTGCCTTGCACGGGGTGAAACTCTTCTATTTTGCCGGAGAGCGTGTTGTAAAGGCGCAGGGCCATGAGAGGCAAAGAACAAAAGAACAAAGAGCGCGGACAGAACTCCCAATTCTAGGGGCACACGGGAAAAAGGGTCAAATCAGACTCGCGGCCTGAGCACCATGATGACGCTGCATCACTACGCCGCCGGCTTGGAGCTTTCAGGATGAGCGTGATTTATCGCCCGCAGCCGGTGGCCAACCAGAACTACATAGTGCAGCGCGGAGACGATGGTGAACCCGACCGTGGCATGAAGAAACGTAGCCTGAGTAATCCAGACCCAGCGCGTATGCTGGACCTGAAACAACAGCACAAAAAAAACCGCAGACACCTGGGCAAATGTGTTGGCCTTGCCAAAGATGCTGGGACGGAAGTCACGCAATCCGGCGATGGCATAGAGCACCGCGCTGGCGCACAGAATCGAGATGTCGCGGCTGAACACCAGAACGGTGTACTTCCACGCGATCTTGTGCAGGATAGCAAGCACCATGAACATGGTGCTGAGCAGAAGCTTGTCGGCGATGGGATCGAGATACTGGCCGAGCATGGTCTGCTGCTTCAGAGTGCGGGCCAGCAGTCCATCCAGGCCATCGGTGAAGCCCGCCAGAACAAACAGGATGAGCGCCCACTTGTAATGACCAGCCACCAGGTTGATCACGATAAAGGGAACGAACATCATCCGGACCAGGGTCAACTGGTTGGGCGCGGTGAGCAGTTGAGAGAGCTTCACTGCTGATCTCCGGATGAATCGAACAGTGCGGCCAGATGACGGGTAAAAAAAGAAGCAGGATCCAGCCCGGTCTTCGCGGTGAAACGTTGCGAAAGCGAGGGCACGTCGTCGTTCGGCAAATCAAGTTCCACGCGCTCGATGCGATGCATGGGGAAGAAGACTACACCCGAATCGGCGTGCTCGCCTGCCTTGATCATCGAAATCAGGTCTTCAAACGAAGCCAGTTCGACGCCTGAGAGACTGAGTCCCTGGCCCGCAAGCGTAAGAATCGCCCCCCAAAACTTTTCCCGAGGATTAGCCAACGTCACCAGCACAATGGCGCCCATTTGAAAGGGGTTGGTACCACTGGCGCTTATGGCATCATGCGGACCGGTAGGCTGCACAGAAGATTGTCGCCGCGAGAGGGGCAGTTTTGCAACTGCAGTGAGAAATCGGCGCGGACATTGCCCAGCGATAGTGAGCCCGGTACAATAACCCAATCGTCTGTAAGCGCGTAGCTCCGTTGGTTAGAGCTCTACCTTGACACGGTAGCGATGTGGGCCTTGCGAGCGATTAGAAGATTGGGGTCTAATCGTTTGAGTCGGGGATGTGACCCCAGTAGGTATAGGCCCGTAGCTCAGTTGGTTAGAGCGCCTCCCTGACACGGAGGAGGTCGATGGTTCGAGTCCATTCGGGCCTACCATTTTTCAGTTCTGCGAATTTCCTACCTGTGATTTCGTACCTGTGTTAGCCCGTATATTGATCGCTGTGAGCTTGTCGGGACGCGAGGAGGGCGCATGAGATTGGTATTGCTGCTGTTCCTGCTTTCCGTCGCGAAAGTCGTGAGTGTTGCGCAAGACTACCCGACCAAGCCCGTACGTATCATCGAGCCGTTCGGGGCTGGCGGTGGGCCTGACGTGGTAGCCCGCGCCATCAGTCCGAAGCTCTCACAGCTGTGGGGCCAGCCCGTGACGGTCGAGAACCATCCCGGCAAAGGAAGTACAGACGCCCCTGCCCTTGTTGCGAAGTCGCCACCCGACGGTTACACCTTGCTTGTGAACACAAGCGCTCAGGCCTACAGCGCCGCGCTCTTGAAGAGCCTGCCGTATGACCCGCTCAAGGATTTCATTCCTGTTGCTCCGCTCACTAGCCAGCCCTACGTCCTAGTCACCGGAAAATCTTCCGGCATCGCCACTCTGACTGAACTCATTGCAGCCGGAAAGGCCAAGCCCGGTGAGTTGAAGTTTGGCTCAACTGGCGTAGGCACTGGCAGTCATTTGGGGATCGAAAAAGTCAATCTAGAGGCGGGTATTAGGGCGCAACACATCCCCGCCGAACCGGGCGACTCGATCGTTAACGTGATCGCCAACACGGTCGCAGGGCAAACTGCATACATAATGGCACCTATCCCGCTTGCTCTGGCTGATATCCGTGCGGGCAATCTTCTCGCGCTAGCAGTGACCACCAAGAAGCGCTCGGTATTGCTGCCAGAGGTTCCGACGGTCGCGGAGGCTGGTGTCTCAGGCTTCGACTACCCAATTTGGTACGGAGTGTGGGTGCCCGCTGGCACTCCCGCCCAGGTAGTGAACAAACTGGCAAAGGACATTGCACGCGCCTTGGCCTCGCCGGATGTGCTCGACCGACTTGCGAAGCACGGAGCTGATCCCATGAGCATGACGCAGCCGCAGTTCGCGCGTTTTGTTTTGAACGAAAGTGAGAGTGCATCGCGAATCATCCACCAGGTGTTTGCCTTGCGACATACCATCGTTGGATTACAAACCCAATGATTCAGTCAAAAAGGCCCCCAGTTGTCACGCTCCTCTCCCAACATATTCTGCCAGTTGGGTACCCGTCTGGGCTCGAGGCGAACAATTCCGGAGGGAGCAGGACGAGTATCGGATCAAGCAAGCCGTTCGTAACCTTTCGATCCGGTCGGAATCTGATGGCCAGCGAGATCGGAGCACTCGATGGAAGGCAAGGTTGTACTCGTGACCGGGGCCAATGGTGGCCTTGGAAACTATGTGACGCAGGCGTTTCTCGATGCTGGGGCAACCGTTGTTGGCACATCGAGAAAGATACAGCAATCTGATTTCGATAACTCAAACTTCACCGCTCTGGCAGCAGAGATTTCAACCAGTGCCGGCGCCAAAACCCTCGCAGATGAGGTTGCAGGGCGTTTCGGAAGACTTGATGTCCTGGCCCACACAGTCGGCGGCTTCGCTGGCGGCCAATCCATAGTGGAAACCGACGACGCCACCTTCCAGCGCATGTTTGATCTCAATCTGAATTCCGTGTTTCACATCCTGCGGGCAGCGGTGCCGCTTCTGCGAAAGACGGGGAGTGGCCGCATCATTGCGATCGGAAGCCGGGCGGCGTTGGAACCTGGCGCAGGCGTGGGCGCGTACAGCGCTTCGAAGGCGGCGATGGTCTCGCTTATCAGAACTGTAGCGCTCGAAAACAAAGACGCGGGACTGACTGCAAACGTGCTACTGCCGGGCACGATGGATACGCCGGCGAACCGCAAAGCAATTCCAAACGCGGACGTGAGCAAGTGGGTGCAGCCGGCCTCGGTTGCGGCGTTGGTGGTTTGGCTCGCCAGCGAAGCCGGCAAGGACGTCAACGGGTCTGTGATCCCGGTCTACGGTAAAGATGCTTGAGATCTTCGCCAAAACGATTGTTTACACCCTGGCGGCGTACACCGCCCTTGGAGTGATGTTCGCGGTGCCATTTGTCTGGTCAGGAGTTCAGCGCCTGGATTCGGAAGCTCAGGGATCCGGTATTGGCTTTCGCCTGCTGATCCTGCCTGGGGTCGCTGCCTTTTGGCCGATCTTTCTCAGCCGCTGGAGGCGAGGGATCGTTGAGCCTCCTGTAGAAAAAAATCCGCACCGGTTATCGAACCAGACATGATTCAGCCACTCAGAGCCGTCCACCGCCGCGCATTTGGTGTGCTGGCGCTCGTGCTGCCGATGATCCTGTTGATCGGAATCGGGGCGCGGCCTCCCCACGTGGATGTGGGCGCAAATGCTACCGATCTACCAGGCACAGGGAACGTGGTGAGCGAGTCGGGCAACTTGTGGCAGAGGCATTCGATTCGGTCAATGTTCCGTCGCAAGCCAGATCGGCCACTGGACACGTATGTCGTACTGCTGCCGGCCCAGGAGTTGAACGAGCCAGACTTGCTGCTCTATTGGGCGGCGAACCCACCGCAGGGAAACGTTGTGCCTGGGGATGCGCAACTCCTCGGCGCCTATCGCACAGGGAAGGCCTTTCTTCTTCCGTGGAGGGAGAAAGGCGCCGGCTATTTGTTTTTGTTCAGCCCGGCTCACCAGACTGTATTTGACACTGCCGCATTGGAGAAGCTGCCATGAGCGTTCAATATGGCGCGATTAGTTGGAACCGGCAGAAGAAGGTGTATGACCTCACACTTCTGTCGCTCCTGGCGTTGTACCTGGCAATTTTCGTCGGTGTAGGCGCCTGGCGCAATCCAAGCGCGACCGCAGAGACGCTCTTGATCCGCGCGCTAGGGACGGCTGCATTCCTGCTGCTGAACGTAGTGCTGTGCATCGGCCCCCTGAGCCGATTGGATCGCCGCTTTCTTCCGCTGCTCTACAACCGCCGACACCTGGGCGTCACAACCTTTCTGTTGGGATTGGCACACGGAGGATTTGCGCTGATTCAGTTTCACGCGCTGGGAAACGTGAATCCGCTCGTGAGTCTCTTCATCAGCAATCCACGGTACGGCAGTGTTGCCGATTTCCCCTTTCAGGCTCTCGGCTTCTTAGCGCTCATCATTCTCTTTCTGATGGCTGCCACGAGCCACGATTTCTGGCTGCGGAATCTCTCAGCGCCCATGTGGAAGCGACTGCACATGCTAGTGTATCTGGCCTATGCGCTGCTGGTCGCGCACGTGACCCTGGGGGCGTTGCAGTCAGAGACCAGTCCGGTGCTGGCCGCTGCCCTCATCGTGGGAGTGGCTACGGTCTTGTCACTTCATCTCGCGGCAGCTTTTCGGGAAAAGCGAGTGGACCAGGCAAGACATCACGCTGTCGATCAAGGTTACGTCGAGGTCTGCAGAGTGGATCGCATCGCCGAGAAATGCGCGACCGTCGTATCTCTTTCCGGCGAGCGTGTTGCGGTCTTTCGCTACGACGGCAGGGTTTCAGCGATCTCGAATGTTTGCCAGCATCAGAATGGACCGCTCGGGGAAGGGCGCATTATCGATGGCTGCGTCACCTGTCCCTGGCATGGCTATCAATATCAGCCGGATTCCGGGGCGGCCCCGGCGCCGTTCAAGGAGAAGGTCCCCACTTTTCGGGTCAAGGTGGTGGAAGGGGTGGTCTTTGTGCATCCGCGTCCCAACCCAGCCGGAACCCGCGTAGAACCTGCCCGGATCGAGTCTGACCAAGTTACGACCAGCGAGGCGAGAGCCTGATGAACGACTTCTACGTAGGTTATCTGCCGAAAGCTCCGACTTCGCTGGCGGGTTTTGTCCGGAAGATCACCGTTGTCATCGGTTTAGTACTGGTGACCATGGCGCTGCTGCTGGTGGTTGCAGAAAAGCCGTTCGCGAATTCGTCCTTCGAATACGGGAAGGTGCGAAGTTTTGAGGGAATTGTCGAGGCGCAACCTTCCCCAACACTGTTAGTTGCGCGTCCGGGAGGGACCGGGCAACAGGAGAAATATTCGCGCTATCTGCTGGTCGCGCCCGGAAAACATGGAGCCGGCGACCTTGTGGCCGGCGTCGATGGCAAACAGGTTCGTCTAACTGGGCAACTGATATATCGCGATGGCGGAACCATGGTGGAAATAGTGCCCGGCTCGATCGCTGTGGTGGAGACTGCTCCCGCAGTTCAAGAGACCACTCGCGATCTGGGAAGCGTGACGGTCACTGGCGAGATCGTTGACAGCAAGTGCTACCTGGGGGTGATGAATCCCGGCCAAGGAAAGGTTCATCGTGACTGCGCAGCGCGCTGCCTGAGCGGAGGAATCCCGCCAATCTTTGTGACGGCCGACGGGCGTGAACAGTTTTTGCTGGTAGGCCTTGATGGACGTGCTCTGGGACGCGATGCACTGCGCGAGTTCATTGCGGAACCGATCACGATTCGTGGAGAGGTGCTCGCGCGTGGAGACAGCCGCTTGCTGGAAGTTGATCCGCGATTGTTCCGTCATACAACAGCCAGGATCGAAATGGAGTCAGGACCGGAAGCTGAATAGTAAGACCGTGCACGGCCAGGGTCTCCGCGCCGTCAAGCTTTGAGAAAGCGGGCGCGCACGCGGGAATGCAGGGTTTCCAGGTCCAAGATCGTAAGGAAGTCAATTGTCTTAAACTCCCGATCGATGGCCGGCGGTCCACAGATCTTTGCCCCCACTGCCAAGTATGCACGCAGCAATTTCGGTATCTTGTTGCTGGCGCCCTCGAACGATGTCAACGACATTGCGAAGGCAGGCTGCGGTGTGGTTCGCAGAGGAGGGTCTGCCAAGTGTTCGCGCATGGCCCAATACACCGCGGTGCCGTGGGCTGGGTCTTGCGATGTCAGAGAAGAACAACCGATCAGATAGCGGCCACCATGGCTTAAAGCGTACTGAGCGATCCCCCGCCACAGCAGATAAAGGACATCGGTCGACCGATGATCGCGGTGCACGCAGGCGCGGCCCAATTCGATCACCGCATTGCCCAGCCTCTTGTAGGGTGAAAAATCGAATTCACGCTCGCTGTAGAAGCCCGCATTTTCGATTGCCATCGCGCCGGTCTGCAGCCGATACGTTCCCACAATTTGTCGGGTAGGAGCGTGTTCCACGATCAAGTGATCGCAAATGGCGTCGAACTCATCGAAGTCGTGGCCGGTCGTGTAGGCGGCATCGAGTCCTTCGTCCAACTCCAGATTGAAGACCAGAAACCGCAAACGGAAGGCGTCCATGCGTTCTGCGGTGGATGATGCCAGGCGCAAGCAGTATGGCCCCTGCCGGAGATCAAGTGAGCGAGTGGCCGTTGGTCCCTGAGGGTTTGCGGATAGAAGGGATGGAGCCAAGCACTCGCGCGTTACCGAAGCTGTTGCGCCCATGAAGTGTGAGGCCTGTCTTTGCCGTCCGTCTTGAGGCGTTAGCCAGAGTCTACAAGCACGGATCTGCGACTTTAGCGTGAGATTCATAACATCAGGAAAGGTGACAACGCCATATTTCTTGAGCAATCTGGCTGCTTCTTGTCACTTCGCTCGCGCCGGTGAGTCTCATCTTGTAAACGGGTTCAGACGCAGGAAAAGGGAGCGATCAGTGACCAAGAAATTGTTTCACATAGTGGTTTTGTTGGTTGTCCTGTCAGGGTTGGCGGCCGCCAAGGACCTGCAAAATCTCGGCCCGGATGGGGTGGCCATCCAGGGATACGATCCGGTTGCATTCTTTACCGACCACCAATCGGTGAAGGGGAGTCCACAATTTCAGTCTGACTACCACGGCGCCAAATACGACTTCGCTTCTGCGGAGCACAAAGCCGCGTTCGATAAAGCGCCGGCGCAATACGAGCCACAGTTCGGCGGCTACTGCGCATACGGTGCCAGCCGGGGAAAGACCGCGCCGGTCAAGATCGAGGCGTGGCAGATCGTCAATGGGCGGCTTCTGATGCAATACGACCTGGGTGTGAAGGAAGAATTCAACAAGGACCCGCAAGGCAATCTCAAGAAGGCGGACCAGAACTGGCCCGGCCTCATCGACAAATACGGCAAATAGGAGAGCACCAATGAGCACTCAAGTCATCTCGAGCATGAGCCGGCCGATGGGCACTCGGACCTTGATCCTCAGTTGGGCATGCAGGGTTGTCGCGGCGATCATCCTGTTGCAGACGCTTTTCTTCAAGTTCACGGCGGCGCCGGAGTCGGTTTACATCTTTACCAAACTCGGGACGTTCATCCACGGCTACGTTTCGTTTGCGCCGATCGGCACGGTGGAGGTCTGGGGACGCATTGGATCAGGAATTATGGAGTTGATCGCCGCCGTGCTGTTGCTGACCCCGCGCTACGTCCGGGTAGGCACAGTTCTGGCGATGACGGCGACGGGCGGAGCCATCTTCAGTCACCTGACCTTCCTGGGCCTCGAGGTGCAGGGAGACAAGGGACTTCTGTTCTTGCTGGCTATCGTTGTTTTCGTGACCAGCACAGTTGCTTTGTACCTGCACCGCAAACAAATCCCATTGGGGAAAAGTTCCTGACATGATCAGCCGGTGGCTAAATAGCGCGGTTGCGGATGTTCTGCAGCAGGGCTACCTCTTTCTCGATCTCGTCGGGGATGAAACTTACGCTCGGCCGCTCGAAGGAACGGGGTCGTCACTGGGTGCGCATTATCGGCACGTGCTGGATCACTTTCTCTGTCTGGCGGAAGGAATTCGCACCGGCCAGGTGAACTACGACCAGCGCCGCCGGAGCCCGCAAGTGGAGAACTCGGTGACGTGCGCGCGTCTCGTGACCGAAGCCCTGATCGATGAACTTGGAGGCCTTTCTCCCGAAATTATTCCGCGTGAGTGCGCTGTAATCTACAGCATCGGTTACGGTGAAACTGATGCCGAAGCGGTGAAGTCAAACTTCGCGCGGGAAATCATGTTCTGTGTCGGACACGCCATCCACCACTATGCCATTCTGAGACTCCTGTGCGCCGGCGTAGGAGTGAAACTGCCGTATGAATTTGGCATAGCTCCCTCGACGTTGAAACATCTGCAAACTCAAGCGGCGGAGCGAGGGTAGCCAGCCATGCTCTTCTCTCACGCACTCCCGGAGACACAAGCCGCGCTGGCGCTGTCCATCTTCTTAGCAACATTCATCTACGAAGACGGCGCAACTCTGCTGGCTGCGACTGTGTCGGCCAGCGGGGCCCTGGACCCGCGGCTAGGAATTCTGACCACGTTCCTGGGCATCTGGATGGGAGACATGGGACTGTATGGGTTGGGCTCAAGTTTTGGACGGCGTACAGCCGAGTCGCGCCGGCTTCGGAAGTACCTGACGCCTGAGTCGCTCGCCAAGGCTGAAGGCTGGTTTGCCAGGCACGGATCACTGGCCTTGGTCATGAGCCGCGCGATCCCTGGAAGCCGCCTACCTCTCTATGTGGCTGCCGGCGCGTTGCGCGTTCCGGTTCGGTTGTTTGCCAGGATTACCGCAGTCTGTTCGGCTGTCTGGGTTTGCGCGATCTTTGCCATCTGGCGATTCATTCCCAAAGCGTCGTCGGGGCATCAGAAATTGCTCCCCTGGCTGCTGACCGGCGCTGTGCTGTTTGCACCGTGGCTACTGACCAGGAGCGCCAGATCACTCGGCGGCTGGATTCGGAATCGTGAAAGTCTTCGAGAGCGCCCAACGGTGAGCTTATGTGCCCGTTGACGGTTGTTACCGCGTCGAGTAGCCGTTGGTCGGCGCATTCCGATAGGTGTGCTCCAGTGACTGGAAGGAGGAACCCATGGTAAAGGTCAGCGTGTTGTATCCGAATCGAGAAGGCATGAAGTTCGACATGGCATATTACCTCAATTACCACATCCCCATGGTTCGTCAACGGTTGGGATCAGCCTTGAAGAGAGTATCGGTCGAGCAGGGCATTTCGGGCGAAGGGGCCGGATCGCCTGCTCCGTACGCCACGACGTGTCATCTTCTGTTTGACTCAGTTCAAGCCTATCAAACAAGCTTCGGCCCGCACGCCCAGGAGATTGTGGAAGACATCCCGAAGTATACGAACTCCCAGCCTCTCATTCAAATCGGGGAGGTCAAAGTCTAGCTCGGGGAGCTCGTGACCCCGAGGCGGTGGGCTTATGTGCACATTGACTGTCGTCACTCGTAACGGTACGTACCTCATGGCAATGAATCGTGACGAGAAAATTGCACGGGGTGCGGGGTTTCCTCCTGAGATCCATGAGTTCGAAGGTACCAAGGCGATCTGTCCCAGCGACACCGACGGTGGCACTTGGTTTGCCACCAACGATTATGGAATCACACTCGCACTGTTGAATTGGAACACCGCCGCTCCGCACGGCATGGAGGCTAAGACTCGGAGCAGGGGACGGGTAATCCCAGCCTTCATTTATTCGAGGTCACAATCGGACTTGCAGCAGGTGTTCGAGGTTTCGAACTTCGAAGGAATGATGCCGTTTCTGCTCGTAGGGGTATTTCCGTCGGAGCAAACAATTTGGGAGTGGCGTTGGGACTCGAAACAACTTCGGTTCCAGGCTCATGCGTGGGAATCGCGGCACTGGTTTTCATCGAGCCTGTCGGACAGACAGGCCGACAGTTTACGTGGTGTAGTATGCCGCGACGCTCAGAACGAACCGGATGCCGGCTCGGCGCCATGGTTGCGAAGGCTTCACGCGTCTCACGCGGGCGGCCCAGGGCCTTTCAGCTTGTGCGTCCACCGGGACGATGTTAAAACGCTGAGTTATAGCGAAGTTCTGGTCACGCCTGGGCACATACAAATGGGGCATTTCCGGGGAAGTCCCTGCACAATGGCTCAGGTTCATTCGATAGAGATTCAGAGAGCTGATTGTCCGGATCCGGCTGTCAAGGGTGTCAGCAGGTCGGCGGTTTGAAATTATGCCCCTCGCGATGGAACTCGACTCTCCTGAGCCAAGGACCTCATTCACCGCAGCCGTGAATCGCAGACGCCGCAATTTCGTGGGCTGGTGGAAGCGTCGATACCGCTGGGAGTTCTGGCCCCCTTACTTGTTTTATATCCCGGTGGTGGCTTACATCGCATATCTAGGAATCAGATTCCGCAGTTGGACGTTGTTTACCGCGGCAAACCCGGCGATCCCAGCGGGCGGATTCGTGGGCGAGTCGAAGCATCAGATCCTGGACCATCTTAAAGACGCTGCTCAGTGGCTTCCGTGTTCTGCGCTTCTGGTCTCCGGAGTACCCAAAGAACGCATTGCAAAGGCCGAAGAGTTCATGCGGCAACGTGGGCTGCAGTTTCCGGTCGTACTGAAGCCGGATGCCGGACAACGGGGCTCGGGGGTGGCGATCGTCCGCTCGCCGGAACAGTTGTCCGAGTATCTGACGCACTCGTCATTCCCGGCGATTTTGCAGGAGTATGTTGCCGGCGAGGAGTATGGAATCTTTTATTATCGCTACCCAGGTAGCAATAGGGGCCGAGTTTTCTCCGTGACTGAGAAGAGAATGCCCGTTCTTCTCGGTGACGGAAAATGCACTTTGGAAGAGTTGATCCTCGCGGATGACCGTGCCGTTTGTATGTCAGGCTTCTACCTGCGCAGGAATTCCGATCGGACTCACCGCGTACCGGCGGCAGGAGAGAGTGTGCAACTGGTTGAGATCGGCACCCATTGCCGGGGTGCCATCTTCCTTGACGGAGGCGAATTGATCACCCCTGCCCTGGAGGAAGTCATCGACCAAATAGCGAAGACCTTTGACGGATTCTTCTTTGGGCGTTTTGACATTCGTGTTCCTTCGCGACAAGACATCATGACCGGCCGCAACATCAAGATCATTGAGTTGAATGGCGTAACCTCGGAAGCAACGCACATCTACGACCCGAAGCTCAGTCTCGTCGAAGCCTACCGTGTGTTGTTCCGACAATGGCGGATCGCATTCGAAATTGGAGACTTCAACCGAGCGCGAGGCATCCGGCCGGCCTCTGTAGCCGATCTGTTGGATGCGGCTCGCCAGTATTCCCGCCTAGCAAAGAGCTATCCGGAATGATCAGGTTCGATTCGCTGGGCAGGTTGGCGAGTCCGCATGTTGTGATCGCGTTCGCATGGATCATGCTTGCCACCGTCTCAGGCGATTGTCAGTCGAGTTCTGCCATGCCAGTTGCTGGTTGCCCCACTGTTGACCATCCAACCGCTGCTGCAGGCGGAGGTGCCGGTGACGCGATTGGCGTGACAAGCCTCGCCCTGCTGGAGGTCCGCGCGGCGTCTTTCCCCGAGCTGGCGCGCGCTGACCTCCGCGTCCGTTTATTTCGCAGCCAGTCCGATTACTTTCGCACCCGCTTCAGTGTGTCTCGCTTCCTGCTCTTAATGCAGATGCATTACTTCGTGGACATCAATCCGGCCATTTTTCTGGGCCCACCGGCATCCGACGGCGTTTGCGCGATTTTGGCTCACGAGCTCGCACATATTGTCTCGCTGAGCCGCGGAAATCGTATCCGGCGGCTGGGCTTGATCCGTTTAATGTCCCAACGGTACACCGTGCATTTCGAACGCGGGGCAGATCTCGAGGCGATACATCGCGGTTACGGGGATGGGCTGAAGACCTATCGCATCTGGGTCTACGCCCATATCCCTTCCGGCAAACTTCAACAAAAACTGCGGAACTATTTTTCTCCGGAAGAAATCACAGCCATCCAGGTGAAATTGCGAGAGCAGCCCGGGATCTTTCAATACTGGAGCCGACACGTTCCCACGAATCTGCAGGAGATTCAGCGGACCAGGTGAGGTACGGCAAACCATATAAGGTAAGCAAGGATTGCCGTCCAAGCCTGAATGCCGATCAGGCGCGTGTTCCGACCCTGGAGTCTTCGCGCACCCGGGTGCCTGCCCTTGCCCCGGATCGGTCTTTGATCTTCGCAATAGCTTGCGGAGCTTTGCTTTCGACCGGCGGAGCCGGTCGGATGCCCTTCACATCCTCGACATAAGCCCGCAGGATTTCGGCCACACTCCAGGCCTGTGCCATACATCCGCATGGCCGTTGAGGCGCATCACCGTCGAAGATTTCGGAGATGTGACCGAGGCCGCCATCTGCGAGATGACCTTTCAACGGCTCGAGCCATTCGGCGGCCTGGCGCCGGACGGCATCACCACCTCCGTTCACCTTTATATATGCGGTGATGAAGGGCCCGATCAGCCACGGCCATACCGTGCCCTGGTGGTAAGCGCCATCACGTTCGGTTGGTCCGCCGGTGTATCTACCACGGTATTGCGAGTCGGTCGGCGCCAGGCTGCGCAGGCCGAACGGCGTGAGCAGATGCTCTTGGACCTTCTCTACGACCTTCCTCGCGCGTTCGGGTGACATCATGCTGTGGGTCAGGCTGACCGCAAGGATCTGGTTCGGACGGATGGACGGGTCCGGCGGCGCGCCGTTGGTGACATCGAACAGGCAGCCGGTATTGTCGTTCCAAAACAGGCGATTGAAACTCCAGCTCGCCACTGTCGCCATGTTGCGATAACGCTTCTGGCCGGGTTCGTCGCCGAAGCGCTGGGCCAGATCCTCCATGATGCAAAGCGCGTTATACCAGAGTGCCTGGATTTCGACGGGCTTGCCTCGGCGCGGAGTTACTACCCAGTCGCCGACTTTGGCATCCATCCAGGTGAGTTGAACACCCGGTTCGCCGGAGGAAAGCAGGCCGCTCGAATCCACCTTGATTCCGTAGCGCGTGCCGCGCACGTGCCAGGCGATGATATCGCCGAATACGGGATAAAGTTCATTCCGTACAAAATCCAGATCGCCGGTGTAGGCAAGATAGGCGCGCGCGGCTTCAAAAAACCATAGGGTCGCGTCCACCGTGTTGTATTCCGGAATTTCACCTGCATCGGGGAAGCGGTTGGGCAACATGCCCTGGTCTACGTGCTGCGCGAAGGTGCGCAGGATGCTGCGCGCGACCTCAGGCTTGCCAGTCGGCAGAGTCAAGCCGGGGAGGGCAATCATGGTGTCGCGACCCCAGTCACTGAACCAGTGATACCCGGCGATTACGGTTTTCTTATCGCCACGGGCGACGATGTACTGATCGGCGGCAGAGGTGAGGTCCCGGGCAAAGACATCAGTAACTGGTGCGGATGCGGTTATCGTCAGGCGACGTGCGATTTCTGCGTTGCGAAAGTCTGACGCCTGGCCGGCATCGTGACGCTCAGTGGAAGCAATGACCGTTGCCGGGCGCCGCGGGTCCAGGTCAAAACGCAAGACCAGCGGATTGAAAAGGTCCTCGGCGAAATCGAGGCCGCGTTCGCGTTCGGCATCGTATTCAAAATTCCTGTACCAGTCGCCAGCTTTCCTAACCTCGCCAGCATTGTGGGCCAGATGAAGAGAGGGTAAACCTTGGTAAGGGGTGAGGGTCGCCAATCCTGGACGCTGTTCCGCGTCGCCATTGATGGCTCCATTTTCGTGCGTGGTGCTGTGATAGTCGCGGAATGCGATCAGTGGCCTGAGTTCAAGGCGCAAACGGTTGAGCCGTTCGGGATGATTGTTTCTCTTCAACTCGTATTGCACAACGGTGCTGTTCTCACCCTGGATCATGAACACGGTCTTCTCGATCTCAAGGCCTTCGATTTCGTAAGTGAAGACCGGAAAGGGATCCAGACGGAACTGCTTCAGGTATCGAAATCCCTGGGGATGAACCACGCCAGGATAGCGGTTCGCCGATAAATCAAACGGTTGTCCTTCAATGAAGAGCGTTTCTTCGAGCTTGGAGAGCATGACAATGCGGCCGACCGGCGGCTTGGTAGCGGCCACCAGCAACCCGTGGTAACGGCGAGTGTTCAGCCCGATAATTGTTGAGGAAGCAAAGCCGCCGAGGCCATTGGTTTCAAGCCATTCCCGGCGGGTTGCGGCGTCAAGGTCGCCACAGGTTTCTTTTGTGAATTGAATCATTTCCTTCTCCCAAGCGTCGTGTTAGTCTCGCGCGTCGTGGTGGGAAGGGCACGACTTCAGTCGTGCCGACGACGCATTCAATTTCCTGGCGCTTTAGCGCCTAAGGTTTGCTGGCGCGTTCTCAGCTCACCCCAGCGGCTAAAGCCGTCATATCTCTTTCCGTATTGGCACGACTGAAGTCGCGCCCTTCCCGTTAAAGCACGCGCTACGCAACTTCGCAAAACACTTTGATGGCGCCATTCGGCGACGTGAGTTTCTTGAACAACTCGCTGTAGTTTTCCAGGCCCTTCACCGGGTCGGTGAGGAGTTTGCTGAGCCAGCCCGGATACTCTGCTTCCGCCTGCGCCATGTCGCCTACGCCCATTTCAAAGTATTCGCGATTGGCGTTTACGGTTCCGACCATAACTTTATTGCCAAGAACAAATTCAAGATTGATCCGGTCCCCAGGGATTTGGATCATCTTGTCTCCGCCGGTCACGCTGGCTAGCACCAGGACTCCGTTCTTCCCCAGGGCCTGCATGCTGTCGAAAACCACGCCGGAGTTTCCGGTGCCCTCGAAGATCAGGTCGAAAGGGCCGTACTCCTTGGCCGCATCGATAACGGACACGTTTTTCGTCGAGATGTACCGCGCTCCGAGTTCTTCGATCAGATCCGAATTGAGATAAGGCTTGGGGGTGCGGCCGAACGTAGTGACGTCCAGACCTTTCAAACGGAGCACCAGCGTGGCGAGCAAACCGATCGTTCCGGCTCCCATGACTGCCGCTTTGCGGGGGCGCCAAACCTTGAGCCGGCGCTGAATTTCGTACGCCTGGTGAATTCCTTTTTCCACCACCGTGGTGGGCTCCAGCAGTACTCCAACATGCTCCAGCCCCTTCGGTACTTTGACGATAAACTCGGCGTCATCGACGTAATGCTCCGTCAGGTAACCGTGGCGCAGGTTGATTCCGCGCTCGTAGTAAACGTCGTCGGTGGTCATGTCATTAGTGCCGATCAGATCGTAGATACTCTTGCCTGGGCGGCGCACGGTGGCAACGACATAGTCGCCGGGCTTCACTTCAGTGACATTCGTCCCGACAGCCTCCACTTGGCCGAAGCCTTCGTGGCCGATGACCAAAAAATCGTATCCGGGAGGCGCAGCGCCGTATTCGGCGGCGTTGATTTCTTTGTCAGTGCCATCGACGCCGACGCGGAGAACTTTTACCAGTACGCCGCGGCCATTTGGAATCTGATCCACCGACGGCTTTGGCAAATCCGCGACGTGGACACTGTTAGGTTTTCCTGGGAATACACTGATCGCTTTCATTTCTCTTGCTCCTTGTGAATTCAGTCTGCAGCGACAGAGGCAAGCGCCGGTTCCGTTTTCTTTCGTTGACGGGAACGTTCGCGAGACTCGCCGCTCTGTTGCATTAGCTTGGTGACCACGCCGGTCCATCCGGTCTGATGGCTGGCGCCTACACCGGCCCCGGAGTCGCCGTGGAAGTACTCGTGAAAAAGGACCAGGTCACGCCAATGTGGGTCCGTCTGGAATTTTTCGAGGTTCCCGAACACCGGTCGGCGGCCGCTTTGATCCTGGAGGAAAATGTTCGTCATGCGGCGTGATAGTTCTCCCGCAACTTCCCACAGCGTCATCATATTTCCAGATCCCGTGGGAAACTCGACTTTGAAATCTTCGCCGAAGTAGTGATGGAACTTCTGCAGCGACTCGACCAGCAAATAATTCACCGGGAACCAGATGGGTCCGCGCCAGTTGGAATTGCCCCCGAAGAGTCCGGTAGAAGACTCGCCTGGTTCATAGTCGACACGATGCTCCATACCCTGTGCCGTGAGTCTGTAGGGATTGTCACGATGGAACTGAGATAGGGCACGAATCCCGTACGGCGACAGGAACTCGCGCTCGTCCAACATGAACTTGAGAATGCTTCGGAGCTGGCCGGCATCGGCGATGGACAATAGCCTTCGGTCGCCCATGCCCTCCGTGCGCATGCAGGCCAGGTTCGCAGTGAGATCCGGACGATTGTCAATGAACCATTCCAGCCGTTTCTTGAAGTCCGGGAGCTTGTCGAGCACATCCTGCTCCAGCGTTTCCACGGCGAACAATGGAATCAGACCCACCATGGAGCGGATCTTCATGGGGAACTGGTTGCCGTCGGGCAGCTTGAGCACATCGTAGAAAAAGCCGTCCTCTTCGTTCCATAGCCCCATGTGCTCGTCGCCGCGATGACTCATTGCGTTCGCGATGTAGATGAAGTGCTCCCAGAATTTGCTGGCAACGTCTTCGTAGCAGGGTTCTTCTGTCGCGAGTTCGAGAGCGATGGCCAGCAGGTTCAAGGTGTACATCGCCATCCAACTGGTACCATCCGATTGTTCGATGTAGCCACCGGTCGGCAACGGAGCGCTCCGGTCGAAAACGCCGATATTGTCCAGGCCAAGGAAGCCGCCCTGAAAGATGTTCATGCCATCGGCGTCCTTGCGGTTCACCCACCAGGTGAAGTTCAGCATGAGCTTGTGGAAGACGCGTTGCAGGAATGCGCGATCGCCTTTGCCTTTCCGCTTCTTGTCAATCTTGTAGACCCGCCACGCCGCCCAGGCGTGAACCGGAGGATTCACATCACCGAATGCCCACTCGTAGGCGGGAATCTGTCCGTTGGGATGCATGTACCACTCGCGCAGCATGAGCGTGAGTTGGTCTTTCGCGAAATCGGAATCCACGAGGGCCAGGGGAATACAGTGGAAAGCCAGGTCCCAGGCCGCATACCAGGGGTACTCCCACTTGTCGGGCATAGAAATCACGTCCGCGTTATATAAGTGAGTCCACTCGTGGTTGCGGCCCTTGCGACGCTCCGGGGGAGGCGGAGGATTGCCGGGATCGCCTTTGAGCCAATCTTTGATGACGTAATGGTAGAACTGCTTGGACCACAACATACCGGCAAAGCCCTGGCGCATGACATTCTGTGCATCCGGTGAGAGGTCTCGCGGAATCACAGTGGCATAGAATTCGTCGGCTTCGCCTTGTCGAAGGGCGAAGGTTTTGTCGAAGCCGGCAAACGCGTCTTTGCCTTTGAAATCTGAGTTAGTAAGGCGGAGGCGGACTACGGCGGTCTCGCCCGCGCCGATCGTGAGCGGGTAGTGGGCCGCGGCCTTCGTTCCGGTGTGTGCGGGATTCACGGCGTCCCTGGAACCGTGCACGATATAGTCGTTGATGCCATCCTTGACATAGCGAGTTCGATTTTCGCCTCCAAACAGCCGGCGGGCGTTGGTTTCGTTCTCGGTGAACAGCAACTCTGGAGAACCCTCACAATGCAACCAGCGATTGCCAGGCTGATCGTGATTCAACTCGATCACTGGGTTGGGCGCAGGCCGCGCCTGATGTAGCTCGGGCCGCCGGGTTGAGTTTCCCCAGGACCATGTGTTGCGAAACCACACTGTGGGCAACAGGCGAATGCTGGCCGGTTCCGGGCCACGGTTCGCGACCGTGATCTTGACCAGGATGTCTTCGGTGTCGGCTTTGGCATATTCGACGAACACATCGAAATAGTGATTGTCATCGAATATTCCAGTGTCGAGGAGTTCGAATTCCGGCTGATTCTTCCCGCGCCGCCGGTTTTCCTCCACCAACTGGCCGTATGGGAATTCCGCCTGGGGATACTTGTACAGATACTTCATGTAGGAATGCGTGGGCGTGGAGTCGAGATAGAAGTAGTATTCCTTGACGTCCTCGCCGTGATTGCCCTCATTGCCAGTCAGGCCGAAGATCCGTTCTTTCAGGATGGGATCGCGCTCGTTCCACAATGCAAGAGCGAAACAAATCATTTGCTTGCGGTCGCTGATGCCGGCCAGTCCATCTTCATTCCAACGGTAGGCGCGGGAACGGGCCTGGTCATGAGACAAGTATTCCCAGGCGTTTCCGTACGGGCTGTAGTCTTCGCGTACGGTGCCCCACGCGCGCTCGCTGAGGTAGGGACCCCAACGCTTCCAGTGCTTCCGGCGCGCTCCGGATTCTGACAGTCGAATCTCTTCCTGTGTCATGAGAATCTCCTAAAGCCAAATCGCGTCGGCAAAACAGGCCAGTTCGGCAATGAGCGGTCGATCGCCGGTTTCTTCGATTCGAGTGGACAATTCGACTTCGCTTCCGCTCTCCCGCAGGATGGACAGCTTGCGGTATTCGAGTTCAAGGGCGCGTGTGGTGGTGAACGCCTTACTTAGAATGTCGCTCATGGTTTCTACCTCTACTTTTCTTCGAGTTCGACTGCGTGGCCGTCGGGGTCGCGCACTACGAAAGATTTGTTGAATCCCAACTGCCCCGTTTGATTCGCGACCACGCCAGAAGAGACAAAGTTCACGTGGCTGGTTTGCAGTTGACGGGCTGCAGCGTCGGCGCTTCGAGTGGATACGATGGTCTGCCGGTGAACGATGTCGTTGGCATGTTCATCCCCAGGGTAGGGCCGTCCGTCGCGAGGCGCCAGGTAGTTCAGCAATTCAATTCCCGGTCCGCTTGCGCCGCGCAATGCGGTGATGCGCAAATGTGCGCCAAAGACGTTGTTCAGGTGCTCCTGCTCCGTACCGTAGTTCTCGCTCTCTCCTGCCACGTGCATTCCGAGGAGGTCGCGGTAGAACCTGATGCTGGCGTCCGTGTCCCACACTACGATTGCGGTATGGTCGATACCAAGAAATATCTTGTCCGTATGCCGGTGCCACTTCTCCAGGCCCTTGTCCGGAGGAAATCGCAAGACCTCCACCGGATGACCATCTGGGTCCTTGAAGTAGAAGGCTGAGATGCCCGCGGCGTTCTTGTTCCAGTCCGGAAGACGCTGCGGTTCTGTGGACGCATACTCCACCTTATTCTGGCGCAGCCAGGCATAGGCCTTGTCCATGTCACTGACGATGATCGCTATGTGCTGAAACCAGCGATCGTTGCTGCGTGAATCAACGGGAATCGGACGGCCTTTGGGCGCGAGATACTCGGTCAGTTCGATGAATTCATCGCCCAGCCTCATTCGCACGACGCGCATGCGCAACCCAAACACACCCTCGAGATGCTCGAAATTATCGCCGGCCACTTCGGTGTCCGATACTTTCTCGAAGGTGAGCACGTTGGAATAGAAGGCCACTGCGCGGTCCATATCGGAGACGGTGATGCCGATCGCGTCTACACCTTCGATCAGAGCAGGGGCCTGTTGCGTCCGGGCTTGCGGAACGGCCAGGAGCGCGAGCAGCGCAAGGATCAACGCTGCTCTATAACCCGAACGAATCGCTTGAGAAGCACGCTTCATAAAAGCTTACGTGTAGCGCCGGCGTCCCGCCGGCTGTCTGGTGGGCGTCCCGCCTACCCTTCGGGCCGGCCGGAGGCCGGCGCTACTTTCAGGCCTGGGCCAAAACTGGTTGCTCCACTTTCGTTGCTGAAACGCCCAGATGCTTCTTCAGGTGATCTCCCACCCGTAGTGCGTTCGCCATAATGGTCAGCGCCGGATTGACTGCTGCGCTCGACGGGAAGAAACTTCCGTCCACCACGTAAAGGTTGTCGACATTATGAGCTTTGCAGTTGACATCGAGCGCCGATGTCTTCGGATCGTGTCCGAAACGAATGGTGCCGTTCTGGTGGGCTACGCCGGCAAGCGGAATACGTTGTCCGACATACAGATTTCGTCCAAACAGTCCTTGATGACAGTCGTGGCCGTGCATTGAGCAGTTGGTCTGCTTCATGGCCTGCTTTAACTTGCTTTGCAGCCTTTCGTGGGCTTCGAGGTTATTCGGCGTATAGGTCAGAACGATTTTGCCGTCACGGCCGATGGTGACACGATTGTCCGGGTCGGGCAGGTCTTCGGATGTGAGCCAGAAGTCCAGGGAGTGCTTGGCCATCAGTTCCAGAGTGAAATTCGGAGCGATGGCCGGCGCGCCGGCCTTCAGAGTGATCGCGTCCAGCTTGCCGACAAACGAGATGTGCCCCATGGGGTAGTCGAAGTCATTCGAGCCAAAGTAGAAGTCGTTCACGCCCAGCGTCTTCTGGAAAATGGTTGGGTTAGGGCATTTCGAAATGGCCATCATCACCGAATTGGTGTGCCCCATGTAGTGGCGGCCCACGATGTCGGAGCTGTTGGCCAAACCGCGCGGGTGTTTGTCATTGGCGGATCGCAGCAGCAGCGCGGCCGAGTTAATCGCGCCGCACGAGACCACAATCACATCCGCGGAATAGGCCTCCTGGCTATCGTTGCGTTGGACAACCACACTTTTCACTTCACGACCCGTGGAATCTGTTTCCAGGCGCTTCACCAGTGAATTTGTTAGCAAGGTAACGTTCGGATACTTGATGGCTTCATCGATACAGACAACTTGCGCGTCGGACTTCGCGCCGACCAGGCAGGCAAAACCGTCACAGGTGTTGCAACGGATGCAGCGGCTCTTGTGCGGGTTCTTTTCGTCGAGCATGACACCGACCGGAACGTGGAAGGGCTTCAGTCCAGAGCGCGCGAAGTCGTCGGAGAGCTGCTGAATACGCGGTTCATGGCTGACGGCGGGCCAGGGATAAGGAGTGTTGGCCGGCGGTTCAGTGGGATCTTCTCCACGGTTGCCGTGCACCTGGTAGAGATTCTCGGCTTGTGTGTAGTACGGCTCCAGATCGTCATAACTGATCGGCCAGGCAGGCGAGATACCGCCATGGTGACGAAGTGTACCAAAATCCTCTTTGCGTAGACGGAACAGTGCCGCACCGTAAAACTTGGTGTTGCCCCCGACGTAGTAGTTGGTATGGGGATGCAGGTCTTTACCGTCCTTATCGAGCCAGGATTCTTTTGCGTTGTAGTGGGCGTCAACGTTCACGAGCTGCGGATCCCAGTTCGCCTTCTCGCGAGGAACATAGTCGCCGCGCTCAAGAATGAGGATGCGCTTGCCCGTAGGCGCCAGGTGGTAAGCGAGGGTTCCGCCACCCGCGCCGGTTCCGATGATGATCACGTCGTAGCGATTGTCAGTCATGATGCGAATCCTCCATTGGCTCCGCAAAAAATGCAGCGTTTATCATTGTCGTGGTGAAGTTTGCAGCACTTCACTGCCAGCCGGCCCTTCCACCACAGGTAAACCTCAGCGGCTGCCAGCATGCCCAGCGGTGGAGCAGTCAGGTAGATCCAGAGTCCATCCCAGATCATGGGAGGGAAGGCCGAACCGAAGGTTCGAGCGGGATTCATACTCATCCCGGAGAACGGCGCCTCAAGGGTGATGTAGGTTGCGACCAGCAGGCCGGCAAAGAGTCCCGTATAGCTTGAAAGGCGGTGATGATTTGAAAAATAGAGGACGGCGGACATCAGCACGAATGCGATGGTGAATTCCGCGAAGAGGGCCACCCACGGCCCATGCGGCCCGGGCAAGGTAACAACGTAACGCACCGCCGGATCGGAAAGTTCCCTACCTAGAAACCGGGCGACCAGGAGCACGCCCAGAACCGCTCCCAGGAACTGCGCGGTTATATAGAAGAGCGCGTCCCAAGCCTTTATTTTGCCCAGCCGGAAGAAAGTGAACGTCACCGATGGGTTGATGTGCGCGCCCGATTGCTTACCCCACGGGGAATAGATGATCGCGATGGCAGTCAGTCCCATGGATATTCCCATGAGTAAGCGCCGAAACATGCCCGACGTGATTGCCTGGTGGACGGGCGACTGTGGAAACTCGTACAGCGCCCCAAAGACGCAAGCCGACACCATGAACGCACCGAGCAGTCCCGCTTCCATCAGGTATTCGGGCCAGTGAAGACGAGCAGACGCCAGGGCGCCCAGTTTGGTCGCCGGCGACATCGCAGGTTGAATCGGCGTCTGCGTTTGCACGACCGCCAGGTTCGGCGTTTCGTTCTTGGGGAAATCGATGGTCAGGTTGTGGTCGGTGCGATTCATGGAATCTGGCGGTATGATTCCAATCTTTGAGGAAAGTGACAGAGAACAGGAGATAGTTACCTGGCCGCGGATACCAGGCGCTTGTGCAGACGGCGGCTGAACCCTTCGGGCAGTTCGATAACCTTTTCGTCTCCCAGCAATCGCACGACATTCCTCATGCCGTCGTACACAGCCGTGCAGTGATTACATTTCTTGAGGTGCGTCTCGATTTGCAAGCGGAGCCGAGGCGGAAGATCGGCCTCCAGGTAGTCGGATAACTTCCTGAGGACCTGACGGCAATCGATTTCTATAACGCGGGGTTTGCGCGGCACGAATACCACCATCCGTTAGATGCCCGAGAGCAACGAAGGTGACAATCACGAATTCGTGCCGCTTGCGAGCTCAAGGTGTGGCCAATCCTTGAAACCTTCGTGAGACTTCCGAATCCCATCGCCACGTGAGCAGTTCAGCACGGCACATGAGCCCACATCAAATCGGGTTCAAGAATCGTTAACGATTCATCGCCGAGTGCGTGAGCAGCGTCACGAATCAATCTCAATCAGAAGGAATGAACAATGAACAAGGCAATGCAGTTTTTCTTACGCGGGCT
Organism: uncultured Acidobacteriaceae bacterium; assembly: GCA_964528615.1. Taxonomy (GTDB): domain Bacteria; phylum Acidobacteriota; class Terriglobia; order Terriglobales; family Acidobacteriaceae; genus JAIQFF01. The sequence continues at coordinate 13,933 of CAZGSU010000107.1, read as the reverse complement.
GGTGATGGCGACCATGCTGTTCGCCGTCTCGGCCGTGGCTCAAGACATGCACACATCGAGCCAATTTCAGGGTCCGAAAGCAAATAAGGGACACGTCACCCACAGCACGCGCGACGGCAAGAGTGTGCTTACCCTGTCGGACGACTTCGTGGTGCCGGACACGCCCGACCCGCACTGGCAGCTGGTGGACTCCGACGGCAACGTTTATCTGGTCGACAAGCTGAAGACCAAGGCGTTCATCGGAACCAACTACAAGAAGGAAATCGTCGTGCCGAGCTATGTGAAGGACGTGTCGAAGGTAGTGATCTGGTGCGCGTTTGCCGAGGTCAACTTGGGCGAGGCCAGCTTCAGCTCGCCCGTCAAGTAAACAGCCGCTCAAGCCGAGGGGCGCAACCCGGCTCGAACCTGAACGGACCGCCCCCGTTAAATTTAGAGAGAAGAAAACTATGAATATCCAAATGAATTCATCTCGCCGGGGATTCGCAGCGATCGTTTTGTGCCTTGCCAGCTTCGCCAACGCTCAAACCGTGGAAAAGAGAACGCTCACCCTGCAGGGCGCGGAACAGGTCATCGCCGCAGCCAAGAATGAAGCCAGGAAGCTGCAGGCACCCGGAGGCGTGATCGCCGTTGTGGACGATGGCGGCAACCTGATGGCGCTGGAGCGATTGGACGGCACGTTCTCGGCCGGGGCAAACATTTCCATCGGCAAAGCCAAGACTGCCGTCATGTTTAAAAAACCCACACGGGTTTTTGAAGAACTCATCAACTCCAGCGGCAAAGGCCGCACTGTCATGACGGCCCTGGAAAACTTTACGCCGCTGATCGGAGGAATTCCGATTGTAGTGGACGGGCAGATTGTTGGCGGTGTGGGCGTGAGCGGTGCAGCCACTGCCGATCAGGATGAACAACTCGCGATTGCCGGCTCGAAAGCGTTCGACCCTGGTTCGATGAGCATGAGTGGAGACCCACCGCCAGCAGTGTCCTACTGGGAAAAGAGCAAAGTTGACGACGCCTTCTCCAAGGGTGCGGTGCTGTTCGACGGCAGCGACGGACGGAATTACATGGTTCATGCCAGCCGGCGCGAAAAGCCGGGACAGGCGGAGATCCACACCAAGGACGCGGACATTATTTACGTGCTGCAGGGGTCTGCGACCGTCATCACCGGCGGCGAAGCGGTCGACGCCAAGACCATCGCGCCTGACGAGCTGCGGGGCAGCAGCATTCGGGGCGGAGAAACGAGGCAAATCGCCAAGGGAGACGTCGTCATCGTGCCTCACGGCGTACCGCACCAGTTCGTACAAGTCACTAACCCGTTTCTTTATTACGTCGTGAAAGTTCGATAAGAGAGAACTCCAGTGAAAGACCAACTCAATCACGATTGGCGACTGACGGCGGCCGCAGCCCTTCTGACGGCGATCATCTCGCTCATAGCTCTTAAGGCGGAAGGGCAGTCCATCCAGGATCCCCCATTCGGCCGGCCAGATGCGGTGGTCGATCTCGCGTCGCGGGAAGGGGTCGATCTGGTGCAGGGCCAATGGCGTTACCATGACGTGAAGATCGTGGATGCCGATTCCCGAGCGGTTGGCCCCGATCTGAAACCGAGCGGCGCTGCGACCAGGACTTACGACTACGAGCCTCACGCCGGTGTCGCTCAGTTTGACGATTCGCAGTGGGAGGCAATCGACGCCACGTCGCTCGACCAGCGCCGTTCTACGGCCAAAGTCTGCTTCAACTGGTATCGCATCAACATCACGATTCCGGCAAAAGTCGGCAGCTTCAGCACGGCAGGGTCAACTGTCGCCTTTGAAATCGTGATCGACGATTATGCCGAAGTCTGGGTCAACGGCAAGATGCCCCGGGTGCTGGGGCAGCCCGGCGGCCCAGTCGTCAAAGGCTTCAACGCTCCGAATCGCGTCATTCTCACTCGAAACGCGCGGCCCGGCCAGCGGATTCAGCTTGCGGTCTTCGGCATCAACGGGCCGATTTCTTACAGCCCGCAGAACTTTATCTGGATCAAGTCGGCAACGCTTGACTTCTACACGTCGCCGAAAGTTGCGATCAGCGAAACCCCGGCGCAGATCATAAAGAAAGACCCGGCACTGGACGAAATTGTTCCAGCCGGCGCGAAGATCGAGAAACTAGCCGGAGGATTCCTGTTCACCGAAGGGCCCATCTGGGTGCCGGGCGGCGAGGAGGGGGATGGCTATCTTCTCTTCAGCGATCCCAACAACAACGTGATCTATCGCTGGGCCCAGGATGGCCAGCTTTCCATCTTTATGACGAAGTCTGGCTACCGCGGCATGGACATTGGCGAATATGGCCAGCCCGGCTCGAATGGCCTGACGCTCGACAAGCAAGGGCGGCTCACCATCAACCAGCACGGCAATCGCCGCGTTGTCCGTATGGAGAAGAACGGCCAGCTTACTGTGCTTGCCGATCGCTATGAGGGCAAGCGGCTCAACAGCCCCAACGATCTCGTATACAAGTCAGACGGGGCGCTGTATTTCACCGATCCGCCGTTCGGGTTGCCGAAGTTTTTCGACGATCCGCGCAAAGAACTACCATACAGCGGAGTCTTCCGCGTTTCACCGGATGGCAAGAGCGTACAACTCCTGACCAAGGAACTCAGCGGTCCGAACGGCTTGGCATTTTCGCCTGATGAGAAGTATTTCTATGTTGACAACTGGGATGACAAGAAAAAAATCATCATGCGGTACGAAATGAACGCGGACGGAACACTGTCCAATGGAAAGGTCTTCTTCGACATGACATCGGCCGCGGGAGAGGACGCTCTCGATGGGATGAAGATCGACCAGAAGGGCAATCTTTACGTGTCGGGGCCCGGCGGCCTCTGGATCATTTCACCGGAAGGAAAACACCTGGGCACCATCGCTGGTCCGGAACATCCGCACAATTTCGCCTGGGGCGATGACGACGGCAAGACGCTGTATCTGTGCGCAAAAACTGGACTCTACCGGATCCGCCTGAACGTTCCAGGGATTCGGCCGTAAGCCGGATCAGGGTTGCGACGCCACAGGTGTATGTTGGGGAGCGCTTTGCCCGGCACCCTCACCTTCGCCCAGCACCGCCTTAATCTTGGCGTTGTTGAAGTCGGGCACCGTGCCCAGTCCGAACGCGACGGTATTGGCGAACTGCGCGAAACCCACGATCACGACGGCTTCAAGAATCTGTTGTTCGGTGAATCCATAGGTTCGCAAGGTTTCGATGTCGTTCGCCGTGATTTTGGATGGTTGCTTGTTGAACTTGGCGCAAAAGTTGAGCAGGGCTTTGTCGGCCATCGGGATCTTGGCGTGAACATGATCGATCGCGATCTGCTCCGGATCAGGCCCTTCAATCTTCAGCATGCGAACCATTTCGCAATGCGCGGTCACGCAATATGTGCTGAGGTTCGCCGCGGAAGCGACCAGGAAGATGTACTCCTTCTGCTTGCGCGAGAGTCCGCCATCTTTCAGCAGAATGGTGCCCATGAGCGCGACTTCGGCTTCAATCAAGTCGGGCCGCGACGTCTGCGCGACGTAAAAATTGGGCAAAAAGCCGATCTGTTCCCGCATGGCAGCAAAGGCGGGAAAATCCTTTTCATTAAATGGAGAGTTACGCAGGTAAGACATGGTTTTTCCCCCCAAGCAACAGCGTGGAGGCATTATAAGGCACGGCGCGAAGTACGCATCGTGGCCGGGATACGAACGGGCACGACTGCGGGTGTGCTTTGAGATAACCTAGATCGCTTCTGCTGTGAGCGCATTGTCCCCAACCCGGAGCGACTTCGAAGCCAGCCGTGTGCTCGGGGATTCCTATGGCTTTGTGCCTAACCTGTTTAAAGTCCAGGGCGACCTGACGAGCGCAGTCGCGGTCGAGGCGCAACTCGTTGCAGCCGTTGTACTTACTGAGGGCACACTCACGCGCCGGCAAAAAGAGGGTGTGCTCTACGCCGTGGCTTGCGTGCGTCGGAGCGACTATTGCCTGGCGCTGCATGCGCAAGCTCCTTCCAGCGATAACCGAGAAAGTCGAGTCCTGCTCGACTTCGCGCTGAAGCTTGCCTGCTATGGCCCCTGGATTTCGGCGAAGGATGTTGAAGTCCTTGCCCAGGCCGGATTCGATGACCAGGCAATTCTTGAGGTGGCTGCAACGACCGCGTTGGGACAAATGCTTTGCACCTTGGCGGCAGCCCTGCAACCGTCGCCGGACGCAGAGCGTCCTCAATCTGGCTCCATCAAGCTCGAAAAGCCGGTTGAACCCGGCGATTGGGAACAGCCTGCTGGGCCCTACCTGAAATCGCAACCGCAGGCGCCGTCGGAGTTCCAGCCTTTTTCCGTTCTTCGGGATCAACTCGGCTTCATTCCTGGGCTCTTCTTCGCGCAGATGTTGCGCCCTGATCTCGTCACTGCCGAGGTCCGTTTTCTCGAGCAGATTCTGCTGTCAGAAGACGTGCTCGGCCGCGTCCAAAAGGAAAAAATACTGTTAGCGTTTTCAGCGTCGAACTTGAACACATATGGCGTCGCACTGCAGAGGCAGATACTGGATGGCCTCGGTGTTGCCCCCGAAGAGTCCGATGAGCTCGTAAATGACCTCAGCTCGGCATCCATCGCGCCCGCGGAGAAGGCATTGCTGGATGAAGTTCGCAAGCTGAATTGCACTAGCCCCGGAGATGAAGACCGCTTCCAGGCCGGGGCCCTCGAAGGTCATGGATTTACCAAGCCGCAAATTGTCGAGGCTATCGTGGTAGCGGCGTTTGCTAATTTTCTCAATACTTTACAGTTCGGTCTTGGAGTTCTCCCCGACTTCCCGCCCGCCCGAGTTTTTACGCCAAAAGATTTGTATCCCGGCGGGGCCGAAGTCCGTCCTACCTCGGACGAAGTTCTCGTTCCCGATCCCGACGCCGAACTCGTCCAGCGAGTGCAGGGCGGCAATGTGGACGTTTTTGAAGAGCTCGTTCGCCGCCACTCAAGGCGCGTGTTCGGGACTCTGGGCGGGCTTTTGGGGAACCTCGATGACGCGCGCGATGCCACTCAGGACGTATTTTTGAAGGCATTCGAGAACATCTCGAAATTTGAAAGGCGCGCAAAGTTTTCCACCTGGTTAATGAGCATCGCCATCAACACCGGGACGGAGATGCTGCGTCACCGCAAACCGTCCGCGGCGATTGAAGGGGTTGATGACGATGAAGACTTTCGTCCGCGGCAGGTTCAGAGGTGGGCGGACGATCCCGAGCAGATTTTTTCTGCTGCTCAACGGAACGAACTTGTGCGCGACGGGATTTTGCAGTTGCCGGAAAAGTATCGGGTTGCACTGATTTTGCGAGACATCAATCAGCTATCGACCGAAGATGCAGCGGCCGCGCTGGACCTGAGCGTGCCCGCCCTCAAGGCGCGTGTGCTGCGCGGACGGTTGATGCTGCGCGAAAGGCTGGCTCGTCACTTTGCGCGCGACCGGGAGCGTGACGATGCTTAGCTGCGCCGAGTTCCTCACCGAATTTGGAGAGTATCTGGAGGAATCGGCCGATCCTCAGTTGCGGGGGCGTCTCGAAGCACACCTGCACGAGTGCAAGACCTGCCAGGTCATTCTCGACAGTACGCGCAAGACCATCCGGTTTGTTACCGAGAGCGATTCTTTCGCTTTGCCCGACAATGCAGTCGAGCCAATCATCGGCCAAGTCATGGACCGCATCCGCATTAAAAATACTCAGAGCACCGCCATGGCCGCAGCCGAGGTCAGCCAGGCGGTCATCATGGGCGCGGCCCAGGGCATCATCCTGTATGACACCGAACTGCGCTATCAACTCTTCAACCCGTTCATGGAGCGTTTGACCGGAAAGAGCGCGGACGAAGTACTGGGACGCGTGGCCCTGGAGGTCTTTCCGAGACTGCGAGCCACTGGGATCGAAGAGGTGCTGAAGCGGGCGCTGGCGGGCGAAACCGTTGACGTTCGCGACTTCCTGGTGCCGAAGCATTCCGCGGGCGAGCGGGACGTTTGGGAGTCCTGCATCTTCGCTCCTCATCGCGCTGCAGATGGCACGATTGTCGGGGTCGTGGGCCTGGTGCGCGACGTCACGGACCGGCACCTCGAAGAAGAGCGCTTCAAGTCGATCGTGGTGGGCACGGCATCGGCCACCGGCAAAGACTTCTTCCCTACGCTGGTGCGCCACATGGCGTCGGCGTTGCGAACGCGGTATGCGTTCATTGCCGACTGTGCCGATCAGAAGCATGCCAAAGTCCTGGCCGTGTGGACGGGCGACGGCTTCGGAGATCTCTTTGAATTCGATATCGCCGACACGCCCTGCATGAAAGTGCTCAACGGCGAAGTCTGTCACTACAAGGAGGACCTGCAGGCTTTATTCCCGCTCGACACGGGACTCGTGGATTGGGGAGCGCAGAGCTATCTTGGCGTGCCCATGCTGGACAGCGAAAGCCGCGTGATCGGGCACATCGCGATCCTCGACGATAAGCCGATGGAGCGGGATCCTCACGCCATTGACCTGGTCAAGATTTTTGCCTCGAGAGCTGCAGCCGAACTGAAGCGGCAGAAGGCTGAGGCGAATTTGCAGGCAGCCCTGGTCCGCGTTCAGAAACTTGAGCAGAAGAACCGCACCCTGCTGGAGATAACGAATACGATCATCACCAGCTTAAGGCGCGAGGAGTTGCTCTCGGCGATTTGCCGGGTTTTGAAGGAGGTTACGACTTTTGATTGTGCGGGTCTTGCACTCTATGACCCGGAAGTGCGTGATTTGCGCGTCTTCGCGCTGGAAGGGCTCTTTCGTCCTGAGGACTTGTCCATCGGGCAATTGATCGATATAGAGGGCCGGCAATCCGGGCATCGCTGGGATTTTACACAACCGGTTCTGCGAAACAATCTGGAACTCGAGCGGCAGTATACGGTTGAGAACGGTCTTTACGCAGCGGGAATCCTGTCCCATTGCGTTGTTCCTCTCATGGCCCTCGGTAAAACGATCGGAGTGATGGGCTTTGGCAGCCGGACGATTGGCGCGTACACGCACGACGACTTGCTCTTCTTTCAGGAAGTGGCCAATCAGATTGCCATGTCAGTCGCAAATATGCAGGCCTACGAAGAGATTGCCGCGCTCAAAACACGGCTGCAGGAGGAGAACGTCTACCTGCAGGAAGAAATCAGTAGAGAGCACAACTTCCAGGAAATTGTGGGCAACAGCCGCGCGCTGGTGGAGGTCCTGCACAATGTCGAAACTGTGGCGCCGACCGATTCGACCGTTCTTATCATGGGCGAGACCGGGTGCGGCAAAGAGTTGATTGCGCGTGCCATTCACAGCCGAAGTGGACGAAAGAGCCGTCCACTGGTGAAGCTGAACTGTGGCGCCATTCCGACCGGCCTGGTCGAGAGCGAACTTTTCGGTCATATGAAGGGCGCGTTCACTGGAGCGCTGGAGCGTCGCGTTGGACGGTTCGAACTGGCAGACGGCGGAACTCTGTTTCTCGATGAGATCAGCGAGTTACCCCTGGACACACAGGTGAAGTTGTTGCGGGTCCTGCAGGAGCACGAGTTTGAACCACTCGGCAGCAGCAGGACAATCCGGGTTAACGTTCGAATCATAGCGGCCAGCAATCGGGATCTGGACAAGGCGATCCAGGAAGGACGATTCCGCGCCGATTTGTACTATCGGCTGAACGTTCTGCCTATCGTGTTGCCTCCATTGCGTCAACGCCGGTCGGACATTCCGCTGCTGACTTCGTTCTTTGTGGAACGCTGCTCTCGGCAGCTCGGCAAGCAGATTATGGGAGTGGCGCAGGACACCATGGAGGTTCTCAGCCACTACGACTGGCCAGGAAATATCCGGGAGTTGCAGAATGTGATCGAGCGGGCGGTGGTCCTTTCGCGGGGGTCGATCTTACGATTGGGGCGCGATTTGCTTCCAGTGTCCGCCGAGGCCCCGGTCGACGGCGAGACAGTGGCAACATTCAGCGGGCAGTCTTCGAATGGGGAATCTCATTCTCTGGAGCTAGTAGAGAAGCGCCACATTCTTGAGGTTTTGACCCAGACCAAGTGGGTCATCGAAGGCGCGAATGGTGCTGCCAGAATCCTTGACCTCCATCCGAACACCCTGCGAAGTCGCATGAAGAAGTTGGGCTTGGATCGGAGTTTGATGAAGGCATCCCTTCCTGCCCAGCCGTCTTAGACTACCAACTCTCTCCCCAGTTGACACGTTTATCCAGTCATCGGTCCGAACTTCGCAATTGGAAGAGAAATTCGAGACCCGCGACGCTTCTGGTTCCAACTTGATTTCTGTTCACCCACGGTATTTCGTGGCCACGAAGCGTGCGGCCCTCTAAACCACGAACCATCGTGGCCGCGGCGAGCCTCTCTTATTGCTCTGTATCTTTTAACTTGCTCTAAATCAGACACATAGGTTTTGCCATAACCGATCACCAGATCGGTACGGCAAGTGCTTTAGTCATGGTGTCTTCGGAGGAACACAAGCCAGTGCTCAAGATCTCAGTGACGAATCAGTCGAGCGAGGCCACGAGTTTTCAGTTGGAGGGCAAGCTTGTGGGCCCATGGGTCGAGGAACTTAGGCGCCTGAGCGATGCGGCCTTGGTGACCAGCGAAGCGGTGAGCCTGGACCTCGAAAAGGTTTGGTTCGTGGATTCACAGGGGATCGCCCTGCTAAGAGACTTGGCAAAAAAACAGGTTGCCCAGATCAATTGTTCCCAGTTCATCAGTCAGCAACTGAAGGAGAGGACGTATGACGAACGCAATGGCTGAAAGCATGTTGCAGAGCGGCACGATGGTCGCGGACGATCGGCACCCTGCATCCTCGGCGCAAGGAAACGTGTTCGAGCAGGTTCTTATACGCCGGGTGCAAGCCGGCGATGCCGAAGCCTTCTATCAATTGGTGCGGCCGTACGAGCGCGCGGTGTTTCTTGCCGCTGTAGCCATCGTGAAGAACGACGCTGACGCCGAAGAAGTGGCGCAAGAGGCGGTCCTGAAGGCGTTCAAGGCGCTGGGGCGTTTTCGCCAGGAGGCTAAGTTCAGCACGTGGCTGATTCAAATCGCGATCAACGAAGCGAAGATGCGGCTACGCAAAGACAGGCGGCACTTGTACGAATCCATTGACCAGGGACAACCGAACGATGAAGGCGATTACATCCCAAAGGATTTCGCGGACTGGCGGGAAATCCCCTCGCAGGCTTTGGAGCGACGTGAGCTCCGTGATGCTCTGGCGAAGGCCCTGGAGTCTCTGCCCGAGAAATACCGAGAAATACTGATTCTGCGCGATGTCAACCACCTCAGCATCACAGAGACGGCGCAGATCCTCGGTCTCTCGGAAGCGAACGTGAAGACGAGGCTCTCACGAGCCCGTCTTCAGATGCGCGATGCATTAGCCTCCGGCTTCGGCGGATTGTGGAGCGGCAAAAGCTGCGAAAAGGTACAGATGTCCTGAAGAGGTGTTGCCCGAGTCACATGCCAGGGCGACGGAAGTCGGCCTTTTGGAGAACCGCTTTAGTAGTCCGGGCGAATTATTTGGGCAACCCAGGGGCAAAACAGGACCACAGTTCGCTCTTTTTAAAAACAATGCGTTACTCTTTGCGCCGCGCATAGTTTTCAGATTCCGTTGATGGTTGCCTCATAACCCAAAGGTCGGTGGTTCAAATCCACGCCCGCAACCAAAAAATCCTTTTCAGCAATTTCCGCGAACCCCGCAACCATCCGAATTGACAATTCAAGAAGATTCCCACTGGCTTCGTCGACGTCGAGCCAAGACAGAGGGTCGAGGACGTTAGGCGGATAGTTTCCGCTTGTCCGTCTCTCGCGAATCGATTCACAAAAGCGGCTGTTCACTGCTAGTCGCTTGAAAAATCGGGTGCGCTTTATAAAGAACAGACCGCCTCGCGGCGGTCTGCCGAGAATAGAGAGGTTCGCGACCTTCACTACGCTGCCTTACTCTTTTGAACCGCCGCCGCGGCCTTTCGAATCACCTCGATGACTACATCAGGCTTAGAGAGCATGGGAACGTGGCTGCTTTCCACCTCAACCACAGTCGCTCCCATACGCTTTGAAACCCAGCGCTGAAGATCGGGATGAACGGTATGATCTTGCAAGCACAAAATGTACCAACTTGGCTTCGACTTCCACGGCGTGCTCTTGATCTTTTGTTGCTGGAATAGGTCGGCAACAGGTGGAAAATGGGTGGCCCAGACGAGCTTTTGCTCTTGCTCGGAAAGGTCTCCGCAGAAAAACTCAGTCCCGTTCGGAAGCATCCAGGCGAACCCGTCCGCGACCTGGACGCGAGAAAAGACATCCGAGGGATATTTGTCGAGTTGGTCCTGTACAGTCTCGCCGACATCCGGGGCGACCGCTCCGATGTAGACAAGGCCGGCCACGCGATCATCGACGCCCGCGGCCGTAATGGTAGCGCCTCCGTAGGAATGGCCCACGAGGATGACAGGGCTGCCGACGCGGTTGAGCGTGCGCTTTACCGTAGCCACGTCCTCAACACAGCTACGAAGACTGGCGGCGCTTTTGGTCACGAGTGAAGGCTCTAATAGGCTACGATTACGGCTTCCTCGGCGATCCCCCAGAGAATCAAGATCACATCGGGGACAGGCTGTCTGTGATGCAGTGGGTCGGTCTGCTCACCGATGCTGGCTTTGCGTCCATCGATATCCTGCCGAGAGACTCTGAAAAAGCAGTCCTGGCAGGCGTCAAGACTTGAGCACCCAGCCCGCGCGAACGATTTCGGCGGCGTCAACGCCCGCTTGAAATCCTTCCTTGTCGGTAAAAAAATCGCCACTCAAGGTCGTGCATCCTGGATGACGCGCAACCAGAAGTCACCTTCCCAATAGCCGACTATATGTAAAGTGGACAGCGGAATCGACAACGTCCGCGGGCGGGATCATCTTCCGCGCATCACGCCTTGACGGCTTCGACTATCGATAACGGACTCTCAGTCGCGATGACGCGCGACAATCGGAAACCCGCACCGCGCAGCAGCCTCACAAACTCCGCCTTCGTCCGCTCACGGCCGCGGGGCGTGAGCACCAGCATTTCCAGATCAAGCAGTTTGCCGTAATGCGGCGCATTCCCAGAGGGCACTACGGGATCCACAATCAGCACCTTGCCTCGCGGCCCAAGCGCGCGATGGCATGCTTGAAGAATCCGCGTCGCCGAATCGTCGTCCCAGTCGTGAAGGATGTGCTTCATGATGATCGCGTCGGCACCCGATGGCAGTTCTTTGAAGAAGTCGCCGCTTTCGATTCGCACTCTGCCGGTGATGCCAGCGCGAGCGAATGTCGCTGCGGCGCCGGCCGCAACATGCGGAAGATCGAAAAGTACAGCACGCATCGTCTTGTGGCGGCGCAGAACGGTGGCCAGCAGCAGACCGTGTCCGCCCGCGACGTCCATCAGCGTCTCGACTCCTTTGAAGTCGTACGCGTCGGATGTTGCTCGGGCCTCCGTGGCGCTGATTGATGTCATCGCATCGTCGAATACCGCAGCGACTTCGGGATTCTGCGAGAGGTGTTCGAATATAGGAACGTTGAAGACATGATCGAACGCCGGCATGCCTGTCTTCACGCTATAGCCAAGCTGTCCCCAGGGCCGCCACGTGCTGTCATGAGCGACAAAACGCGCGTACCCTGCCAGGCTCTCAGGATGGTCGCTTCGAAGCAGCTTTCCCATGCCCGTAAGCTTGAACCGGCGGTCAGCGCTTTCAACGAACAGGCCCACGCTCGCGAGTGCTCTCAGCAAGCGATAGATCCCGTCTTCTGAGACGCCAGCTTCACGGGCAATATCGCTGCACCGCCGCGCCCCCTTCGCGAGCTGTTCGGGGACGCCGATTTCGACGACAGTGCCGAGTGCCTGACTGATCCACTTGCCGATCACCATCTGGAAAAGGACCTCGTATGGGCGCGATGGGGAAGCCCGATTGGCTCGGCTTTTGGCCATAGATCTCCTTAGGCATTATGCCGCCTGGATTCTAACGGTGTGGCTCGTGAAAGGTAAAGCGGTGGAAGATTCGCAAGACGTTCGCCAGGAAGTGCTGCTTCCTGCTCCTCGTGTGACGGGCAAACCAGAAGTCAACTTTCTCAATTGCCGACCAACCGCCAGCTAGTTTTCCAGGATAGAACCGCGAAGTTGCAGCCTGACCCCTCTGTGTTATTGTTTTTCGGGCCGAATTCTCTCTCGCTGGAGGGGTTATGCCGACTCGTGTCCTTGCGATGTTCTTGGCTATCACGAGTACAGTTCTAGGCGTTCTGCTCGTTCGTAATCAGCGAGTTCAGGCCGCACAATCAACTCAGGCGACCGCGCAAACGCAGCAACTTCCCACACCATTGATTCTGCAGGAAGGTGATGGGGAGCGCCGCTTGCGCCGTCCTGGGGGGCCAACTGGTTCGGGTTCCGTTCCTGAGTTCTTCATCAAGGTTGACAAACAGAACGGAGGCGCCGAAGACTTTTACGTCGGTTACGAGATTCTGAAGCCTGGGGCAATGATTCCGTTCCACAAACATCACAACTCGGAAGAAGTAGTGATCTTGGAAGAAGGAGGTGCGACGGTAACTGTTGGTAATAAGCGGGCCGTGGCAGGTCCGCACTCCATCGTTTTTATTCCGCGGGAAACTTGGGTCTCCATAACGAATACCGGAAGCAACCCCATCCATGGATACTTCGCTTTCTCACGTCAAGGGTTCGAAAATTTCCTTAGAGCTCGAAGCGTGCTTCCGGGCGAACCGTTGACCCCACTGACACCGGAAGAAGTGCGCGGCGCAGCAGAGGAAGGGCATGTGACACCTTGGGACACGTCAAACGGTCCGTATCCACCGGGCGTTCCTCATCCCTGAGCGATGCCATTATTTTCGGAGTGGATGACGAGCAAATCGTAAAGTGGCTGATGTAGGCAGACCATCGTTGAGCGGTTTAAGGAGGACCGCAAACGATGTCTCGCAAGTCTACTTCGAAACGAACTCGCCCCAAGCCCAAAGCAGTTCTTCGCTTACCTGATTTGGACCAGGCAAAATCTGCCGTTCTGAACAGCTTGACCTCGGCCGATGCCCAACGTGGGTACCGACACGCAATTGATGAATTCGTGGAATGGTACTGCTCAGAGCCTAGGCTCTCTTTCAACAAGACTGTTGTGCTTCGTTATCGAATTCATCTCGAAGGCCGCAGGCTCGCTCCCGAGACGGTCAATCTTCGCTTAGGAGCTGTGCGACGCTTGGCCTATGAGGCCGCCGACTGTGGGCTCCTTGGTCCTGATCTGGCTGCAGGCATCCGACGAGTAAAGGGCGTCAAGAAGATCGGGGTGAGGCTAGGAAACTGGCTCACCGCCGAACAGTCGCAGAGATTGTGGCAGGCTCCCGGCGGCGAGCGCTTGAAAGAAAAACGTGATCGTGCACTTCTGGCCGTCTTGCTTGCCTGTGGCCTACGACGCCATGAGGCCGTTGAGCTAAACTTCGGCCACATTCAGCAGCGTGAAGAACACTGGGCCATTATCGATCTGAAGGGAAAGGCAGGCCACATCCGCACCATCCCGATGCCAGCATGGGTGAAGAATGTCCTCGATCAGTGGCTTCAGGCAGCGAACATTACATCGGGCAAGTTGTTTCGTCGCGTGCACAAGATGGGGAAAACGTGGGGAGAGAGGCTGACGGAAAAGTCTGTGTGGCACGTGGTTCGGGAGTATGCCGCGAAAGCCGGTATCGACAAGTTAGCGCCGCACGACCTCCGCCGGACCTGAGCACGGCTTTGCCACGCCGCGGGCGGCGAACTGGAGCAGATCCTGTTTCTGCTCGGTCACATTTCGATTCAGACAACGGAACGATACCTCGGTTGCAAACAGCGGATTCAAGGTGCCGTCAACGACCAAATCGGAATAGAGCCACCGGGCTGAACCAGCCGCTCAGTGTCCGCTTTGCCGACGACTCGGACGTTGCTGCGGCGATTCATA
>CAZGSU010000106.1:0-46991 GCA_964528615.1 uncultured Acidobacteriaceae bacterium | reverse complement strand
GCAGACTCTGCCTTGAGCACCTCAATCGCCGGCGCGTGAGACGAACGCCAGGCGGGGCGCGCGCCACAGAGCATGCCGGCCAACAGGGAAAACACTGCAATCCCGATCACCACGTTGTGGCCCATGCTCCCGTTCAGGGTGGTAGGACTCGAGCTCGCCCGAAAGAACCATGCGAATGTCTTCGAAGTCAACGATGTCATCACAAGGGCCACGGCTCCTGCGACGATGGAAAGCACCACGCCCTCCATCACCATCTGCCGCACCAGTTGAAAACGATTCGCTCCGAGCGACTGCCGGATCGCAAGTTCACGCCGCCGGGATACAAACCGCACCAGCGTGAGCGTGGCCACGTTCGCGCAGGTCAGCAACAGTACCACAGCGGCGAAGGCGAGCAGAATGGGCAGCGTCGCCGCCATGTATCCGTTGGCGCCGAATGGCGAGCGCCACATGGGATCCAGCGTGATCCGGTTATCGCCAAGATGATCGTCCGGAAACGCCGCGACAATATTGCGCATAACGGTATCGAGATCCTGGGCTGCCTGGCCACGGCTCACGCCGCGCCGCAGTCTTCCTATTACGTTCAGCCAGACCGCACCACCACTGCGATGATTCATCCGCCACGCATCCGTCCCAAGGGGATCAAGCGTTACCCACAGATCATCACGAAGCCCGGGCATTGCTCCGACAAAGCCCTCCGGCGCCACACCGATCACCGTCACAGGATGCCGGGCGATGTCGATCGGCTTGCCCACGATTGCCGGGTCTTCGGCATAACGCGTCTTCCAAAGCGAATAACTCAGGACCACGTGGGGAATGGCTGGACCCGTCTCTTCTTCAGGCAGAAAGAAGCGCCCCAGCATCGGCTTGATGCCGAGCACATCGAAATAGTTCGCCGAGACGTTCGCAATATAGACACGCTCCGGCTGTGCGCCGCCAGTCAGCGTGATCCAATCGTGATGATATGCAAGTATCCCGGTGAAGGTACGATTCTGCTCGCGCAGATCGCGATAGTCGAGATACGAGAAGGGCGGAGTCGGAGAGAAGTTCCGTTCCCCACGCTGCAGGCTCACAAGATCCCCCGTGTCCCGCGCGCCAGGAATCGGACGCAACATTGTGCCGTCAATCCAACTGAATACGGTGCTGTTGGCGCAAATAGCTACGGCGAGCATCGCCGTCGCGGTGATGGTAAAGCCGGGGCTCTTGCGCAACTGCCGCAGCGCATAACGGAGATCCTGAACTAGGCCGCTCATAACATCGCCTCTCCCGTAAGGACAAAGACGCAAAAAGGTCCGTCGACCTAGAAGGCAATTTTCCTACCACTCTCACGTTACCGCAAACCATGGGCCGCAAAGGCACTCTACCGTTTAAGCCACAGAAGCGAGTGTTCGCTAATGAGACCGCGTGTCCAGAAGCGAACAGCACCACATATAAAGCGGCGCGCCATCAGCCCATGACAAGTTGCGATTGCGCTCAGGTTGAGACAGGCGCGCCATCAGGAGCCTGTCCTTGACTGTGGAGTCTTCGGGATGTATGACGGGCCACACGGAAACCGAGACGAGCGGACAGTCAAGTTCAGGATCCGACGATCCACTCAGGGTCTCCGCGCCGCATTGCGGACAAACCGGGAGTCTGCACCGCCGCGTCCCCGGATCAAGGTCGGCAACATTAAGGAGTTGAAACGTCCTCGCTAGTTAATTTCGTCCTGGGGTTCGGGCAGGCCGAGGGCATCTAAGTCTTCGTTGCCGTGAATCCAGCCGACCTTTCCGTCGATGCGTACATGCAACCAACCGTCGGAATGGGGGGCGATACCGATACTGGCCATGTCTTTCACTGCGAATTCCCCCGGCAAAGGAGCGTGCAAGAAGTCCGGTTGCTTCAACTCCATGTCGGCGAGATAGGCAAGGAGGTCGATCTGGGAAGCTGGCTTCACCATAACTCTTTCCGGCTTTCCTAGGTTTTCATTTGGGCTCGAATACAGTCGGACGAAGGTCACGCTTTTGGGTTTCTGCAGAAAGCTTTTTGGATCCACCATTTGGTATTGGCACATAGCGTGTGCGTTGCCTGCGGCCAACTCCGGGCATTGCGGCGCTAAGGTCAATTTTCCCTGAGCCCAATCAAGACGAATGGGAATAGCAATAACGAGGCGCCCGGTGCCCATCGCCACCGAGATTTCATCTGCCTGCGGACCAAGAGGTCCCATGGTCCGGTACACACCGCTGGCGTCGGGCTTGACGTCCATTGCCGGAAAGGGACCGCAAAACGGCACGAGCTTGCCCTTTGCAACTCCAAAAATCTGTTCGTAAAACCCACTCGATTCGCTGGGTCTAGACCTCACCAACAAGCCGGTGCCGTTCGTGCCTTTCAGAATGTGCGCGGAAATCTCCCAAGCCGACACACCCTCCCCATTGGCCCACAAGGGATACGTCCTTTGATACTGAACGGTTCCCGCGGCGTCCACAATCTCCATGGCCACAACGCCATCGGCGGATGTGGCCTCCCCGTCCTCCGAAGCCGCGAGGTGCTTTTTGTGCAGCACCACAGCGTAGTCGTTTCCGGCAATTGCAAAAGGTCCGAGGCGGTCCTCCGTTGTCTTTTCGTCCGCGACACCGGCATAAGGTCTTGTGGTCGAGATGTTTGCTTTTTGACCAGCGGGCTCTTGGGCCTTCAAGAAGTAGGCAGGAAAGAACATCGCGATTGCCACTGCAGCCCTCAGAGGAAAGCCCGCCATCACCTTCAAACTCGTTCTGTATCTCACCCTTCTAGTTTACCTGTTCCTGCCCCACGCTCCCTGAGACAGCAACCCATGTATTGCTGGCGAAGCTCTAGTCAGGGAGATGACTTATACTCGGGGGCGGGAGTGCTACAGGCAGCCATTGTTCTAACACTGGACGCGTCGTGACATGGGCAGAAGTGATCCAGTTGGACGGAAAACGAGCAAACCGGAAACTGCACATTGCCGCAGGACCAGCCGCGACAGGTGCCTGGTTGTATAATCCCGGCGAACCGTAAAGACGGAGCCCAACATGGATCGGCGCACTTTTCTGTCGCATTCCGGCCAGCTTTTTGTGGCGGCAAAGTTAGCTCCGAGCATGTTCGCCGAGAATCGTATGCCTGAATCCAACACACGCCGTTCTCTCTCCTTTTCAAATGACTGGATCGAAAGCGTCTTTGTCGGCGGCGTGCACGACACGCCGGTTGAGGATGCGATCGTCGTCAACCTCTCCACCAGCGCTTTGCACTACAAGGCGGGAGGGGATCGCGGAACGATTCTCCCCTGGAAATCTACAATCCTCCGGCATTGCACATTGGAGAGCGGGGATGCCGCCGCGTTGCTGCACGTACGTCAACGCGCCAATCTCGGTGGCGTCGCGCTCGGCTGGGAGTGGTTTGGTCATCGCTTTCCAATGTTCCCACGTGGCACTCCTCTCTACATCTCAGCGCAGGACGACCTCGGAGAGATTCAGTTCGATCCCATTGAAGCTTTCACTCAGGAGAACTGGATTTCACCTTCGCCACGGCGATACCGGCTCAAACTGAACCTCTGGTACACCCCAGAGGAAACCGATTGCACCATCCACACCGGGCACAAGTTTCTGGAAGTTCACACCCAGATTCTGGGCACCGGTCACATGCAAAAGTTCCGGGAAAACAATCAGGACACGATGTATGAGGATGTGCTGATGGCCCCGGGATTCACCCACGACCCATTTTTTACAGTCAGCGAGGACCGTAGCTTCAACTATCCATGGCACCGCTACTACGCTGATACGGATTGCATCTGGATGGCGGTCGAACTGCATCCGCTGTGATCTCTTCTGAAGGGCAGCAGATTTTCGAAGCTGAAACCTAACCAGGCTTGGCTAGACCCAGGGAACGTCTGCAAATGGCTTCCTCTCCCGAAGTAGTCATCATCGGCAGCGGCATCGGGGGCGGCACACTAGCCAACCGCCTGGTGCAGCACGGGCTGAACGTGACTATCCTGGAGCGCGGCGGCTACCTGCCGCAGGAGCCCGAAAACTGGGACGTGGCTGCCGTATTCTTCCACCAGAAGTATCTGCCTCAGGAAACCTGGCTGGATAAAGAGGGCAAGTCGTTTCGCCCCGGCAACTACTACTACGTCGGAGGCAGCAGCAAGATGTATGGAGGCACGATGCTCCGCCTTCGCGAACGGGACTTCGAAAGCCTCGAACATGCCGGCGGGATTTCACCTGCATGGCCGATCACTTATCGTCAACTCGCGCCTTACTACGATCTTGCGGAGCAGCTGTATTTCGTACACGGAGAAGCCGGGATCGATCCGACTGAACCGCCGGACGTTCCCGCGTATCCCTTCCCTGCCCTCGATCACGAACCGGTGATTGAACGTGTGGCCTCGGCGCTCACGAACCAGGGCATCAAGCAGTTTCCTCTCCCTCTCGCAGTGCAACGCCACAATGGAGGCCCGTGCGTGCGTTGCAAGACCTGCGATGGCTTTCCCTGCAAGGTGCATGCGAAGACCGACGCTGAAGTGGCAGCGGTTGCACCCGCACTTGCGACAGGCCGGCTCAACCTGAAAACGAATGCGAAGGCAACGCGCCTGATTCTTACCAGTGATGGCCGCCGGGCTGATGCGGTCGAGTACGAAAGCGATGGTGGCGTTCAGCGAATCACGGCGCCGATTCTCGTCCTGGCAGCCAGCGCGGTAAATTCTGCGACTTTACTGTTGCGCTCGGCGTGCGACAAGGCGCCTCGCGGCATCGCGAACTCGTCGGGCGTGGTCGGCCGCAATTACATGGCGCACAACAATACGGCTCTGATGAGTATCGGATCGAAGATCAACGATACCAAGTTTCAGAAAACGATTTGTATCAATGACTTTTACTTCGGGGAAGATGGCTTCAAGTACCCGATGGGCAATATTCAAGGTCTCGGAAAACTGCAGTCGGGAATGCTCACGGCCAAGCAGAAATACCTGCCGAACTTCATTGGAAGCCTGATGGCCGAAAGAAGCGTGGATTGGTGGATCATGTCTGAGGACCTTCCCGACCCGGAAAACCGCGTGATCCTGCAAGGGGATACCATCAGGCTTCACTACACCGCGAACAATATGGTAGGGCACAAGCGTCTGGTCAGCAGAGCCGTCTCGCTGATGAAAAAGATTGGTTTCAAGCTAAATATCGCGAAGCACATGGGCGGTCTCACCGTCTCACATCAATGCGGCACGGTGCGCTTCGGCAGTGACCCCGCCATCGCTGCCCTGAACGAGTACTGCCGATCCTTCGACCATGAGAACCTTTTCGTGGTGGATGCTTCGTTCTTCCCGTCATCCGCGGCCGTAAACCCGGCGCTGACCATTGCTGCACAAGCGATCCGCGTCGCAGACCACATGGCAAAAGTGGACTTTGGCATCACAGGAGCGGGTAGCCAGTAACGATGTGGCCCTCAAGAGGCGATCAATTTTCTCCAGATATCACTGAGTTGAGTTTTTTCCTGGAGTTCGCTTCGCCGGTTCACCTGCAGCTTCGAGAATATATTTGAGAGATGGAACTTAACCGTACTCTCCTGGATATTCAAGATTGCTCCAATCTCCTTGTTTGAAAGACGGCGCCTCACTAATTCGATGACTTGACTTTCACGCTGGGTAATTCCTTGCGCAACCGGAACCTCGTTGACAGTTTTCAGCCCGCGGATGGAATGTCGCGCAAAGGCCTCCAACACATTGGAGGAGATCCACAGATTACCCTGTGCGACGCGTTGGACGGATTCTGCCAGATGCTCGCTGATCTGCGGATATGGCACAAACCCATGAATTCCGAGGGAAAGCAATCGCACAATCTCGTCTGAGGGCTGCTCGATGTCGAGGACGATAAACTTCGCGTTGGGATGACGTTCCCTCAAGACGTGCAAACATTCGCTTAGGGGCAGGTCGATTCCGCCTCGATCGATGATGAAGACCGGGGCGGGTCCCTCCGCAGGTTTGTGCACGACCAGTTCCTCGAGGGTGA
Source organism: uncultured Acidobacteriaceae bacterium (assembly GCA_964528615.1). GTDB lineage: Bacteria > Acidobacteriota > Terriglobia > Terriglobales > Acidobacteriaceae > JAIQFF01. The sequence continues at coordinate 41,007 of CAZGSU010000106.1, read as the reverse complement.
CGGCGTGGAGAGTCCGGTTTTCCGCGAGTATTTCAATTAAATAACGGGCAGCAAGGCGATTCTGGTCCACGACGTAAACGGGAATCAATCCGTCTTCGATCGCGGTCTTGGCTCGATCGGCAGGTTGGTTTCGCTTGGGGGAAACCTTCGATCGCACAACCCTGAGATCCATCTTGCACCTTCTGTGTTGGCCACTGTTGGCGGCTCAGGAAGCTAACAGCCGACTGGGTTAGTGGTTAGGGTCCGAAGGACCAACTGGTAAGCAGCTTCCTGCGCGCTTCATCCCGGGACCAACAACTTGTAGGCGAGATTATCTTACCCGCCGGGGCCTTCGGGGTTACCAAAGGTCAATAGCCGATATGAAAATAGGACATGTATCCCTTTCGAGAGGCGTGGTGGCACAGCAAAACAACGAAGAGGGCTGAAGTGCTTTCGATTCTAATTCGAGCGGTGCATGACGCGCATTAAAATAGGTAACCATACTGAAAGCACTGGACTGATTCCGTCAGTCGGTTGGGCTCTGTTCCTCTACGAAGAGTACGTAACCCACCCCGATGTCGAGGCAAGTTTCCGCCAAAGCGAATGGGCGGCCCTCTATCTCTCGCCGGTTGCCACTCAAATCGCCTTAGAGCATTCTTGGTTTGGGGGAGACTTCTGAAGCCTCCATTGCCTGGGCGCTGCAACAAAGGCGTCGGGAGGACCCGATGTTGCAGCCCGGGCTGATTTACTTGCCAAACGCCGCTGCTTCGCCAGTTCTCTCTTCTCTTCTCTACTCGGTGATGTTGCCAATGAATGGGCCAGAACGTCGCCAGACTCCACGGACAACGGTGGAAAAGTTTGTCTACATCAACATCGAGCCCAGCAACGGTGGCAACGTGTTGAACGTCTCTGAGGGAGGAATTGGTTTTCATTCCATTGCTCCCGTGCAGGCGGATCGGACGATCACTGTCTGGTTCTCAGAGGGCAATCGCCGAATCAAGATCGAGGGCGAACTGGCATGGATGGACAAAGCGCGAAAGACAGGAGGTCTGCGATTCACCTCCTTGCCGGCTGAAGCGCGGGAACCAATCCGCAATTGGAGAACTCCTCTTGCAACTGCGCCTGCTGCTGATGAGGTATCCGCACGGCTCCTGCCGCCGTGGCGCGCATTCCCCGCGGCCGGAGCCAGCCCGGCGGAGACAAATATTGCGTCTCCTTTTTCCAGGATGCTTGCGGCGGCTACATCAAAAATAAGAGTACCGCAGCGTTTGAGAGGCTTCTCGGGTGGTTTAGCGACCGGACTTCTGGTTTCGGTTGTCGTAACAGGCGTCTTCCTGTTTCACGGCTATCGCCGTCAGGTCGGTGAGGCACTGATCCAGTGGGGAGAACGATTGGCGACAAAATCCCAGGCACAGATGCAACCGGCGTCACCGGAGCCGCAGTTACCGGCTCGACAGGCAGTCCTGGCCGAGCACCAAACGGTCTCGCCACCAACTGAGCCGATTCCGGTTCAACCGTCAGTTGAACTCCCGCCGCCAACTCTTGTCCATCCGGTTGAATCTCAGCAGGCAAAGCTTGAGCCGGCCCACCCGCCGAGCCCGCAACGGACAGAGTCATCTCCCGCAAGAACGATGCCGCCGAGCAATGTCGTTGCTGTGGCCGCTGCCCCGGCTCCGGTTCATTCCCCGGCTGCTAATCCCGCTCCCACAATTTCTGTTCCACCGGCCACTGCCGCGATGTCGTCAACACGTTCGACTATTTCTTTGTCGAGTCCTGCGGTCTCGCCCAGCGCGAACGTCATTTCGCCAAAGCTTCGTTCGATTCCAAAGCTCGAGCCGGAGAGCCATCCCGATGCCCAGCCCGAGCATCTTAGCGACGACACTGCCCGGTCAGTTCCCGGAATTTATCTTGAGGTTGCCAAATTCAAAGATACGCTGGGCGCCGAGAGTGCCAGGGGCAGACTGATACAACTCGGGTTTCATGCAACCGTCATCCAGAAGGGCCATCTCTGGATGAATTCCTATTTTGTCGTGGTGGGCCCTTACGGTGATGACAAAGCTGAAACCGCACGTAAGAATCTCGCCTCTCATGGTTTCAAGACGCGAGCTTTCGAGAGGGGCTCGCGAACGTTGACCATTTACGGAGGCTGCGACACCATGAGCCGATTATTACGCTCCGGGCGGACTCCAAGAGTTTTCGCCGTCCCGGTCGCCGATTGCATGATCAGTTGGGAATCCTACAGCGCCCGCGCAATCGTGAAATTTGTCCAAGACAATTACGTCATCGCCACGGCCGATGGGAAATGGGTAAACCGCGGTCTCAGGTTCGAGCGTGACGCGTTTGTCTACAGACAAAATGATGACGGATCCCAGACCCTGGTTGAAATTCAATTCGCTGGTATGAGCCAGGCTCTGGTTTTTGATAAGTCATCCTGATCGATCATCCCGGGGAGACGATGTCTCGAGTCCACATTCTGCGTAGAATCAGTTCAAAGAACTGTCCGTATTGCCTGAGTTCCCAAGTCTATTTCTCCCGGCCGAAGACATGGTGGGAAAAACTTCTGTTCATATTTCTGCTCCAACTGGTGAGATGTCACAACTGCATGCGCCGTCACTACCGGCCTATCATGATCGCTACTCGGAAACATCCTGCAACCGAAACAGTTGAGCGCAAGGCGCCACAGATCATTCCGGCGGAGGAAAGGCAAGACCGCCTGGCTTAGCTCGAGCGTAAGCGGGCCTGGTTAGTCGTCGACAAGAGCCTTTTTCCTTCCTAAGCACTCAGAACCCTCCTCAGATTAAGATAAGCACTTCGAAATGGAGGCAAACTCCACAATAGAGGAGCTCGACCAGCGGTTCGGAATCCCGGGCCTCGCCAGAGTGTGCGCAGGCAACGGCGCCATGCCGCGAGTACAGATCGCCTCGTCCCTGAGCGAGGGCGAAATGTATCTGCATGGTGCGCACGTGACGTCGTGGAAACCCTCCGGGGCCGACGAGGTGCTCTTCCAGAGCTCCAAATCGCGATGGGAGAACGGTCAGGCCATTCGCGGCGGCATCCCGATCTGCTTTCCCTGGTTTCGGGCCAAGGTGAATGATCCACAGGCTCCGGCGCATGGATTCGTGCGTACAAAAACGTGGCAGCTGGAATCCATCGTTGACACTGGCCGCGGCGTCGCCGCCAGCATGGTTACCGAGAGCGATCAGCACACACGACGCTGGTGGCCTGGATCGTTTCGCCTGGTTCATCGTGCAACATTCGGCTCCGAACTCACTCTCGAGCTGGTGTGCACCAACACGGGAACCACGCCACTACGTTTCGAAGAGGCACTCCACACCTACAACCGCGTGGCGGATGTTCACGATGTGCGCTTGCAAGGTCTGGAGGCTGTCCGCTTTCTTGACAACACCGACTCGAACCGCGAAAAGACCCAGAGTGGCGACGTAGTTATCGTTTCACAGACCGACAATGCCTATCTGAATACCAGGAACGGGGTCGATCTGCTGGACCCGGTCATGCGCCGTCGGATAAGGCTGCGAAAGGCGAACTCGCTCACTACGGTGGTGTGGAATCCGTGGCGCGAAGCTGCCAAAGGAATGCAGGATCTCGGTGATGGCGAATGGACAAAGTTTCTCTGTGCCGAAGCCAGTAACATCCTGAGCTGCGCAGTCGATCTGGATCCCGGGCAGGTACACAAAATGACTGCCATTCTCAGCATCGCCAAGTTCTAGCCTGATGATTGTCTGGGAGTCTGCGCTCCGAGTAATCCCAACAACACGCGGAATCTTAATCTGCACTCTTGACCTTGCGCTCTTGACCATCGATAGAGTTTGTCTGACTCCGAAAGGCCGGCAATGCCGGCACGGTGTGCTGGATTAAAGCAGGCGGTCGGAACAAAGTTATTCGCGGTAAACGGCGACAAAAAAGGAGTAGCCTATCCTGTGGTCGGGCTGGAGCTTTGTTGGCGAGTCGGGAAACTGCGGAGGATCGCATGGCTCAGCGACCGGAACATATCCTAGGCACCGATCAGTTGGGGAAGCTGATTGAGGCACTAGTGCGCAAGGGCTATGAAGTTATCGGACCCAGGTTACGTGACGGGGCAATCGTCTATGACAACGTCGAGTCGGTCGAAGATTTGCCCGCTGGATGGACTGACGAACAGGAGCCCGGGCGATATCGTCTGAAGCGCCGCGAAGATGAGGCCCTTTTTGGATACGCAGTGGGACCACAGAGCTGGAAGAAATATACCCATCCGGCGGACGTGCGCCTCTGGTCGGCCGAGCGCCAGGGAGGAACATTCCGAATCCTGAACAATGAGGCGAAGCCCAAACACCCGTATGCGTTCGTGGGTACTCGGGCATGCGAACTGGCGGCGATCGCGGTGCAAGATCGCGTCCTACTCGAAGACAAGTATCGTGATCCGATCTACGACCAGCGTCGTGGAGGTGCATTCGTCATGGCTGTGCAATGTACACAGGCGGCGGCAACATGTTTTTGTGCGTCGATGGGAACCGGGCCGCAGGTGTCAGGTGGTTTTGACCTTGTGCTTACGGAGCTGCTTGGCTCCGGCCGTCATCGCTTCCTGGTGGCCGCGGGCAGTGACCGTGGCGCCGACATGCTTACCGAACTGGCCGCAGGCGCGGCTACCGAAGAGGATCGTCAGGACGCCGTTGCGAGGGTAGAAGCGGCCACGCGCCAGCAGGTGCGCGGCATTGACACCGCCGGAATCAAAGAGCTTCTCTACGAAAACTTTGAGCATCCACGCTGGGACAACGTGGCCAGCCGTTGCCTGACGTGTGCCAACTGCACCATGGTCTGCCCCACATGCTTCTGCACCTCGGTGGAAGATGTAACGGACATTACCGGAGATCACGCCGACCGCTGGCGCCGGTGGGATTCCTGCTTCACGCAAAGCTTTTCCTATATTCACGGAGGCAGCGTCCGAACTTCCGCGAAAGCACGCTATCGCCAGTGGATGACCCACAAGCTAGCCTCATGGATCGACCAGTTCGGCAGTTCGGGATGCGTTGGTTGCGGCCGTTGCATTACCTGGTGCCCGGTCGGCATCGATATTACGGAAGAGGTCCGGGCGATTCGGGAAGGAGGCAGGAATGGAAACCCTTGAGCGTATCATTGCGGAACATCCCTTCTTCGTAGGCCTCGACCAGGGCTTCGTAAGTCTGACGGTAAGCTGCGCCTCTAACGTGCGGTTTGAAGCAGGCACCTACATACTTAGAGAAGGAGACCCAGCAAATACTTTCTACCTGATCCGGGAGGGGAAGGTGGCAGTGGAGGTCCTCGCGCCGCAGCACAAGCCGATTATCATTTCAACCTTGAGCGTGGGCGAAATCCTGGGCTGGTCGTGGCTGGTGTCACCCTTTCGATGGAAATTCCACGCGCGCGCCGTCGATAATGTACGCGCCATCGCCCTCGATGGAAAGTGTCTACGGACGAAGTGCGAGGAGAACCACGATCTCGGCTACGAAGTTTTGAAGCGATTTGCCCAGATCATGGAGCAGCGGCTGGACGCAACCCGCTTGCAGTTGCTCGACGTATACGCAGTTCGGCGATGATCATGGCGACCGCAATCACAACCGACCCGATGCTTCCGCAACCGTATGCGGTGCGAGCGGTGGCCAAGGAGACGCCGGACACATTTACCCTGACGCTCGAGCCGGAGAATGCAGTCGACAAACCCTCGTTCCAGCCCGGTCAGTTCAGCATGCTGTGGGCGTTCGGTGTTGGTGAGTTGCCAATCTCCATCAGTGGCGACCCAGCGGTGCAGGACCGCCTGGTCTACACTGTGCGATCAGTCGGTCAGGCTACCCATTCGCTGGTAAACCAGCAGGTGGGCGACGGCGTGGGGATACGGGGGCCGTTCGGGACGGGCTGGCCGACCGATACCGCGCGGGGCCGGGACGTCATTATTGTGGCAGGTGGAATTGGTCTGGCGCCATTGCGGCCGCTGATCTATCACGTTCTACGCAATCGCAACGAGTATGGTCGCCTGGTGGTGCTCTACGGCACGCGCAGCCCGCGCGAACTGCTCTATCGCAAGGAACTCACAGCCTGGGCCCGGAACCGCGACACTCAGGTGCTGGTAACCGTCGACTATGGCGGACTAGGCTGGCGTGGACATGTGGGCGTGGTTACGACGCTCTTCAAATATGCACGCCTGCAGCCTGCGTCTTCAGTCGCGATGGTCTGCGGACCAGAAATTATGATGCGCTTCGTCACGCGGGAGTTGGAGACCCAGGGCCTAAGCCGCGACAGCATCTATCTTTCGATGGAACGGAATATGAAATGTGCTGTCGGTTTTTGCGGACACTGCCAGTATGGGCCACATTTTATCTGCAAGGACGGGCCAGTTTTTAGATACGAGCAGATCCGGAAATTATTGGAGAAGTATGAGCTCTAAGTCCAAGCACAAGCCCAGAATCGGCGTCTTCAAGTTCGCTTCGTGTGATGGCTGCCAACTCAGCCTGCTCGACGCGGAAGATGAACTGCTCGGCGTTGCCGGGGCAGTGGAGATTGCCTATTTCCCTGAAGCCACGCGCGCGATGTCCAAGGGTCCTTACGACATAGGCCTGGTGGAGGGCTCGATCACCACCTACGAAGATGCCCAGCGCATCCAGGAAGTGCGGCGGCAATGCAAGACCCTGATCACGATCGGGGCCTGCGCCACTGCAGGTGGCATTCAGGCATTGCGTAACTGGAAGGACGTCGATGAGTTCATCCGGGTCGTGTACGCTACACCACAGTTCATCAGTACCCTGAAGCTCTCCACCCCGATCGCGGAGCACGTTCCAGTCGATTTCGAATTGCGCGGGTGCCCGATCAACAAATACCAGCTCATAGAATTAATCACCGCGACACTGGCCGGACGCAAGCCGAATGTTCCCTCTTATAGCGTGTGCATCGAGTGCAAGCGCAAGGCGAATGTATGTATCGCTGTGGCCAAGGGGATCCCTTGCCTTGGCCCGGTGACCCAGGCGGGGTGTGGAGCGCTGTGCCCAAGCTACGACCGTGGCTGCTACGGTTGTTACGGTCCGATGGAGACTCCCAATACTGCTTCTATGACGAGCCAGTTCCGGATTCTGGGACAGGCGGATAGTCAGGTGGCACGTGCGTTCCGTGGATTCAACGCCTGGTCGTGGCAGTTCCGCAAAGCCAGCGAGGAGTGCGAACGCACATGACCGTGCACGGAACGAGAACAATTCGTGTCGACACGCTGGCACGTGTGGAAGGCGAGGGGTCTCTCTACATCAAGCTGGTGGGGGAACGCGTGGCCGATGTGAAGCTCAAGATCTACGAGCCTCCGCGGTTTTTTGAGGCTTTCCTCCGCGGCCGTCACTTCGCGGAAGTTGCGGACATTACGGCGCGGATCTGTGGCATCTGCCCCGTCGCTTACCAGATGAGTGCAATACACGCCATCGAGCGGGCCCTCGGAGTCCGCATTGACCCTGCGGTTCGCCTGCTTCGTCGTCTCTTTTATTGCGGCGAGTGGATCGAGAGTCATACCCTGCACGTCTACATGCTGCATGCGCCTGATTTTCTCGGCTACCAGGATGCCATCGCCATGGCGCAAGACCACCGGGCCGTGGTTGAAAAGGCGCTGAGGTTGAAAAAGATTGGCAATCGGATTGTGCAATTGCTGGGCGGTCGCGAGATCCATCCCATTTCCGCCGCGGTCGGGGGTTTTTACAAGACACCCACCAAACAACAGTTACGTGAATTAGTGAAAGATCTGGAATGGGCTCTCGAAGCTTCACTGGAGACCGTGCGCTGGACCGCCGGTTTGCAGTTTCCCGACTTCGAGCAGGACTACGAGTTCGTAGCGCTTCGTCATCCGGACGAGTATCCCTTCAACGAAGGACGTTTGGTGTCAAATCGCGGTCTCGATATCGACGCCGCGGAATACGAAGATCACTTTGTCGAGTTGCATGTCAAGCACTCGAACGCATTGCATTCCGTAGTGCGGGGCAGAGGTTCATATCTGGTAGGGCCACTGGCGCGGTTCAACTTGAATTTCGACAAACTGCCTGAGGTGGCACGCAAGGCAGCGCTCGATGCGGGACTAGCACCGCCCGTGAAGAACATTTTCCGGAGCATCGTGGTGCGTGCGGTCGAACTCGTCTTCGCTTGTACGGAGGCGTTGCGAGCCGTTCAAGAATACGCGCCTCCGACCGTACCGCGAATCGAAGTCCCCGACCGGATCGGTGTAGGTCAGGCGATCACTGAGGCGCCCCGCGGCATTCTCTACCACCGTTACGCTCTGGACGAAAAAGGACTGATCGTCACCGCCAAGATCGTGCCACCAACTTCTCAAAATCAGAAGCGGATCGAGGATGATCTTCGCGAGTATGCGGCGCAGCTGGTGGCTTGGCCCCTCGAAGAAGCGACCTGGAAATGTGAGCAGGCGGTGCGGAGTTATGACCCATGCATCTCCTGCGCCACCCACTTTTTGAAGCTTGTGGTGGAACGCGAGGATGTCAAGGACTGAAGCATGCTCATTATTGGCTGCGGGAATCGGCAGCGAGGCGACGATGCAGCCGGAATTCTGGTCCTAGAGCGACTGCGGGAGCTTGGAGTAGAAGCGGATACGCGTATCGGCGATGGCGTGGATCTTATCGAGGCCTGGGACTCGGTTGACGAGGTCATCGTGGTCGACGCAGTACTGACTGGCGCGCCGGTCGGCACGGTTCAGGCGTGGGACGGCCGGCAGCTGCCCGCTTCCGTCAGCACGACCATTTCGACTCATGGTTTTGGCATAGCGGAAGCAATTGAGCTGGCGGGCGTTCTGAATCGCCTTCCGACGCGGCTGCGGGTCTACGGAATTGAGGGCCAGCGATTCGTACCCGAGGCCGAGATCTCTTCCGAAGTAAAGCGTGCGGTCGAGGAGGTGGTGCAAAGAATCATCGCCGACGTGGGCGCGCCACCCCGCACCGTTTGGCCAAGTCCCGAAAACCTCGTGGTTAGCGGTTCTCTCCCACCAAAGCAACCTCGATGACCCTGTCCTCTGGACGGGCTGGAGGCTTCTGTCCCCCTGGCCGCCTGCGGAATTTTGTCTGCAGCTGGTCGAGGTACACGTAGTAAACCGGTGTAATGTAGAGGGTTACGACCTGCGAGAAGAGCAGGCCGCCCACTACCGCCAACCCTAGGCCCCGCCGCGAGTCTGCGCCCGCGCCAAAGCCGATCGCGATGGGCAGCGTTCCCATCAGTGCCGCCATGGTGGTCATCATGATGGGGCGGAACCGGATGAGTGCGCCCTGATAGATGGATTCTTCCGGACTCTTCCCTTCTGTCCGCTCGGCTTCGAGGGCAACGTCAATCATCATGATTGCATTCTTTTTGACGATGCCGATCAGCATGATGATTCCCACGAACGAGTAAAGATTCAGCTCCTGGTGGAAGAGGATGAGAGTGAGCAGCGCACCCACACCGGCGGAAGGCAAACCGGACAGAATAGTGATGGGATGAATGAAGCTCTCATAGAGAATTCCAAGAATAATGTAGATCACCAGAACCGCCGCCAGCAGCAATAGCCCCATCCCGGTGAACGAGTTCTGAAAAGCTTGAGCCGTCCCCTGGAACGTGCCCTGAATGTCGCCAGGAAGCACTCGATTGGCCTCGTGCTCCACCAGTCTTGTGGCATCGCCGAGAGCGGTTCCGGGCTTAAGGTTGAAGCTTATGGTTGCAGCCGGCAACTGGCCCAGATGATTCACGGTCAGGGGACCCAGGGAAGGTACAAGTTTGGCGACAGTGTCGAGCCGGACCAGTTTGCCTGCGCTTGAACGGACGTATAGGAAGGAAAGTTTTTCAGGATTGTTCTGGAATTCCGGCAACAACTCCACGATCACGTAGTACTCATTGTTAGGCGCGTATATCGTGCTGATCTGGCGGGTACCGTACGCGGAATATAACGCGTCTGAAACCTGGGCGGGCGTCAACCCTAGTGCGTACGCTTTATCGTGGTCGACTTCCACGGTGAGCTGCGGATTCTTCACCTGCAGATCGCTGGTAACATCCTGTAATTGCGGAAGCGCGCGGAGAGCACTCTCCAGCTTGGGTGCATCGCGGTAAAGCTCAGTCGTGTCGGGCGATTGCAACGTGTATTGATATTGCGACTTGGTCAAAGACCCGCCAATGCGGATCGTCGGCGGAATCTGCATGAAAACATTCAATCCCGGAATCTGGGATACCTTGGGACGAAGCTCCTGAATGACTTCCATCGCGCTCATCTGGTTCACGCGATCTTTCTTGTCTTTCAGGCGAAAGAAAATGCGGCCCTGATTGATGGGGCTGCCGATCGAAGACATGGTGTCCTTGACGCTGGGATCGAAGCGCACCACATCGGCTACCTTTTGCTGCAACTGCATCATGTCCTGAAACGCAATTCCCTGTTGCGCTTCGGTAAACGCGAAGACCAGGCCTTGATCTTCGTCCGGAATGAACCCGGTCTTCGAGATCGTGTACAGATATACTGTCAGCCCGATTACCACGAACGACACCATCAGGGTCGCGAACTTGAACCGCAGGACGACTTTCAGGCTGCGGTTGTAACCACGCAACCAGGCGTCGAAGACGCGTTCACTGAGATTGAACAGCCATCCGTGGCCTGACGGTTCGTGGTAACGGAGAAAACGGCTGCAAAGCATCGGGGTCAGGGTCAGCGATACGAATCCCGAAACCAGGATGGCGACGCCGATCGTCACCGCGAATTCATGCAGCAAACGTCCGATGATCCCGCCCATGAACAGTAGCGGGATAAAGACCGCAGCCAGCGACAGCGTCATCGAAAGAATGGTGAAGCCGATCTCTCCGGAGCCGTCCAGCGCTGCCTGTAGCGGCCTTTTTCCCCCTTCCATGTGGCGGACAATGTTTTCCAACATGACGATGGCATCGTCCACCACGAATCCGACGGACAAGGTCAGCGCCATCAGGGAAAGATTGTCCAGGCTATAGCCCAGCAGGTACATCACCGAAAATGTTCCGATGATGGACATCGGCAGAGCGAGGGACGGGATGATGGTGGCAGAAACGTTACGCAGGAAGACGAAGATCACCATGATGACCAGAGCTATGGTCAGCAACAAAGTGAACTTTACGTCGTTGACCGACGCGCGAATGGAGACCGAGCGGTCATAAAGCGTGTCGATTCGGACCGCGGCAGGGATATGCTCTTCCAGCCTCGGCAGCAGCTTCTTGATGTTGTCCACGACGGCAACCGTATTGGTTCCCGGTTGCTTTTGTATCGCCAGCACGATGGCTCGAACCCCGTCGAACCAACTCGCGGTCTTGTCGTTCTGCACGCTGTCAATCACGCGGCCGAGTTCGTTCAGGCGCACCGGAGAACCGTTGCGATAGGCGACCGCCATGGGCCCAAACTGCAGAGCATTCATCCGCTGCCCGTTGGAAAGAATCGTGAACGTCTGGTTCTGTCCGTAGAGTGTACCGGTGGGAAGGTTGGTGTTTCCCGACTGCAGCGCTGCAGTGACTTCGTCGATCCCGATCTGCCGTGAAGCCAGGGCGCTCGGATCAAGCTGGGCCCGCATGGCGTACTTCTGCGACCCATACACTTGCACCTGCGCCACACCGGCCACCATCGAGATGTTCTGGGCGATGGTGGTCTCCGCCGCCTCGTCGACATCGGACAGCTTCATGGTCGGCGAACTCAGCGCCAGATAAAGGATGGGAGAATCGGCGGGGTTGACTTTCTGGAATGTCGGCGGCGTCGGCATCTCCGGAGGCAGTTGGCCACCAGCCGCTGTGATTGCCGCCTGTACGTCCAGGGCAGCACCATCGAGACTCCGGCTGAGGCTGAACTGAATCGTGATGTTGGTCAGCCCCAGGGAATTCGTGGACGTCATCGAGTCAATGCCGGCGATGGTAGAGAATTGTTTTTCCAGCGGGGTGGCCACGGAAGAAGCCATCGTGTCCGGGCTCGCGCCGGGCACATAGGCACTCACCAGAATCGTGGGGAAGTCCACATTGGGCAGATCGCTCACGGGCAGCAATTGATACGAAAAAATACCGAAGATCAAAATGGCGGCCATGACCAACGTGGTCATGATGGGCCGGTCGATAAAGAGCTTGGAGATACTCACAGCCCGCCTCCGACAGGACCGCCGGCAGCGGTCGGAGTTCCGGGCAAGGTGCCCTGCACCATCACTTTTGCATTTGGGGACACGCGTAGCTGGCCGTTAACAATCACGCGCTCATCTGCCTTCAATCCGTCCGAAATCAGGGTCAGATTCTGATACACTCCCGCCGTCTTTACCGGACGCGATTCAGCCGTGCTATCGGCCCTTACGACATATACGTAGTCGCCTTGCTGCCCGCTTTGAATCGCCTTCGTCGGGACGACGATGGCATCCTTCTGGGTTGAGAGCACCAGCGCAACATCTACAAACTCTCCCGGCCACAGGCGCCTGTCCTTGTTCTGAAAGGTAGCTTTCAGCTTGAACATACCTGTCGTGACGTCGACTCCGTTGTCGATGAAAGTCAACCTGCCTTCTGCCGGATTATCCGATTGTCCCTTGGGATAAGCCAGCACTTTGAGCTGTCCAGAGGAGAAGCGGTGCCGCACCCGATCCAGGTTTGCTTCCGGCACAGAGAAGGTGACATAGATTGGTGTGATCTGGTTCAACTGCAGCAGGTAGGGCGTGTCATTCGCCTTCACCAGGTTGCCGAGGTTGATCATCAATGCTCCGGTGCGGGCGTTGATGGGAGCGACGATATCGGTGTATTGCAGTTGCACGCGAGCAGCGTCCGCGGCGGCACGGTCTGCATCCACCGCCGATGCGTCGGCCTTGGCCTGCGCACGCAGTTGCTCGGCCTGTTCATGCGAGACAATGCCTTGTTTTTCCAGCCCAGAGTAGCGGTCGGCCTGCATCTTTGAATTTTCCGCCTGCGCCTGGTCGTGCTTCATCTGATTGATGGCTTTTTCCAGGTCTGCCTGGAACGGCCGTTTGTCCAACTGAAACAAGGGTTGACCCTCGCGGACATCCTCCCCTTCCTTGAAAAAGATCTTCTGGATTTGACCGTTGACCTGGGACCGGATCTGCACGGTCTGGTAGGCTTCGACGTTGCCGATGGCCTGAATCTGAACCGGAACGTCGCGGCGCTCCACGCTGGCCACAACCACCGGCGCAGGCGGACGTCCCCCCGAACCGCCGGCCATCGGCGATGCGTCCTTGGTTCCGCAACCGGGCAGGAAAAGGACAGCCACCAGAAGGGAGAACAAGATCGACGACCGCAGTCGCTCGATGGCGCGTTTCATGCCGGCAGGCTCCAAAACATCATCATTGTATATTGACGGGCCGGAGCAATCCTGGTCAGTGAGCGTTACTGCAAAAAACCCCCTCTCAGAGGGTTCAAACGACCATTGTTGCAGTTGTTGAGAGCAGGACTGCCGCAGTTTGATCTTTTGGACCGAAACGGCCAAACATCAGGTCAGGAAGGGTTTGTAAGTACTTGAAACTCAGCGCGGTTAGTCGTGAATTGAGCCGCGACGAGCGATTGGGTTTGCCGCAGTCTTCGAATCCATCAATTCGACTTTTTCCCGGTCTTCCCTCCTCAAACCCTCCTATTAATAAGCCAAACCGAGCTAGGAATGTCGGGCTCTATGGTGTGAAAACGAAATGTCGATTTTGCAACACCTCTCAGCCACAGGTGAGACTAAAATTCGAGCAGGGGGAGAAGTTATGCAAACGGAAGGCGAATCGAAACCTGACTCGGGCGCGCCTCAGGCGGCCGAGCATGTTGCGGCAGCACATGATTTGCTGAAGGCTCTGCGAGACAAGATCGGTGAGCATCCCGAAATTGGACAGGCCATTCACAAACTCGAGACGGCACTGGCCATCCTCGAAGTGCAAACGGGCGGAATGCTTTGAGGGACGACCCGGCCTCTGTCCAAGCGGCACGCGCACCTCAATCACCAATGCGCGCTTTGATAACGATAAACGATAGAAGATAACGACACAGAATGGACCTGGTCGTCGCCAATCCCCACGACGCCTGACACGAAGAAACGGGTCATAGCCAAGTTCCCACTTTTCGCAAAAGCGGCGAAAAATGGGGCACCCAAACCATGTAGGGACGGGCGTCCCCGCCCCACTCCGGACGGATGGTTGGCGACTTGGCGGCCAACCTGGCCGGACGTCTACGGAATTCACTGTATTGATCTGGAAACCAGTGTGCACCACAATGCGAGTTCATCCCACACGGAGCTTTTTTATGGCGCACCTGACTGTGCAGGAAGTCATCGATAAAATCAGAAAGAATTATCCTCTTTCGCAGGACCAGCGAGCGCAAGACCAGCACGCTCAAGTTGTGCGGATGGAGCACCAGCCCCACCGTCCCGAGTTCTATATCCCACGTCTTGCCCGATGCATTGTTAGTTTGCGGTTCGGTGGTTTGATCAAAGAGAGCTGAGACCGTAGGTCAAATCCGCGATTCGGCGATCACGATTCAGCCTGGCTGTCGCCGGGGCGCTTGTCCTTGGCTTTCTGCAACCCCTCAAGCAACGTATTGGTCTGATCACGGTTGCTTGTGGTCGAGAGTCTCTGGTTGCTTCTTCGGGTGAGCGGTTTTGGTCCTAGCCTCTTTAGTATTAGCCTCTTTAGCCTTAGCCGCTTTGATCGCGGAAAGATGGATCACAGCGGCGGCTGCAGTGAATTTGATTGCACCTTTTTCGTCGGACATATATTTCTGCACCGTGGGCAAGGCCGATGGATCGCCACGTTTAGCCAGAGCTTCAAGGGCGGCGACCTGGACTATCCAGCTTTTGTCGCCGGTCGCTTCAGCAAGCGCTTTAGTGGTGGCGGGATCGGGGTCCCTTGCCAGCACCCTGGCCGCGGCGGCCCGAACCGGGGAAGAGTCATCTTTCGCGATCGCTTTCACCACTCCCCATCCTATTCCGGCGAAAGGAATAAAACCGATGCCTTCCTGAAAGCCAAGCTCTGCCATTTTTTTTGGATCGTGCAGAAGTGACTTTTGAGCGCCGATCAGACCCTTTCCCGACTTCCGCTGGCCATTCAGGACTTCGTAGTACACCTCGAATGCAGAATCGTCATGCATGAGGTCGAGGGAGTGAGCGGCAGCAAGAACTACAGCCGCATCCTCATCGTCCATCGCGGCTTTCAGCTTCGGGATACTCTTCCTTGACGTCATGTTGCCCAACGCAGCCGCGGCGGCGGCACGCACTTCCGGCTTTTCATCAGTCAAAGCCTTTTCAGCCAGCCTGTTGCTGGTTGGGTCATTCGGGATCAGACCTAGAACGAGAGTCGCCGTGGCTCGATCGCCCGTCTTGTCGCCGGCACACGCATCTTCAAGTATCTGCCAGGCATGCTCCCTCGGAGTGGTGTAAGCCTTGGCCTGCGGTGGGCTCGCCGGTGTCGGTGGAGCCATTGACGGCTGTGTGGGAGGAGGGTTCGGCGCTGGACGTTTACTTGCAGCGGGTTCCGGTTGCGCCGGGTCCGGTTGCTGTGCGAACCCCTGCTGCTGCGGGAACAACCACGCCGCCCCAAGGAGCACAAGGGCAGGAATTTGGGGAAGTCGTTTTTGCAGTCGTTCAGTCGCTGTAAGAGTAAGGTGGCGGATCATTCTGAAATGCCATGTAGCCGCGCGGGGTAAGCCGGATCGTACCGCGCACAGCTTCCTCAACTTGCCCCTCATTCCTTAACTCCGCAATGATCTCACGCGCGAACGAAGAGTCTACAGCCTCCTTTGATAAGCTCACAAAATTCTTTGGATCTTCCCGATATCGCTGAGCCAGTTTGAATCGAAGTCCGTCACGGAACAGGTCTCGTTGCATATGCGGCCACCTCCTACCTAGTGTGACAATGCTATTGTGGCCCGGGCATTGAAGAAATGGCCCTTCCGTGCCAGTCCAATACTCGAAGGCTGGATGCACTTGCGTGTACCAGGTTGGACGCTCACCGAACCTGGTATCAGTTGTGGAGGAAACGGAATGGGAACCGGGCAAAACTCGCTTCGGTGGGGACTGGACAAATCGGGGTTCTTACGGAGTATTTAGCGTTTCCGCCATAGAAGAAGACGGGGGTGCATTTTTCAGCCGTTCAAGCTCGGTCTGAACTCTTGTCCATTTCTTGGGCTGCCGTTTCATGGCATAGGGAGCCTCCGGATGGCCGAAGAATTCCAGCAGTTCGGACCTTACTTCCGGTGACGCGCCAGTGAAATTCTGCTTCGCGAGTGTGTCCAGCAATTTTGCGTGCGCCTCATCGCTGAGCCGATATTTTCCCGGGCCCGTCGTTTCGCCGGTGTCAAAATTATCATTGGGCAATTGCGCCTGGCCACTTCCTATCTGGTTCAGCAGTTGCCGGTAGCGATCGAGTGCCGCGTTGAAGCTCGCTTCAAACATTCGTTCCGTATCAGGCGTAGGTGTTCTGAGTTCCAGGACCTTCAGTGGTCCGATCTTGGGAAGAATTCGAACCAGGAAGGCAAGGAATCTTTCGCCTAAAGTTGGCTTCTGGTAGTCCTTGCCCCAATTCTTTTGATAACTCGCGCGCGAAAGGTTATAGATAAATTTCTTTTTAGTGACGCCTGGCTGATCCTTCATGATCTCGTTCTTCTTCAGGCTCCAACCGATCCGTGTTGCCTTGGGAAGAAGCTGGCTGACGTCATAACGGTATGAATTGATTACCTTATTTTCGTCAGAAAGAACGGCTTTGAGATCCAGGCCGTAGGTTTCCTGGAACGCTTGTTCCAGTAGGGGAACCGATACTCCGAAGCCGATAAAGTCGTGGTAGCTATCCGGAGCGTAGCGTCCGTGGGCTATTTCCAGTACGTCGAATCCGAATTCCGTTTTCACGTGCGCCAGCCGGTCTTCCTCATACGTGACCGAGTCCCCATATTTCTTTTTCAGCTTGGGATACAGCAGAGGCACCGCGCGATTGGTGCCGATGGGGTGGCCCTCATTGTCGGCGGCATAGTGGGCGAGAGCGCCAAGCGCGAAAGCGTAGTCATTAATATCTTTGGAATCCCGGACAAGAGCCAGGATGAAATCTCCGCTTCTCACATAGTGCGTCAGGTCGCTGAAGAAAAAGCTTCCATGCGGGTAGTACCCCATGTCCTGGATAATGGAGCCACCGTAGGCATAGCCGTGCGCTTCTTTTAGTTCCGCTGGTGTCGACCCCGGAAAACGCTTTACGAGCAATGGACGGATGTTGGTGTCCCACGCGCTGTCAACGATCGCTTCGTGCGCAAGGACGGCGTAGGCCACGGTATCACTTGGAAACCCCAACACCAGGACTAGCGCCATGACAGTGGCAACGGCTCCCCCTGAAAAACAGCGTGGCTGTCGCCCTTTCTGCGCATGACAAATTGTCATAGTCCTGGTCTTGGCTCCCTAGAATCGTGCACGAATTGGATGCTGGCAGCCCGGGATAGGCCGTACCGAACTAAGCAAATCTGCTGGCTCACCGATCACGACCGAATGATCTCCCTAACTGAAAAGAGCCTCCCGGCCTACCTCCGATAGCAATACCGCATCGAAAGTCCGCGATGACCAAGTTATTTCGACTTTTCGTCATACTCTACGCCTTTGTCGCATGCCTACCCGAATGTGCCAATTCGCAGGCAGCGAATTCCCAGTTGCCGGACAGTCCCTCGCATACAAGGGCACTACACGACGAGGGCGCAGACTCTCACTCAAACCGGGAAGTCTCATGGCGCAGCCTGCCAAGAGATTTCCTTCACGATCAGAAAGGCATTTGGCTGTTGTTTCCTGCTCAATTGGCGAAGGGACACTATTGGCTCCCCACGCTAGCCATCGTCGGCGGTACCGCTGGACTGATCGCCGCCGATCCCCACGTCATGCCTTATTTTCGCACTCATTCGCGACATTTGGATGATTTGAATGACACATTTGATGCCCCAATCACCAGCGCAGAGGTCATAGCCTTGCCGGTTTCGCTGATGGTTGCAGGCTATGCCCGGCATGACCCTTATCAAGTAGGTACGGCATTGCTGGCGGGGGAGGCGTACGCCGACAGCGCTGTCGTCGACCTCGCGATCAAGGCCATTACGCGCAGAAAACGACCTTCCGATGTGCCCGACGGCGTCCCGTTCAATGACACGTTCTTCAGTGGAGGGAAATCACCGTTCAAAGGAAGCAGTTTTCCTTCCGGGCACGCAGCCGGTGCTTTTGCCATAGCAACCGTAGTCGCGACACGCTACCACACTCACCGCTGGGTACCTTGGGCGGTGTACGGATTTGCAACCGCAGTCAGCCTTTCTCGAATTACCACAAGTTCTCACTTTCCGTCGGACGTGTTTCTTGGTGCAGCTCTGGGTTACACCATCACACGCTATCAGGTGCTGCGCCCGCGGTGAATTGTGACGCGACGGCTATTTTCGTTTTGAAAGGACATAAAAAGGCCGAATCGCTTCGGCCTTCGTATGGTGTAGCCCGGTGATAACCTACTTGCACGATTCGCTGACCATCTTTACTTGTGTGACAGTCAAATGCCCGTGCTCGTTATTGGTTTTCGTCATGCCGCTGTCGTTTGCAGCATCCTTCGCATCTTCCTTCATGTTATGGGCGGTGGGATTGGAGACTACCCCGGTCGCGGTCACCGTGTGACCAACATGCTCGGCGAGGGCCACTTTACTGCTCTGGACCTCCCATGTGCTTCCGTCATTCCCGGTCAGCAAAAACTCCTTGGCATTGTCACCCTGGGATAAGCATCCGGTGACATCTCTTACCCCGGCCTTTTCCTTCGCAAATCCCAACGTACAAAAGGCAAGAATCACACACAACAGGATGTTGATTTTCATATTTTCTCCTTTCGACACAAGTCTTGCGGGGACTGAGATGAGAAAAGACAGGGATCCGCTGTACCAGGGGATGAATTTCGGCGCGACATCCAAAATATGAACAAACGCCACTTAAAATCAATCACTTGGATTCGTTGAATTTTCTTCAATTCACGGTGAGTTCGTGAGACAATTTTTGCAGGACCTCCCCCATGTACTTGCGAATAGCCTTCTGGACTTTGTCCATAGCTTATACGTCAGTTCTTTTCTCCCAAGGCACAGGCGGCGCCTCGCCCGGTCGAATGTTGACCGCGGCAGTCCTCGGCGCGACCCTCGGTTTCAGCCTTGGCGGCATGTTCGTCAGTCGACGCACCCGCAAGCGAAGCTGAACTCATTCCCCACCCCAGAACACTCCAGAACGACTGCACCTTTCGGCTTCCCGCTGACCCAAACGGCAAAAGGAGGATGAGCCCCGGGTTTGGTCTGCCAGATTGGCAAGATTTTCGGCTCGCGCCTTTCTCTCGCGGTGCAGTCCGGCCTTGGGCAAAGCGGATACATGTTTCCCGGAGTCGCTATGAAGGTTTAAGGGTATGGCCTGCAAACGCGCGTTTGGACCATCCTTAAGGCGGCAAGAGGAAATCCAAAATGTCGTCATCAAATTTGCCGCTTCTTGAAATCACGAACCAATCCGGGATCACACAATTTCGTATCACCACCGGCGGCAGGATCGAGACCCGGAACTTGAAAGACGGTCCTGGGGGAAGCACTTGGAGAGAAGCGTCCCCAGCGCAACTCAGCCATCACGTTATGAAAAATACTATTGTGGCTCGCTGGCTGGAGCAGAACCTTGGTTGGAGGCGTTTACTCAGAGCATGTGTAGGCCTGGAGCCTGCCGAAACTTGCCAAAAGCCCGACCATCGCAGCGTGACGGAAAATATCTCGCAAGGCGTCTTGCCCGGAATCTACAGCTAGTTTTCCTGGAAATCGGTACTTTACCTGATCGCGCCCGCCTCATCCGGCAGTGATAATCAGCCCGAGAGAAACCTCGGAAGAAACTCCATGAAAAGCCTCACGCTTTGCTCGATAGTAATGGCTCTGGCGGTCGGGGTAGGCTGCTCCCGTACGTCTGTAAAGTCGCCGGATGCGTCCTACGGGGTTGTCGCGGACCGAGAGGAGGTCTCTCTCGTGCCCACCCAGGCGAAACCATCCCCATGCATCCCGTGGGAAAAAGGTTCCGGGAGATCGAGCAAGCGGCCTCGAAAAGCTGCCGGAGTCGCGGAGTCGAAAGACCCACACCGGACCCTCCAGGCCAAGAACGAAACCCGACCACCTGTCTGATACGAATTGCCGCGGATGCGGACTTTTTTTTGATCCCCCAACTGTTTCGCCACCCATGCCTTCCGCCGGATCCGCGTCGGCACAGCGTTGGCCTTTTGGGCATTTTGCGCAACTCCTTTCACAATCACGGTTCGCCCCATGTCAGCACTGCTCCTATCCTCCGAAATCCGCTACCCTAGCGGCTTTTCAGCGATGGCCGTCAATTTGCTACAGCTAGGCCGGACAGGTGCCCTTTGCCAAGCTATTCCCCCGCGAACGCTGTGCAAAGTCAGTTGCTCGGCCACTTTGGATTGCGGGAGAACCCCTTTGGAAGTACTCCCGACCCGCGATTCCTCTTCCGCAGTGAAACTCACAATGAAGCGCTCGCTTCGTTGATCACCGGGATCGATTGTGAGTTCGGCTTCCAGGCGCTGGTGGCTCAGCCCGGGATGGGGAAAACGACACTGTTATTCAGCTTCCTCGAGGGATTCCGCGCCACTGCCTATACCGCATTCCTCTTTCAACCACAGCTCCAGCCGCACGAACTACTGCAATCGCTACTGTTCGAACTGGGAGCAGGCTCTGAAGATACGTCAGTGCGCAAGTTGTCCGAGCAGATCAACCAGCTACTGGGGCGCGCGGCGGCAGAGCACAAACGGGTGATCGTCGTTGTCGATGAGGCCCAGAACCTCGACTTTGAGGTACTGGAAACTTTGCGGCAGCTCTCGAATTTCGAAACCACCCGGGTCAAGCTCATGCAGATTATTCTGGCTGGGCAACCGCAGTTGGTGAAGTCACTCGCGGCGCCGGAACAGGAACAATTGCGCCAAAGGATATCCAGCGTGGGCCGCCTGAGTCCGCTGACGCTCAACGAAACGCGGGACTATATCAATCATCGGCTCAGAACCGCAGGATACATGGGACCTGAGCTCTTCACCATGGGAGCGGTGCGGGACATCTGGGAAAATGCCAAAGGCGTTCCCCGCAGAATCAATACGCTGTGCTTCAATGCCATGCTGCTAGGGTTCGCTGCAAGAAGAAAATTGATCGACGACACCATCCTCGCAGAAGCGGCTGAAGATTTAGACATGTCCTGCGTGCTGGATGACATGTATCGGATGGATCCGTCGCTCGTGGTTTCGCAGCCCAACAGAAAAGTCCAGCCGATCAGGGAAACAAGACCTTTAGAGCAAGAGAATGCGGTACCGGTGAACCTGGCGGCGCAGGGCGCCCCTTGGACGAAAACGAAAATCGAACCTGCACCTGTCCCCTCCGTCAACGGGAACGGTTCTGGCGCAGGCGAAAATATTCCGCCGGCGCTGGTTGAAGCGATCATGCGGATCAGCCAGACCCTTGAAGAACAGAAACTCCTTCTGGCAGCAAAATCAATCCCGCCGGTGGCAGCGCCTCCGGTAACTCTTTCCGTCCCGGCGCCCGCCGTTCCCACGGCGGGTGCGCCACAGAGCAAACTCGAGCAAGGCCCGAGCGAAAACCTTAAGACCCCAGACGAGGCGTCCCAACTCACGCCTTCTGCGGCCGGCTCAAACGCAATGGCTCCAATATTAGGTGAGAGTTTAGGCGGCTTGAAAAAGGAATCACCTTCAAAGCCGGAGACAGGCGTCGTCTCTGAACAACAGATAGCGACAGGCAAGCCTGCTCCGCCTGAAAAAATCACTGTGGAGAAAAGTGTTCTCCCGGAACGCCAGAATGTCCGCAGCGATCATTCCCGAACCAAGAAGGCCGCTCCAAGAGTGGGCTCCTGGATGAAGGCTCTGGGTCTGGCCGTAGTTACATGCGTTCTGACCCTGGCAGTTGTCGAAACATCGCCGCGACAGAATTCGGCGCAAGCCAATGCTGCGGAAATGGGTTCGTCCACCTCGGAGGAAAGCGATTCGGCTTCGGGACATTCTATGGTCCACGGATCGTCCACCTCGCTCATGGGCGCACCGATACGACCACTTCAAGGCGCTGCTACTACGTCGCACTCCAGGCGGGAGGCTGGTTCCTACGAGTTCAATGACGTAACCGTCCGTAAATTTCCCGTGGATCCGGTTGTCAAGCCCGAAAGTTCGACCGACGCGCCAGACTCAAGAGACATTCTCTTCGACCAGAACAGCGCTGTAATCGGCGAACAGTATCGTCCTGCTCTGCAGCAGATTGCCGACGCGCTTGCGAGAGATCCCGAGGCCAGCGCGATTCTCGAAGGCCACACTGACGCTTCTGGCTCCGAGTCCTACAACCTCGACCTCTCCAATCGCCGCGCCGTCGCCGTGCGGGAGGCGCTGATCAATGACTTCAATGTTTCCAGCACGCAGCTTACAACGATGGGCTCGGGATCGGCGACTCCGATTCAGCCGAATTCCAGCCCCGAGGGACGTGCACACAACCGTCGCGTGTCAGTCCGCTTCGTGCGGCTGCGCGAATAATCCAACCCGGTTTTCAGCCTCAGACTCAAGCGCGCTGCCGGTCGGTGAATACCGCGAATTGGTCGCCTATTTATCCTCCAAGGAAGCTAGCGATGACGTGGACGACCCGGAAGCGCTATCTCAAAACTCACGCTGCGGAAATTCACCGGACGGATAGAGCGCGGGCGTTATCGCGACGCGATCCGGACGTTTGTACCACTAACGGTTACTCAGACGTCGCACAAATCTACGGCTTCGCGCAGTGAGGTCAGCGGGTCCCGCGTGGGCACGAACTCGTGCGCCACATATCCCTGGAAACTGGTGGCTGCGATGCCGCGCATTACGCCGTCCCATTGCACTTCCTGGGTGCCGTCGAGTTCGTGCCGGCCGGGAACGCCGCCGGTGTGGAAGTGAGCCAGCCACTGGATGTTGGACTGGATAGTCGCGATCAGGTCTCCTTCCATAATCTGCATGTGGTAGATGTCATAGAGCAACTTGACGTGCGGTGAGTTCACGGCCTGTACCACCTGCACGCCCCAGGCGGTGTGGTCGCACATGTAGTCTTTGTGATTCACCTTGCTGTTGAGCAGTTCCATGCAGATGATGACGCCGTTGTCCTCGGCGATCTTCTTCACCCGGTTAAGCCCTGCGATGGTGTTTTTGGCGCCCTCTTCGTCCGACATGCCATTGCGATTGCCGGAAAAAGTGATCACGTTGGGCACTCCGGCCTTGGCTGCCAGCGGGATGTTTTTGCGAAAGCCTTCCTCGATCTTGGCGTGATTCTCGGTGCGATTCAAGGCGTTGGTCAGCTCGCCGCCTCCGGCATAGGCCATGCTGCACAGCAGGCCGTAGCGCTTCGGCACTTCGTATTCCTCCGGATTGAGCAGGTCGATGCCCTTACAGCCAATCTGGGCGGCGTAGGCACAGAGCTGATCGAGTGGAATCTCTTTGTAGCACCAGCGCGAAACCGACTGTTTGATCCGGCCCTTGCGTTGCACCGGGGCCGTCTGCCGAGACCACGCTACGGAGGAGACGGAAGCTGCAGCCACTCCGGAGAGAGCACCCTTGAGCATGGTTCGCCGCGATAGTTTGTCCGCTGATAATTTATCCATAGACCGCAGAGTGTACATCCGAACGAAAAAAATGGGGAGAGCTAAGGTGACGACCGTTGCACTCGCTGGCGCGGGAGAATAGACTTCGTCTCGTTCCACGCTTATCCGGGTCCGAGACACGGCGACTGGAGGGTCTTCGCTTAATGATGCGTTCGATAGCAGGTTTAGTCTTCAAACTCAGGATGCTCGTGCCCGCCACCGTGCCTGTGCTCGCAAGTTGCCTGACGCTGGCCCAAACCCAACCGGCCCAAACGAAGACGGCCCAAACGAAAGTAGGGCAAACCAAGACAGCGCAGACGAAGGCCGACCAGGCATCCGCCCCACCTGCGCTTGTTGAGCAGGGCAAATCCCTGTATGGCCAGAATTGTGCTTTTTGCCATGGCCGCGAAGGTTTCGGCGGCGAGACCGGACCGAACCTGATGGATTCAGACGTGGTTACGAACGACGTCCGGGGCAACAAGCTCGGCCCATTCGTGCGCACTGGACGCCCCGAAAACGGCATGCCGGCGTTCAAGCTCCCTCCGCAGGAGATAACCGAGTTGGCCGCTTTCCTTCATGCGCAGAAGAAAAAGGCCGATGCGCACCCGGGCGGACGGCGAGGCGTATCGGTCAGCGATCTTCAAACCGGCAATGTCGAGGCTGGCAAACAATATTTCAATGGCGCCGGGACCTGCTCGTCCTGCCATTCTCCGACTGGCGATCTGGCTGGCGTGGCCAGGCGTTTTCGCGGACTCGAACTTGAAAAGCGGATGCTCTATCCCAAGAACGCTACCGCAACCGTCACCGTCACTCTCCCCTCCGGCCAGACTGTTTCCGGAAAACTCTCCTATCAGGATGAGTTCACCATCGGGCTGACCGATGAGGCGGGGTGGTATCAGTCCTGGCCGGCAAATTCGATCAAGTACACGGTCAAGGCGCCCGCCGAAGTTCATGTCGAGTTACTGGGAAAGTATACGGACGACGACGTTCACAACCTGATGGCTTATCTGCAGACCCTGCGCTAGGAGCGAACCGGATTGCGAATCCTAAATCACTTTCATAAGGCATTTCTTGTATTGTTGTTCACGCTGACCTTCCCGGCCGGCCGCCTGCTGGCGCAGGGGCTCGATCCGGCGACGATCGCCAACCCGCCGGCCGACAGCTGGCCGAGCTACCACGGGGATTATTCGGGCAAGCGCCATAGCCCTCTGACCCAGATCACTCCGCAGAATGTTTCGTCACTGTCGCTGGCCTGGGCATTCCAGACGGGACAGCAGGCAAACCTGAAATCCTCGCCCCTTCTGGTCAACGGCATTCTGTACTTCACCGTGCCGGACAACGTCTGGGCGGTGGATGCCCGCTCGGGGCATCAGATATGGCGTTACACCTATCCGCCCAACAAAGGCCTGCACATCGGACATCGCGGCGTTGCCATGTACAAGGGCTGGCTGTACTTCATGACTCCCGACGCCCACCTTATTTGCCTGGACGCCAAAAATGGCAAAGTCCGCTTCAATGTCCAGATCGCCGACGTGGAAAAGGGATACTGGTCGACTATGTCGCCGCTGGTGGTGCGCGATCACGTGCTGGTGGGCGTCGGCGGCGACATGGATAACCTGCCCGGCTTCCTTCGGTCCGTCGATCCTGAGACCGGCAAGACGCAGTGGCAGTGGGATGTGACGCCGCCCGCCGGCACTCCGAACACAGCCTCGGGAGGCATGACCTGGATGACCGGCACCTTTGACCCGGAGCTGAACCTGGTCTATTGGGGAACCGGGAACCCGACCCCGGTGCTGACTGGCAGGACTCGTCCCGGCGACAACCTTTACACCTGCAGTATCGTCGCCCTCAATCCCGATACCGGGAAACTTGCCTGGGCTTTCTCGGTTTCTCCGCACGACACTCACGATTGGGACGCGGTCGAAACTCCGGTACTGGTCGATGCCGACTTTGGCGGCCAACCGCGAAAGATGCTGATGCAGACGTCGCGCAATGGCTACTTCTTCGTGCTCGATCGGACTAACGGAAAGAATCTGCTCACGGTACCCTACGGTACAGTGAACTGGTCGCTCGGCGTCGATCAACAGGGACGGCCGATTCCCAACCCAGACAAGGAACCGGCACCCGACGGCCGCGTGATCGCCCCCGACGAAGGCGGCATGACCAACTACCGCTCCCCAAGTTTCGATTCCAAGACCGGACTGTTCATCGTTTCCGCTCACCCCAGTTGGTCGATCTACTTTGCTAAACCCGCAGACGGTACCTACGGCTGGGCCGGCGCGGACTACGATGTCTGGAGTAAAGGCGTCATCGAAGCCATCGACTACCAGACCGGCAAGATCCGCTGGAGCCACGATGTGGGAAAGGATACTTTCGCGGGCGTGCTCACCACCGACTCGGGACTGACTTTCACCGGCGACATTTCTGGCAACGTTCTCGCGCTCGACACCAGCACCGGCAAGACTCTGTGGCACGCCGGCACCAGCGTCCGCATGGACACTTCTCCGATCACCTACGAACTCGACAAACGCCAGTACGTGCTGACCGGCAACGGTGGAGTGATCTTTGCCTGGGCCTTGCCGGGTAGCGCCCAATAGATTGAAGGAAGAACTTTATTTCCCAGAACTCTTGAAGATCGCAGTTGAGGGTTTCTACTGTTGTGCTGTGCCCTTCACTACCAGTGCGAAGGAAATCTTCTCGCCAGTGGAGAGTTCCATCCGGGCGGAAAAGGTCAAGTGGTCCTGGTCATCCTTGGATAGCGTCGGACCCGCGCCGCCGTTGTCGGGCTGAACCAGGCTCAGGGGCCCCGGATGCCGGGTACCTGTCGCCTTCTCACTGAGCGCCATCAGATCCGAAAACGTGAAGATGGTATTGGCGTCGACATCTGACCCTGCGGGAACAAGCAGCAGGAAGTCACGATTGGGCGCCGCGCCGAGGTGATTGGCATCACTGGGCATCAGTGCGTAACGGAGGGTGTAGAAGCCGGCAGAAATCGTTTGTCCGCGGTAGTCGCTGCTGCCTTTGGGATAATGCAGAACACCCACCAACGCCGACTCGGCCAGTTGCGGATAGACCACATCTGCAGTGTCCTTTTTCGCCTGGGCCGGAACGCTGTTGCGCAGCCATATCTCGCAATACGTAGGTCCATCATCGAGCGAAATGCGGTAACCGGCGGGGTCAAGCGCTTGCCGCACGGCTTCGGAGATAGCCGGGTCAGCCAGGGGTCCAATTTTTTCCACCTTGCCGGTTTGTGCGCTGCAGACGGCCGCAAGAATACCGATGAGTGCGATCGAAGACGATCGCGCCGCGAACTTACCCACGCTGACGCTCCGGTTCGAGATTATTGGGCAAATGCACCCACGAAGGCGCTACGTTTGCCGTGAAGTTTCCAGGATACTCCCAGACCGGGCCCACTGTATGCGTCCGTAAGAGCCACGGCGGGCATGGAATGCGTCAACTCGGTCAGCGGCGGGTAGTAGGTGACTTCGTTGCCGCACAGGTGGTCGTCTTCCCCAATGGAGCGGGTCTGCACCGTGGCAAACTCGCCTGCGCGAAACATCGCGGCGCCATGATGCTCGGCGCTCAAGGCCAACTCCATCTCCACTGGGATCATTTGCGCGACGTTCTTCAGCAACTCACCACCCATGTGCTGAGCAAAGCTGGCGAGAGCGGCGCGTTGCTGCGCGTTGGCCTGAGCGTCCACCAACAGCACGGCATTGGCGGGATAAGGGTTCTCATAGGGATCGCCGAGGGTACCCTTGGCTCGGACCGCGGCGGCGACGGTGAGCCCCTGCAGCGGGACCCCGTCCCAGCTGCCGCTCCGGATGTGCCAAGCCAGGATGGCCTCATTGCCCACGAGATTTACCTCGCCATTGGCGAAACACTGACCGGTGTATACGTCGGCGGAGCGGGTCTCCAGATAGTCGCCGCGGATCTGCTGGGCGGCGGAAACTGAAACCATTACAACGAGCAGAAACAAACCGACTGGCAAGTGAGAACGCATACGAGACTCCTTCGTTCCAGCTTCTCCTGATTGTCCTACACGAACCGGCAAACAGGAAAGGGCGCTACGCGCATTTTCCTGTACCGTGGCAGCCGCGGGTCTTCGAGCAGCAGTTGCCGGGCTCGGCCAGTTCGCCGTCGGGGCCGATGCAAGTCTGCGTGTGCAGGCACCAGAACAAGCCGTCATTACACGCGGGCACAGTCGGATCGGCTTGGGCCAGGATGAATTGGCCCTTCCAGCGTAATGCAGAACAGAGGTCCAGGCGATTCGTGCTAAAGCGATCAAATTCGCTGATCACGCGACACCTCCGTGCGCAGCTTTCAGGATGGCGCGCTTTACCGCCACCTGGGCAAGGTGCACTTTGTATCTATTGTTGCTCAGTGGCGTGGCGCGCTGCAGAGCGGCTTCGGCAGCCTTCTGTGCGGTTTCGTCGTTCACCGGTTGTCCTTGCAGGGCCTGCTCAGCTTCCGGTGAAGGCCAGGGGACGGGCGCGACATATCCCAACACAACCCGGGCCGTATGCACATTGGAGCCGTTCATCTTCAACTCGACCGCGGCGAGCGCAAGCGGCCAATCGAACACTTCCTTCTGGCGGATTTCGTAATGCGCAGCCTTGACACCGGGCGCCGGCGGAATCACCACTTCGGTGAGGACTTCGTTCGGTCGCAGATCGTGCTCGCGTTCGCCTTCGGTTTTGGGGATCACGAAAAACTTCTCTAGTGGCAGCTCACGTTTCCCATTCGGACCCTCGATCCGAACCATAGCGCCGTAGGCAATCAAGACCGGAACAACAGTGGAGGGACTGACGAACTTGGCGGGACCATCGTTGCCGAGAATAGCGTGATAACGATTCTCGCCGGCCGCTACCAATTCCTTACCGGTCTCGTCCCTGGGCAGCAGACCAAGGCCATTGCGGAAATACCAGCAGCGGGGCCGCTGGCAGAGATTGCCGCCCAGCGTGGCCAGGTTACGAACCTGCGGGCTGGCAGCTTCGATCACAGCCTCGGCCAACGCGGGATAGTTCTTCTTCACATTCGCATCATCGGCGAGATCACCGAGAGTGGTGAGAGCCCCAATGCGAAGTCCCCGCGCGCTCGAGGAGATGCCGTGAAGGTCCTTGATCTCCTTGATGTTGATGAGCCGCCGGGGAGTGACTACGTCATCCTTCATCAGGGCGAGCAGGTCGGTTCCGCCCGCGAGAATTTCCGTGTTGCCCCAGGCCGTGCCGAGCAAACTGACGGCCTGGGCTCTGCTGCCAGGACTCACATATTCAAAGGGCCGCATCAGGCACCTGCCTTTTGTTCCAGAGCCGCAAGGACGCGGTCCGGTGTGAATGGAAGGAACGGAACGCGTACACCGATTGCATTGGCGACCGCGTTGGAAATGGCGGCGCCGGGCGAAATCACCGGCGGCTCGCCCAGCCCGATCACTCCGCGCTCGTCGTGGCCTTTGCCGGTCATCATTTTCACCACCAGCTCGGGGATGTCACTCAGGCCCGCGAGACGGTAGAACTGCATGTCAGGATTAAGCATGCGGCCTGTGCCCGGGTCCATGACTTTCTCCTCGAACAGGGAGTAGCTGATCCCCATGATCAGCGCGCCATAACACTGGCTTTCGGCAGTCTTCAGGTCGATGATCAATCCGCAGTCCTGAACCGCAACCATCTTTGTGACTTTCACGATGCCAGTTTCAGTATCGACTTCAACCTCGGCCATCTGCACTCCGCCGACGCCGCTGTTGGTGAGGTCGGGCGGCTTGCTTTTGTCGGGATTCTTGCCACGAATCGTAAGCGGCATTACTCCCAGTTTGGAACAAGCTTCCTTCCAACTGAGCGAACGGCTGGAGTCGCCCTTGACGCCGACTCGCGCATTCACGCATTCGAGCTGGTCGGGCTCTGCGTTGAGTGTGGGTGCTACCTTGGCGAAGAGCGCATTGCGCGCGTCCACGGCAGCGCGGCGGGTGGAGGAACTGACCCCGCCGATGGTGGTTGATCCCCCCGAACCACCTGAAGGAGGGTACATGGTATCGCCGATGTGAAGCTGGATGGCGTCGACTGGAATGCCTAGCGTGTCAGCGGCGACGATCAGAATGCAGGTACGAGTTCCCGTGCCGAGGTCCTGCGTGCCCATCTTGATGTCCACCGAGCCATCCGGATGGATGGTTAGGTCGCAGTCGCTGGCGTGGCCGCGACCGCCCCAGGTGTGAAACGAGACGCCAACGCCGCGCACCAGACCTGACTGGTTCTGGCGGCGGGGATGCCACTTCTGCTTCCAGCCCATCAGGTCCGCGGCAATGGCAAGTTCTTCGCGGTAGATATTCTGGCGGGGTTTGGCAATGTCCAGATTTTTGCCGAAAAATTCCACCGGATCCATGTTCAGCTTGGCGGCCAGATCATCCAGTGCGCACATGGTGAGCACCGCCGCCTGGGGGTGATTGGGTGCACGCCAGGCACGGGCGGGACCGATGTTGTTGCGGATGGCGGTGTGTTCCTTTCGCTGGTTGGGGACGGCGAACACGTAAGGAATGGGAGGCATCCCTCCGCCACCGGGGCCCCCGGTACCCCAGGACTGAGACTGCCAGGCTACGAGGGTGCCGTCTTTCTTCGCGCCCACTTTCACGCGGGCGTAGGCAGACGGCCGCGCCCCGGCCACCTTGAGCTCAGCCGCGCGTTCCAGCATGATGCGTACGGGTTTGCCGTCCGCCTTCTTGGAGATCTGCGCGGTAAAAATTCCCCATCGATCCGGCGAAAACTTGCTGCCAAAACCTCCGCCTACGTGGTCCTGGTGAACGCGGATGTTGCTGGCCGGAGTTTTCAGAGGCTCCGCCATCTGCCCGGGGATTCCGGAAACATTCTGCGTGGAGATGTGTGTAAACAGACGGTCGGCGTCGGTCCACTCGGAGATGGAACCATGGCTCTCCAGGCAGCAATGTGTAATTACTGGAACGCCATACAGGCCTTCAGAAACCACTTCAGCATCAGCGAACCCCTTGTCAGGATCGCCCAAAGTCTGCGCCGCGGCCTTCTGATAGTTCGATTTCGGCCTGCTCCCAGCCTCGGGATGGACGGCGGCCGCCCGAATGGCGTCCAGAACGGCGTCGGTTGCGCCATCGGCTTTCAGCCCCTTAAGCACGTCTTCACTGGGCATTGCCGTGATCCCGTACTGTTGAATTTGGCTGACCATCTGCTGGCTGGGCACCTGGTTGTCGAGCATGTCATCGATATCGTCCGCACTCAAGGGGCCTTGGCCCTCTGCAGATCCCTGCGGAGGCTCGGTATCGGTGACCAGGTACGGAAGCTGCTGATATTCCACTTTGATGGCGCGGACCGCGTCTTCTGCACTAGGCTCGTCCACTGCTGCCACCGCCACGATCTCATCACCTTCCCAGTGAATGGTTGAACCTGGTCCCTGGACGATGTGGACGGCCTTCACGCCGGGCATCTTCTCCGCGGCGCTGGTATCGACGCTGACAATCTTGGCGTGCGCGTAGGGCGAACGCAGCACGATCCCGTAAAGCATGCCAGGACGATGGACGTCGTAGGTGTACTTTGCCTGTCCTGAAACCTTGGCGGGAGAATCGACGCGGCTGATCCGCTTGCCGATCAACGTCCGGTGTTCTGCATCGGGCCATGCGTAGTCCGGCATGTCTTAGGCTCCCTTCTGCGCGACCTGCGCGATGGCTTTGCGGATTCCGTCATAAGTGCCACAGCGGCAGAGATTCCCGCTCAAACCGTGGCGAATGTCGTCCGCATTCGGGTGCGGGTGGCGGTCGAGAAATGCTTTGCAGGCAACGACGAACCCCGGGGTGCAGAAACCACACTGCGAAGCATCATTGTCCACAAGCGCCTGTTGCATGGGGTGCAGCTTCCCACCCTGCATCAGGGACTCGACGGTGGTGATTGGCTTGCGCTGGGCCTCGATGGCCAGAACTGAGCACGAGTAAACGGGCTTGTTGTCGAGCAACACGGTACAGGCACCACACTCGCCACGATCACACACCCGCTTGGCGCCGGTGAGCTCAAATTGGTCCCGCAGGGTGTCCAGCAGCGTGACTCTCGGTTCGAGATCGGCTTTCAGCCGCCTGCCGTTGATGGAGAATTCCATTGGGACTTTGCCTGGACCATGGACCGGGAGTTGCTCACCCGCTGCCATGGCCAGTTTGGGGTCGGTCACCAGCGGCAGGGTGATGGACATCCCTGAAATCTTGAGGAAGTCACGCCGGGAAACGCCGGGGACATCGCGCTTGCCTTCACGATCTTTCAGATTCGGGTCATCATCATCGCGCATTTCTTGACCTCCACGGCTGAGACTGCCGGAGTTGCGACGGTAAGCCACGAAGACATGAGCTATTGGTTAGACGCAAAATTTGGGGAGTCGACACTGCGCGCCAACCGGTTTCGAGTTCGAGCAGATTTCGGGACACGGGCAGGTGGCAGGTTCCCGCACCCAATCGTATTCGTCGACCCGGTGGTTCCGCAACCTGCCACCAGGGCCCCGCACGATCTATGCCATGGCCAAATCATGCTTGATATGTATGATATCGAGTTGCAGCACGACCGACACGTCCCGGCCCAACGATGGCAGCAATCGCTTTTCACGAGGTACACACTTGAAGCTCCTGGTCATCGGTTCTGGCATGATGGGTTCGGCCGCCGCCTTCGACATGGCGCGCCAATCGCTGGTCGAGTCAGTCTCCCTTGCCGATAGCGACCTCAAACGCGCTCGCGAAGTAGCCGCCCGCGTAAACAGGATTACTGGCGACAGGAAAGTCCGTGCTCTCGCGCTCGACGCCAGTAGCAAGAAGGCTGCCGCGAAGCTTATGCGCGGCCATGACGCCGCGCTCTCCGCCGTCCCCTATTTTTTGAATCTCGGCCTCGCGAAAGCTGCCATAGAAGCGCGGTGCCACTTTGCCGACCTCGGCGGAAACAACACCGTCGTCCGGCAGGAGCTTGCACTCGCCGGCGAAGCTGAGAAGCGCGATGTCGCCATCGCTCCCGACTGCGGCCTTTCCCCCGGGATGGCTTCCATTCTCGGCGGAGAACTTGTCCGCCGTCTCGGGGGCCGCGCTGATGCGCTCAGACTCTACGTCGGCGGCCTCCCCGAAAAACCCATGCCGCCGTTCCACTACCAGCTGGTTTTTTCGGTGGAAGGCCTCATCAACGAGTACGTGGAACCAGCTCGCATTCTGCGCAAAGGCAAACTGGTCACAATTGAAGCGCTCACCGAACCCGAGGAATTTCATATGCCGGGCTTCGCGCCCCTCGTTGCCTTCCACACTTCCGGCGGCACCTCGACTCTGCCCGAAAGTTTCGAAGGAAGGGTCGGCGAGTGTTTCGAGAAAACGCTTCGCTACCCCGGCCATTACGATCTGCTTTGCGAATTAAAGGAGCTCGGCCTTTTTTCCAGCGACAAGATGCGTGTCAACGGAACCGAGATCACGCCCCGAGCCGTGATGTCAAAAATCTTCGAGGGTAAATTTGCCGGAAAGGGCCCGGATGTCTGCATCATGCGCCTGGAAGCGCACGAATCGGTGCGTTCGCCGGGCGTACGCGGCTTGCTGGGCGGACGCCTCAAGGGCCGCGTCGCCAGCTTCACCATGGTCGATCACTACGATCCTAAGACTGACATGAGCGCCATGATGCGCACCACTGCATTCCCAGCCTCGATCGTCGTACAAATGATCGCCTCCGGCGCGCTCACCAAACGCGGCGGCATATTGCAGGAACGGGACGTCCCCGCTGACCTGTTTCTGGACGAGATGTCCAAACGTGGAATCCACATCACCTACAGCATGGAATAGCTGAGCTCAATATGTTGCTCACATCAGGTTGCTCACATCCTCGGGCAGGGCAAGATTGGTACTGACACAAGGGGGCAGAAGCATGCGTCGACGCCAGAAGAGTGCCGCAGCCTTCGCTGTAGTTCTACTGATATCAGGTTCGTGGGCGTGTCTCGCCTTTGCTCAGGCTCCTGGCCAGCCCTGGAGGAACTCCCGTCTCTCACCCGACGAGCGGGCTGATCTGGTGGTGAAAGAGATGACACTGGATGAGAAGATTCAGCTCGTCCACGGAAGCATGGCAATGCTTGGCCGGAAAATCCCTCGAGCACTCGGAGGAGATGGATTTGTCCCCGGAATTCCTCGCTTGGGGGTCCCAGACCTCAATCTGATCGGCGCCGGAGTCGGCGTGACAAACCTCGGGAAGCGCGCTGGGGGCCAGGCCACCGCGCTTCCGGCATCGCTGGCCGAAACCGCAACCTGGGACCCGCGGCTCGCGTATGAATTCGGAGCGGTCATTGGCCGGGAAACGCGCGAGCAAGGTTTTAACGTGTCGCTAGGGGGTGGCAACGACATCACGCGCGAGGCGCGTAACGGACGCAATTTCGAGTACCACGGCGAAGATCCGGTTCTGGCGGGAAAGATCGTTGCCCAGGAATTGAAGGCCATTCAGGACCAGGGCGTCATTGCCGATATCAAGCACTATGCGATCAACTGCCAGGAGACCGATCGCATGGGAGTCAGCTCAAATCTCGACAAGCGTTCAATGCGCGAACTCGACTTGCTGGCGTTCGAAATTGGCATCCGCGATTCCGGCGTGGGTACGGTGATGTGCGCCTACAACCGCGTCAATGAAGTTTACTCCTGCGAGAATGACTACCTTCTGAACCAGGTGCTCAAGAAGGATTGGGACTTCAAAGGCTGGGTAATGTCGGACTGGGGCGCGACCCACAGCACGGTGAAGGCTGCCTTAGCGGGTCTGGACCAGGAGTTTTACGAGAACGAGTACTTTTCCGGTCCGCTCAAGAAAGCTGTAGAGAACGGCAAAGTCCCCATGTCGCGGCTGGATGACATGGTCCATCGGATCCTGCGTACTATGTTTGCCTTCGGAGTGATTGACAATCCTCCCGTGATTAAGCCAATCGATGCTGAGGCTGGTGCGGCGGTGGCGCAACGCGTGGAGGAACAAGGCGCGGTCCTGTTGAAGAATGCAGCAAATGAATTGCCGCTGCGAGCATCGAGTCTTAAGTCGATCGCTGTCATCGGATCGCACGCCGATGTGGGCGTGCTCTCTGGCGGCGGATCAGCCCAAGTGGAACCAATCGGCGGAAATGCGGTTCCTCCCAAGGAAATCCCCCCCGGCCCTACCGGTTTCCTTGCGGTGTTGGTATGGGACCCCTCTTCACCTCTGCGTGCAATTCGTGCCAAGGCTCCGAATGCGAAGGTCAACTACGACGACGGAACGGATTCCGCAGCCGCCGCCAGGCTGGCCGGTGATTCTGACGTCGCGATCGTGTTCGCCCATCAACACACTCATGAAGACGCCGACTTACAGAGTCTGTCGCTACCGAACAATCAGGATGAATTGATCAAGCAAGTCACAGCCGCGAATTCCCACACCACCGTCGTACTGGAGAACGGAGACCCGGTTCTGATGCCTTGGCTGAACCGCGTAAAGGCGGTGCTGGAATCCTGGTATCCCGGCCAGCGGGGCGGTGAAGCAATCGCCAATATGCTTTTCGGCGACGTGAACCCTTCCGGGAAGCTCCCGATTTCGTTTCCCAGGAGCGAAGCCGATCTGCCGCACTTGACCATTCCAACTCCGGCTCCATCGAAGGAGCCGCCGAGTTCCGACCTATTGCCGACCCCGGTCTTGATCGACGCCAACTACACCGAGGGGCTGAAGGTTGGCTACCGGTGGTATGACGCCGAGAACAAAGATCCGCTTTTTCCATTCGGATTCGGACTCTCGTACACCAGCTTTTCCTATTCTCAACTCAAGGTGATCTCAGGCAAGTCCGTGGAAGTGAGTTTCTCGGTCAGGAACACTGGTTTGCGTGCCGGCGCAGAGGTGGCACAGGTTTATCTGGGTCTGCCGGCAAGCGCGGGTGAACCGCCGAAACGCCTGGTGGCTTGGGAAAAGGTGCAACTGGATCCCGGCCAGAGCCGCGCTGTCACACTTTCGCTCGAGCCCCAATTCATGTCCGTGTTCAACGTCGAGAAGGACGCATGGGAGCTCCTTCCTGGTGACTACCTTGTTTCTGTGGGCGGATCCTCCCGGCATACACCGCTGACTGCCACGCTGGACATTCCAGTTGAGAGCCGATAATAGCGATGTTCACGAAGTCGCCCGGGAAAGAATTAGTGCAGAGTACCCACGCGAATTTCACATGAATGAGACTCCACCTATGAAAACGGAGCGCGACATCACAAGAGGAAAACGCACTAATCTCAGCCGCCGTACTTTGCTGAAATCCCTGACGACGGCTGCAGCAGCCACAGTCCTTCCCTCCGGCATGGAGCGGCTTCTCGCGTTGGTGCAAAACGTGCCGGCGCAGAAAGGCCCGCCCTCAGCCTCTCCGGTGCGAACGACAAATCCGGCCTGGTACGGCTTCAATCTGCTGGAATATTTTTCTACTGACCCTGACTGGATGAAGTATTTCCCCTACAAGGATGACGGGTTGTTTCTGGAAGACGATTTCCGCTGGATCCGCGACTGGGGATTCAACTGGGTTCGTTTGCCGATGGACTACCGTTTCTGGACTGGCCCGGATCTCTTTACCATTGACCAGAAGAAGATCGAACCCATTGACCGCGCCATCCGGTTGGGCGAGAAATACGGCGTGCACGTCAACCTTTGCCTGCATCGCGCACCGGGCGAGTGCATTTTGGACGGCCTAGACGAGACCGTGACCGGGATTCATGTCACGAAGGAGAAGACCAGCGTTTACGACGACCCGAAGACGCTGGATGCGTTCGCCCACCAATGGTCCTATTTCGCCCAGCGTTACAAAGGCACATCCAGCGAGCGGCTGAGCTTCAACCTGGTGAACGAACCGCTGGTGCCACGCACTCCGGCGGAGCAGAAAGAACTGGGACGCACGAAACCTGAGGAGTCTTTCAATAGTGACATCATGCGCCGTCATGCGAAGGACTACACGCGGGTGGCGAAAGCGGCCGTTGACAGCATTCGCGAGCAGGATCCAGAACGCATGGTTATCACAGACGGTTATCCCGGTGCAGGAGCGCCCATCCCCGATCTTATCGACACTGGAATCCTGCAGAGCTGCCATACCTACAATCCCGTCCAGCTGACTCACTATCAGTGCGAGTGGGCGCGGGGCTTTGTGAGCAGCTCAACTCCGGTGCCGACCTGGCCGTTGAAGGACGCGGCCGGAAAAATGATCTGCGACCGGCAAACGCTCGTGAAGGCGTTTCAGTCGTGGGGTGAGATCGCGCAAAAAGGTGTGCGCATTCACTTCGGCGAAATGGGCTGCTACAAGCACACGCCGCCCAACGTCGTGCTCGCCTGGTTTGATGACACGCTGGACGTGTTACGCGACCTGCGTAGCGGATGGGCGCTGTGGAATTTTCGCGGGCCTTTTGGCGTCCTCGATACCGAGCGCCCGGGGACGAAGTACGAGGACTGGCGCGGGCACAAACTCGACCGCGCCCTCCTGAACCTGCTCCAGAGCAAGATGAAGGCGTGACCTTCGTGGAGGCGGATAGCGCATGAAGCGCGCCGTGCATGGCGCCTTTTACCTGGAACTGCGGCCTTTCCCGGGTCCCTCGGTGTCGGGGGAAGAGTATGGAGCAGTACAATCCTGCCGCCTTAGCGACGTTCGAGCCAACGGCGAAACGAGGTATCCATGAAGGGAACAATGATGCAGTTTCCCCTTACGCTGAGGCCGCTCCTGGACCGGGCGGAAAAACTTTTTCCGAACGTCGAAATTGTCTCCAGCCGTCCCGACAATTCGATTCAACGATATACGTACGGGGAGATGTGCCAGCGTGCACGATCCCTTACCGCAGTTCTCCAGGCGGCAGGTCTGGAGCGTGGAGACCGAGTCGCAAGCCTGATGTGGAATCATTATGCCCACCTGGAAGCATACTTTGGCGTTCCCTGTGCCGGCGGCGTACTGCACACCCTGAACCTACGGCTCCATCCCGACGAACTGGCGTACATCATCAACCATGCCCAGGACCGCTTCCTGATTATGGACGACGTGCTGTTGCAGCTCTTTGAAAAGTTCAAAAACAAAGTGAAGTTCGAGCGTGTCTTCGTGGTCCCGTTGAGTGGTGAGCCCGTGCCCGCACCTTTCGAAAATTACGAAACACTATTGCTGGAGAATCGCAGTAGTCCGGTCTATCCGGATCTCGACGAAGACGATGCCGCCGCCATGTGCTACACCTCGGGCACGACCGGAAAACCGAAAGGAGTGGCCTATTCGCACCGTGCAATCGCTCTCCATTCTTATTCCATTTCGCTGCCGGATAATTTTTCGCTCTCCCGATCCGATTGCATCTTGCCGGCGATGTCCATGTTTCATGCCAATGCCTGGGGACTGCCCCATGCTGCTGTCATGAACGGCAGCAGCCTGGTGTTACCGGGACCCAATCTCCAACCGGAAAGATTGTTGGATCTCCTGTCCGTTGAACGTGTGACGTTGACCGGAGGTGTGCCCACCATCTGGCTCAGTGTCATCGACACGCTTGAACGCCAACCCGAGCGCTGGAAGCTCGCTCCCGGCATGCGGATCGTGGTCGCAGGTTCGGCAGCTCCAGAAAGTTTGTTCCGGCGCTTCGAGAAGTTCGGGGTGCGAGTGATTCAGCCTTGGGGGATGACCGAAACCACGCCGATTGCCACCGTGTGCACCCTCAAGCCAGGGATGCGGGACTGGCCGGAGGACCAGCAGTTCGAGCTCCGGGCCAAGCAAGGGCTACCTTCTCCATTTATCGAAATCCGAGCCGTCGGGGATCACGGCGAAGTACCATGGGACGGCACAACTCCGGGCGAACTGGAAATCCGCGGCCCCTTCGTCGCTGCCAGCTATTACAAGCTACCCGAAGAATGCAACCGTTGGACGAACGACGGCTGGTTCCGCACCGGCGATGTCGTTACCATCGACGTCGAGGGCTATATGAAGATCACCGACCGCACCAAGGATCTGATCAAGTCCGGAGGGGAATGGATCAGTTCCGTGGACGTGGAGAATGCCCTTGTGGCCCACCCGGCGGTGAAGGAAGCAGCAGTGGTTGCGGCGCCGCATCCCAAGTGGCAGGAAAGACCACTCGCGGCTGTCGTCCTGAAAGAAAATTGCCATGTCACCGCTGACGAACTGCGCTCGTTTTTGGAATGCAAGTTTGCTAAGTGGCAGGTGCCGGATGAATTCATCTTTGTCCCCGGTTTGCCCCATACCTCGACTGGCAAGCTGCTGAAATCTGAACTGCGGCGGCAGTTCCAGCACTGGGTGTGGTCTTCAGGCGCCGACAATTGAGTAACCCCTGCTTGAAATTTTTGATCGCTGCATCGCCGAAGAAGCACTCTACGCTTGACTCCTCGGATGCTGCCCAAAATTCCTTGCTTGTGACGACGCAGGCGGTAAGGTGCTCACCTCAGGAGAGATCTGTGGTGGCTTGCAAAGCTTTTTATTTTGTGGCGTCCCGACGGCACTTTGAACCTGTGTTAGCGCCGTGAATGGGCGCTTGGGTGTGGCACCCGACCTCGCTGTTTACGTGGGTTTCAGTGACTAGACGCCTTTTCATCAATCATTTATGAGAGCAATATAAGACTAACCTACCGGCTAGTAGCATACGCTGCCTACTAGTGTTTATAGGTTTTATCACTACCGGGGCACTACAGATTCGGCAAAGGTTCCTCCCCAGAATTGTGGCGTTTTTTGACAATACCCTTCCGTCGCTAACGGTCGTGAGTGTAAAGGCTGTTATCAAGTACGTATAGAAACACGGAAGCGTCCCTTCCCATCCGAGTGTCTCGAAGTGTGATGTGAACGCCTGCGGGAAAGCCACAGGCATCCCGCCGTAAAGTTACTTCGCCAGATTCGATTGGTTACGGATCGCAAGGAAGCAACCTCCCGAGCTGCTTGAGACTCCAAGAAAGGCCAATCCGGGTGCGGGCTTGGGTGCGCCTTCCCAGGGATGCCGAACATTGCGGATGGAGAATACATTTCGATTTTTTTACGAGGTTCTAAATGCCGTTCGAACGGCAAAAATCCAGCGCTCTGAGACAACCCGAGGAGGACCGGAACATCTTGTACCTCACGTTCTCGAGATTCGCGACTCCAGTCAAAACACCCAGCCCGATGAACCTTTCAACAAGACTGCTTCTCGCAACTGCGCTCCTTGCCGTAGTTCTGGTGTTCGTCTACGTTGGGGCCGACCTGATTGGTCCGATTGTCTCTGGAAGGTAAGTGGCGGAGCAGCCTTCAGGAACCCAACGCGCTAAAGACTTTATCTGGTTGGCGTCCCGACGGGATTTGAACCCGTGTTGCCGCCGTGAAAGAAGCGCGACGAATTAAGGAGAAATCATGAACCCACTCCATCCTTTGTCGTTTCGGATCAGACCGAGACCTACAAGATCGAGGATGTTCCGGACGGAAACACCCTAGTCGCCTGTCACGAAGGGGCGAAGAACCAGTCCAAGCCGGTTCGGCATCTGGAGACACGAAGGCGGATTTCACCCTGAGTAACTTTTGGCGGTCGCGGCCTCGGCCCGCGCCGTGGAAATCGCCCTCTCCAGGGCAGCGTGACGAGTTGGCAGAAATCCACCCAGCGTGGTGAACCGCTCGCTGAGGGCCAATGCATGCCGTCGCGATCTTGCGACCCGGAAGCTGCGGCCAAGGTCAAGCGCCATCATGTATAGAAGCGCGGAGACGTTGGTTGCGCCATTTAGAGACTGATGGGGGTGAGAAAGTTGGCCCGGGAGAAATTTGTCCCGCTACAGGGTATGGAAGCACAAGTATCAGGATTGACAAAAAAGTGTAAGCCAGAACCGATGCGAATCCGAGCCGCGAAAAAGGCGGGCAGTTATCCACAAGGCCTGCTTCCAGTGCTAGGCTAGCGCTGCCCAACTCTTTCTCCAACAGGCCACACCTCTCAATGGAAGGCATAGATCCTGTATTCCTGATTGCCGCTATGAAATGAGCGCTTGGAGTCTTGCATCAGAAGTGCAGCGCCCGAGACCGCCGCTCGGCGACAGTTTTCCAGCAGGGCCACGTGACGATTATCCACGGAAACACCGAGAATTCACGGTCTGCCCGTGTCACCGCCTCTGCTCCCTGTGGCTGGACAAAATGCAAACAGACAGGGTAGCGGGCCGATAGCCATCCGCCTACGACAAGCCAGGACGGCTTCCAGCCCCCTCTTTCAGATGGGACGGGGAATCCAACCGGGGCAGATCGAATCTCACTCCGACAGTGTCTCCTCGACTATCCGTACCTGCTCGCCCACGACGAACGTCGTGCCTGATCCGGCACGACACCGGCTTTCATTCCCGGGGCGCTCATCGACTAGCTACCCCGCTCAGAAATCCCCGCGACTGAGAACAAACGGCGCCCAGACGGTGTGTATGTCATATCATCTATGGGCAAAGGAGCAGTAGCAATCCCAACCTATGTTCACGCGAATCAGAGTTTGTCTC
>CAZGSU010000105.1:0-22585 GCA_964528615.1 uncultured Acidobacteriaceae bacterium | reverse complement strand
GAAAATTCGATTTAGCGCTCCCAGGGGAACTTGGGAGGAGGGCCCTGCGATTTGCCTGGGGCGCTGAATGCGGTTTGCATCCATTCAAGGGCGCGGGGCAGGTCGTCTGGGTTTTGGACCACATGCGAGAAGAAGGCGCGCATCTCAAACGGAATGCCGCCAAACGTGCGATATGCTGAGGGCAGCGGCGGCCCGCCTGCGCTGCCGGCCGCCGGGATCGGCGCGGGCAGGCGCACGCCATAAATACTCCCGCCGGCCAGGGCCTCGTGCGGGTACTGCAGGAGCCAAGCACAATTGCGCGCCTCCAGCAAGTTG
Source organism: uncultured Acidobacteriaceae bacterium (assembly GCA_964528615.1). Taxonomy (GTDB): domain Bacteria; phylum Acidobacteriota; class Terriglobia; order Terriglobales; family Acidobacteriaceae; genus JAIQFF01. The sequence continues at coordinate 22,270 of CAZGSU010000105.1, read as the reverse complement.
GCAGCAGAGAGCGTCACCAACTTTCCTGCAACTTCCTGAGTTGGCGTTTGGCAATTCCAAGGGTACGCCTGCGGCACGAATGCCGTGACATCCGAGAAGCCGTATTGATCCAATGGAATTTCCTGTAGTCCGTGTTGTTCCGCAAAGCGCTTAACTTCCGGAAGTCCCTGATTCCAATCTACATTCGAATCATTGACGAGCGCGTAGGTGGGACGCCCGAAACTCAAGGCGTTGATATAGGGGAGATAGTAGGGATAGGCGTGGAGCGCGGTGAACAGACAACTCACCGCAAGCGCTACAACCGTCGCAGTTCCCGCCAGGGCTACGGAGCGCCGTTGCAAATCGGCCAGCATTCGAGGTAGTGGCGCGAGCAGCATAACCAGTAGCACAATGGGGACACTGAAATGCCGGATGCTGATGTCAAGTGGGCTAAGCAGGCAGGCACCCGTGAAGACCAGCAAGCTCACCCAGAGAACACGCCAATGCAGCGCGAATTGAGTTGGTATAACTGCGCTGTTCGTTCCGTCGCGTACTTTCCTACCGATTCCGGCCGCGGCTGCAAGCAGCAGCAAGGCGAGAAATCCCAGCGACGATTTCAGAGCAAAGACAACCGGAAAGTAGAACCAAACGCCATGGGAATAGGCATGGCCGAGAAGAAAAGTCCCGCGTCTCCCGGTGAGCACAACCCACAGCACTCCGCCAAGATACAACAAGGGAGGCATGAGAAGGCGGCGCACGAAGAGTGCAGCTGGTCCCGTTCCTAAGCGCTCGAGAACGCTGGTTGACTGATGCCACGAAAAGACAAAGTAAAACGCGTAGACAGCCACCGCGGCATACAAGATGCCCTTAAGCGTCGCCCGCCGACGGGTGCGCTTCCACTCGCGCAACTCAAGCTCGCTCCGTGGCTGCATGGGGACGGCGCGCCAGCGCAGGCTCAGTGAAAACGCGACGAACGCAACGAACAGAATGCCCGAGGAAAATTTCGATAGCAGCGCTCCTGCGAGATTCAACCCGAATAGCGCAACATTCTTTCGGTTCGGCTGCTGCCATACTTCGGCAAAGGTCCACAGGGCAAGCAGTGAAAACAGCGTCACCGCCAAGTCCGTGTGCACAAGTGGACCAAAAGTGAGAAAGGCAGGCGTGCTGACATATACGCTCAGGCAGAGCAGCCCGCCCCACACTCCGCCCAAGCGGCGCGCGTGCAAGTACACGGCGCATCCGAGGGCTAGGGTCAACAGCAGCATGGGCAAGCGTGCCCAGGCGAGCACGCTCTTCGGATCGTTCCACCTCTCCAGCAGCCAGTCCCCAAACACCCACTGCCCCAAAAACGCCGAAAAAAACTTCTCGCTGACAGTCCACGAGATATGGCTGTAGTCCGCGCGAACTCCGCGACACACCAGGGGCAGGGCTGCCAACACCTTCGCCAGCGGTGGATGCTCGGGATTCATCCGTAGATCCAGCTTCTGCAGGTAACTTACGCCGGCGCCGATATGCGCCACCTCATCGATCGTGACAGACTCCCGCAGCGCTGCACCGCCGGCCAGCACTGCCATCAACACCAGGAACAATCCCGCCAACAACTCGCCAGGAATGCGCCACGGTTTTTCATGTAAGTTCATTCCACACCCGACCTTCGAAACCCAGCCATGGATCGCCAAACAGGTCCGCAATCGTAACTTACTTCGGCGTGGCTGCTTCGAACCTGCATCATGCAGATTTTCAGTTCCCGATCACTGCCCAAGAACACGATGCCTCTGGGCGAGTGATCGTCAACCCGGAAGTTAAGATTCAGGCAGGGGGTCGAAAATTGTCTGCCAGAGTGTAACCATTCGGCACAATTCAGTCTTAAACAGCTGTAAGTGTTAGTTCAAAAATATCGGGGTTAAGCAGAAGAGTTCGAAAATCGTCTGCTAGGGCCGACCAACTTTCCTCCCGGCGCAAGAAAGATCGCATTTGGCCGTTGGGCGCATACCCGACCGACAGGCTGGCCTGGGCAGGAAAATCCGCCGGATCAAACCGGACGAATTCCGCGCCCCGCGCCTCCAGCATCTTCACCACGTGGTCGACGTGCGGATCGAAGGGTTGGGTCAGAACAAGGATCATCGCACTCTCCCGGCTCACAGCCGTGAACCGATAGGTCAACCCGGGCATGATACGCGATTAACGCCGACTGGCGGCGGTATGACCTTGGCAACACCCCTCACTTTCCTCATGACTTGCCGCCGGAGGTGCAGGAGCGTTGCGTCCGGTTGGTCGAAAAGCTCGAGCTTTGTTATGGTGCCATCGACCTGATCCTCACTCCTGACGGCCGCTACGTGTTCATTGAGATCAACCCGAGCGGCCAATACCTCTGGATCGAGAACGAAACCGGTCTGCCAATTACTGCGGCCATCTGCGATCTTCTGATGGCTGGTCGAGGAGCGGTGTCATGAATGATTCTTTCGGGGGAGCACTATCCGATGTGCTCGATTACTTACTGGCCCTGCAACACGACGGCGTCCGACCCCGGTGAAGCCCAGGCCCGCCTGCAACCCTTGCGCGGGCGTCATCCCGGCCTGGCGATCAGCCTGCTTGCGGAAGAACAAGCCTTCGATCAGTCGATCCACTACGATGCGCTCCTTCGACGTGCCGGCGAAGGGACGGTGTCGCTGAGCTATTGCCCGGAGCGAGCCGTTCCCTGGCCGCTGCGCGGTGTGCAACGCCAAAGCGAAGGCGATCTGGTGCGCGTCAACACCAACGTCCTGCGAGTGGATACGGCCATGGCTTGCCTCGATTTCATCTGGGACGAAGCTCCAATCATCGAGCGGCTCGTGAACCTGTGCGTGATCCAGGAAGAACTGGATCGGGAGCCGATCGATCTCAGCAACGCCGAGTTGCAGCAGGCGATGGACCACTTTAGAAACTCTTTAAAGCCGAGGACACGCTCCGCTGGCTGGAGCGGCACGGCATGACCCACGAGAAGCTGGAACGATACGTGGCTGACAGTGCAATTGTGCCCAAGCTTCGCGACCGAATTGCCGGCGGCCGCGTCGAGGAGTACTTCCGCCAGCATCCGGGAGATTTTGATAGCGCGCGGGTTGCCCGCATCGAGCTGGCCAATGAAAACAAGGCCCACGAGTTGGCCGGGCAAATCCGCTCCGGTGCGGAGAAATTCTTCGCCGCCGCCGAGCTCGTCTTCTTCGAGGCAGCGGGCCGAGGTTCACCCCCCAAAGCGAGTCTTTTCGCCTTGATCGAGCGCCGCCAGGCCGAACCCGCGCTCTGCGACCAGCTGTTTGCCGCCACGCCGGGTCAATTGGTCGGGCCGATCCCAGTCGAAAGCGGCTATACCTTGATGCGCCTCGTCGAGATCATTCCCGGCCAACTCGACGACCGCACCCGCACCGTCATCAAAGACATCCTCTTTAAAGACTGGCTGGCCGAACAGCGCAAAGCGGCCCGCATCGAATGGTGTTGGGGGAACGCCAGCAAGACTGCAGCCTAGAATTCCCAGCTTCTGTGCCCTGTTCGCTGAGTCCCAGGCGCCATACATGCATCTACCTAGGCATGACAAACATGACGGAAATCAGCCTGGCCGAGGCCATCGCAGTTCTCACCCGCACGCCTGCAACCCTGAATGCGATGTTGCGCGGGCTGCCCGACCTCTGGGTGCTCAGCGACGAAGGAAAAGATACGTGGAGCGCGCACGACATCGTGGGCCACCTGATCGTCGCGGAGCGCACCGACTGGATGCCGCGGGTGCGGATCATTCTGGAGAACGGCGAAGCGCGGGCATTTGATCCCTTCGACCGCTTTGCCCAGATACGGATGAAGGAGAGCCAGGAGAAGCCGCCGGAGATCGGCCAGCTCCTGGACGATTTCGCCCGCCTGCGAAGGGAGAATCTGGGTGCCCTGCAGGCACTGAATTTGCAGCCGGAAGACCTGGCCCGGCGAGGAAAGCATCCGACCCTGGGAGTGGTGACGCTAGCGGAACTTCTGGCCACGTGGGCGGTTCACGACCTCACCCACCTGCATCAATTATCCCGCGTGATGGCCCACCAGTATCGTGACGCAGTCGGTCCCTGGAGTGTCTACCTGGGCGTACTGAAGTGTGATGGTCATAGCGATGGTTAACGCGCCGGGTGGAACTTCTTGACCGCAAAAACTCCCAGCACAATGAACACCAGCAGAACGATGACCTGCGCCACCAGGAACGGTGGCTCGGATTGGGTCGGGGCCATCGCTCTCAGCGCGGGCACCTTCTCGAAGCTCTGCACCACCAGGACAAACACGTTGAGATAGAGCGCCATGGTAGCGCAGACCACGTAGATCCAGCGCCAGGCACCGGCCATGTGAAGGGCGTAGCGGGCAAGGATCGCAATCGCCAGCAGCACAAGAGAGATGATGGCGACTTTATGCGACGGCAAAAGATGATCGAAGGGAAAACCGAACCCGGTCACGCTGGTCAATACTGTGGTCACCAGAAAGATCGCTGTCCAGCCATCAAGACGTTCCGCGGTCAGCAGTCCATAAAGGACAATCAGTCCTGTGACGATCCCTATCAGACTGATGGCCACGTGTACGCCTGTGAATGTCGATGTCGTCATTCCCCAGATCATCTCGCAGGTCCTCCAGAGCGAGTCGAGATATTACGACGGCGGCGCCAAAATTTCCAGCCATGCGGACACCAGGTCCACGTAGAGACGGGCGTCCCCGCCCGTCAGGCTGGGCAAAGCCCGGCAGGCTTAGTCGCTACTGCAACGACTTCGCCCACCACCAGGTCATGTAGAGACGGCCCGCCTGTCGGCGTCGGCGCTAACGGGTCTACCTGCGCGACGTCGAAAGTCCACGCCAGGTTGACAGACAAGTCCCGCCGTGAGAGTTTCAGGTCAATCCGAGATGCCCGCCCTGATCCTTTTCTCGTTCCGGCAAATCTCCTTACCGCACGCAAAGAGTTTGATTCTGGCCGTCTGTCTTGTCCTCGCCTGGTGCCTCCCCCGGGTGGGAGACCGGTTTCTGGGTGGGATTGAAACCTTCGCTGCACAGCTCGCAGCCAGAAAGAATCTGGCGCTGGTTGCGATCGCTGCCGTGATTGTGGTAAGGGTCAGTCTGTTATGGCTGATCCCGATTCCTGTTCCGGTTGCCCAGGATGAGTTCGGGTACCTGCTTTCCGCCGACACCTTCGCCCACGGACGGCTGACCAATCCGCCTCACCCGTTGTGGGTCTTCTTCGATACTTTTCAGGTAAATCAGCAGCCCACTTACATGTCGAGATATCCGCCGGCGCAGGGCGGGGTCATGGCGCTGGGGCAGATTCTGGGGCACCCCTGGATCGGCGTGCTGCTGAGCATGTCTGCAATATGTGCGGCGATCTTATGGATGCTGCAGGGATGGCTTCCCCCGGTCTGGGCCCTGCTGGGTGCAACCCTGGTGTTCGTTCGCCTCGGAATTTTCAGCTACTGGATGAACAGCTACTGGGGAGGCGCGGTCGCGGCCATTGGAGGCGCACTGGTGGTGGGCGCTTTACCCCGAATCCTCGATCGCCAACATCCGCGGGATGCGCTTCTGCTCGGTGTGGGTGCAGGCATCCTGGCGAACAGCCGCCCGGTTGAAGGATTCTTCTTCTGTCTGCCAGTAGCGGTGGTGCTGGGAATCTGGCTATTCGGGCGGCAAAGTCCTTCGTGGCGGGTCACGTTTCCTCGTATTGTCCTTCCCGTCTGCGCTGTTCTCGCGGTCACCGGTGCCTTTATCGCTTATTACAACTGGCGAGTCACGGGAAACGCGCTGCTGCCTCCCTTCGTGCTCAACCAGCGCGTCTACTTCAGGGGACAGCCTGTCTTTATCTGGGGAAAGAAGTTGCCGCCGCTGCATACCCTGAATCCGCAGTTTGACGCCTACTACAACATCTTTCCCGGCGGGTTTGATGGAACCTGGCGCGGGTTGATGTTCGTCACCTGGAAAAAAGTGGTGAAATTTCGCGACTTCTTTTTATTTACCGAGTCGGCGCTCATGGTGCCGCTGCTGGCGCTGCCCTGGATCCTGCGTGATCGGAAAATGCGCCTGCTCGCCGCGCAAATCATGTTTCACGCTTGCTGGCCCTGGGCAAGCTCACCTGGAGCGGGGTGGATCTCTTTTTCGTGCTTTCCGGTTTCTTGATTTGGCGGCATCCTGTTGGACGCGAGGGAATCTCCACGCTATTTCCAGACTTTCTATATTCGGCGGGCCTATCGCATCCTTGCATTGTACGCGGTGGTCACCACAATATTTCTTTTCCACCATCTGCCTTTCCACCTCCTACCGGGCAGGCTAGGCGCCTTTTCACCTCTTACCATTCCCTGGTTCTCCTACCTGACCTTCACACAGAACTTCTGGATGGGGCCATGGCAGTGACCTGGTCTTTGGCGGTCGAGGAGCAGTTTTATCTCACCGTTCCCTGGATAATCCGCAAGGTCCGCCGGAATCTTCTGGTGTTTGTCATGATTGCGGTGGCCGGCGCTCCTTTGCTTAGGCTCTGGCTTCGGCACGCCTGCAGTTCGGAGATTTTGCTTGCTATGTACTGATGCCGTGCCGCGCGGACGCCCTTTGCCTCGGGGTGTTGGCTTCACTCCTGGTCCGGAGCACGCGCGGTTGGAATTTTCTGTCTAGAAAACGAAACGTGCTCTACGGTATCGCGGCCGTCTTGTTTGCTGGTATTGCATTTATGACCTACAAAGGATACGTAATGAACATTGCGCCGCCGGTAAACACTGTGGGATATACGTGGCTGGCGCTCTTCTACACTTCCTGTTTGCTGATTGCTGTTTCAGGTTCAAGACGAGGTGTGATCCAGCGCTTGCTATGTCAACGATGGCTTATGGGGCTGGGTACGATTGCCTATTGCACCTATTTGCTTCACGTCCCCCTGGTTCAGGCCGGCCGGCGTTTAGTGGAATTGCCCTTCTCCGCACGGGCGGCATGGATCCCGGGAGGCCTGTTGGGGGTAGCTGCGACGATCGTCATGGCTTCGATTTCCTGGAAATTCTTTGAACAGCCACTACTTCGCCGCGGCCACAAGTACGAGTACTGAAATGAGCGAAGACGGTCTCTCCGCCATGAAAATTTCAAGGGATCGCAGCCTCCGCCCGGTTCGAGGGCGGGCTTTCCTGACCGGCAGGGTCGACGGCTCGAACGAAATAATGGTAGGTCTTGCCGCTGCTTACTTTGTCGTCGGTGTAGGTGGGAGGAACTACGTACGCCAACTTTTGAAAAGCGCCACCAAATTCGCTGCGATACACGTTATAGCCGGCCACGGTGACGCCCGGCTTCGGCGCTGGAGGATTCCACTTCAGAACCACACTGTGAGGCTTTTGATCGGCCGCGACCCTGAAGAGCACCATGCCGACGATTCCGGTAAGCACGATCGCCAGGATCGCAATTGGCCAGAATGACGCTCTTCTCAAGTCTGAACACCCCAGTCTGAGCACCCCAGTCTCAGCACACCAGAGTATTTCGCGCCGCGAGGCGGAATCCAGCAGCCGCCCACGGAACGGAACTGTTTTACTGTTTGGTGACCAGCGAACCGGCTTCCATGATGCTGCCCTTCACCAGTTCGGTCTGGATCTTCAGCTTCTGATGAGACCGCAGGTTCACCATTGTCTCGAATGGCAAATAGCCGGGAAGTGCGATGCGAACAGTATGCCTTCCGGGCGTGAGCAGCATGGCCTTTCCCACCCCGTCGAACTCGTCCACATGGCCTGCGAACTGGTTGTCCACGAAAACCGCCGCCCGGCTCGGCGTGGCCGAGATCTTCAATTCTCCGGTAGCCTCATGGGCAGGCGCGGACGCCACCTTCACCAGGGACAGGTTTACCGTGTGCAGTTCGCCGGGCTCGAGGATTACCTGCTCGGAATGGTCCTGATACCACGCTTGGCGCACCAGCACGTCGTGCTTGCCTGGAAGTAGCAGCACCTTTTTGTCGCTATTCACTTCTTTAACAGAGCCCACGTACTGACCGTCCACCCAGACACCGGCGGTCTTTTCCGCCTTGTTGTGGGCAGCGAACTTCAGTTCGGCCTGGACCCGGTCCTCGGCATGCACTATGCCAACCAAACCCATGATTGCCAAAAACATCGGCAAAGTCTTAAGACGAAACATCCCCACCTCCAAAACAGACTACGAACCCATTTTTGATGATGAATCTATTCTACGCGGTTGGCTAGTAGCCAGGAGGATTCCAGTCCCCAGAAAGAGGGACTGGAGACCACGAAATTGACTTGACCGTATAGTTTCGAACGTCTTTGCAGGTCGCTCAACCCGGCCCACCATGTTTGGAGCTAACGACTGACGACCGAAGACTGACGACTGACTTACCGATTCAAATACTGACGCAAGCAACGCACGCAGGGCACATACCCTTCCCGAATTGCCTCCGACGCGGCTATCAGACGGACTTTCTCATTCTCATGCTTATGCAGATACCGGCATCCGGGAACATGGAATGTCTTGCCGTCTTCTGAAACCTGCACCATCATTCCGGCCGGAACGCCAGTTCCGGGTTGGGAGTGGTAGGAGCGCAGGGCGAAGGGCGAACTGGGATCCAGTCTCGCCAAGGCGAAGCTGCCGGAGATCAGGGCCACGGCGGCGATTGCCACCAGCCATCCGTACGCAGTTCCCCGAGGACCTGGCATAGATTCCGCCAACCTGTTCTGCCATCTCTTGCTGAAACCGGCAGGCAATTCTATCGCACGATCGTCGCCGTACAAGTGGATCACGTTTCTGGTTCCATCCAGCACCGCGGTGCAGTGGCGGCATTCACGAAAATGCGCTTCCATCGCGGCCCGGAGTTCGGGGCTGACCTCATCTTCCAGATAGTTCGAAATCTCCTGCCAGACGTGCTCGCAATTGACTACCATGGTTTACTCCCTTTTCCGAACGGCGCCCGGCTGAACCAGCCATCGGCGAGCGTGGGCGCCAGTATGTCGCGCAGCATCAGCCGCGCCCGGAGCAGGCGAGTCTTGACGCTGGCCACCGATATTCCCAACACCCGTGCGGTTTCTTCGATGCTCATGTGCTCCACGTCGCGCAACAGAAATACCTCGCGATACTTCTGCCCCAGACTGGCCAGAGCTTTGGTCAGTAAGGCACGCAACTCGCTTCGCTCCAGGGCTTCAGACGGAATTTCGCGCCAGTCGGCAAAATCGCGCGGAGTGTAGGCGCCTTCGTCGTCCGGGGAATCGTTGATGGGCTCGAACAGTTCCGCGTGCTGCTTTCGCTGGCGCATGCGGGCTTCATTGACCGTGATCTGGATCAGCCAGGTGCTGAAGCGGGCCTCGCCGCGAAACTGCCGCAGGTGGCTAAAGGCCTTCAGGATGGCTTCCTGGGCCACATCCTGCGCGTCCGCCTCGTTGCGCAATAAGGCCAGCGCGGTTACATAGACGCGGCGCTCATAAGGCTTGACCAGAGCGGCAAAAAGCGACGACTCCCCGTTGCAGATGCGGGTAATCAGAGCTTGCTCGTGCGCATCGCCGGTGTCAGGCGGTTTCTCGACAGCTGTCATTCGTCGCAGCATTTCACTTCCAGACCGTTGCTGGTAGCACAGGGCGGGTCAGCGCGGAAGATACTCGGGATTCTTCTTCCATCCCGTGAGCATGGACGCGAAGTTATTCCAGCCGTGGAGAACGACCATGACGAGGTGTCCCAGAAGGAAGAACAGAATCGCCCACATCACCGCGAAGTGCCAGATGCGGGCCCAGTGGAAGCCGCCCATCATCCATGCCAGCCAGGAAAACTGCACCGGTTTCCAAACCGCAACTCCGGTGGCCACCGACAATACGCCCAGGCCCAGGGCCGAGGTGTACGCCATTTTCTGCAACGGGTTGTATACCTCGCGGACGACGGGCTTGGGCCCGAAGAAAAAGTAATAGTGCACCATGGGCCACACCCCGCGAACATCGCGCGGAGTGAACAGCACCTGACGATAGTTCCCGCTGAAAACCTGATACCCGAGGTAGAAGAGCCCGGTGGCGATATAGATCCACACGAAAGTCAGATGCCACTGCAAGCCCCCGCCCAGCCAACCACCCAGTGCAAAGGCCTTGGGCCAGTGCAACAGATCCTTCTGAGGAATTTTTGCTCCGAAGCTGGGAAAGGCGCGAAAGATCTGAAAGCCGCTTGCGACCATCACCAGCAGCGAAACTGAATTCAGCCAATGAGAAAACCGCACCGCCCAGGGATGCTCGTAGACCGCCTGCTCCACGACGTCGCTTTTGGGCGACTCGATTTCGACTACAGCTTCATGCATTGTATTTCTCAATCAATGTAGCCTCGGGCGTCCTCGCCCAACCCCGACGGGCGGGAAAAACTAAAGCCCATAAAGACTAGAGCCCGTAAAAAGACGAGTAGCCCTGGTCCTCCCAGAATCCGACCCTGGTCAGAACATTTGTGACTTTCAGATCGGTCAAATACTTGGCCTGCTTGTAGCCAACTTTCGTAGGAATCTGCAGGCGCAACGGCGCACCGTGCTCGCGGCTCAGCGGGCGATCGTACATCTCGTAACACAGTAGAGTTTGCGGATGCAGGGCGGTCTCCATGTCGAGCGATTCGTAATAATCATCCGCACACTCGACGTAAACGAAGCGGGCGTCAGTGTCGGCACGCACCGCCTGCAGGAAATCCGAAAGCCGCGCTCCTCCAAAGCTGCCGATAACGTCCCAGCCCTCCACGCATACGTGACGCGTGTTCTGCCGCACTTTGGGCAGAGACTGGAACTGCGCCAACTTGTACGCGCCCGGCTTCTGCACGGCTCCGGTCACGGTCAAGGTCCACTTGTCAAGGTCAACGCCAGGATCCTCCACGTCATAACCGTTGATGGGAAATTTTTCAAAAGGAGCCACTTCGGAGTCCGGAAAAGTGCTCGCCAGATGCCCGGTGCGGAACATTCTGGCGGATATCCAGTCGCTGAATCCCAGGCCCGTTTTAAGCAGTGATTCCTGAAGCTTGGGGATGGCAAAAGCTCCGACCGCGAGCACCGGAGCCAGTTTCAGCAGTTCCCGGCGAGTGACCCGGTTAAACTTGCGCTTGTCGATTCGCGATCCCATGCGGTGAGCCCGGAAGGGGACAGTCTACCCCGCAAATGGGATTCATGGAGCAGGGAAAAGTTACAACCATTACTGTGTGGCGCGGGCGCCCTCGCCCGCGGCTTTTGACTTGCGCTTTTGACTCGCGAACCGCGTTCCTTGCCTTGTAGTTCCTGTCCAGGCTTTTGATATCCCCGACGCCTTTCGCGGGCGAGGGTGCCCGCGCCACACTAGATATGCACCACACTACCTGTGGCTGACCGTCTGCGCCACAAACCGGACAAACTGCTTTACATCCTGCTCGGTGGTATCGAAAGAACACATCCAGCGCACCACCGATTGCTCTTCGTTCCACACATAAAAGAAGTAGCGTTTCAGCAGCCGGGCAATCGCTTTGCGCGGGATTCTGACAAAGACTCCGTTCGCTTCCACTTTGTAGACGATCTTCACCTGCGGAATCTCACGGAGTTGTTTCTCGAGCAGGCGGGCCATGCGATTGGCATGCTGCGCGCTCTTCAGCCACAGATCGCCGGCCAGCAAGGCATCAAATTGCGCCGAGATGAACCGCATCTTGGAAGCCAGTTGCATGCCCTGCTTGCGCAGATACAGAAAGTCCTGGCACAGCGTCTTGTCGAAGAAGACCACGGCTTCGGCTCCCAGGGCTCCATTTTTGGTGCCACCGAAGGAGAGCACGTCCACTCCCAGATCTCTGGTGGCTTGCCGCAAGGTTTGCCCAAGGCTGGCGGCGGCATTCGCGATGCGAGCGCCGTCCACGTGGAGGAACATGCCGCGGGCGTGGGCGAAGTTGGCCAGAGCCCTGATTTCGTGCGGCTTGTAGACCGTCCCCACTTCGGTGGCCTGGGTAATGGAGATGACTCGAGGCTGCACATGGTGCTGATCGCCAATGCCGTGGCAGGCATGGCTCACCGATTCGACCGTGAGTTTTCCGTCGCGGGTGGGAATGGGAATTAGTTTGCAGCCGGTAAATTTCTCCGGCGCGCCGCACTCGTCGGTGTAAATATGAGCAGCTTCGGCGCAGATGACAGCATGATAAGAGTGGGTCAGCGCCTTGAGACTGAGGCAATTGGCTGCGGTACCGTTGAAGACCACGAAGACTTCAACATCCGGCCCGAGCTGGCGCTTGAATTTGCCGATCGCAGATTGCGTCCACGTATCGTCCCCGTAGCCAACGGCGTGGCCCTGATTGGCTTTGGCGATCGCCTGCAACACTTCGGGATGGACCCCGGCGTTGTTGTCGCTGGCAAAGCTGCGTGCAGGTTTCATGTTCCGAGCTTTCATGTTTCGAACAATGTAGCAGACCGGCATCGGACCTTGGGCGTCGGGCTTCAGACTTCAGACCTCAGACCTCAGACTTCGGGCGTCAACTCACGGCTTTCCTTTCTCGCCTCATCGGGGCAGACTTCAACCGCGCCGGAAGCCTTCGTTGTGCCACATGCATTCACCGCGCCGTGAAGAGAAAAATCCCGTCATCCCGAGCGCTGCTCCGAGCCGCGCTCGCGCGGTGAGGGCAAGTCGAGGGACCTGGGTTTAGGGGCGACCGCGCCGATACGCTGGCAGGAACCCAGGTCCCTCGACAATCTTTACTTCGCGCTCCGCGCGAACTAAAAGATCGCTCGGGATGACAGAATGATGAGGTCCGAAGCCCGAGGTCTGAAGTCCGACGCCCGACGCCGGTTTTCACGCAATAGCACGGCAGTGGTGTTACCTGCCGGGTACGACAGTGATCTTGGCGGGTTTGGACCGCACGACTAGATTTGCCCCATGGCACTCGTTCTACTGATGGTGGTCTTGGCCTTCGGTCTTCTTTATGTCGCGGTCGTAGCCGAAGAGCGGCAGATGCAGGAAGCCACCAAACCTCGCAAGCGATAGCGACGCCGACGGCCGCTTGGGTCCGGTAGGGCGCCCAACTTAGCCCCAATTCCCATGTTTGCTTAGTAACTTCTAATCTTCTATCTTTCCAACAGTTTCCGAGTCTAAGTTTCCTCAGGGGCGTCTGTATGTCCTAAACGAGCCGTCAAGCTCGCCCGGGATATGCTAGCCTGATGCACTCTGCAGTTGCCAAAGCAATGGATTTACTCACACTCAACCGGGACCGCCGATCGCTGCGGCGGGTAGGGCTGCGAGAAAGGCGCGCGGCAGCTTTGACGCTGGCAAGAGCAGCGGTAGCGTGGTGGAGATTGGGCAAACCGCCAATCCGGTTTACGTAACCTGCACCATGCCTGCATATAGTCTGACCTCTGCATGTCGAACGAATTCGACGGCAGCGGGGGGCTAACAAGACAGCCCTCGTCAACAAACTTGGAGTCGCATAGCGATCGTTAATTCCCACTTTGGGACGATTGGTCGGAGATCGGGTGACACTGTACTAGGGCGGGAAGATGGGCGCCCCCTGTGTTATGTCCAATAAAGCGTCAGAATCTGCGGTGAAAGCCCTGCTGATGGCCGGTCTGGCAGCAGGCGCGATCACTGTGGCTTGCTCGGGCAACGCGACACAGAATCCGCGGGCCGATGCGCGCCCTGCGATGCCAGTCAAGGTAATCGAGGCCAAGGCGCTACCGATCAGCGACGCGACCGAATATGTGGCTACGCTCAAGTCGCGCGACTCGGCCGTGATTATGCCGCAAGTCGAGGGATATATCACAAGGATCTTCGTGCATTCGGGGGATCGCGTTTCTGCTGCGGCGTCGTTGATGGAAATTGACCCGCTGAAGCAACAGGCTACCGTCAAGAGCCAGGAGAGCGCGCGAGCGGCTCAGCAGGCAACGTTGAACTGGACGAAGCAACAGTATGACCGTGCTCAGGGGCTGGCGGCAGCCGGAGTAGTGAGTAAACAGGATCTGGACCAGGCGAGGGCTGCCATGGATACGGCGCAGGCCCAGATGGATGCGCTCGACGCGCAGCTACGCGAACAGCAGGTTCAACTTCGTTACTACAAAGTGGTTGCGCCGCGAACCGGCATTGTAGGGGATATTCCCGTGCGTGTAGGCGATCGCGTAACGAATACGACGGAGCTAACTACCGTAGATCAGCCGGGAAGCCTCGAGGCCTATGTATACGTCCCGATTGAGCATTCAGGCCAACTCAAAATGAATCTGCCGGTCCAGGTACTCGACAGCGAAGGCAGAATCGTGGCCGATACAAAGGTGAGCTTCATTTCTCCTCAGGTGGACAACGCGACGCAAACCGTACTGGTGAAGGCACGCATTGCGAATCGTAATGACGCGCTGCGGCAGTCGCAATTTGTCCGGGCGCGGGTGGTGTTTGGGACCCACTACAGTCCGCAGGTCCCAATCCTGGCGGTATCCAGACTGGCCGGGCAATATTTCGCTTTCGTGGCCGAACCGCAGACTGGAGGGTCGTTCGTCGCCCGGCAGAAAGCCCTCAAGATTGGACAGACCGTTGGAAATGATTACGAAGTGCAGGAAGGAATTAAGCCCGGCGATAAGGTAATTGTTTCCGGGACGCAGCTTCTGTTGGACGGGGCGCCGGTGATTCCGCAGAGTTAGCGGCGTCGGGCTTCGGCGTTTCGGCATCCCAAAAAACACTTAGCACTTGGCAACTGGCATTTGGCCGTCGAGCACCGCGCTAGGTCCGCAAAAACTTGACGGCTAAATGCCAAGTGCTATCTGCTAAGTGGCGCTCATGTTCGTTGAATTCTTCATTCGCCGTCCGGTTTTCGCTGCTGTCTGCGCCATGCTGATTATTTTGGCGGGCGCGGCAGTGATTCCCACGCTCCCAATCGCGCAGTTCCCCGATCTTGCTCCGCCACAGGTGGCAGTTTCGAGTTTCTACACCGGAGCCAGCGCGCAGACGGTAGAGAGCGCGGTGACGATTCCGCTGGAACAACAGATCAACGGCGCGGAAGGCATGAAGTATATGACTTCCACGAGTGGCAATGACGGGTCCAGCACCATTCTCACTACGTTTGATCTGACCCGCAATCCCGACCTGGCCACCGTCGATATTCAGAATCGTGTGAACTCGGCGCTGGGGCGGCTTCCCGGCGCGGTCAAGGCGGTGGGCATCACCACCTCGAAAGCCTCGCAGAACTTCGTCTTCGGCGCAGCCGTTATTTCCGACAACAATCGTTACTCCACGCTTTTCATGAGCAACTACCTTGACGTCTACGTCAGGGACGCCCTTAAGCGCATTCCAGGAGTGGCTGGTGTAGACATCTTCGGCGAGCGCAAATACTCCATGCGGCTGTGGCTGGATCCGGTGCGGATGGCGGGGCGCGGGCTCACCGCACCAGACGTCGTCAGTGCGCTGTCGGAGCAGAACGTGGAAGTCACCGCTGGACAGGTAGGCCAGCAGCCGGCGATCTCAGGACAACAGTATCAGGTCAGCGTGCGGGCAGTCGGTCGGCTCAGCGAGGCGGCACAGTTTGACAACATTATTCTTAAGACGAACGCCGATGGCACTTTGGTTCGATTGAGAGACGTTGGGCGGGCCGAGTTGGGCGCGGAGGACTATTCTTCCGATCTGCAATTCAACGGTCAGGATGCGGTGGGAATCGGCGTAACCCAGCTCTCGACGGCGAATGCGCTCGATGTGGACCGGCGGGCCATTGCCGAACTCGACCGCTTATCGAAGAGCTTTCCGCCGGGCATGCATTACAAGCTCGCGTTCGATACCACCGACGCGGTGAGCGAATCGATTCGTGATGTGCTTTTTACGGTGGGTTCGGCGATCCTTCTGGTCATTTTGGTGATCTTCATTTTTCTCGGCGACTGGCGTACCACGATGATTCACTTCATCGCTACCCCGGTCTCGCTGATCGGCACTTTCGCATTCGTAAAGTTGCTCGGCTTCTCCATTAACACGCTAACGCTTTTTGGCATCACGCTCGCCACCGGACTAGTCGTCGACGACGCCATTGTCGTGATTGAGAACATCGAGCGCCACATCGCCGGAGGCGAGCGCGACTCCCACAAAGCAGCGGCCGCGGCCACGGCCGAGATTACCAGCGCCGTTATCGCCACCTCTCTGGTGCTGGTCGCGGTGTTTGTGCCGGTTGCGTTCTTTCCCGGAACGACCGGCATCCTGTTTCGCCAGTTTGCATTGACTATCGCATTTTCCATCGCCATCTCGGCCTTCAATGCGCTCACTCTGGCGCCGGCGTTGGCGGCAATTTTTCTGGCGGGTCCCCACGAGCAAAAGTGGTGGTGGTTGCGAAAATTCGACCAAGGCGTCCGGGCCGTAACCGACGGCTATCGCGGCCTGCTGCATTACGTTCTGCAATACAAGCTGGCTATGGTGGTGCTCTTCTTCGGCGGCCTGGGTGCAACCTATTTCTTGCTGCAACACGTGCCGCGGGGATTTGTGCCGGACGAAGATCAGGGCTATTTAATCGTCGTCGTCCAGGCCCCAGCCGGCGCTTCGCTGGAATATACCAAGGCGGTCAACAAGCAGGTTACGGACGTGTTGGCGGGCGTGCCCGAGGCCGAAGAAACCTTTTCCGTGGCGGGCTTCAGTTTTTCTGGAGCGGCCGCAAACCAGGGATTGATTTTCGTGGGGCTGAGACCTTTTGCCCGGCGCAAAGGCAGGGACCACACGGCGGCGGCGATTCTGGACCGCGTTCGCCCGCAATTGTTCGGGATCTCGGGTGCGATTGTGTTTGCCACGCTGCCACCGCCAATCAACGGTCTGGGAGCGTTCGGCGGCTTTCAGTTCGTGGTGCAGGATCAGGCGGCACACCCACTCGAGGAGCTGGCGGGTGCCACACAAGGACTGATGCTGCAGTCGCGAGAGCGCAAAGAACTAGTCGGCCTGTATACGCCGTTTACCGCGAATGATCCGCAGTATCTGGTGACGATTGATCGTGAGAAGGCGAAGAGCCTGCACGTGCCGCTGTCGCAGATCACGGACACACTCGGCGTCTATATGGGCTCGGCATACGTGAATGATTTTGATTTCAATGCCCGGTCGTACCGTGTATATGTGCAGGCGGACAAGGGTTTCCGATCGAAGGCGCAAGACATGAAGCAGTTTTACGTGCGCTCGGACAGTGGAGCTATGGTGCCGCTTGATAACCTGATCGGCATCATGCAAACGACGACGCCGCAGGTAATTAGCCACTACAATCTGTTCCGTTCCGCAGAAATTGATGGCTCAGCTGCGCCGGGATACAGCTCAGGACAAGCGATCGCGGCGATGGAGCAGCTTGCGGCCAAGATGCCGCAGGGATTCTCCTTTAGTTGGACTGGGCTGTCGCTGGAGGAATTGCAGGCCGGCGGGACATCGCTGATCTTATTTGGACTGGGCACGCTGGTCGTGTATCTGACGCTTTCAGCCCAATATGAAAGTTTCGTGCTGCCGTTTATTGTCCTGCTGGCTGTGCCCATGGCGCTGCTCGGGGCGCTAGGCGCGCAGTGGCTCCGAGGACTGCAGAATGATGTGTTCTGTCAGGTAGGACTGGTCATGCTAGTCGGGCTATCAAGCAAGAACGCGATTCTTATCGTCGAGTTTGCCGAGCAGCTGCGTGAACGTGGAGTACCGCTGGTGGAGTCGGCGGTGCAAGCGGCGACGATTCGCCTGCGGCCGATTCTGATGACGTCGCTGGCTTTCATTCTTGGCGTCGTCCCGCTGGTCGTCGCTTCCGGCTCCGGAGAGAACGGGCGTCACTCAGTGGGCACGACCGTATTTGGCGGAATGATCATGTCAACCGTGTTGAATCTGTTTTTCATTCCCGTGCTGTACCTGATTATTGAAGGCTGGCGCGAACATGGGAAGGCACCAGAACACCGATAGACAGCTCGCTCCTGTTCTTCATCCTGGTGCTGTACCTGATTATCGAAGGCTGGCGGTGAAGGCGAGTGTAAATTGACGAATTGTAGAATTTTCGAATTGACGGATTTAAATTGTTGAATTCGAAAATCCGACTATCCTTCAATGCCTAAATTGCCTACTTCACTCTTTCCAACGCCGCCCCTAGCACCTGGCGCTGACCAGCCTGCTGGACGAAAGCAATCACCCGCAGATTGGTCAAATCGGTTCTGGAATCGAGCTTGACCCGCGCGTCCTGCGAGAAGTTCTTGCCTGGTTCGAGATCTCCGATTTTTGTGAGGCTCTGCACCACGCCCACGTGAGTCAGGCGATGGCCGCTATTTTCACCGCGCAGCACTTGCGATTCCGCGTGATTCAGCGCCACCGCCAGATAGACCTCCGCCTTGCGGGCTTTGGAGGTTTCCGGCAAGCCATCGGCTTCCACGTGCGCCCGAAGCGTCTTGGTACCATCCAGTGAGATCCCGGAGATGCGTACCGGGATCTTCGGTACAGCCAGGGATTTTTGAACTGCCCGGCTGGCCAGGCGCGAATCGTTGCCTACGAACTCGGTCGTTCCGTCGACCACCATCTGCGGCGTATAAACACTGTTCAGACCGAAGCGGTCGGAGTAGGTGCTCTGGCGATCGCTGAAAAAACGCGAAGAGTAGGGATCAGTCCAGCCGATATGGTTCCAGTAGTCCACATGTTCACTGAGCACGATTAATTGCGCGCCGGCGACAGGTTGGGTGCGATCCAGTTGTTGAAGCAATGCGTCGGCTGGCGGACAACTGGAACAACCCTCGGAGGTGAACAACTCCACGAGAACCGGCGAGGAGGTTTCTGGACGCGGCGCATCGGCGGCGGCTACAAACGTCCAGGCCGCCACGATCGCGACAAAGAGCAAAGCTGAAAATTTTGCCATTTCACACCAGTCGGGCGTTGCGAGGAGTATCGCACGCTGCATGAGTGGATGTGCAGGTATGAAGGAAAGTTACAAAGCGCTCCATCAGAGGCCACGTGGGGACAGCCGCCCCCGGCTGTCCGGGCGAGCAAGGCTCGCCGGTCTGTCTTCCGGTAGTGGGGTCACATTTACGGTCTACTTCTTCCATTCCTTGCCAGGATCAAAGGTTGCGGAGTTAAGCTCCGCTTGGACAGCCGAGGGCGGCTTTCCCCACGTGGCCTCCGCCCGCGCACTTTGTCGTTTATAATCAAAAAATTCTTCCGATCATGCGTGCCATCCTCTCGCTAGGCCTCTTTCTTCCGCTGTTTGCCTATGCCCAGACGGCCGTTCCAAAGCCTTCAGTACTTCCGGTGCCGCAGTTCAAGGATGTCGCCAAAGAAGCCGGTCTGACCGTCTCCCACATCTCCACTCCAGAAAAGAAATACATCGTGGAATCCATGAGCGGAGGCGCCGGCTTGATCGATTGTGATAGCGACGGCAAGCTCGACATCATCACGGTGAACGGCTCGACCATCGATCGCTACCGTCAGGGCGGCGATCCCATGATCACGCTTTACCATCAGGACGCGGATTTCAAGTTCACCGATATCACAAAGGCCTCAGGCCTGACGCGCATGGGTTGGGGCATGGGCGTGGCCGTCGCCGACTTCGACAACGATGGCCTGCCGGACATCTACGTCACCGGGTTTGGCGGCAATGCGCTCTATCGCAACCTGGGCAATTGCAAATTCGAAGACGTTACCGACAAAGCCGGCGTGGCGGCAGGTGGCTTCAGCACCGGGGTGGCCTGGGCCGACTACGACCGCGATGGATTCGTGGACCTCTACGTTTCGCGCTACGTCCACTTCGACATGGACCACCTGCCCACGTTCGGCAGCGACGAGAAGAATTGCCGCTTCAAGGGAATCCTGGTGCAGTGCGGCCCGTGGGGAATGATCGGCGAATCGGACCTGCTCTTTCACAATCGCGGCGACGGAACCTTCGAAGAAGTCTCGAAAAAAGCCGGCATGGAAGACGTCAACAAATATTATGGGCTGGGCGTGATCTGGGGCGACTACGACAATGACGGCTGGCCCGATCTATATGTCGCGAACGATGCCGGCCCCAATTACCTCTACCACAACAAACACGACGGAACCTTCGAAGAAGTGGGAATGCTTTCCGGCGTCGCTCTCGGTGGCGACGGCCAGGCGCAAGGTTCGATGGGTGTGGACTGGGGCGACTATTTGCACGAGGGCCGGCTGTCCATGTTCGTAACCAACTTCCACGAGCAACCCGACACGCTCTACCGCAATCGGGGACAGGACGGATTTGCTGATGTGAGTTGGCCCGCGAAGATCGCCCATCCCACATTTCTGATGGTCGGTTGGGGCACGGCCTTTTTCGATATGGACAATGACGGATGGCTGGACATTTTCGTCGCCAACGGCCACGTTTATCCCCAGGTGGATTCGGTTCCCGGCGGCATGACCTATCGCGAACCCATCCAGTTGTTCCGCAACAACCGCAATGGAACCTTCCAGAATGTTTCGAGTGTGCTGGCAGGAATGCCTGCGGAAAGCCGGCGAGGCGCGGCTTTCGGCGATCTTAACAATGATGGAAATGTCGACGTCGTGCTGGTGAATGTGGGAGCACCGCCCACGCTGCTGCTGAACCGGGGTGGAGACGGCAATCATCGGGTTTTGTTCAAGCTGGTGGGGACGGGGATAAAGAGCAATAAGGCAGCGATCGGCGCCCGGGTGACCGTGAAAGCAGGGAAGCTGGCGCAGTTCAGCGAAGTTCGCGCGGGAGGCAGTTATCTCTCACAGAACGATCCCCGGTTGCACTTTGGACTCGGCGCAGAATCAAAGATGACCGAAGTGGAGATCAGGTGGCCGAACGGCAAAGTAGAAGTTTTGCGCGAAATCCCCGCGGACTTCATCTACACGATCGTGGAGGGTCAGGGGATTCAGGGCAAGACTGCGTTACCGCCGCCTTGATTTTCATTCCTGCTCCTGTTCCAGCATTTTTCCCAGCGTGGGTTTGTGCTTGCCGGTTTTGTTTTCCCTGCGATCGGGCACGACTCGTCCCGCCGGAGGCTCTCCAATCTGTGCCCGCGCCATGGCTTTCACCGCGTCGACTGCGGTGAACTTCTTCGGCTTGCGCTTCTTCTTCGCCATCGGATACATCTTGCCATAGCTTGTATGCGGCAAAGCTGCAATAATTAAACCGCGAGTGCGTTTCTAGCTTCCGAGCTGAACACGGATTATGGAAGAGCGAGACTTCTTCGACGAACGGCAGGAAAGGAAGATGGCAACGCTGAACTGCCCGCATTGCCATCAGCCCGCGGAATACGAAGTTACCTGGATCGTCCGCACCAAGAAGCGGCAGTTACCGGGACGCGGCGACGAGCGCGATCGTGCCCGCTTCGCCAAAGCCCGCTCTTACATGTTGCGAAAAGACGATATGATGGCCTGCAAGAACATGCGTTGCCGCAAGCGCTTCGAAATATCTGGTGTCCAGTCGGTCGTGTTCACCGAGTAGCCATCAGCATTCAGCACCCAGCGTTCAGTCAAACCTGCAGGGTCAAGATATCGTCTCGCTGAATGCCCAGTGCTGACTGCCGCCTTCTCATTTATACTAATGCGTTTGCTCAGGTGACTGCATGAAGATTCTGGTCTGCATGAAGCAGGTGCCGCAGAAAGATGCGCCGCTGAAACTGAACGAGGCCGGTACCTGGATTCGCGAAGACGTCTCCTACGAAGTCAACGAACCCGACGCCTTCGCGCTCGAAGAAGCTCTTCGCCAAAAAGAAAAACACACCGGAGAAGTGGTGGTGATCACCGCTGGTCCGGCGCGCGCGCAGCAGGTTTTGCGCGAGGCCCTGGCCAAGGGCGCCGACCGTGCCATCCATCTTGAAGACAACGCTTTCGTCGGTCTGGACGCTTTCAACACCGCCCGTGCTTTTGCCGCCGCCATCAAAGATGAGAAGTTCGATCTTATCTTTACCGGCCTGCAGTCCGACGATTACGGCTATGCCCAAACCGGCGTGATCCTGGCGGAGCTGCTGGGCTGGCCGCACGCCACCATCATCATGCAGATCGAAAAGACGGATGGCGGAATCAAGGTCAAGCGCGAACTCGAAGCAGGCTATTTCCAGTTCGTAGATATGCCGCTGCCGGCCGTGCTCACCATTCAGTCCGGCATCAACAAGCTGCGCTATGCCACGCTGATCGGCATCAAGCAGGCAAAGAACAAGCTTCTGCGCAAAGTCCCGATCTCCGAAGTAGAGTCGGCGATCAGTGCCAACATGCAGAAGATCGAGCGCCTATACGTTCCCCAGAAAACTAAGAACACGGAATTTCTGGAGGGCTCGCCGGGCGAAGTGGCAAAGAAGCTGGTAGAAAAACTGCGCAACGAAGTTCGCGTGCTGTAGTCCGTCACTGAGAACCGGGAACTCAAATCTGACAACTGGGTTTCTGAAATCCAAATGCCAGAAACCTTGACTCGAAAG
>CAZGSU010000104.1:0-21024 GCA_964528615.1 uncultured Acidobacteriaceae bacterium | reverse complement strand
GAAAGCCCGGAGCCAGAGCCAGAAGCAAGGAGCTAGAAGCCAGTCACTGCTTAAGAAATATATTCCCTGATGTACTCGTCTTTGGTTTGCTTCAGCGCGTCGATGTCGCCGTCGAAGATCACTTTGCCGTTGCGCAGGATCATAAAGGCCAACGGAACCTCGCCGTGGGCGCCGCTGGCCAGTGCTCGCATCTGGTTGGTTTCGCGGTCGAAATAGTGGGTTGCCATGATAAAGGCGTCCTGCAGTCGATGGGTAACCAGCAGCGAACTGGTTTTGTATACGTCCCGCTGTTTGACGATCAGCGCGATGATGGTTGTGGACGTGACCGGATCCAGTCCGCCGGTGGGCGAATCATAAAGCAGAATCTCCGGCTGCGTAATGATGGCGCGCGCAATGGCCACCCGGCGCCGCATTCCGCCTGACAGCTCCGAAGGAAACATGTTCACGGTTCGTTCCAGTTCGACGAAACTCAAGGCCTCGCGCACCCGGCGGTCGATTTCCTCTTCGGAGACACTGCCCTCCTCCAGCAACCGGAAGGCGACGTTCTCCCGCACCGTGAGCGAATCGAAAAGTGCACTCTCCTGAAACACGATGCCGACGCGGCTGCGCAGGTCGAACAAGGCCTCTTCGCTCATCTGGGTCACTTCTTCGCCCAGAACATAGATGCGGCCTGAATCCGGTTTCATCAGCCCAAGCGCCAACTTGAGGATCGTGCTCTTGCCCGAGCCGGCCACACCGAAAATGGCCTTGGTCTCGCCGCGCGTGAGCCGGAAGGAAACGGCGTCCAGCACTACCTTGTCTTCGAAGCCGATAGAAACATCCTCGAAGACAATGACGGGCTCCGCAGATCCTGCGACGGAAGGCGCCGGCATCTCGAGAGGTGTGGGCGGTGCTGCCATAGGCTCAGTGGTACCCGAAAAGCGTCATAGTCAAGCGGGTCACGAAGAAGTCCACAACGATAATCAGAATGGAAGAGGCAACCACCGCTTGTGTAGTTGCCCGGCCCACGCCCTGAGTGCCACCCCGGGCCGACATTCCGTAATAGCAGCCGATGGTGGAAATGATGAAGCCGAACAGCACCGGTTTCAACAGTCCGGTAAAAACGTCGCGGAAGACCAGCGCTTGCCAGGCCGAACTCCAGTACTGGTGCCAGTCCATCCCGAACAACAGGCTGGAGACCGCGGCGCCGCCGGCCAGTCCGCAGGCATCGGAGATGATAGTCAGAAAAAAGAGCATGAACACCGTCGACATCACCCGAGGCGTCACCAGTTTTTTGGTCGGGTCGGTGCCGAGCGCGCGCATGGCGTCAATCTGTTCCGTCACTATCATGGAACCCAGTTCGCTGGCCATGCCGGAAGCATTGCGGCCGGAAACCATGAGCCCGGTAATGACTGGTCCCAACTCTGTCACCATTCCAACCGCGACCAGTTGCCCAATGAGTGAGAGTGATCCGAACCTTTGCAATGTGTTCGCGCTGTTCAGGGCGAGCGAGCCACCGATGGAAAATCCGGTGAGTACGACGATGGGCAGCGAACCGACGCCGATCAGGTCGGCCTGTTGGAGCATGTCGCCCCAATACACCGGTTTCTTGAACAGGTTGGCGATCGAGCGCCCCACCAGCAGCGCGTATTCCTGGATCGCCAGGACTTTTTCCTTGGCAAACTCCGCGGGGGAGATGAGGTCGACACCACTGAGGAAATCTCCGGCAGCCATGGGGTGCATTCTCCGTCGCTACTGAGGAACTATAGCAGGGAAAAGCGGGCGTCGGACCTCAGACCTCGGGCGCAGGACCTCGGGCGTCAGCCCTGGGGCGGCAGATGTCGGGCTTCAGACGTCGGGCTTCAGACCTCGGACTTCGGAGCTCAGACTTCATCGAAAGGTGTTTCTGAAAAGTGATGGAAAAAAAGAACGCGAGCCAGATGCCAATGCCGGACGCCTGAATCCGACGATTGAGGCCCGAGGTCCGACGTCCGACGCCTGCCTTTTCTAGTCTCTTACCTTCTTCTTGATCTCAATGTTCAGTCGCTTGATTTTTTGATTCAGGGTGGACAGGGGCACGTGGAAGCGTTCGGCGGCTTCGGTCTGGTTCCAGTTACACTTTTCCAGCATGTCCAGGATGATGTGACGTTCGCAGTCTTCCACGATGTCGAAGAGGGATGCGTCGCCGCGGTGTTCGAGCAGAGGGACCGGAGTGCCTCGGCCTACAATCTGGTCGGGAAGAAGTTCCGATCCAACGTCCAAGCCGGAGGAAAGCACTACGGCTCTCTCGACTACGTTTTCCAGTTCGCGCACGTTACCCGGCCAGGAGTAAGACAGCAGCGGCCGCATGCCTTCAGGCGTCATTCTCCGGCGTGGCCGCTCGTTTTCTTCCGAGTATTTCGAAAGGAAGAAATCGACCAGCAGAGGGATATCTTCCTTTCTCTGTCGCAGAGGCGGCAGGTCAATGGTGATGACGTTCAGGCGATAGAAAAGGTCGTCGCGGAATTTGCCCTCCCGCACCAATTGCTTCAGGTCCACGTTGGTGGCGGCGATGATGCGCACGTCCACCTGAATCTCGTGTACTCCGCCCAGATGCATGAATTTTCGATCCTGGAGCACGCGCAGGATCTTGCTCTGCGTGTCCATGCTCATGGTGCCGATTTCGTCGAGGAACAGCGTTCCCCGGTCGGCGATTTCAAACAGGCCCTTCTTGGAGGCGATGGCGCTGGTAAATGCGCCCTTGACGTGTCCAAACAGGGTGGATTCCAGCAGATCCGGCGGCATGGAACCGGTATTCACCGGAACAAACGCCCGCTCGCGTCGCGGCGAGTTGAGGTGGATGGCCTTGGCGATCAACTCCTTGCCGGTGCCGCTCTCGCCTTGTAAGAGTATCGTCGACCGGCTGGCCGCGACTTGCGCTACCAGGTCGAAAATCTTCAGCATGGGCTCGCTCTTGCCCACGATGTGTTCAAAGTTGTAGCGCTGCTTGAGGGCACGCTTGAGCTGAACGTTTTCCGCTTCGGTGCGGTGGCGGCCTACGGCGATACGCACATCGGCCAGGAGCTTTTCGTTATCCCAGGGTTTTTGGACGAAATTGGTGGCGCCCGCCTGCATGGCTTTCACCGCATTCTCAACAGTCCCGTATGCGGTGATCATGATGACGGAAAGCTGAGGGTCGTGCATGTGAAGTTCAGCCAGCAAATCGATCCCGTTGCGGTCAGGCAGTGCCAGGTCCAGGAGTACCAGGTCGAAAGGCCGGTCGCCAATCCGCGTCATGCCCTCGTCGGCGGTGCCTGCGGATTCCACCGAGTAGCCCTCTAATTCCAATAAAGTTTCCAGCGACTCGCGGATCGCAGCCTCGTCGTCGATGATCAATACCGAGCCCGCGGACGAAGAAGAGGCCTCGTTCACAGAACGGCGCGGGATGGTTGCCAACTCAGACATTGACGGTCTTCCTCATCAGCGGAAAATCCAGATAGAACGTTGTGCCCTGGCCCGGCTGGCTTTCTACCCGAATCTTGCCCGCATGTTCCTGAATGATGCCGTAGGTAACGGAAAGGCCGAGGCCGGTTCCTTTGCCCTGACCCTCCCGAGTCGCAGATTTGGTAGTAAAGAACGGGTCGTAGATGCGCTGGATGTGCTCCTGGGCAATGCCGGTGCCGGTATCGGAAACTACCACGCTTACCCCGTCTCCGTTGGCGGTGGCGACGCGAAGATCTCCGCCATTGGGCATCGCATCCCGCGCGTTCAAAAACAAATTCAGAAAAACTTGCTGCAAGCGTCCGGGATTGCCGCTGATCAACGGCAGGCGGTCGGCCAGATCGTCCTGAACTTTGATCTTGGTGATCTTGAACTGGTGCTCGAGCAGAGCCAGCGTGTCCGCAATGATCTTGTTGATGTTGACTTCGGTGAACTCGGTGCCGCTGGTGCGCGAGAAATTCAGCAGGTTGTTCACGATCTCCGAAGCCCGGAACGTCTGCCGGGTAATTTTCTCCAGCAACCCGCCTTTTTGCGGGTCGTCCTGAAGTTGCTTGGAAAGCATCTGCGCGTAGGAGGAAATGACAGCCAGCGGAGTATTGACTTCGTGCGCGACTCCAGCGGCGAGCAATCCGATCGACGAAAGCTTGTCTGCCTGCGAGAGTTGCGATTCCAGGTCGATGCGCTCGGTGATGTCATCCACGATGATCAGCCGCCCGATCACGTTGAACTTCCGCGTGACCAGAGGGGCGATGGCGACGTTCACAATGCGGCTCTCGCCGGTCGGCGTCGCCAGGCGGAACTTGTACAGGTTGTTGATGCCGGGATTCTGCCGCACCCGGTAGAACTCTTCCACGAACGCCGCAGGGAACACCTCGCTCAAAGGCCGGGTCAGCGCCTGCCAGCGGGGAAGCGCGTACATCACTTCCATCTGCGAGTTCCAGGATTCGATGCGGTCGGCGAGATCCACCGCCATCACGCCCACGTTGATCGACTCCACGATGTTTTCGTTGAAGTCTTTCAGGCGCTCGTATTCTGCGACCTTCTGTTCCAGCGACGCGTACAAGCGCGCGTTCTGGATGGCGATGCCGATATAACCGGCCAAAGTCTCCAGCAGTTCAACGTCTTCGCTGGTGAGGAAATCGCCCTCGACCGTCTTGCCCAATCCGAGGAACGCGATGGTCCGTTGCTGGGCGCGGCAGGGGATGTAGTAGTTCAAATCGAGCTTCGCGATGGTCTGCTGGGCGCTGGCCGTCTCGCGTGGTACCTGGTGCACATTCTCGAGGAAAAGATGCCCAGCTTCGATTTCCGGCCGCGGGGCGCTAAGGAAGGTGAAGTCCAGGCCGGTGGTCTGGTTCATGCCGAAGGACTTGGCCAGGAAGAACTGCGCCGGCTCGCCCGCGGCGAGGAAGATGGCCATGCGGTCCACTAGCAGCGTCCGCGACAAGCGATCGACTACCGAACTCAGCATCCTGTCCAGATCGGTTTCAGCGCTGAGCTCGCGGCCGAATTCGATCAGCGTCTTGCGATAGTCATAACGGGTGCGGTAGAAGAACTGGTCCATCTGCTCCTGAATCCACTTACGGACGGGATCAAACAAGAGCGCCGTGACTACCATCGCCAGGATCAGACCAATGGGACCGGAGCTGGGGACCTGGGTGTGCACCAGTTCGGCAACTCCCGCTACAACCGCGAAGTACACGCCCACGATCGCCGCGGCGGCCATCGTGTAGACCATGCCGCGTTTGAAGATCAGGTCTACATCCATCAGCCGGTAGCGGAAGATGGCATAGCCGAAGGTCAGGGGAAGCAGGCCCAGCGACAAAACGGAAACCTTCATCGCTGCAGTGGGCAGCGCGCCGGTCAGGTAGGGAATCACGTAGAACAGCGTGAAGGGCGCAATCGCCAAAATGGTGCCGCGCGTGACCCACTTGAGTTGCTGGCGCAGGATCGGCGTGCTGGCCCGGCGATAACTGAACCACAACACTCCAGCCGCCACCACGAAGAACAGGGCCAGGTAGCCCATCTGGATGCGATCCAGGTTCCAGCGCACCCGCTCGCTGGCTTTCAGCATCCGCAGCGTGAAAACGTGGATCACCAGAAGCAGCATCCCGGGTACGTAGATCGCCGGAATGATCCAGCGATGACGGCGGACAATTCCGCGCTTCTCCGGGAAGGTCAAGACAAAATGCAGGAACAGCGCCGGCTGCAGCAGCCAGGCCACGACGTTGCCCCAGTAGATCGTCCAGTCAAAATCGTTCAGCTTGCCGCTGAACTTGAAGGCATAGAAAATGAACGAAACCAGGCAGAAAATGTAGAAATGAGTTGAGCTGGGCGCGGTCCAGCGACGCAGCAGGACGTAAAGGCCAATACCCAGATAGATCAGCGCGATGAACCGGAGCCAGTAGTTGAGGGATCGCTCGGCCGGAACCAGGATCACCGTCATATCCAGCGGAACCGACTGCCGAACCAGGGAGTACGTTGCCTTTGACCAGGCACCAATCCGGTATACCTGGCGCACGCGCGTAGGAGTGTCGGTCACCTCGCGCTCATTGATGGCGGTCAGGCGATCGCCTACCCGAATGCCAGCCTTGTCACCCGGGCCATTTGGTTCCACCCGGTCGGCTACTAGGCCGCCAGTGCCTCCGGCCTGTTCCACCCACCAGACGCCGTCCCATGGAATCTGGAAATCGCGCTCTTTCTGGAAATTGATCCAGGCGAGAACTACAGCCGCAGTGGTCAGCAGGATGAGCAGGCCGGCTGTAAAACGGACTTGAAACTCCCGGTTCATCGACCGCAACGGCTCCTGGTGAAGGGTAGTGGGGTTACCCGAGAAACGGTTCTGCACGTTCGGGGCCAAGGCGGTGTGCAAAGGGAGAACCTCTAACTTACTTCAAAGAAACGACTTCCGTGATTATAGAAGGCCCGGGCAAGTAAAGCTATGTTTTTTGGAAGGCTTCTGTGTCGTTTGGTAACTCGCTGTCTGACAGAAACTTAAGAAGGGCAACGGAGCAGTCGCTTGCGACTCTGAGTACCAAGCTCCACGTAGGGGCGGGCGTCTCGCCCGCCCAGCCGGGCACAGCCCGGCGGTTCTGAATCCGCATATCTGGGAAAATCTGGCGAGCGCGCTCGCCCACCCGGACGAGGGCGTCCGGGCCATGTGGGCGATTTAACTGACAACCGCACTGCACGCTCTTAGCGCTAGCATTCTCAACTTCGATAGAATCGAGCTTTCCCATGACCTACACTGACGAGATTATTGAGCGCGAGCGCCGTTTTCTGTTGCCCACCTACAACCGCTATCCTATCGCTCTTGAACGCGGCAAGGGTGTGTTCGTCTACGACCACGAGGGCAAGCGCTATCTGGATTTTGTGGCTGGGCTTGGGGTGAACGCCCTCGGTCATGCTCATCCGCGAGTCGTCAAGGCGATTCGGGACCAGGCCGCCCGGGCCATCCACTTTTCGAATCTCTACTACAACGAATTTCAGGGACGTCTGGCCGAAAAACTCTGCCAGCTCTCCGGCCTGCATCGGGCTTTCTTTTCCAATAGCGGTACTGAGGCCATCGAAGGCTCGATAAAACTCGCCCGGCTAGCCGGGCACCGGGTGGGCGGCGAAGCCAAGAGCCAACTGGTCGCCCTGCAAGGCTCGTATCACGGACGAACTTTCGGCGCTATGTCGCTCACTGGTCAGGACAAGTATCGCAAGGGATTTGAGCCCTTGCTGGAAGACGTCAAGTTTGTCCAGCGCGATGACCTCGAGGGGTTGCGTGCTGCCGTCGACGAACGCACTTGTGCCATCGTGCTGGAGCCCATCTTCGGCGAGGGCGGCATCTATGAATGTTCGACCGCTTTTCTTCAGGAGTGCCGCGCGCTCGCTGATCGCCACCGGGCAGTGCTGATCTTCGACGAGATCCAATGCGGACTCGGCCGTACCGGCACGATTTTTGCATTCCAGACATTTGGCGTGACGCCGGACATCGTCGCGTTCGCAAAACCGATTGCGGCAGGCTTACCCCTGGGAGGATTTCTCGCCCGGGACGAATTCGCATCCGCGATCTCCGCGGGACAACACGGCACAACTTTTGGCGGGGGACCCCTGGCCTGCCGCGTGGCGCTCGAATACCTGGGCATCATCGAAGACGAAAAGCTTCTGGAGAATGTTTCCCGGGTGGGTGGGTACCTGAAGGAACAGTTGCAGGCTCTTGCAGGAAAATATTCGGCGGTGCAGGAAGTGCGTGGCCGGGGCCTGATTCAAGGACTGCAGCTGGCGATTCCGGCGCGTCCCATCGTCGAAGAAGCGCTGGGCGAAGGCGTCCTGTTCAACAGCACCCAGGACACGGTGCTGCGTTTTCTTCCTCCATTTCTGTTGCAGGAAAAGCATGTGGACAAAGGCATCCGCGTGCTTAAGAAACTACTGCGGAAGAAGCGGGGGTAGTGCTGATCTGTCGAGCTTCGCTCGACCGGAGGGCCGGCTTAGTCCCAGAAAAACGGGGGAGCCCGAGCTCCCCCTTCACAGAAGCGACAGAGGCGATACCAATTATGTAGAGGGTTGCGGCGGTTGCGGAGTTGTCCGGCGTGAAAAAGAAAACATCGTGAGAAGTGGATCACAGACGGAAAGGGAGCCGCAGGCTCCGGCCTTCGAGGAACGGTGGGCCATGGTCGACGGCTGGCGCATGCGCTACCTGCAGAGCGGCTCAGGGCCGGCGCTGCTGCTGGTTCACGGATTGCTGGGATATTCCTTTTCCTGGCGACATGCCTTGCCGGCACTGGCGGCGCAGGCCACCGTGTACGCGGTAGACGCGCTGGGGGTGGGCTTCTCAGACCGGCCTCCTGGCCTGGACTGCAGGTTGCGGGCACATGCCGAACGTCTGCTGCGTTTTCTTGATGGCATTGGCGTCACTTCATGTGATCTGCTGGGGACGTCCCACGGCGGCGCGGTGGCCATGATGGCTGCGGCGCTGGCACCGGAACGAATGCGTAGCCTGATTCTGGTGGCTCCTGTAAACCCGTGGTCGGCACACGGAAAGCGGCTGGCTCCGTTACTGACCAGCCAGCCTATCGCCTGGCTGATTCTTCGACTGGGGCCGGGTCTGGAAACGGCGCATGATCTGATGTTGCGACGTCTCTATGGCGATCGCAGCCGAATTCAGCCGGGCACTCTCGAAGGCTACTCCGCGCCGCTGCGAATTCCCGGGGCGTTTCAGTACTGGGTGGATGTTCTGAGTTCGTGGAACAGCGATCTGCGGGAATTGGAATCGGCTCTGCCTCGCATCGCCAACATACGGGCGCTGCTTCTCTGGGGCAGCAAGGACGCTGCGGTCAATCCGGCTTCGGCAGAGCGGTTGCGCAGTCAGTTCACCGATTGCCGGATTGAAATGTTCGACGGGGTGGGGCACTTGCCCTACGAAGAAGTTCCCGAGCAGTTCAACGCGTCGGTGGTGGCATTTCTGTCCCGGAATGGCCGGGAAGTCTCCTGACATGACAGGCGAACTTTTCGACCTCCTGCGCCACTACCTGGCTCACTACGGCTACTGGGCGGTAGGACTCGTCCTCCTTCTGGAAAATGCAGGTCTTCCGGTACCGGGGGAAACCATACTGCTGCTGGCGAGTTTTCTGGCGTACTCGGAACACAAACTGGGCTTGCCTTACATCATCCTTGTGGGAATTTGCGCGGCGACGGCTGGGGACAACCTGGGCTTTGCAATCGGGTTCTACGGCGGACGTCCTCTGCTGGAACGCTATCAAGAAACCTTGCGGATCCGGTCGAGTGTGATCACTCGCGGAGAGGAGTTGTTTGCACGCTACGGCTCGGCAACGATCTTTGTGGCGCGATTCATTGCAGGGTTGCGGATCGTCGCGGGACCATTGGCGGGTGTCCTGCGCATGCCCTGGCGCAAGTTTCTGCTGTTCAACTTTCTAGGTGCAGTAGCATGGGTAAGCGTCATCGCCGGCGTGGGATATCTTTTCGGAAAGCACTGGGAAGCGTTGGTGGACCTGGTGGAGGACGCGAACCTTGCCGTGGCGATTGTGGTGGTCGTTCTGGCGGCGCTTTTCTGGTGGCGGCGGAGAAGAGAAAAAAGAGGTTAGCGAAAGCCTGGTTACTTTCCTCATCCCGCCAGGGCCAAACCGGTTGGCGCCTGCTTCAGGCCAGTGCTACCCTCGACACAGCGAAGTCCTCACATGGCCGATCCAGCGACAGTTACCGCAATTCGATCCCGTGCCCGCTTTTTGTCGGTCGATATTCCGGAAGTCTGGATCCGCTTCCTGCTGGCGATTGTGGGACTGGTTCTGGCTTTTGGAGCGGCCCTGTTCTCTACCGTAGCCCGCGAGTCGGGAAGTCTCTGGGCCACCGTGATCTTTGCTACCGGCGCGCTGACGCTGGCTGTGATTGTGGGTCTGACCACGGTGCCCTACCTGGCGCGCCGGGTTGCCGCCGGCCGCGTTCGGGATGCCTTCGACTACGACGTCACCCGCGTGGGCATCGTCTACGTCATGACGGTGATTCTGATCGCCATCGCCGCGCTGAATACGGGCAACAATCTGCTCTACGTGATTGTGGCGGCGATGTTGGCGGCCATCCTGGTGTCGGGCCTGGCGTCGGCGGCCGTGTTGCGCGGCCTGGAACTGGATGTCCGGCTGCCGGATCAGATTTTCGCCGGCCGCCCCACACTGGGAAAAATCTCACTCCGGAACTGCCGGCGCTGGCTGGCCTCGTTCTCGATAAGCGTAACCCCACTCAAGCCGCACAAGTCCTCGGCGCATTGGCAATGGACACCAGCAACCTTTGCCTTCCCCCCGGGACGGCCGGCTGCGAGGCAGTGGATAACGCTGCCGGACTGGCAGTTTCGCCGCGTACTGGATGGTGGTGCGCCACCTGGCATCTTCACCGAATCGGCGTATTTTCCCTACATTGCTGGGGGCACAGAACTCTTCGCCGAGATGGAACTCTGCTTCCTCCGCCGCGGACGCTATCAGCAGAACAGCTTTGGTCTGTCCACCCGTTTCCCCTTCGCCTTTCTGACCAAGACTCGGCGCGTCCCCCTGGCGCGCGAAATACTGGTGTATCCGGCGGTAGAACCGACCGACGAATTCTTCGAGGTGCTGCCGTTGATTACCGGCGAATTCGAAACTTTCCTCCGGGGGCGCGGTGACGACCTGTATCTCATCCGGGAGTACATGCCGGAAGATTCGGCGCGGCACGTGGATTGGAAAGCCACGGCGAAGTCGGGATCACTGAAAGTGCGCGAGTTCAGCCGCGAGGACGAACGCAAAGTGCGACTGATTTTTGATAATCCCGCGCCCGGGGCGGTTTCCGACGAAGCATACGAAAGTGCGGTGACTTTGGCGGCATCCCTGGGCTGGCACTTCGCCGAGAGCGATACCGAGATTTCCTTCATCGCGCCAGACTACAAAGCCGAGGGGAACATTGGATCTTTCCTGGCGTACCTGGCAACCGTGCAACCGCAGGCTGCCACGTCGGTGCTGGAGAATCTGGAAGTCACCGATGACTACAACATCATTCTGACCAGCCGGCCGCGCGGAACCGTTCCGACGAATCTGTGGGCCTGCTCTTACTTTGTCTTCATCGGGGCCCAATAAATGTGGATGGCGGGTGGCCGTGGATGACGTGGGTGCCCCATTTTTCGCCTCTTTTGCGAAAAGTGGGGAATCTGGAATTGGAGATCGTGGAGGCTGTTGATTACGGAGAAAAGACCCCACTTTTCGACAAAAACGGCGAAAAGTGGGGCACCCAAAACCATATCTTAGGCACAGCTTAAGTGCAGCCGGGCACCGCGGACGTGCATCCCAAGAGGTAAGCGCTGCTTAGTCTGGCCAGCCGAATTCTTAGCGAGGTGAAAAAGGACATGAATCGTAAATACTTTTCGCTTGCAAGCACAGTGCTGGCGACTTTCTTGCTGGCGGTTGCGCCTTTGCCCGCGTCAGGACAGAAGAGCCTCGAAATCCCTTCGGGCACCACGATTCGAGTGCGCATGATCGACAAGCTCAGCAGCGAACAGAACCAGACGGGCGACACTTTTCGGGGCACGTTGGACGAGCCTATCGAAGTCAATGGCAGACAGCTCTACCCCAAGGGCGCGGATGTGATCGGGCGAGTCACGGATGTGCATCCCACGGGCAGACTGACTGAACCGGGCGAACTTGACCTGGTGCTGAATACGGTGAGTTCGGGAACCGTAGCCGCGTCGATTCGGGTGGAGCCGTTGGTGATCAAGGGCGAGTCGCACACCAAGAGCAATGCCACCAAGATTGGCGGCGGAGCGGCCTTGGGCGCGGTAATCGGAGCCATTGCCGGCGGAGGAAAGGGCGCTGCCATCGGCACTCTGGCGGGAGGAGCCGCCGGCACCGGCGCAGCGGCGGCGACGGGCAAGAAGCCGGCCCTGGTAGATCCAGAAGCGGTGCTGACTTTTGTTACCTCGTCGGCTTCAAGCCCGGCGCCCGCTCCGAGCGCCAGCGAAGGACCAGCGGCGCCTGTACCGCCTTCGGCGCCTTCCAACCGATCTTCCTCACATACAACTTCGGATTCCAGTCCGGATTCCAATCCGAATTCCTATCCCGACTCCAACCCGCCGCCGGATGGGGCGCCGGGAGTCGATGACAGCAGTCAGCTGTTTTCGCTGCGCGATCGCAGAATTATTCGAAGCTGTGTGAATGATCACGCTTCCGATCTTCCGGCGGGCGCCACGCAACGTCCCGAGTTGCCTTCCGGAGCGGAACGGCAGATGCATCGCGGAGGAACTTTGACCTCTGATATCCAAAACCAGGCCCAGGCGCTGCCTCTGGCTTGTGAAGATCAGTTGCCCAAGCTGCCCGGCGATCTGGAACGCGTCCTCTACGGCGGGCGCGTGTTACTGATCGACGGCAAGGGGCATATTCTGGACACGTTCTTTCTCGACCAGAACCAATAAATCGCCGATTTCCGGGACTCACACGCCAGGGTTGTTGCCCCTGCCTTCTCGTCCTGTGACTATGGCGACCAGGCACGCTGCCGGGCCGGAAAACCCTTGCTACCAGCGGGGTACGACGGCTCTGGTAACTATTACCCCGCATTACCTTGGTAGGTTGACCTTTCGGTCCAACCTGCTAACTTTAGAGTTCAGGCGAGACCAGCCGCAGTACTCCGATCAACCGTGCGCCCCGGCTGGCTGGAAACAGGTTGATGACCGCAGACCACCAACTCGCGCTCTGGATCGCCCACCCGATACTGCAACTGGGAATTGGGGCCGCGATGTTGCGCCACAAGCTGCATCGCGTTTTTCCGGTTTTCTTCGCCTATATCGGTTTTCAGGTTCTGGCCTTTTCTGTGTTGTTTCCAATGTATCAATGGGGCACTTACACGTACGCCGAATACTTCTGGTTTTACTGGACTTGCGCTGCGGTCAACCTTGTGCTGGGTTTCATGGTCATACACGAAATCTTTCAGGACGTATTCAGTCACTATCACACCTTGAAGGACTTGGGGTCGGTGCTGTTCAAGTGGGCAGCGCTGGTAATGCTGCTGGTGGCATTTGTAGTTGCGGCATCCAGCCCCACCGGGGATGAGGGCCCGATCGTGCAGGCGATCATCACGGTGCAACGTTGTGTGCGGGTGGCCCAGGTCGGCCTGATCATGTTTCTCATGGTGTTCGCGCGCTATCTCGGAGCGTCGTGGAAGCAGCACAGTTTTGGCATCTCGCTCGGCCTGGGGCTTTCTGCCGCAGTGGAACTGGGCACGCTGGCGTTTCATGTGAGCGGCCACGCGTCGGAGGTGTCGGTCCACGTGATCAATCTGGTGGCTTACAACATTGCTATTCTTATCTGGCTGGGCTACGTGCTGAGCAAGAGTCCGGTGCGAATTGCGGAAGCGAGCTCGTTCGCATCGCATCGTTGGGAAAAAGGTCTCACCGATTTGCAGAATCCGGTGCCCGGTGATTCCCTGATCCCCATGTTCGAAAGCATGGTGGACCGCGCACTCTCGCGCAGCCAGGGAGACTACTCGGCCAAGTAGGCAGGTGAGCTGCAAGTTCCGTCCCGAAATGGGCTTCGACCCCAGGCGTACCTCAGCGGCTGAAGCCGCAGCGTGAGGCGCCTTTAATGCAGCGCTGAAGCGCTGCTCCACCCGTCAAAGTCCTGGCCAAGATCAAAGTCCTCAGAAGCGCCCCGTCTAGCAATCCAAGAAATCTCAAATTGATTCTCCAGGCGGCAAGAGGGCTCGCACTCCCGGTCCGTGATCTGTATAATTCCGCCACCGTGAGGTTTCCCGCTCCCAGGGGCCTCGCACAGTTAGGAGAACACCATGAAACGTGCGGTCAGGATGTTGATCCTGATGGTAGGTTTGGCTTGCACGTACGTGGCAATCGCGACCCCGATCCTAAACGCTGAACTGGGCCCGATGCCGCTGTGCAATCCCGCCAATCCGAACTGCTCGAAGAAGTAGCACGCGGTATCGAGTGGACGCGATTTACTGATGTCTAGCCACGCGAGTGGCTTTGAATTTACCGAGCTGACCGATGCCCATGGCAAGGTCAGCTCTTTTTCTTTTTGCAATTCTCAGATCGCTTTTCTTTCGGGTGCGAAAACGCGTCCCAGGGTTTGCCTCAGTTGTTCCGGACTCGAGATCGGCGGCTGGCAACTGAAGCCCGAGCACACCAGAGCCACTGATTTTCCCTCGCTGCTCGCGGGCAGATGAGGGATTGTTTCTGCCAGGGCTGGAGGCAGGTTTTGTGGCACTGCCTTGTTCGCCGCCAGCTTGAGTACCGCCTTATCGAAACCGAAGAAACCGGTCGCGACGGCGTAGAGTTGCTCCGCCAAAGCATCGTCGCCGAGTATGACGACTTGCGTATGCGGCTGCACAAAATGTACGGCTGCGATGCCATAGGTCGCGGCAAAAATCCCGAATTTTCCAGCGAGTCCCGCCAGCAACTCCAGGGTCTGCTCCGCCTTTTCCCGATAACCCGGTTGATTGGTGTAAGCGTGCAGCCGCAGTAGCGCGATAGCGGCCGCGGAGTTTCCGGCGGGGGTCGGAGAATCCTGAAACGGCTTCCGCCGAGTGCCCAGTACGCCCAGCGCCTTCCCCGATCCATCTGCGGCGGCGGTGTCGAAGAATCCGCCGGACACGGAGTCAAAAAAACGGTTCACCATCTTGTCCGTGATGCGTTGCGCGAAGGTGAAGTAGCTGAGGTCGGCGGTAGCCTCGTAGGCGTCGAGACAGGCGATCGCGGTGAAGGCGTAGTCGTCCAGCAGCCCGGGGACAACGCGGCGTTCGGCGGCGGGATCGGAATACGCAACCACATGCTGCAATCCCTGGTCCGGATTCCAGACCTCGGCGAGGACGCGGTCGAGAGAGCGCAGCGCGAAGTGTCGGGCTGGCTCAAGCTGCAATACTTTCGCGGCTTCGAGGTAGGCCGAGACGCACAGCGAATTCCAGCCTGCATAGATTGTCTTGTCGACGTACGGCGTGGGCCGCTTCAGGCGGGTGGCGTACATCTTTTTCCTGGCCGATTCGATCAGGGTATTGACACGCTCTGCGGTCAGGCCTGTCCGCTTGGCGATATCTTCAATCGAAACCCGGACATACAAGACGTTTTTTTCTGGGTTGTGATGCATCTCGCCGACTTCGTTGACGTCATAGTGCAGACCGGCGACCGCGGCTTCCTCTTCGGTCAACACCGCCTGCATTTCCACGCGCGTCCAGGTGAAGTAGTCGCCGTCGTCTTCCATCGAGTAGTCGGCATCCTGGGAGGCGTAGAAGCCGCCGTGCTCGCGGTCGCTGAGCCATTCATCCATCCAGCGGACGATGTCGCGAGCCACCCCCGCAAAGAATTCCGAACCGGTGGCCTGGTAGGCGTGAACATAGTTCTTCAGCAGTTCGGAATTGTCATAGCACATCTTTTCGAAGTGCGGAACGATCCAGTGCTCGTCCACTGAGTAACGGTGAAAGCCGCCCGCCAACTGGTCGTACACGCCGCCGCGCGCCATTTTCTCGAGGGTGGGGACAAAGACGTTGCGCGGTTTCTCATCTCCCGAGCGCACATACTGATCAATCAGCAAATCGAGAACGGCAGGATGAGGGAACTTGGGCGCGCTACCAAATCCGCCATTCTGCGGGTCGAACATCTTAAGGGCCGCGTCCACAATCGCGTCGATCACCTTCGGGGAAAACTCGCCGCTGCTTGCGGCAAAAGACTCAGCCCGGGAGAGCGCGACTTCCACCATCTCCGCCTGCTCCATCACATCACCATTTTTCTGGTGATAGGCGTCGGCGATGGAAAGCAGCACGCGTTTGAAGCTGGGGCGTCCATAGTTTTCGTCGGGAGGAAAATAGGTTCCCCCGTAAAACGGTTTTCCATCGGGCGTGAGAAAAGCGGTAAGCGGCCAGCCCCCCTGCCCGCTGATGGCACTGACTGCGACCTGATAGCGGCTGTCGATGTCGGGCCGCTCGTCGCGATCCACTTTTACCGCCACGAAACGTTCATTCACGATCTGCGCGACGTCAGGATCGTCGTACGATTCGCGATCCATCACGTGACACCAGTGGCACCAGACCGCGCCAATGTCCAGCAGGATCGGCTTGTTCTCCCGTTTGGCGGCGGCAAAAGCCGCCTCGCCCCATTCATTCCACTGGATGGGCTGGTGCATAGCGGAACGCAGGTAGGCGGAAGAAGCCTTGGAAAGGGAGTTGAGGGTCTGGGTGCTCATGCTGCCAGTTTATAGGTTTTCGAGGGCGGCAGCGGGGGACGAGGGCAGATTTTAGAATGCGGATTTCAGATGTCGGATTGAAGGTCCAGTACTGCCATTTGTGCGATTTCCAAGCTGAAATCTCAAATCTTCAATCTGAAATGTTCAGTCTGAAATCACATCAGCGGGTTCACCACCTGAACGGGCCATACTTCTGCCCGTTTCAACGTTCGTGTAGGTCCTCACGAGAACGGTGAGGTGTCCACTTCAAATCAAGTCCCTCTCGCAACCGAGCCAGTGCCCGCCTTCTCCCGCTGCTGTAGGTCTTGTATTCGCGTACGATTTGCTCGAGGTGGCCAGCGAGTAAAGCGCTGATCAAGATGCCCTGTTCGGCCGCCAGCACCCGAAGTTCTCGGAGCAAAGCCGTGTCCAGCTCGAGTGTGACGTTAGACTTCATACCTGGCACCGCACTGAGCCATCACTCATTTTAAGTGCTGCCAGATAGCGATGTCATCGGTCATCGTCTGCCCCACCGCTGAGGGCGAGACGGCCTCGGGACAGCCGCCGGGACGGCGCCGCTACCTTCCCAGCTTCACGCAGAGAGCCGCTTCGCGATTGCGCAATACAAATCCATCGCTTCCTGCAACTGTTGCTTCTCCACATACTCGGCGCCGGTGTGGGCCACGTGGATCGATCCCGGGCCGACGAGCAGGGGCTGCCCCCAGTTGCTGAGCGCGGGGATGTCGGTGGT
The DNA here is from genome assembly GCA_964528615.1 of uncultured Acidobacteriaceae bacterium. GTDB lineage: Bacteria > Acidobacteriota > Terriglobia > Terriglobales > Acidobacteriaceae > JAIQFF01. The sequence goes on along the minus strand of CAZGSU010000104.1, from coordinate 4,140 downwards.
AAAGGCAGCGACCATCGTGGGGAGGCCGTCCAGCGTGCGCAGGCGAACAAAGGGAATTTCCAGCACGAATTCAATCTGCGCCAGGTTTCCGACGGTCGAAACGATCTCCCGCTTCAATTCCTCCGCTGGTCCCACCAGGCGGTAAAGCAGTTGTGCTCTGGCTTTGTCCGGGACTACGTTGGGAGCGCGGCCGCCCTCGATCACGCCAATGTTGAGCGTGCACGGCCCGACGCCTTCCGTGGCAGGAAGTTTCATGGCACGCAGCCGCTCGAGCGCCAGCAGCAGCTTGTCGATCGCCGATTCGCCCAACTCCGGATATGCAGAATGGGCCATGCGTCCGTGGGCGATCACTTCCACGCGCAACGCTCCCTTGGACGCGACCGCGACCCGGTTCTCGGTCGGCTCGCCATTGACCAGAAACTTCGATCCTGCGGGGCGCTGATTGGCCACTTTGGCGCCCAGGCTGTCACGCTCTTCGCCAACCAGAAACAGCAGCCCGACGTGAACGCCTTCCTGCCGCAAACGCTCTGCCGCGGCCACCTGCACGGCGATGATTCCTTTGGCATCACATGAGCCTCGTCCCAGCACTCGCGTGGAGTCTTCCGAAGAAGGAATAAACGGCGGGACTGTGTCCATGTGAGTGGAGAAAACGACCGCCGGTCGAGGCTCCTGAGGGGAGGTTGCAAACACGTTGCAGCGTGCGCCTTCGACCGGAATTTTTTCTGCCTCAAAGCCTCGGCGGCCCAGCTCGCGATGCAGGAAATCGCCCACCGGGCCCTCGTTGCCGGTGACCGACTCGATGTCCACGAGCTGGCGGGTAAAAGCTGCGAGGTCAAAATCCATGGGTGAGAGGATACCCCAGAGGGAAGAGATGGGGCCATTCCAGGCGCGGTCCACGTGATCCGGTGGCGTCGGCGGGAATCGTCTCTACTACTGCTATGCTTGGTTGAATTTCCGATGGAAGGGCAGGCCGGCACAATTCGATCCTTGTTTGTGGAAGGTCCGTCGGGACGCCTGGAAGTCCTGCTCAATGCCGGCGCTCCCGGCGCTCAATATGCCGCGGTGGTCTGCCATCCTCATCCCCTCTATGGCGGCACTCTGCACAACAAAGTGGTTTTTCATACGACCAAGGCGTTGAACGGGTTTGGTTTTCCGGTGCTGCGCTTCAACTTTCGCGGCGCCGGCCTGAGCCAGGGCGAACACGATCACGGTGAAGGGGAAATGGACGACGTCCGGGCCGCGCTGGATTGGATGGATCGAGAATTCCATCGGCCCCTGATCTTTGCCGGATTTTCTTTTGGCGCGGTGGTAGGTTTGCGAGTGGCGTGTCCGGACACGCGGGTAAAGGCGGCGATTGGGTTGGGGCTGCCGGTGTCCCCGATCGATGATCGCAGTTACGATTTCACTTTTCTTGGATCTTGCGCCAAGCCCAAGTTATTTATCAGCGGCGATCGCGATCAGTTCGGAACTCCTGCGCAATTGAAAACGCTGGTTGGTTCGGTTCCGGAGCCGAAGAAGCTGGTGCTGATTGCCGGCGCAGACCATTTTTTTGAAGGACGATTGCGCGAGTTACGCGAGACCATTGAGCAGTGGGTTGGGGACGCGGTGAATCTTTAGGATAGGCCTCCGCTGAGAGGCGGCACGCCGGCGCTACGGGGCCTTCTATAATTCCTTACACGCATGCCTTCTTCTGCCGCCGATCGCAACAAGCTGGCTTTGGAGATGCGCGTTACCGCACGCCATCTTTTCGAGCACGCGCTGGCGGAAGCCAGCATCGACCGTGCATTTCAGCGGCACGTGGACTGCGACCGCGGTGTGCTCCGCATCGGCGAAGACCTGCACGACCTTGATTCCTACAATCGCGTGCTGGTGATCTCGATCGGCAAGGCGGCACACACCATGGTTAATTCGCTAGAGATGCAGGCCGGCAACCGGTTCGAAGGCATTGTGGCCAGTGGGGTGGACCCGGTCTCACAGGTGCGGGGCTTTCGCTATTTTCGCGGCGGTCATCCCATGCCTAACCAGGAATCCATTCGCGCCGCTGAGGCAATGTTGAAGTCGCTCAGTGCCCAGAACGCTGCATCGCTGGTGATTTTCATGCTAAGCGGGGGCGGGTCTTCGATCGCGGAAAAGCCTATCGATAGCGAAATCTCGCTGGACGATCTGATCGCGACTTACCGAGTGCTGGTGCATTCCGGCGCGCCCATTGCCGAGATCAACGCCATCCGCAAGCACCTCTCCGCGGTCAAAGGCGGAAGACTGGCCGTCGCCGCGTCTGGCGCGCAACAGGTTTCGCTGCTGGTGTCCGACGTTCCCGACAATACGCCGGATGCGCTGGCTTCAGGCCCGACCATGCCCGATTCCACCACCGTGGCCGACTGTTACGACATCGCCGGGAAGCACAGCATGCTCGAGCATTTCCCCGATTCTGTGCGCGAGCTGTTTCAGCGGCACGCGCTGGAGGAGACTCCCAAGCTCGACGATCTGGCCTTCCACCGTTCGCGCTGGTGGCCCCTGCTATCGAATGCCACGTTGCTCGAGGCGGCGGAGGTGGAGGCGCAGCGTCACGGCTTCACGGTGACAATCGACAACGGTTGTGATGACTGGGATTATGCGCGTGCGGCGGACTATCTTCTCGAACGGCTGCGGGGATTGCGGAAAAAGTCGGAGCGCGCGTGCCTGATTTCCGGCGGAGAGGTCACAGTAAAAGTGACGAACGGGGGTACCGGTGGCCGCAACCAGCAGTTTGCCCTGGCCTGCGCAGGAAAAATTTCCGGCGAAGCGATGTGCGTACTCAGCGCCGGGACCGACGGCATTGACGGCAACAGTCCGGCCGCGGGAGCAATCGTAGACGGCAGCACGCTCGAACGCGCAAAAGCACGCGGGCTGGATCCGGCGGCACATTTGGCGGGTTTCAACGCGTATCCGTTTTTTGAATCGCTGGGTGATGCGGTGATCACAGGTCCAACGGGGAACAATTTGCGGGATTTGCGGGTTCTGCTGGCGTATTAGGCGTTTTTGGGCGGAGATGCTCACGGGCAGCCCGGCGTCAGGGTAGAGCAGCGCTTCAGCGCTGCATTAGAAGCCCTTGTGAAAGGGGCGGCTTTTAGCCGTGAGGTACATGCTCTCGGACACCGCATCGAAGAGCCGACCGCAGCGGCTAAAGCCGCATGCGCTTGGCTAACATGCGGCACGACTGAAGTCGTGCCCTTCCCAACCCGAGTCTTTGCTCGCAACAGGATCGCCGTCTTGGTTTCTGATGTCCTGCACTCTACGGTATGTTTAGAAGAACCGCGTCACGCCTTCTTCCAGCACCAGTACCCGGTCTTCGATCCCTGCGGCCCTGGCTTCCTTCTCCAGAAGTTGCAGGGGTTCGTCCATGGGTTCGTGGGAAAGACGGAAAGTGCCGTAGTGCATGGGGACCATCCAGCGGGCGTTCAGGTCGAGAAACGCGCGAGTGGCGTCGGCGGGACTGGTGTGAACGTTGCGGAACGACGGGGGATTGTAGGCACCGATCGGCAACAGTGCCAGTTCCGGAGCCAGGCGCTGCCCGATCTCGCGGAAGCCGGAGAAGTAAGCCGTATCACCGGCGTGATAGAGCGAATGCTTGTGGTCGCGCAGTACATAGCCGCCATATCCGCGGTGGGAGTCCTGGATGACACGCGCGCCCCAATGCCGCGAGGGAACGTGGGTGACGGTCAGCCCGCGATGGCGATAGCTGTTCCACCAGTCCAGTTCGACCACATTCTCGAAACCAAGGTCGGAAACCAGATCGAAAACATGATGTGGAACTACGATGGTGGGCGCTACACCCTGAAGCCGTCTTGTCTGCTGCACAATCGCGCGCAGGGATGGCCGGTGCAGGTGGTCGAAGTGGGCGTGGGTGACCAGCACCAGGTCGATCGGAGGCAGGTCGCGAACTTGCAGGCCTGGCCTTCGAATGCGTTTCAGGACAAACAGCCAGCGTGCAAAGTTGGGATCGATGACGACATTCTGGCCGCTGACCTGGAGAAAGAAACTCGAGTGACCGATGAAGGTCACGCCCAGCTGGCCATTGGTTACCAGCTTTGGTTTATGGGCGCGGCCGGTTCGGGGAGTGACTACGGAATGGCGTACCAGGCTGCTGAACTGCCGGGCCCG
>CAZGSU010000103.1:0-13589 GCA_964528615.1 uncultured Acidobacteriaceae bacterium | reverse complement strand
GGCCATTTTCCGCGCCAGATCGAGAATGGTCAAATTATTTTCCGGCAAACCGACGCGCAACTCCTCATACGTCTTGATCTCCGATGCGACGCCGGCTTCTTCTTCAAAAGGCGGAAGCTTGAACTGGCTGCTGAAAAACCGATAAGCGTGAGTGCGATTGTCGAGCTGATAGTTATGTGTCCCCGGGTCGCGGTTTTCGTGCCAGTTCAGCAGATCCTGTTTGCCGTACAGCGCGAATACGGGCTGGATGGCATCGAAGACAAAGGGCTTGGTCATGGCGGCGCGAAAGCAGCAGTCATCCTCGGCGTTATAAGTCAGCAGAGTGGGCCGTGGCGCCATGAGGGCAGTGAGGTGCGTGAAGTCGACGCCATCGAACATATCCGTGGCGGACTGCTCGAAGTCGCCGAGGTCACCGAATTCCTTGGCTTCGACACGGCTGACGATGGATGAGAAACCTGCGACGGGATTGGTGGCCTTCACGCGTTCGTCGAGAGAACTCAGGACGATGGTCTGCCATCCACCGCCTGAAAGGCCGGTCATGCCCACTCGGGAGCGGTCGGTGTTGGGGTGGTCGTACAGGTAGTCCAAGCCCTTGCGCATGGCCAGATAGAACAGCCCGACGCCGTTTGCCCCGACGAGATCCAGGTGATGCCCGAAGTCGTGCTGACTGCCCTTCTGATTCAGTTCGCCATACGAGAGCCATTCCAGGTTCAGCACCAGAATTCCGTGACGCGCCAAAGTGATGCACCGCTTCTGCTTGTACTCGACAGTCTTTCCCGGCGGGCCCACGTGTCCGTTGACGTTCAGAATGGCGGGCACCTTGCCGTTCAGCTTTTCAGGTTCATATAAGAGCGCGACGGACTGAAATCCCGGCACGATCTCGTAGCGGAGTTTCAGAATGCGATATCCGTGGCCGTCAATGACTCCGGCCTCTTCGAATTTCGGGGGCGCCTCCACCCATTCCCGTGGCCAGACGTGGAAGACGACGTCGGTTAAGAGATGCTGGCGCAAGCGCGTGGCGTCGGCCGTCCATTGCTGCGCGCTGGATGGTGCCGGCGGCTTGACGACGCGGTGAAGAATGTACTGCCGGAGCTGGAAGATAGCGACCTGCGGCGACAGGATCTCGTCCGCCAGGATGGGCTGCAGGTAATCGGCTTCGGTCTGTGCACAGGCGGGCGCTATGAAAATGGCGAGGGCAAAAATCGCGGGGAAGTTCCTCATGAGAAGTTGATTCTCGCACTGAATCTCGCCCCGGCAGAACAAAAAGTTGGGGCATGGCAAGCGGCAGGCGCTGGAAAAAGTCCTTGACAAGCGGAACCGCCAAATGTTAGAAAAACTCAATTCGCACGTTTCCAGAGGACCGCTTGCAGGCTCTAACGCTCGGAGTTGGGTTTCAGCTTCCGGGTCGAGATTGGGAGGAGGAACGAAATGCAGACCAGGCAAAAACGCGAAGGGGAGTTGTGGATGGCTCCAACGAGGACTTCTTTTTTTTGGTGCGTCGTGCGACACGAGTCGAAACCCGTGGCTAAGGCGGGTCTCGCCATCGCGTGTTTACTCCTCCTTGGGTGGATGAGTTCGGGCGGGAGCGCCTGGGGTCAGGCGGTGTACGGCAGCATAGCCGGGACGGTTTACGATTCTACGGGCGCTGGTGTTCCGAGGGCCGCCGTTACGATTACAGACCTGCAAAAGAACATCAACTACTCGACGACCACCAATGATTCCGGCAACTACAACCAGTCGCACCTGATCATCGGGCGGTATCGGGTGAAGGTGGAATTGGCGGGTTTCAAAACCGCGGTGCAGGATAGCGTGGAACTGGCGGTCGACACCGTGACCACGGTGGATGTAACGCTTCAGCCCGGTGACGTGACCCAGACGATCGAAGTGAAGGAAGAAGTCCCGTTGCTGAAAACGGAACGAACGGACGTCTCCACCACCCTCAGCGAGAGATCTGTCGGAGAGTTGCCCACCTTCGGTCGAAACTTCACGCAATTAATGCTGCTGACTCCAGGGGCCATCCAGTACGGTTGGAACGACACCTCGACTGAGAATCCGCAGGGCGGGATCGCGGTGAATGTGAACGGCCAGTTCTTTGTGGGAGTCGGCGCGCTGCTGGACGGTACCGACAACCGGGACATGATGTACGGGAACATGATCATCGTTCCCGACCTGGACTCGGTGGTGCAAGCCAAGGTTACCAGCTCGAATTATGATGCGGAGTTCGGATCGGCGAGTGCCGCGGTGGTGACCACTTCGACCAAGTCCGGTACAAACGAGTTGCATGGCACAGCTTTTCTGTACCGCCGCAACGACGTCACCCAGGCGCGCGACCCGTTTGCCCAGACGACCGCCGATCCGGTCACGGGCCTGTTATTGCCGAAGACTTTGTGGGATCAATTTGGAGGTTCTGTAGGCGGTCCGATCAAAAAGAACAAGGTTTTCTTTTTCGCGGATTACCAGGGCACACGAGCCAAAGACGGAGGATCCAATATAGCGCGCGTACCGACGGCGGCAGAACGGACCGGTGATCTTAGCGCCCTGGCAGCCGCCACCGGCCAGAACATTTACAATCCCTTCGATGCCAGCGGGAATGTGATTGCGCCGTCGCAGCGTCAGCCGTTCCCGGGCAATATCATCCCGCTGTCGCTTCTGTCGCAGCCGGCTTTGAACCTGCTGAAGTACGTTCCCCTGCCCGACATGGCGACCACGGATCCCAGTGCGCCCAACTTCTCAGGAGGCGGGCAGGACACTTACAATGCGGATTCCATCAATGCCCGCGTGGATTATTTCAAAAGCGACCGGTTGCGGTTCTTCGAGCGCTACACCTATACGCAGTTTCTGAAGGAGGCGCCCGGCCTGTTCGGAGGATTAGCCGGTGGGCCGCAGCTGAACAATATCGGATACACGGGGAAAGGCGATACCCGCCCTCAAAGCATGTCAGCCGGATTCGACTACACCTTGACGCCGAGAGTCTTGACCGATTTTCGCTTTGGCTGGTATCGCCAGCGGATCTTCGTGGATCCACTGGTTAAGGGATCCTTCGCGTCAGATGCAGGTGCGCCTGGCTTGAACATAGCCAGCGATCCGACCACGCTGAACATGCCCGCTTTTTTCATCAATGACCCACAGTCCGGATTTCAATTCGGGTCCTCGCTCTATAACAATTGCAACTGCCCGCTCATCGAGAAGATGCAGCAATTCCAGTTCGTCAATAACTGGTCGCTGATCAAGGGCAACCACACGTTCAAACTAGGCGTCGACATTCACCGTTTACAGAACTTGAGGGTACCGAGCGACCAGCACCGTGCCGGTCAGCTAAACTTCAATCCGGATTTCACCAGGTACGATCCCCCACCCGGGTCGAATGCCGCCTCCAGCGCTGGATCGGGTTTGGCTACATACCTCCTGGGCGACGTTTCCTCATTCAGCCGCTACGTTTCCAATTCCTTGGACGCGGGAGAGAGGCAGACTCGCGAATTTTTCTACGCTCAGGATACATGGCGCGTGACCCCCAAGCTGACGTTGAACTACGGGTTGCGCTGGGAGATTTACAATCCGCAAACCGTTACCGGCAAAGACAAGGGTGGATGGCTGGATATCACCAAGGGTGAAATGCTGGTTGCCGGAGAGAATCACGTACCGCTCAACGGGAACGTGAAGAACAACTTCACCAACCTGGCTCCTCGTCTGGGAATCGCCTACCAAGTCACAGACAAGACCGTCATCCGCGTCGGATATGGGCGGACTTTCGATGTCGGTACTTTTGGTTCAATTTTTGGCCATAGCGTGACACAGAACTTGCCCGTCCTAGGAACACAGAACCTAAACCCTTCGAACAGTTGGCAGAGCGTCTTCAATCTGGCGCAGGGTCCGCCGCTGCTGAATCCTAGTACGGTTTTAGACAACCAGCCTAAGGGACCCGATGGCAACCCGATCTACCCCAACGGCCTTCGCGCGTGGGTCTACCCGAATAAGATGCGCCTGCCGACGGTCGACGCTTGGAATGCCACGGTGCAACGTCAGCTAACCCCGACGATTTCGATCGAAGCCGGCTATGTCGGGAACAAGGGGACACATGTTATATGGGACGACGGTCCGTACTACGACCTGAACGCGCCCGCGCTCGCCGGTTTCGCACAGGGGCTCTCTACCGACCAGCGCCGGCCCTTCTTTAGTAAGTTCGGGTGGAACATCCCGCTCCAGTACTTCGGAAACGATGCGAGTAACCACTACAATTCACTGCAGACCAAAGTAGAGAAGCGGTTCGGGCGCGGTTATTCGTTCCTGGCACACTACACCTACGCGCACGCCAAGAGTTCCACTACGAACCTGTACCACGAGAGCCCGCAGGCAACCGCGATTTGGTATGGGCGGCCCGACTACCTGAGGGACCACGTGGTGGTCGGCACCAACATCTGGGAACTGCCGTTTGGGAAAGGGAAGCGCTTCTTAGGGAGCGTTTCGAAAGCCGCTGACATGGTCGTCGGAGGTTGGGAAATTACGGACAACACAACCTGGATGAGTGGCGGTGGGTTTAATACCGGTTATGCTGAATGCGGGTCAGACAATGACATCGGCAATTGTCATCCGGATCGGATCGGAAGCACCTCGGTCAGCAATCAAAACGCGAGTCATTGGTACGCCATCGCCCCGACTCCGCTGACCAACAACGGTGACACCAGCGGACCGTGGAGGCGTCCGCAGGTCGGAGTACTTGGAAATGATGTGCGCAATTCGCTGATTGGTCCCAAGTGGTTCCAAACCGACGCGAGTCTGATCAAGAACTTCCAGATTCGAGAACAGGTGAGGGCACAATTCCGGGCTGAATTCTTCAACCTCTTCAATCATGTGAACCTGGGCAATCCGAACGGCTGCGTGGATTGTTCGACAGCGGGCCAAATCTTCAGCTTGGCGAACAATGCAATTATGCGGCGGCTGCAGTTCGCGGTCCGCGTGGAGTTCTAGTCAAGGGCTTCGCCCTTGAAATCCCCCGGTGTGGGGATTGTGACGGGGAGACACGGCGACGCGGGGACACGGCGAAAAGCACAGGCACGTGCAGAAATCGTTGGAGTGGTTTTGTTCGACAGCTAGGCCGTAAGTATCTAATATAGGGGTTGGCGACGGGTGTTCCTAAATATCGGCTTTGTCGTGCCTTTCTGCGCGCACGCATTCTGGCCGTTCTGCTGGGATTGACGCTACCGGTCGCGGCGCAGCAGGCTAGCGAACCGGCTCTCGCGGACCTAAAGCGGGCCGAGGCGCTTTTGAGCCAGGGCAAGCCCGACGACGCCGTCACTTTGCTGAACCAGCTGGCTGACAGAGAGCCGAAGCTGCCTGGGCTCGAAGCGAAGCTCGGAAAGGCATATTTTCAAAGCCGAAAATTTCACCAGGCAGTTGCACATCTCCAGCTCGCGTCGCAACAGGCTCCCGATGATTGGGAGTCTACGCAGGTGCTCGCCCTGACGTATTATTCTCTTGGCAACTGCCCGCAGGCCTTGCCTCTGCTTCTCAAGCTGCGCGCACGCTTAATCAACGGCGAGGTTGATGGCCCGTATCTTACCGGCGTCTGTTACTTGAAGATGCAGCAATGGGACGAGGCCCGCGCGGCCTTTGGTGAAATGTTCGGCGCTCCTCCAGGCAGCGCCATGGCCCACCTCATGCTCGCCAAGATGATGGTCCGCCAGCGCATGGAGGAGCGGTCCGTGCCGGAAATCCAGAAGGCGCTGGAGCTCGACCCACGGCTTCCCATGGCGCATTTTCTTTTGGGCGAGATCTACCTTTACCAGACAAATCCGCAGCGCGCGCTCGAGGAGTTCAAGAAGGAGCTGGAAATCAATCCATCCGTGTGGCTGGTCTACTGGCGTCTGGGCGATGCGTACACAAGACTCGAGAAATACGACGAAGCCGAGAAGGTTCTCAAGAAAGCCGTCTGGCTCAATGAAAGCTTTACGGGGTCGTATCTGTTGCTGGGCGAGGTTGAGTTGAAGAAAGGCAACCTGGAGCTGGGCGCGGGATTTCTGGAACGCGCATTGAAACTGGATCCTCAAAACGACTACGCTCACTATTCGCTGGCCCGCGCCTACCAGCAAATGGGCCGCACCGAGGAAGCGAATCGCCAATTCGAGATTACGCGCTCGCTGCGCGCCGAAAAGAAAAGCGACGAGCAGCGGCTCTTTCAGGACATCACGAGATAGATCGGCGATGCGCACCGGCTCTCAGGAATTGCGCCGGTTCATTTCACGGCCCCCATCGTCAACCCCCGTACCAGATGCCTCTGGACCAGCAGCGCAAAGATCACCAGCGGAACTGCTGCAACCACTCCAGCCGCGGCCATTTCACCGTATAGCGTCTGCGTCTTTCCGATCAGAGCGGCTGTCCCGACGGGTAGGGTCGCCGCCGCCGGGGTTGAGGTCAGGATGAGGGCGAAGAAAAATTCGTTGTACGTGATGATCAGCGAAAAAATCGCCGTGGCGGCAAGGCCTGGCGCGGCCAGCGGGAGCACAATATCGCGAAAGGAGCGAAGCCGGCTGGCTCCGTCCACCATAGCCGCTTCCTCCAGATCCACGGGAATTTCCTGAAAAAAGGAGCGCATCATCCAGGCGACAAACGGCAAATTAAATGCAGTATAGACAAGAATCAATCCGAGTTTCTTGTTAATTAAGCCGACTTCCTCGAGCATCAGGAATAGCGGCACGACCAGCGCAACCGGGGGAATCATGCGCGGCGCTAAAACCCAGAAGTTGAGCCTCTGTTGCACACGGCTGAAGCGCGCCAGCGAGTAACCGGCAAGCGAGCCCATCAGCAGCGACAACAGCACGGCGATCCCCACAATCACGAGGCTGTTGAACAGGTACGTCCCCAGATGGCGGCGGGTGAAGAGGCTGACATAGTTGGCGAGCGTGAGGTTCTGCGGCCACAATGTCGGAGGGGAGGCAAAAACCTCAACCTGATTTTTCAGCGACGTGTTCACCATCCAGTAGACGGGCAGCAAGGTGATGATCAGCGCCAGAACAATCAACGCCAGGCGTGTGAAGAACCACAACCGCCGACGCTGTGTAACAGTGAATCGCGGCATCAGAAGCTGCTCCTGAAAGCGCGCGTCAACGCGGCCGAGAAAAACATCACCAGCACCAGCAGGCCGATCGCCATCGCCGCGCCATATCCGAATTGCGAGAAGCGGAAGGCTGTCTTATAGATCATCAGCGTGGCCACCTCGGTCGCGGTACCCGGCCCGCCCTGCGTCAGCACGAAAACCTGGTCGAAAACCGTGAACGCATCGAGAGCGCGGATCAGCAAAGACACAACGATGACCGGCTTCAGCATCGGGACCGTCAGGTGCAAAAAGATGGTCCATGAACTGGCGCCATCCACGCGAGCTGCTTCAAAGGGCTCCTGCGGCAGCGACTGGATTCCCGCCAGCTGGATGAGAAACATGAACGGCGTCCATTCCCAGACGTCGACCAGAATCAACGCAGGCAGCGCCAGCGTGGTGCTGGACAACACGCTGATGCTCTTCCCGGTTAGCAATTGCACGGCAAAGCTGAAGAGCCCTACATCGGCGCCGTAAAGCAATCGCCAGATGATCCCCACCACGACGGGCGCAATGGCCATGGGGATGATCAGGCTCGATCGGATAACGCCCTGAAAGGGGAATTCCTCCTTAAGCAGCATCGCCAGCCCCAGCCCGAGCACGAATTCGATCGCCGTGGCTGCAACGGTAAAGATCAGCGTGGTTCCCAGCGAACCGTGGAAATTTGCGTCGTGCAGGAGATTTCTGTAGTTCTGTAATCCAACGAAGACCGGTGATTGCCCCAGAGGAAATTCCCGGAGGCTGGTCAGCAGAGAATAGCCGAGCGGCAACACCGTTAACGCGAGCGCGCAGATGACGGTGGGGGCGATGAGCAGCCGGGGCGCCCATCTGCTTGTTCCGCCTGTCTGTGCCATGGCCCTAACGGACGGGATAGCCCGCGCTCTTGAGGAAAGCGGTGGCTTCGGCCGCGGCAGCGTCCAGGTGCTCCTTGGCATTGCCCTTTTCCAGCAGCGCTTTGTTGAGTTGCGTTCCCAGAATGTCCTCGACTTTGGACCAGTCGGAGGTCCGCGGCGAGGGAATTCCACAAGTCAGCGCTCTTAGTGTGGCGCCTAACCACCTGCCTTTCTTCTGGGCTTCTTCGTCTTTGAGCGCGCTGGTCCGGAAGGCGGCTCCTCCAGCCCGCGCAAACCGGAGTTGCACCGCAGGGCTGCTGAACCACTTGAAAAATTCCAGGGCTCCGGCCTTGTTGGGGGCTGACGCGGCGATTCCTGCCATGAATAAACCGAGTTTCGCCACGCGGTTCACTTTTTTGGGAGGGACATCAAAGCTGATCTTATTCACGACCCGTGACTTTGCCGGATCATCGGTCTGCGGGCACCAACCCGTCCACATGGTGGCGGCGAAGGCATTCCCCTGCAGTAGCGTGGCGCCCTCCTGGTCCGAATCGAACTCGGCTACGCCAGAGGGCGCGTAGTGCAGCAGGTTCAAGTAAAACTCCAGAGCCTCCACGGCCTGAGGACTGTTGATCACGACCTTCCAATTTTCGCCGAAAATATCACCGCCGAAGTCGTGCAGGAGAACGAAAAACGAATTCATGATCGGGTTCCCCTTGACGCCGCGCGTGACCCATCCATACTGACGGCGGGCGGGATCGGATTTCTGGCGCGCCATCTTCAATACGTCGTCCCACGTGGCCGGAGAACCGTTGCTGAAAATATCGTTACGATAAAAAAAGAGCTGGCAATCACTGATGAGCGGCAGCGAGTACAGCGTGGGTTTGGCTTTGGCGTCGATACCGGGCTGGCGCAGGCCCGTCTTCGGCGGCCAATAACCCAAATCCAATGCCGAGGGCACAAAATCGGTGTCGGGTTGAAATCCGAGCTCATCCAGATTTGCAAGGTAGCCGGCGCCCGCAAAGCGAGGGACCCACAAATCATCCATCACATAAATGTCGAAAGCTCCGGTTTTTGTCTGGCCGTCGTTCAATGCTTTTTGGAACCAGCCTGAAAAGTCAGCCTCCACCCATTCTGTGTGAATTCCGGTGGCCCGCTCGAATTCAGGCAGAAAAGTGTCCTTCAAGAGATCCAGGGCTGGATCCGCATAACTGCCGAAGGTGATCTGGCCGCGGCCGGCGTTTTTCTTCCCACCGCATCCGGATATAGACAGTGCCGTGGCCGCAGACAGCGACTGCTGCAGAAACTTTCTGCGAATCATCTCGGGTCCCGGCATACGTTAGTATGGCGGCGGAGCGCCGGGGACGATCGAGGGTGGCCCGAACAGAGCCGTGTTCTTGAGCAGCCCGACGGCCCGGCCAACGGCTTCTTCGGCATCCATCAGCGGATCTTCGTGCTCGATCGACAGAACTCCGTCATAGCCAACTGAGCGCAGCGCGAAAACGAATTCGCCCCAGAACTGCACTCCGTGACCATAGCCCAGGGTGCGGTAAGCCCACACGAGATCGCGCACGGGTTTCCCGGGCTGTAAATCGAGCGCGCCTTGCACCGCCAGATTGTAAGGCTCAACGCGCGCATCCTTGGCATGCACGTAGCCGATGGCATCGCCAAGAGCCCGGATCACCGCCAGCGGATCCATGCCCTGGAAAAAGAAATGGCTCGGGTCGAGGTTGGCGGCTATCGTCGGTCCGATAGCGCCCCGTAACCGCTGGAACGAGGAAACATTGTACACACACATGCCCGGGTGCAACTCGAAACACAACTGGCGGACGCCTTCAGTCTTGGCCACCTCGGCCATCTGGCTCCAATAAGGGATGACGCGTTCGCGCCACTGCCAGTCCAGCAGCTCCAGGAAATCTTCCGGCCAGGAGGCCACCACCCAGTTGGGATACCGGCCGCCTTCGGGGGTTCCCGGGCAGCCGCTCATGCAGACCACGCGCTCCACACCGAGCAGCCCGGCCAGTTGCAGCGTCTTGCGAGTTATTCCGGCAGCCTGCTGCGCCACGTCGTTGTTCGGGTGAATTGGATTGCCGCTACAATTGAGCGCGGCAAGCTGGAGATGGTGGGAATCGATGGCGTGGAGAAATTCCTGGCGAGCTTCCGAGCTGCTGAGCAATCGATTCAGATCGCAATGCGGGGCAGGCGAGAAATTACCCGTTCCTATCTCGACCGCCTGAACGCCCAGGCTTGCGGCCTTGGCCAAGGCCTCGCAAAACGGCAGATGCATCAGGCCGTCGGTAAAAAGTCCGATCGTCATCGCGCCGCCTCACCTCCCAAACCTTCCGGACTCGCCGCCGCCACGATCTTTTGTAGAAACGCGATGTCGTCTCTTCCTTCACGGGCGTGGGTGAGCGGTTCTCGATCGGCGTGGATGCACTCGTGGAAATGCAACAGTTCCTCCTTGAAGGCTTCGGCGTAGGACACTCGGACACGCTTTCGGTAATCGGTTCCGTTTTCCATTCCCTGGACTTCAACTGGCGTGGGGAAATGCCGCAAAAACGGAGACGGGAACTGGATGCGCACTCTCGATTCTTCTCCCAGGAAAGCCAGCTCCTCAAAATAGTCGCGCAAATCCGTGAGATACGACCAGGTGAAAACGGCTCGCGGGCCGTCGTTATACGCGAGCACCGTTGTGATGGTCGGATACGTCACATCGTCTGGCCAGATAGTGGTGAATACGGATTCATCCGGGCAGCCGAGGATGCCGCGCAGAGCGTTGACATCGTGAATCATGCTGCCGAGGAAGACGTCGAGATACAGGAATCGCAGCCGCTTCGAGACAGGCCCGATGGCTTCAACCGCCAGTTGGTCGGCCTCGCATTGAAGAAATTCCAGAGTGGACTGCGGAACATCATTGAACCGCTTGATGCGGTGGTGGGAGAAATACATCGGCTCCGACGGATGCAGCACGTTGATCTGCACATACCGGAGGGCTCGCATGGATCCCACTAACTCACGGCCGTAAAGATATCCCGGATCGAAGCGCTTCATGTAGGCCACCATGAGATGACGGCCGCACCGCTTGGATGCAGCGATCATTGCGCCGGCTTCCCGCCGCGTGAAGCACATGGGCTTCTCTACGATGACGTGTTTACCGGCCTCCATAGCAGCAATGGCTGGGGCGGCGTGCGAACCGGGCGTCAGCACGATCACGGCGTCGAGATCTTCCGCAACCAGTTGACGGTAGTCCTGAAAACAGCGCGTCACGTTATAGTAGCGGCCTAGCGATTCGGTCAAGCCGGGTGATAAATCGCAGATGGCCTTTAGCTCGAAATGTTCATCCAACTGTCTGAGATTCGGCAGCCACATGATCTGTGCGACGGTTCCACATCCAATTACGCCAACGCGTAAACGTGCCATTCCTGACCGCTCCTTAGCTTGACCAAAAAATTCTCTCGCGAACCGGCCTGCTGATCCTGTCTCCTGCTCAGAGTCCCAGCTGGCGCAGAAATTCCCGGCTTTGCCTCGCATTTTCCAGCGGCGTCCGCCCGTTCCCTAGAGGCATCAACACATCCTGCTCTGCAACCAGCCAGCCCCCGTATCCAATCGACAACAGATCGGAAACGACGGCCTCAATTTCTGCGCAACCGCGACCCAAAGGGGTGAAGACCCCGGATCTTACAGCCGCATAAAAATCCAAAGCGTCTCGCGCCAGCCGCTGCCGGACAACCGGATCCACGTCCTTCAAATGGACATACCGGATGCGATTCCCGTATTGCCGGACCGCATCGCGAGGATCGCCAAAGCTATACGCATAGTGACCCGTGTCGAGGCAGATGCCGACCAGTTCGGGATCCGTCAGAGCGCAAAGGCGCGCCTGATCGTCCGGGGTCGCCAGTCGACTGCCAGCCTCGAGATGAAAGACCAGTTGCAGTCCCAACTGTTGAAGTTGCCGGGCCACGTCTTCCATGGCGCGGGCGGTCTTCTTCCAGGCAGCGTCATCGGGCGAAACTTCACCTGGCACTGCCATGCCGTCCGCCACCACGACGAACGGGCAATCCAGCGCCGCCAGCAGGCGGGCCACGTTCATCAGACTTTCAATGTCGGCCGGTAGCCGGTCTGGCTGGAACCAGCGCAACGGGACGAATGCCGAGGTTAGCGTCAATCGATGAACGTCGAGCGTGCTGCGCAGTTGCTCAGGGTCGGTAGGGAAGTAGCCGCCCGGACCGAGCTCCGTGCCGTCATAGCCAGCCGCCACGATTTCCTCTAGAACACGGCCGGCTGGTGGCCAGACGCTGGTATCGGTTTCCTCCATCACGCCCCAACTCACCGGGGCGGATGCAACGTGAATCCTTGCGTTGTTTTTCAAATGGCTCAATAGACCTCCAGAGAAACCTTATCGCGACACGTGTCGAATCACCTTCAAAAAAAATTAAGCCGGCGGACCCGTCGAGTCCCTTACGATCAGATCCACCGGTAGTTTCATGGTTCCGGGAAACACCGTCTCGCCCGATTTCAGCAAATTCAGTAACATCTCAATGGCCGCTCGTCCCATCTCGCGCTTTCGGCAAGCGATCGTCGTTAGCGGCGGCTGCACATAGGAAGCCGCGGCAATGTCGTCAAATCCTATCACAGAAACATTGCCCGGAACTTCGAGCCCTGCCTTCATGAAAGCTTTCATTGCCCCGATGGCGATCAGATCGTTATGCGCAACCACGGCAGTGGGCCGCTCCGGCAGTTCCAGGAAGTGGCGCGCCGCCAGCTCTCCGGCCGCGTAGCCATAGTCGCTCTCGACCACGCAGTTCCTATCCAGGGGAATTCCGGCTTCGGCCAGCGCCGCGCCATAACCCTCCACACGGGACGCGCTGCTGGTCGAGTCGCCGGCCAGCACGATGCAACCGATTCTGCGATGACCCATTCCAAGCAAATGCCGGGTCGCCAGGTAACCCCCAGAGTGCTCGTCCGAAACGATGCAAGCGTAACCTGGCACGACACGCTCCAGGATCACCAACTGAATCCCCGCCCGATCGAGAAAATAGATCGGCTCTAAATCCGATGTCACGGGAAGAAAGATCACGCCGTCAACTTGTTTGGAGCGCAGAACGTGAGAATAGCGCAGTTCTCGTTCAGGAAGGTGGCTGGAGTGCGCCAGGATTACCGTATAGCCGTGCTGGAAACTGACTTCTTCAATCGCCTGCGTCATCTCCCCGTAGTACGGATTCGTGATGTCAGGAATCACCAAGCCGATTGTCTGCGTTCGCCGCGTGCGCAGGCTTCGGGCAACGTCGCTCGGGTGATAGCCCAGCTTGGCGATGGCTTTGAGGACTCGCTCTCGAGCCTCCACGGAAACCGAGCGCGGGCCGTTGTTGATAACATACGAAACCGTCGACGGCACAACTCGCGCCAGCCTGGCGACGTCGTTTCTGGTCACCCGCGCCTTGGCCTGCGCCACGGCTCTCGACCGGCTGCTCTGCGGGGCGCTCATTTTTGGGACACTTTGCGGGAGCATACCGGGAACTCGGATGGCTTGTCAAGCGCGAGCGTGCTCCGTGTCGGCGCCACGTGAGAATGTCCTATTTGTGCCAAATAGAAATGTCCTCTTGACAGGGTCAGGCTGGGGAGGTGAAAGAACCGGGAGTTCTGACCATGACCCAGCGGGACCGCGACCG
>CAZGSU010000102.1:0-56621 GCA_964528615.1 uncultured Acidobacteriaceae bacterium | reverse complement strand
ATCGCCTTGTCCGGCAGGAAGCGGTCCGGAATATAACGGTTCGAGTGCGATACCGCGAAATTGATGGAGTCGTCGGTGTAGGTGACGGCATGGAACTTCTCGTACCGGTCTTTGATCCCGAACAAAATCTTGGTGGCGTTGACTTCATCCGGCGGCGGAACTTTCACCGCCTGGAATCGCCGTTCCAGCGAACGATCTTTTTCGATCGACTTGCGATACTCACCCGGAGTGGTGGCGCCGATGCACTGAATCTCTCCGCGAGACAACGCCGGCTTAAGAATGTTGGCGGCATCGAGCGAGCCTTCCGCCGAGCCTGCGCCCACCAGGGTATGCAGCTCGTCGATAAAGATGATGGAATTCTGCGATTCCATCAACTCCTTCATGATGGTCTTCAGGCGCTCTTCGAACTGGCCTCGATATTTGGTTCCGGCCACGATCAAGGAAAGATCAAGCGCGAGAATACGCTTGTCAGCCAGGAACGACGGAACTTCACCGTCCGCGATGCGTTGGGCCAAGCCTTCAACAATAGCGGTCTTGCCTACGCCCGGTTCGCCGATGAGTACGGGATTGTTCTTGGTGCGCCGGCAGAGAATCTGAACCACGCGTTCCAGTTCGCCCTCACGTCCGACCAGCGGATCGAGCTGGTTGTCCATCGCAGCCTGGGTCAGGTCGCGGGAAAATTCGCTCAGTAAAGAAGACTCACGCTGTCGCTGAGGCTGCGATTTCTCCTGGCTGCTGCGCGCCAGCTCCTCCCGGATCGTAGAAAGCCGCAGGCCGCGCTCATGCAGAATCTCGGCGGCGAAGCACTTCTCTTCTCTCAGTAAACCCAACAGCAAATGCTCGGTGCCGATGTGCTTGTGTGAAAGCCGTTCCGCTTCTTCCGCGGCATAGGCCAGGACCCGCTTGCACTCATTGCTCAACGGAAGATCGACCGAAGTCGAGACCTTCTCCCGGATGGTGGTGTGTCCCTCGATCTGCTTGCGGATGGATTCCACCGAAGCATGCGAGCGCAGAAACCGGTTAGTTAGGGCTTTGTCTTCGCGCAGAAGTCCGAGCAGCAGATGTTCCGTCTCGATATAAGGAGACCCGAACTGGCTGGCTTCATAGCGCGCGAAAAAGATGACGCGCCGTGCTTTTTCGGTATAACGTTCAAACATAAAGCCCTACCCCCTTGGCTCTCCCGGGGACTCAAGTTCTCTGCGTGTCTTCCAACCCCTGGGAAACCATTCGCCCCTAACTCATTATTGCAACCAACCTGCCACTGCGTCTATGGCCCATAAGCGCTGGTCATGCACCCCGGTTGCGTTACCAGAACCTATTACCAACGCCACCCCTGAGTTCAACCTCTCTGAAACTTTGCAACAGGTTACAAATTCTGTGCCAACGCTTCCATTTTCTGTACTTCTCGCGGAAGGTTGCCAAATCCCGTCATCGTGACTATCCCAAAAGCGACTGCGGCGCAACCTCCTCCATTCGCCCGCGTTGCAAGCGCAACACCCGGTGACAGCGGCGCGCGAAGGCGAAGTTATGGGTGGCAATCAGGGAGGTGAGCTGGTAGTCGCGATGGAGCCTGGCGATCAATTCAAAAACCGAGTCCGCCGTTCGGCTGTCAAGGTCTCCGGTAGGCTCGTCCGCCAGCAGAACCTTGGGCTGGGTGATGAGCGCCCGGGCCAGAGCCACACGCTGTTGCTCACCGCCGGAAAGCTCGCCGGCTCGATGATGCGAGCGCTGCTCCAGACCGACCTCGTGGAGCCACCGCGAAGCCTCTCCCTCCGCTGTCTGCCGCGAAACTTCCCGCAGCAGAAGCGGCATGGCCACGTTTTCCAGCGCCGTAAATTCCGGCAGCAGGTAGTGGAACTGCCAGACGAAACCGAGTTCATGGTTTCGGAACCCGGCCGCGTCATCTTCTGAAAGCGAACTTAATCGCAAGTGGGCGCAGTATACGTCACCTGCGGAAGGCCGATCAAGAGCGCCCAGGATGTGCAACAAGGTACTCTTGCCCGATCCCGACTCGCCCACGATGGCCAGCAGCTCGCCCTTGGCCACCTCGAATGACAAATTTTCAAAGAGCACCAGGTTTGACTCGCCTGAACGGAAAACCTTCTTGAGGCCTTCCACGCGCAGGATCATTTCCCGCTCTATTAGATGCAAAATCCGGCTCCTCGGCTCAGGTGCGCCAGCTACCAGCTTCAGGCTTACAGCTTTCAGCTATAAGCCTTCAGCTTCACCCTCATTAAAACATGAAGTCCGCGCGAGAAACCTTCTGCCCTTTCGGCAGCATCTATGAAGAAACTCTATGCCCAATTAAAGGCAAATACGATATGACCATGGTCACAAAGGGATTCCCAAGTTGCCCCGGGGTCATTCGTACCGCAGCGCTTCGGCGGGAAGAATGCGGGAAGCAGACCATGAAGGATACAAGGTCGCGACCAGCGAGATCCCGATGGCGACCAGCGCAACCAGTCCACCATCGATCGCGCGCGGCGCGAATGGCACGTAGTCGATCGAGTAAACCTCGGGAGCCAGCGACAGCAGATGATAGTGCCCACCGGCCCAGGACAAGGCATAGCCCAGTGCCAGCCCAAGAGCGGTGCCGAGTACGCCGATCAGCAACCCTTGCGCGATAAATACGCGTCTTACCTGGGATTTGCGCGTTCCCATGGACATGAGCACCGCGATGTCCCGCGTCTTCTCCATCACCATCATGGTGAGCGAGATCAGAATATTCAATGCAGCCACGAAGACGATCAGGCCGATGGTAATGAACGTGACCAGCCTTTCGAGGCGCAGGGCGCGAAACAGGGCCTTGTTCTGCTCCATCCAGTTGGTGGCCATGAAACCCTTGCCCGCCGCTTGCTCCAGTTCCTTCGAGATTTCCCCGGCTTGGTAAATGTCATCTATCTTGAACTCCAGCACCGTAATCTGATCGCCCAGTGATTCCAGTTGCTGGGTGTCGGCCAGGCGGGTAAACGCCCAGGAGCTGTCGTAGTCAAAGAATCCAGAATTGAAAATCCCCACCACCCGGAAGCGAATGTATTTTGGAACCAACCCAAACGGCGTCAGTTCCCCCTGCGGACTGGTGACCAGCACTACGGAGTTGATGGTCGCTCCCAATTCCTCGGCAATATCTTTCCCCAGCACAATCGGCGGCATCGACGCGACGCGATCCCCCACCGAGGTCAGATCGTCAGGCGATTCTGTGGCCGTGTGAGGGCGGGTCACAGCCCCGCCCGCGCCGGGTCGAAGACCCGGCAGTTCACTACGTGTTCCCCCAGCCTCCTCCTCCAAAGCATCCATCGACCCAATCTTCACCGTGCCCAGCAGGTCGCTGACCCTCCGCTCATACTTGGGAATGATGCCTTTCACCACCGCCCCGCGTGCTCTCGGTCCCCGTGAAATCAATACCTGCTCATAAATCGCAGGCGCGGCGGCAACCACATGCGGCTGTTTTGCCAGCCGGTCCATCAGCGGGCGCCAGTCTTTGATCCCATCGCTTTCGATCCGCAAAATATTGATGTGGGAAGTCGAGCCCAGCAGCCGGTTCTGCAGGTCCTGGCGAAATCCGTTATTGATAGCGAGTGCAACGATGAGCGAAGCCACTCCCGCGGCCACTCCTGCAATCGAAATCCCGGTAATCACGCCAATCACGGCCTGCCGCCGTTTAGCGCGGAGGTAGCGAGTGGCGACGAAAAGTTCAAAACGCATGGGCAGATATCAGCTTTCAGCTTTCAATGGATTCGATTATAGCGATGTGACAGCTCAATAAGAGCAGGCTGCACTCGGTGCCCTGAACAGGAGCGGGCACACTCCTGACGGGCCGTGTTCTGAGTCTGACACCCGGAAATCGTCGCGTCACAGCACTGTCATCCCGAGCAATCTTGGCTCGCGCGAAGCGCGTAGCAAAGATTGCCGAGGGACCTGGGTTCTTGCCGGCGCAACGTTGCTTCCGGGTGGCCGCACAAACCCAGATCCCTCTCTTGCCCTCCCCGCGCAAGCGCGGCTCGGGACAGCGCTCGAGACGACAATTAAATGGGTTGCTCTCACAAGAGCGGGCCCACTCCTGGCGGGCCGCGTTCTGAGTCTGAGGTCTGAGGTCTGAAGTCTGGCGTCTGACGTCCGCCCCCATTTATGGCACATTAGATCAAGATGGCAGAATCCGCCGAACCCAGACTCCCCGGCCACATCGCTTTCACCTATCCCGGCTTCACGCTCTACCAGGCAGCGCGATTTTTTATCGTGGCCGCGCTCGAGATGCAGTCGGTCGCCGTGGGATGGCAGGTGTACGAGATCACCAGACGCCCTCTTGATCTGGGTCTGATCGGGCTTGCCCAGTTTTTGCCCGGGGTCCTTTTATTTCTGGTTTCAGGGCACGTCGCCGACCGCTTCGACCGGCGCAAACTTGTCACGCTGTGTTATTGCGGGCTGGCCCTGAGTTCAGCCCTGCTTTGGATCATTGCGTGGCGGGCAGGTCGTTCCGTTCACTTGATTTACGCCGTCGTTGTTCTCATCGGCGTGGTGCGCGCCTTCAACGCGCCGGTGAGCCGCGCGCTTCTGCCCCAGCTGGTTCCAGGAGAGCATTTTCCCAACGCGGTGGCGTGGAACGCCAGCATCTTTCAGGCCGCAACCATCCTGGGTCCGTCTGTCGGCGGTTTTCTCTACGCATTCTCACGCGGTCCGTCAGTGGTGTACGCGACCGCCACGCTCACCGCTATCGCCGCCGTGTTCTCCACACTTCGAATCACACTGGAGACCCAGGCGCGGGCGCGCGAGCCCATCAACTGGAACACAGTTCTAGCCGGCTTCCGCTATATCTGGAGCCACAAGCTGGTCCTGGGTTCGATCTCGCTCGACATGTTTGCCGTCTTGCTGGGAGGCGCCGTCGCCCTGCTCCCGGTGTATGCCAGCGAAATTCTCAAGACTGGGCCGTGGGGATTGGGGCTGCTGCGCAGTGCTCCGGGCGTCGGAGCCGCGGCCATGGCGATTCTGGTGGCTCATCGTCCTCTGCGGCGCCGCGCCGGCCTGACCATGCTGTGGTGCGTGGCCGGGTTTGGCATATGCACGATTATTTTCGGACTCTCACGCAGTCTGGTGCTGTCGCTGGTGTCACTGTTGTTTCTCGGCGCCACTGACATGGTCAGCGTGATCGTCCGCGCCATCCTGGTTCAACTGGCGACGCCGGACGAAATGCGCGGCCGCGTAAATGCGGTCGACATGATTTTCATCGGAGTTTCGAATGAACTGGGACAGTTCGAGTCCGGCTTGACTGCGCACTGGTTTGGGACGGTCCCGGCCGTCGTGCTGGGAGGAGTCGGAACATTATTGGTGATCGGACTATGGGCCTGGATATTCCCGGAGCTGCGCCAAGCCGACCAGTTGACAGGCTGAAGCACCACAAACCACGTAGGGACAGATGTCCTCATCTGTCCGGCGGAGCAAAGCTCCGCAGTTGCTTTTTGTCTTCAAGCAAGACCCTGTCGAGCTTCGCTCGACTAGACAGATGAGCACATCTGTCCCTACGTTGAACCTTACCTGCGGATCACTGTCTTCGCCGAACTCATGTTGTCAAACCGGTCGTAGATTCGCACCACTACCACGTGCTCCGCGGACCCGGTTTTTGTCACTGTGTCGTGCGGCTGGCGCGCAGGATTTCCTGCTCCAGACCGGTCCGATCCCGCAGGCACCGCAACCTGGAAGTCGTAACTCGCGGTCTTTGAATCCGCGAGTTGACCGACCGGCTCCACGTACTGCCAATCACCGGCGTCCACGGAATATTCGGCGCGCTTGATGTTGGAAAATCCGTCTGTGGCACGAAAGGTCACATGAATCTGAGTCCCTTCCAGGGACGCCTTCAGCTCGTCGATTCGGGGTGGCGTAGTGTCCACCTCGAATCTTGCGCTGTCCCTCCACGACGTCAGCGCCTGCCCGGGAGAGTGTGAGGGAGCATCTGACGCCACGACTTCGATGGTGTAGCCGCCGTCGGGCAGCAGCGATGCGTCGAAGGAATAAAACTTGTCAGTCACCTGGTCCTTGAGCAGGAGCCAGCGCGTATCGCCGTCGCCGCGATAGTAGACCGAGTAGACCATCTGGTCGTCATTGTCGTCGCGCACCGTCCACTTCACGCCAATGGAGTCGCGGTCGCGGGTGGTCGGAGGCGGCGCGTCGAAACGCGGGATCCCGGGGGCGGTCCCAGTGGTATCCGGGACGCCAGTCGGTTTGGGCAGCGGCTGGTAGCGCAC
Source organism: uncultured Acidobacteriaceae bacterium (assembly GCA_964528615.1). Taxonomy (GTDB): domain Bacteria; phylum Acidobacteriota; class Terriglobia; order Terriglobales; family Acidobacteriaceae; genus JAIQFF01. Next base: position 50,385 of record CAZGSU010000102.1, on the reverse strand, counting down.
CCCCACCTGCACGGTCACGTCGTCGAAGTCCGGAGCGACATTCTTCGGGAGATAGTTCAGCAACACGCTGTCCACACGGGGCGCGGTGCTGCCCGCATGCAGCACGGCCTTCCATTGAATGAAGCGAGCCGGCGGAATGTTCAGTGCGCCATCTTTCTGGTCAACCGGTTTCCACGGACTCCAGTTGCGGTCGGGATTGTCCACATTGCCGCTGCGCGCGAAGAGGTCGACCTTGCCGGCGCCGCGGAATTCGGCACGGCCCCAGCGTGAGAACACTTTGGCATCAAAAACGTCGCTCTCGTAACTGCCCTCAGACTCAGCCGATCCTCCCAGCATGAACACTTTGCCGAGATTGCTGGTGGAAACGTAAAGGCCGCCGCCGGGCCCTTCGGCGAAGGCCGTGACCTGGGTCGCGCTGGCCTTGAGCAGATCCACAAACTGGTCTTCTCCGGTGACCGCGAAAATGTGCCCGCGGTTTCCCGTGCCCGCCAGCAATCGCCCGGCTGGATCAAACGCGAGGGCGTATACCAAGTCTTCACGCGAAGTCCAGATGCGGCTGGGAGAGCCGTCTGGCGCGATGCGATAAATTTCCGAGCCTCCGGTTGCCCCGGCGCCCGGAAACTGCATGCCGCCAGCCAAAGCAGAAAGGCCGGGAGCGACGTTCAAGACCGGCGTGCCAGGTTGTGCTGGACCGGCTGTGGGTGTGGGCGTCGGGGTGGGAACCGGCAACGGGAAGTTCGACGGCGCGCCACCCGGCCGTTTTTCTCCGCCCGCAGCAGCGTAGATGTTTCCCACCTTGTCAATTGCCAGCGCCGTGATTTCTTTCTTGGGCGCGCTGTAGAGCACGAACCCTTGACCGTTGGGGTTGATCTGGTACACCAGCCCACTGCCGTCTGATCCTGCGATGAGGTTGCCTTTGCTGTCCACAGCGAGCACTCGAATGTGGGCTTCATCGCTCTTGAAGAAGACGGAGTGCTCTCCCCGGGGCGTCACCCGAAAGATTTCCCCATGATCACCCGTGGCCACAAACAGATTTCCGGAATTGTCGAACGCCAGGTCCCAGATGTACTTCGTCCCCGGGTCGAAAAAGACCGATGCGGAAAACTCGCTGGCAGACTTGGCTTTGTCTGTTTCACTCTTGACCTTACTCACTGCGCCGCCGGCCGTACGTTCGATGCGGTACACCTTGCCATCCGGATTGGTGGCCGCGTAGAGGACGCCGTTCTTGTCCACCACTAGAGCCTGCACCTGCAGCTCCTGAGGCTCGAAAATAGTGGTCGATTGGCCCTGCGGAGTGATGCGATACACCCGCGCCGGCGCACCCGTGGCGGCGTAGAGGTTTCCATTCTGATCCGCCGCGATCGACCAGATGTAAGTGGACGGCGTGGTGGAGATTGCTTTGAAAGCGGGAGCCAGTTCGAGACCGCCTACGCTGCGAATAGCTACGCCGGTCGCCGTTCCCTTGCTCAGTTCGTCAAACTTGGATTGCTCCCACGTGCGAGTGCCTTCGCCGAAACCGAAGGGAACGACAGAGAATAGGCAAATAGAAAAGACGAGAAATCGCATACGCGAACGGATTGCCAATGTCATACCTCGTAGCTGATCTTGAGCGGGAGATTCAGATTATCACGATGAAAGTGTAGGGACGGGCGTCCCGCCCGTCCAGGCGAGCGAAACTCGGCACTTTGAGCTGCGAGAAAAATGCGAACGACGTGCAATTACTTGATTGTGATGGTCAACACCTGCGCGCCCGCCACCACATAGTCCAGCGGTCCCGTGGCGGCCTCGTTCACTGAAGACTCGTTCTGCACCACCATTTCCTGGGTGCCACGCATGCCGTCCATCACGTTCATGATGGAGAGCGGCAGCGTGGGCATGACCTTGTCGGCCACAGTGGCTTCAGGATCGGCTTCGAGCAGCGACACGTAAACCCGATTGTTGACGTGCTGTTTGTTCAACAGCGAAATGGTAGAAGCCAGGTCCATTTTGCGGCCCAGCAGCGGATTGGCGCGGCGAATGCGGTCAAGCGTATCCCCATCGCTGACGAGGACCCGCAGCGCCCCTTTGGAAGTGGAGGTGGGAATGTGAATCGGAATCTGGTGCAGAATCACTTCGCCCCGGTAAGGACGCAGCAGGGTCTCGATGGTGATCTCATCTCCAGGACGGGCCTCGGTCACATCGGTGCGGGCGCCTTCCAGTCGGGCCCAGCGGCGTTCGCGGATCAGATCGAAATCCAGTTTCACCCCGCGGATGCCCGGCACGTTGTAGGGATTGTCGTAAATGCGGCTGAAGCGTTCCCCCAGTGAGAGCGCCGCCATCACCGCGGCCGGCTGTCCCCCGTCCGATGGGGCAAACATATTCTGCACTGCAACGTCCGGGTATCCATCCACGCTGATACGGCCATTCATGCGGTAGGTCGTGTCTTCCCCGTACTCGTTCACTCCATGCAGCGCGTTGAAAACCGTAGCCATCATGGCCAGCGGGCTCAGGTTGGCGTTGTTCAGCACTTCGTAATGAAATTCCTTGTTCGCCGCTCCGCTATGGATGTTCAACGTAACCGGAATCATTTCCGGCTGCTTGCCAAACTCGCCCAGGATTCCCGTGTGACGATCCTGCACGAACGCGCCCACAGCCTCGGTGGCGTTTACGATCTTGAAAGCATTCAGCGGCGAAGGCAGCGTGGCCAGAACCTGCGCCTTGGTCATCGGCAAATCCACCATGCCAAACTGAAGCAGAGGATGCCCGCAAGCCAGCAGGTGCTGCGCATCCATGTAAGTCACTGTGCAGGTTGCGGCAATGTCCATGTCGCCGCGCACCAGAATAGCGCTGATCGCCGATCCTGGCTCCAGAGGTTCGGGCTGTTTCACGTCGCTGACCGAGCCCACCCCGAGCACCGGAACAATCCCGGCCTGCGCAAACTGCGGCGCGAATTGCTGCATGGCCTCCTGCGAGAAACCGCTGAACACCAAGGGTGCTTCAATCGGCTTCAGGTAGTTGGCGAAGTCGCGGGAAGGCGTGCCATCAGACGGGGCCTCGCCCAGCCCAGGTCCTGAGGTCTTGCTGGAAGCGGCAACCCCGGCTTTAGCGTTCACCGTGCTGCTTCCCGGAGTCCGGTCCATGGCGTTGATCTCAAGCATCTCCGCAATGGGTGTGACCCCGGCGATCGGTTCCTTGGAGAACTCGCCAATACGGAAGGCCAACGCTCCTGCCAGTTTTCCATCCAGATAAACCGGGCTGCCACTCATCCCCGCCACCACCCCGGTATATTCCGCTTTTTCACCTGACAGCCGCACCAGAATGATGTCTCCCTTGGGGCCGTTGGCGTTTTTCAGGATTCCAAGAACCTCAACTCCCATGGATTCAGGCTTGGTGCCCTGGAACACAGTGTAGGAGACACCGCGCATGCCGGCGTGGATCTCGCCGACGGGAATTGTTTCAATCGGCTTGGAAACCTGGGCTTGAACCGACGGCTGGATTATCGAGGACTGGGTTACCGCACAAACAACGAGGAAAGCTATGACACCGTAGGAAAGCACACGTCGCATGAAATTGACCCTAGAAGCGACAGCTCCGCGAACCAAACTTCGCGTTTTGCGTCCGGTTTGCCGGGTGGGAGAGGAACAAAAGCAAATGCCAAGGCCGTGCAAAACATCCCAATCGCGAAGCCCTGCGTCTATACTAGCATAAGGGTTTGCCCGAGGGGTCCCATGTTTTCCATGCACCGGATTAGAATTTTGCCATCCTTGCGTCGACAAATTCTGACTATCCCATTGATGACATTACTCTTGGCATCCCTCGCTATGGGCAGTTCATGGCTGATCGCGCAAGACCAGTCACAGCCTGCGTCCAATGGTCAAAAACAGGAACCGCCGCCGGAAGCTGGCGGACCCCAGAACGACGTGGGGCCATACGCTATTCCCAAGAAAAGAGAAGAGCCGCCACCTCCTCCGCCCCCCGCGAAACCGAAGAAAGTCGAGGGCATGCCGGACTATTCCATCAAGGTGGACGTGCCCATCGTAAACGTGGACGTCTTGGTCACCACGAAGGATGGCCAGTTCATCCCCGGCCTGAAGAAAGACAACTTCCGCGTGATTGAAGATGGCGTCCCGCAATCGGTTACTAACTTCGATATTTCGCAAGCTCCAATCACGGCCGTGCTGCTGGTCGAATTTGCTTCCACCAACTACTACTTCATGGTGGACGCTTTGAATGCCAGCTACGCCTTCGCCAACCAGCTCAAGAAAAATGACTGGGTGGCGGTGATTTCGTACGACATGAAACCGCACATCCTGGCCGATTTCACCCAGGACAAGCAGGCAGTTTACGGCGCCCTGAATCAGTTGCGCATGCCCGGTTTTGCTGAAACCAACTTGTTCGACGCCCTATATGACACGCTCGACCGCGTGGACCAGATCGAAGGGCGCAAGTACATCATCCTAGTCACGACCGGCGTGGACACCTTCAGCAAGCTCAACCTGGACCAGATTACGAAGAAGATCAAGGCCACGCATGATGTCGCCATCTTCCCCATCAGCGTTGGGTTTGCGGTACGCAACTATTGTGAATCTCATAGCTGCGGTTACACTCACGGTATGGGCATTCCAGTTGGCGAAATGGATTACCTGCAGGGCGACAATGAAATGAATACCTTCGCTCGTCTGACTGGAGGACGCGCCTACTTCCCGCGATTTCAAGCCGAAATGCCTGGAATTTTTCACGACATCGTCGGCGACATCCGAAACCAGTACAACCTCGCCTACCACCCCACCAACCCCAAACTGGATGGCACCTACCGCAAGCTAAAGGTCGAAGTGGTAGGCCCCGATGGAAGCCCGCTGAAGGTGAAAGATCAGAAGGGCAAAGATGTGAAGTACACAGTTATGGCAAGGGAAGGCTATACGGCGAAACATACCGTGGAATAGCTGCTAGTGAACGTGGGCAACCCTGTCTAGCAGAAACAGCAATCCCACTCCCAGAAACACCACCAGCGCCATTTTCCCGCCGGGTTCCCGATTGACCTCCGGCATCAAGTCTGAGGCCGCGACATAGATCGTCACTCCCGCCGACAGCGGCAAACCAAAACTCACCTGATGGCGGAAAATGGCCATGGTGAGCACCCCCGCCAGCGTCGATACCCCTAAAAGGATGGATGCACCCCAGGCAATGCTCCGGCTTTGCCCGCTCGCCAGCATGACTGAAGCGATGGTGAATCCTTCGGGAATCTTGTGAAGAAAAATGGCCAGAAAAATGATCCACCCCAGCCAGTTGGAAACAATGAAGCCGGAAGCGATGGCGATGCCGTCAAAAAAGGTATGAATGACGAGCCCCATCAGCACCGAATATCCCCGGTGGCCATGGACAAACGCATCCTTGTGGGTTTCCTCGCCAAAATGAAAATGGGGCGTAACCGTGTGTTCGAACAGATGGACGATAAGATATCCGGCAAGAACAAGAATCGGGGCGCTCTTGCCGCGAAGCTCCAGGCTGGCCGGGAAAATCTCGACAATCGCCGTAGCCAGCATGAAGCCCGCGCCCAACGCTACGAAGTACTTGAGATACGATCGGTCCCAGTGTTTCTGGACGATGATGGCGCCGCCGAAAACATTGGCCGCTGCCGCGGTGAGACCTAACAGAATGCTGAGGAGAATGGGATGCATGTCGCGGGAGGATGATAACAGTTTCGACTTGTTTGTCCTGCCCCCAGTCTCCAGTTCTCTGTTCTCAGTTCTTAGTTTAGGCGGCTGGCCTGATCGCCCCGATCAATCCGTTCATGATCTTCCCTAATTCGGCCGCCTTATCCAGCAAATTCTTGCCGTGCTCTGGAGTGAAGTAGGCCAGGTTCTGCGCGATCATTAACTGAGTTTCGACCTCCACCAGCGATCCGCGGGCCCGTCCCAGAAAAAAATGGAACTCGTTTGGCGAGAAACGCGCCTGTCCTTCCGCAATGTTGGTCGGAACCGCAACCGCCGCCCTTCGGAGCTGACTGGCCAGCGCATAGGTTTCATCGCGCGGAAAGGTCTTTGTAGTCCGGTAGACATCCATGACAAAATCCATCGCCTTTTGCCATGCAATCAGTTCCCGATAAGACTGTCCCATAGAAAATCCTCCTGGAACGATCATTACAAAATGCATTCAGGAAAGATGTGACGGATGAACACTGAGAACTCTAAAAACTGAGAACAGAGAACTGGTGTGTCAGGTCTTAGTTCCCAGTTTAGGAATTTAACCGCTGTGCCGGATGTGCATCACATCGCCATCCTGCACGATGTAGTCTTTGCCTTCCAGACGCAGCGTGCCCTTGGCGCGAGCATTGGCTTCAGACCCGGCCTCGAGCAGTTGGTCCCAGCGGATGGTTTCGGCGCGGATAAAGTGTTTCTCCAGGTCGGAGTGGATCGCTCCTGCAGCTTCCACCGCACGGGTCCGGACGGGAATGGTCCAGGCACGGCATTCGTCTTCACCAGCGGTGAAAAAAGAAATCAGGCCAAGCAGATTATAGGTCGTGCGAATCAGGCGAACCAGCCCGCTTTCTCTTAGGCCGTAACTGGAAAGGAACTCGGCGGCATCCGCGTCACTCATTTCGGCAAGCTCGGCTTCCACTTTTCCGCAGATTGCGGCGGCCCCCGCGTTGGGACGCGAGGAGACTTCAGTCAGACTGTGCCTATTGACCGCATTTTCCAGATCATTGCCTAACTCTGTGCTTTCACCAACATTGAGCACATAGAGAATCGGCTTCTCGCTCAGGAACATAAAGCCGCGCAGACGCTTTTTGTCTTCGGGCGTCATTTCCATTTCGCGCAATGGCCGCTCGGTCCCCAGCTGCACATTGGCACGTTTAATCAGTTCGAATTCCTTCTCGAGTTCGGGGCTGCGCATCTTCTTCAGGTCTTTTTCCAGGCGCTCCAGCCGCTTTTCGATCTGTCCCAGATCGCTGACCATCAGATCGAAATCAACATTTTTTATGTCGCGAAGTGGATCCACCGGCCCCACATGGGGAATGGAGGGATCTTCAAACGCACGCACTACGTGCACCAGCGCATCCACGTTGCGCAGGTGTCCGATGTATGCGCTCTCTTTGAGGGCTTCCTGTCCGATCGCGCCTACGTCCACATATTCAACGGAGGCGTGGGTGAGTTTCTTCGGGTTATACAGAGCGGCCAGCCGGTCCAGGCGTTCGTCCGGTACTTTGGCCACGCCGACGTGGGCCTCGCGCGGGTTGGCGTGCGCGTGATCGGACAAATGCGCTTTGGTCAAAATTCGGAAAAGGGAGGTCTTGCCTACCTGGGGCAGGCCAATAATGCCAGTTTTCATAAGGACAGGAATGATGATAACAGCCGGATCAGGAGAACGACCGCGAGGTCAGGTAGGCCACCGCGAGGCCGAGCAGCAGGACTCCGCTTTCTACCCGTGTAGACCAGTGGTGTAACGCATCGAACTGCACCCGGGCAGGATTGTCGCTGGGCACAGAATCGATCTGTCCGATCGAGGCCCTGAGTGTGTCCATGCGCGGAATGATGCCGAATTGCGAGATGATCGTCAGTGCCAGCATCAGACAGATGAGAATGTTGCGGAGAGAAACAATGTGCGCTCCGCCCGTGCTGATACGGCTGTAAAGGAGCGAACTGGTGAGGAACACAAAACCAGAAAGGATTCCCATCCAGTGCAGAATCGCGAGCGAGCGTCGCACTACCGATCCCGCTAGCGCTGGCGTGGGCAACACCGAGAAGGCTGTTTGCGCCACGACAGGGAAAAATATCAGCCCGCCCACCCAGACGATCAATGAGAGCAGCATGAGAAAACGCAGAAAAGACATGACCAAGCATTATGCAAGGCGCGAGGACCGAAAGCCAGTGGCACGACTCAAAAACAGAGAACTGAGAACTCGAAACTGCTAACTGATTTTATTAAAAACTGGGCTTATTAAGAACTGGGTTTATTAAAAAACTGATTTTATCTTAAGAACTGGGTCTATTAAAGAACTGGGTTCATTAAGAACTGGATTACAGCGGTACCCGAACCCGATCCAAAATCTCTTGAATCAGCAGTTCCGCCTGTTCGGATTTTTTCAGGGTAGAAGAGTAGCGGCCATTCACCGCCACGCGATGGGCAAAGACCGCCACCACCAGGGGTTTGAAGTCTTCCGGAACGCAGAACGTCCGGCCGTCCAGAAATGCCATCGCCTGCCCGGCCCGGTAGAGCATTTGCGAACCGCGGGGGGACACGCCCAGCGAAAATTGCTCAGACTCACGCGTCTCGCGCACAATGGCGAGGACATAGCTGACCAGCGAGTCGTCCACCCGCACCTGCGCGACTACCTGCTGCATTTCCAGCACATCGGCGCCCGTCAGCACCGGGGTGAGAAGTTCCAACTGGGCTGCGCCCGCCTCCGAACGCAAAATTTCGCGCTCCGAATCACCATCGGGATATCCCATCCGCACACGCATGAGGAAGCGATCCAGTTGCGACTCGGGCAGCGGGTAGGTACCGTGGTGCTCCACCGGATTTTGGGTGGCAATGACCAGAAAAGGCTGGGGCAATGAGTAGGAGTGCGCGTCCACGGTAACCTGGCCTTCATTCATGGCTTCGAGCAAGGCCGATTGTGTCTTCGGAGTAGTGCGATTGATTTCATCGGCCAGCAGGACGTTGGTAAAGACCGGGCCGCGCTTGAACTCAAACTGTTGTTCGATGGCGGAGTAAATTGAGATGCCAAGAACGTCCGAGGGCAGCATGTCACTGGTGAATTGTATGCGCTGAAAGCCGCAGTCGATGGCCCGGGCCAATGCCTGGCCAAGAGTAGTTTTGCCGACTCCAGGGACGCCTTCGATCAGCAGATGTCCGCGAGCCAGCACGCAAACCAGCGCCAGGCGGACAACATCGTCTTTGCCGCGAATCACTTTGCGGAGAACGTTTTCCAGTTGACTCGCACGATGGGACGCGGCAATGGCGGTTTCGGGCGACATCAGTGAAATTCTACTATGCACGTGCAGATCCTGAACCGCGGGGAAGGGGTTACGAACGTCACAGAGCCGCGACGGACGACAGACTCGGACATCCGAGTACGGACTCCATCCCTTTTGGTCTGCGACCAAGCCGTGGGCCTTAGGCCAAGGTCTGACGTCTGAAGTCCGACGCCGATTCTACTGCATAAACTCTGCCGGACGCCCGGTCAACCGCTCAATCCGCTTCGCGATCGGCGGATGGGTGGAGAACAGGTTGCCAAAGTTCATACCCAGCAGCGGCTGAACGATGAAAAGGTGGGCCGTCGAAGGCGTGCCCATCATGGGCACGCGTCGCGAATAAGCGTCGAGCTTGGCCAGGGCGCTCGCCAGGGCATATGGATTCCCGGTAAAGTGGGCGCCGGTTTCATCCGCCTGGTACTCGCGCGAGCGTGAAACCGCCATCTGGATCATCATTGCGGCAATCGGAGCAAGAATAAGCATCAGTACCGCGCTCAAGCCTCCGCCGCGACGATCATCACGGTCTCCCATACCGCCGAAGTATGCGCCGTAGCGGAGCCAGGTAATCGCGCCGGCGATAGTCGCCGCCACCGAGCTGATCAGAATGTCGCGGTTATTCACGTGCCCGAGTTCGTGGGCCAGCACGCCTTCCAGTTCCTCGTCGTTCAGCAGATTCAGGATTCCCTCCGTGACTGCAACCGAAGCGTGCTTCGGGTTTCGTCCGGTGGCGAAGGCGTTCGGCGAATCGGTTGGAATCACGTAGATCTTCGGCATAGGCAAGCCGATCTTCTGGGTCATCCGCTCGACCACGTTGTACACGCGGGGCAGTTGCTCACGTGTGACCGGTTGGGCGCGGTAGGTGCGCAGCGCAATCTTGTCAGAGAAGAAGTAAGCAACAAAGTTGGTCACCACGGCAATGCCCAAAGCCAGCAACATACCGTTAGGGCCGCCAAAGGCGCGCCCGACCGCCATCAGTAACAGCGTCAAGGCGGTGAGAAGAAACGCAGTCTTGAAAGTGTTTCCCATAAGAGTTTCCCCTCTATTAGATGGTCTGCCAGGCCAATGGATGCACGGAGGGATTTCGGTAGCGCCGGCGTCTCGCCCGCTCCAAGTTGAAGTCAGAAATCAGGTGAACGTCGCACCGCACAACCGGTCTATCCAGCCCCGCCGCAACTGAGGGTGGGACGCCCACCCGACAGCCAGGCGAAACGCCGGCGCTATGATTGAGGTTGTTTCACGGCAGCGCGCTTGAGGGCTCGCTCCAGCGTCTGGCCCAGGGCCGCTCTTGCCCGCTCATATTCCTGGCGCGAAATGCTTCCCTGCTTGTGTTCCACTTCGAGCTGAAACATTTCATCCCTGAGGGCCTCGAGGAGCAGGGCGGAACGGCTTGAAGCGGTCTGCCGGACGGGATTGCGCTCAGCCAATTCCGCATCGGAGGGACCGAAATCCGGGAGCGCCCCGACGCGCGAACGGCTCGTAATGTAGATAGCGCCGGCGGCCAGCACGACCCCAAATCCTCCCAGGATGTACCAGCGGTATTTTTCCAAAGGATCGGGCGCATCGATCGGTGGGCCCAGCCCTCCGCCCGGACGGGAATCGCGTCCACTGCTGGCCGTGGCACCACTATCGGCTGCAGGAGCGTTCCCCTGGTTGTCTTCCCCCGACTCGGTTAGCGTACCCGTGCCCGAAATCTTGAAGGTAAGAGGTTGACCAAGTTCGGTGTTTGATGCCACCTGCACCGTGGCCCCCGGCTCTCGCGGATTCGGTCTGGACTCGAAGCCGCCGCCTGCGCCCGCCGAAAACTGCATTGTCCGGGGCAGCATCACCACGAAATGCTGGGCGGGGTAGAGAGCTTTGGGATCGATGCTGGCTTCGCCACTGTAAGGCAGCTCGAAGCCCACCTGGAACAGTGTCTGACCGGGGCGCAAGGGGAAAATGAAGGCGTATCGGTTCCTCTCCTTCTGCGGAACCGGGGCAGAGTTGATGGGCTGTCCTCCGGCGGTCTCTGCCGATGCATCCACAATCTGGGCACCTTCGGGCAGATAGAACTCGAAGTTCTGATCGTTCATCTGGGTGCGCGGCGGGGTGGAAGTATTGTTCACGGCGAACAGGCGGGTACCTTGCAGCTTCTTTCCCTGCGCCTGAAAGCGCATGACATCGGCGGTCACGCTGATGCCTTCGATTTTCTTCGCCACATCAAAAACTTGCAGTTCTACTGACTCCGTGCCCGGAGGCGCCATGCGGTGATAGGTGACGCCCTGGTGAATGGCGCGAACCAAGTGCGGTCCCTGGTCGGGAAGTTTGAAACTGAAGTGGCCGCTCGCATCCGCCTTGGTGCGAGCCGCTTCCTCCATCCCTTCGCCCAGTTTGATCAGTACGACTTCATCTCCGCCCGCAGGCTTGTTGGTGGTTCCGTTCTTAAGCGTGCCACTGAGGGTCTGTGCGGCGGCGGGCACCAGCAAGGCGCAAACGCTAACGACAAAGATAACGAAGCTCGCCGCGCGCTTTATTGCGATCCCGCCGGAGCTAGATCGCGCGCGGGGTCTCGTCCAGATCCTTCGTGAGGCAAAAAACGCCTCACTCAGGATGACAATCGGATCAGTGAAGAGTCTCAAACTTGGGTTCCTTTTCTCAGACTGGGGAATACAGCCGCTTCTTCCAGTCGCGCCATCTCCGCCAGAATGGCGGCAGCTTCTTCTTCCAGCGAAGTCTTCATCGCCTGGTAATCGGAGTCGGGAAACTTTCCCGCCTTGTATTCAAAGCTGATGTCGCGCAGGTTCTCGTACACTACGTCCTTGCGCTCACGCAAGTAGGTGAGCCGCGTCTTGGGAGGGCTAAGCTGCAACTTTCCCGGCAAATAGAAAACATAGAAAAGTACGCACAGAGTGACCATGGCGCAAATCAGGATCGTCATAGTTCCGTCTCTCTGCGCGCCTGGTCGCGGAAGCGTTCGAACTCAGCCGGACTGGCGGGAGCCACTCCGCCTGCGGGCATCACCAGCGGGCGCGTTCGCCACGCCCGCACGATCAATACCACCGTAGTCAAACCCAAAGCCAGAGCAAGATAAGGGATCACCCAGGCGACGCGGTTGAACCCTGTAGCGGTGGGCGCGAGCAACACGGTGGGTCCATACTTCTGCACGAAAGACTGCAGCACCAGGTCGTCACTGTCAGCACGATCCAGGGCCGCGGCCAGTTCTCCTCGCATGCGGTCCGAGTAACTGCAGCCCACGTGATTGCACTCCAGCAATACCTGGTTGCAACTGCACACACACATTAACTTGTGGCCCAACGCACTGAAACGCGCGTTTTCGTCGCCAGCTCCGATGCAGGCAAACACGGCGAAAAGCAGTAGGGCGATTTGGGCTGGACGTTGGCGACGGCTCCGACGGCTCGCAAATTTTCCGATCAGGGCGGGCGCGATTGGGGCAAGAGAGGTCCTTGCAACGGCACGGCTAGGAGCCGTGCCCTCCCGGACCGTGCTCTCTCGCGCCGTACCCGAAACGCTGGCGTCGTAGGCCTTCATCAGTCTCCCGTCGCTACTGATTCAGCGGGGATCCGCGCCGGGGCTGTTACCCGCACCGCGGCGGCATTCGGGATCAGGGCGATGACCGTGCCCGCAATCATGATCCACACTCCGACCCAGATCCACATCACCAAGGGGTTCAGGTGCGCCTTGATTATGGGACGCCCCGTGTCCAGGTTCCGGCCTTCATACACCAGGTAAAGATCTTCTCTCATGGTCGAGCGATTGGCGACCATGGTGGACGTCTGCTGGCTGGCCTTATAGAACCGCTGCTCAGGATAGAGCGTATCGATCTGCTTGCCGCCCTTGAAAACGTCGATGATGGCCCACTCACTGCCGTAGTTCGGCTTATCTTCCTGGGTGTAAGACTGGCACACCAGGGTATAGGCACCGATGTTCATCTTGTCGCCGAAGCCCATCTCCTGTTCCGCGTCTTTGTTGAACGCCGAACCGGCAAAACCAATCATGACGACGATCACACCGAAGTGGACGATATATCCGCCGTAGCGGCGGGTATTGCGATGCGCCAGATGCACCATAGAGGCGAAGAAATTCTGCCCGGTATGTCGCGCGATCACCCGTCCGCCACGGACGAATTCGGAGATTACAGTGAGCGCCACCATCACCGACAGCATGATGGTCATGAGCGAGTAGAAATACGACATGTCGTTCCACGGCCGCATGCCGAATGCGATCAGCACTACTCCGATCGCGAGCGCACCCAGCGCCGGCCAGCGGAAATTCCGCTTCAAGCTTTCCAGAGACGTGCGCCGCCACGCCAGAAGCGGCCCAACCGCGGTCAGCAGCAAAAGCAGCAGTGCCACCGGAATCATTACCCGGTTGAAAAAGGGCGGCCCGACGGTGATCTTGTGGCCCTGCACCCACTCCGACAGGACCGGGAACAAGGTTCCCCACAGCACAGTGAAGCACGCCACCACGAACAGCAGGTTGTTAAACAGGAAACTGGATTCCCGCGAGACCAGCGACTCCAGCTTGTGCTCGCTGCGCAGGTGCGAACGGTTCTTCACATAGAAGAAGACGCAGACTGCTAGAATGATGGCCAGAAAAGCCACGAACCAGTCGCCGATCGAAGACTGCGCGAACGCATGTACTGAACTGACCACCCCGCTGCGGGTAAGGAACGTGCCGAAGATGGAAAGCCCGAAGGTGGAGAAGATCAGCCATACGTTCCAGGTTTTCAGCATGCCGCGTTTTTCCTGCATCATCACCGAGTGCAGAAACGCTGTACCGGTGAGCCAGGGCATGAACGACGCGTTCTCCACCGGGTCCCATCCCCAGTAGCCACCCCAGCCCAAAACCGAATATGCCCAGTGCGCACCCAGAAAAACGCCACAGGTCAGGAAGCCCCAAGTCACCATGGTCCAGCGGCGCGTGATATGGATCCACTTTTCTCCCGGGTAGCGCATGATCAGTGCGCCCAGCGCAAAAGCGAAGGGCACGGTAAAGCCCACGTATCCGAGGTAAAGCATCGGCGGATGGATCACCATCTCGGGATATTGCAACAGCGGGTTCAGCCCGTTGCCGTCGGGAGGAAGTTCGCCTTGCATCAGGGCAAAAGGATGGGCGGCGAAGTTCAGCAGCAGCAGGAAGAAAATCTGCACCGCGGCAATGATCACGGAAGCGTGCGCGAAAAGCCGGCTGTCGGTTTTGTGACGCAACCGCAAAACCAGTCCGTACGCCGACAGCAGCAGGGACCAGAACAGCAGCGAGCCCTCCTGTCCCGACCACAGCGTTGCGAATTTGTACGGCGCCGGGAGATCACGATTGCTGTGATGAAAAATGTAGGCGATGGAGAAATCATCCTGGAAGGCGGAGATGACCAGAATGAGGGCCGCGAGAAATACCACGGCAAAGGTGGCAATACCTGCGCGCCGGGCGGTTTCGCCAAGTCGCTCCGAACCCGGCCCCGGACGAGCCAGGGCCAGCACACCTGCGAGGAACGAATACACGCTCAGCGCCAACGCCAGCAGAAGCGCAAAGCTGCCAATTTGCGACATGGGGGAACCCGAAGGGTATTTTTTCAGAAAGAACAGGCCGAGGCAACAGCAGAAGCAGAGAACACTACACTATTAGGACAGGGCAATAGGTTCAGATTACCCTCCGAAATACCCCGGGGACAACCGCTGCTTGGCATCTGGCAGGCAAGCGTCGGCTATCCCCTCGATTCGCTAGGTGTTCGAGGTATTCCGGGAAGGCTAAGCGCTCTGCTGGTGGTCGCCCGCACGGGAAAGCACTTCCCGCTCCGCTACGAGCCAATCCTCGTCCTCGTGACCCGGAGTGTATCCGCGCTTCTCGTACAGTTCGTACGCGCGACGGCGGATTTCCGCTTCCAGGTCTGCGGTGGAGTGATTGTTCGTGTGTTCGAAAGCGGTCGTGGTTGCTGCCAGTTTCCGGCGAGTGTTGCCATTACCAGAGGTCTTTGCGCGAGCCATAAACGAATACTCCTTAAATGCCAAAATTCGACAAATAAATTATTTGGTGGATCAGCCACATACACTTTGGGCGCCACGCGCGATGGGCCCATGTATGAATTGTGGCGAATGATCACTTCAATCATAAACCGGATAGCTGTGGATGTGTGAGAGGGAAAAGAAAAAATATTCGTTTCGATAGAATAACTTTGGTAATCGTTTACATCGCGAGCGCTAGTAAAAATCATGCGAACTGGTTTCGGCCCGAGTAATCGATAACCGCATTACCCGTCGCGCTTTCACCGAAATAACATTGTCCTGATTCTGCAAAATTCCTTCCACCATCAGGAATTGCTCGGATGTCACCAGCAGGCGGTTCTTCTGAAACAAGTCGGGCATGATGATGGCATTGGCCACGCCCGTCTCATCCTCCAGACTCAAAAAGACGAAACCCTTGGCCGTCCCAGGACGCTGGCGTGCGATGACGCATCCCCCGATGCGCAAGTACTGGCCATTGGGAATCCCAGCCAGATCGCTGGCCTTGCGGACTCCGATCGCATCCATCCGCGCGCGATGATAGGCCATGGGATGCGGGCCAACCGTCATTCCCGTCCCACGGAAGTCGGCCACCAGCCGCTCCTCGGGGTCCATAGGGCTGAGCGGAGACCTGGAATCGTGCTCGGAAAGATCGTCCAGCAGCGGCCCGGAGTGACGCACCGAGCGCTCGACTTGCCAGAGTGCATCTCTTCGATGGAGTTTCTGGTTTCCAGTTTCTGGATATCTGGAACTGTGAACTGGGAACTCAAAACTGGAAACTGAATTCAATGCCCCAATTTCCGCCAGCGTATTCAGTTCATCCTTGCGCAGTTCAGGAACGCGATGAATGAGATCGTGAATGGAAGTGAAAGAGGCAATGTCGCGTTGACGAATCAAAGCCTGGGCAGCCTCTTCATGCAATCCACGAACATAGCGAAGGCCAAGGCGAACCACGGGTTTCCAGTTTCCAGTTTCTGGTTTCTGGTTTCGTGAAACAGAAACGGCATGCGAGTAACTGGAAACTGGAAACCCGGAACTGGAAACTGATTTTATAGTGCAATCCCACTCCGACGTCATTACATCGACCGGAAATATCTTCAGCCCGTGGCGCTGCGCATCTTTCACAATTGTGGCCGGACGGTAAAAACCCATGGGCTGGTTGTTAAGCAGGGCGGCGGTGAAAGCAGCCAGGTAGTGGCATTTCAGATAGGCGCTGGCGTAGGCGATCAGCGCGAAGCTGGCGGCGTGGGACTCGGGAAATCCATAGAGAGCGAAAGAGGTGATCGAGAGCACGATTTGCTCCTGCGCTTCGCGCGAAATGCCGTTGCGCTCCATGCCGGCGCGAAGTTTTGCCTCGATTTCCTTCATGCGCTTTTCCGAGCGCTTGAAACCCATGGCCCGGCGCAGATCTTCCGCCTCGCCGCCGCTGAATCCGGCGACCACCATGGCCATGCGCAGCAACTGCTCCTGAAAAAGCGGAACACCCAGAGTCCGCGCCAGCACAGGCTCAAGAGAAGGATGCGGATAGGTAATTTGCTCACGCCCCATTCGGCGCTGCAAAAACGGATTCACCATTTGACCCACAATCGGTCCGGGACGAATGATGGCTACCTGCACCACGATGTCGTAAAAACGCTTGGGCTGCAGGCGCGGCAGGCACGACATCTGGGCACGGCTTTCCACCTGGAACATGCCGATGGTGTCAGCTTTTTGCAACGTCGAGTAAACCGTGGGATCGTCAGCCGGCAGGTGGGCCAGGTCAACTTCTTCGCCGTAGTGATCACGGATCAGTTTGAGAGAATCTTCCAGCGCGGCCATCATGCCCAGGCCGAGCAAATCCACTTTGATGATGCCGAGATCGGCGCAGTCTTCCTTGTCCCACTGCACCACCACGCGGCTCGGCATGGACGCAGGCTCGAGCGGTACCACCGAATCAAGCTGCCCCTGGCAGATGACCATGCCTCCGGAGTGCTGCCCCAGATGGCGCGGCAAATCCTGTACCGCTTCGCACAGCTCAAAATATTTGCGTAGCCGGGGATGACTTAAATCCAATCCGGCGTCGTGGAAGCGATGGGCGAGCGAATCGTGCGAGTCGCGATATTCCCAGGTGGAGACTGCCGTCGAAACTTTGTCCAGCGTCTCGGGATCGAATCCCAGGGCCTTGCCCATCTCCCGTCCCGCCATGCGGTTGCGGTAAGTAATGACGTTGGCGGTCATGGCGGCGCCGCGTTCGCCGTAGCGTTTGTATAAATATTGAATGACGCGTTCGCGCTGGTCACCGCTAGGCAGGTCGAGATCGATGTCAGGCCACTCGCCGCGCTCCTCGGAAAGAAAGCGCTCGAAAAGCAGTTCCATGCCGATGGGATCGATCGCCGTGATCCCCAGCGAATAGCAGACGGCGCTGTTGGCGGCGGAGCCTCGTCCCTGCACCAGAATGTTCTGCTCGCGGCAGAAGCGGACCAGGTCCCACACAATCAGAAAGTATCCTGCCAACTTTAGCTTTTCGATCAGCGCCAGTTCGCGCTCAATCTGACGATGGGCGCGGCCTTTGAGGTCGGTGCCTGCTCGGCCATAACGCTGCTGAAAGCCTTCCCGGGTACGTTTCCGCAAGAAGGACATCATGGTCTCGCCTTCCGGCACCGGATATTTGGGGAATTCATATCCCAGAGCTTCGAGCGTGAATTCGAGCCGGGATGAAAGTTCTACGGTATTGGCCAAAGCCTCAGGCAGGTCGGCGAAAAGCTGCTGCATCTGTCGCGGTGATTTCAGATGACGCTCGGAGTTGCGCGCCAGCAGACGCCCGGCGGTGGCCAGCGTGCAATGGTTGCGTATGGCAGTGAAGACGTCGCAAAGCTCACGCTCCGGCGGAGTCGCATAGCAGACACCATTGGTCGCCAGCAGCGGTAATTGCAGCGAGCGTGCGATTTCGATAGCAATGCGATTGCGAGCCTCCTGCGCGCAATGAAAATGACGCTGCAGCTCCACATAAACGTTGCCGCGGCCAAAAATGCCGGCCAGGGATTCGACCGCATGCCGCGCTTCTTCCACCCCACCCTGCGCCAGCGCAGTGGCGAGCGGACCATCCTCGCCCCCGGTGAGACAGATGAGCCCAGCCGCGTGCTCCTGCAATTCGTCTTTGCAGACGGCGCCTTCGCCTTTCTTCGAGCGCAACTTCATCTTCGTGATCAGACGGCAGAGGTTCTGGTAGCCGGCGCGGGAAGAGACAAGGAGCGGCAGGCGGGGAGAGCCGATTGTCGAATTGCCGAATTTTCGAAGTTTCGAATTGAAAACCTCCCGGGGGCTCGGGGTTCTGAATTCGTCAATTCGAAAATCCGTCAATCTGGCAATTTCGCATGTCACTTCCGCGCCCAGATGCGCTTTGATCTTTGCCTTCTTAGCCGCTATATAGAAACGAGGCGCGCCGTAGACACCATCGCGGTCGAGCAGCGCCATGGCCGGCATGTTCAGGTGGGAGCAGGTGGCAATCAGCTCCTCGGGCAGGGTGGTGCCTTCGAGGAAACTGAAAGCCGAGCGGGAATGGAGTTCGATGAACATCGCCCCTGGCTGGAGGGAGGACAATTTCGCTATTTGTTCGCCTAAGATTGTGACGGGCCAAGGACGGGTTGTCAAGGGAAGCTAACTAAGAACTGACAACCGGAAACTGACTACTGGGGTTTATTTTTCACGAATTACGACCCAACCGACAACGCATCGAGAGTCCAGGACCACCGTACCGACCGAGGGCGAGACGCCCTCGGGACAGCTGCCGGGCCTCCCCTGAGCGCAGTTGATGCGACGGCGGCGCTACAAAAATCGGCGCTGACTGAAGCTATGCCGGGATTTTTGTCCGTTTGCTGGTTTGTTTCACAGTGACGGGATCGAGGAAGGTCATCATGCCGCGCAATTCCTCGCCGACCTTCTCCAGCTTCTGCTGCTGTTCTTTCTCGCGTGTGGCATCGAACCATTCGCGGCCGGTCTCGTTTTCCGCGATCCACTTCTTGGCAAAGCTGCCGTCCTGAATTTCGCGCAGCATCTGGCGCATGGTTTCCCGGGTTTGTTCGGTGATGATGCGCGGGCCTCCGGTGTAGTCGCCGTACTCGGCGGTATCGCTGACCGAGTAGCGCATGTAGTTGAGCCCGCCGCGATAGATCAGGTCCACAATAAGTTTCAGCTCGTGCAGGCATTCGAAATAGGCAATCTCAGGCTGGTAACCGGCTTCGACCAGGGTCTCGAATCCCGCCTTCACTAGCGCGCTTACGCCGCCGCACAGCACCGTCTGCTCGCCGAAGAGATCGGTTTCGGTTTCCTCCGAGAACGTGGTCTCGATCACGCCCGCTCGGGTTGCGCCAATTGCTTTGCCATAGGAGAGCGCCAACTGCTTGGCGTTTCCCGTAGCGTCCTGATGAATAGCCAAAAGAGCGGGGGTCCCGCCACCTTCGACAAACACTTCACGGACCCGATGTCCGGGCGCCTTGGGCGCGATCATCGTCACGTCGACGTTGGCGGGAGGCTTGATCGTGCCAAAGCGGATGTTAAAACCGTGTGCGAACATCAGCGTCTTGCCGGCGGTCAGGTGCGGCGCGACTTCTTTCTTGTAGACTTCCGGCTGCACCGTGTCCGGCACCAAAATCATGATGACATCCGCCCAGGCCGCGACTTCGGCGACTGTCCCAACGGTTAGCCCGCTGGCTTTGGCCTTGGTGCGCGATTCGCTGGTGGTGGGCAAACCGACTCGCACTTCCACGCCGCTGTCCTTCAGGTTGAGGGCGTGAGCGTGGCCCTGGGAGCCATAGCCAACGATGCCAACTTTTTTCCCGCGAATTAAGGCCACGTCGGCAGAATTCTCGTGATACATCTTAGCCATGGTGTTTCCTTTCGGTAGTTAAGAGAGCAATCTAAAAGTCACACGGAACTTGCGTGAAGCGTACTAAGTTCTGGAGCAAGGGCCGAGTGTCGGAAGCAGTACCGAAGAAGCCTCGCCCGATCCGGAAGGGCACGAGTTCACTCCTGCCGCTAAACTGCCGACCAGTAGCGCTTTAGCGCCTGAGGTTCCTGCTCAGCCGATGAAGCGAACCCCACGGGCTGAAGCCCGAGTCCGGCGTCTGACGGCACGGCTAAAGCCGGGCCCTTTCCCCGAACGATCAAACCGAATACGACACGCCCTCATCGGCCGCGATCTCAGGCGTCTTCGTCTGGGCCGGGTTGGCTGCGGCCGAAGTGGTGCCGCGCCGCATGGCGACGATGCCGGTGCGCACCATCTCCACCACGCCGTAAGGCCGCAGCACTTCCAGCAGGCCGTCGATCTTGTCTTCCCCGCCGGTGATCTCGATGGTCAACGATTCGGGCGCGACATCCACCACGCGGGCGCGAAACACACTGGCCAGTTCCAGCACGTGCGAACGGGCCTCGTGAGTCGCAGCCACCTTGATCATGGCCAGGTCGCGGGCAATCGCAGGTTCGTGGGTAATGTTTTCGACCAGCAGCACGTTCACCAAATTATAGAGATTGGCTTCGATGCGCTTGGCCTGGTCTGGATTGGTGTCGACCGTAATGGTCATCCGCGAAACTTCCGGCTTTTCGGTGCGCCCGACTGTCAGCGAATCGATGTTGAAGGCGCGGCGGCGGAACAGCGAGGCCACACGGGTCAGCACGCCCGGCTTATTTTCGACGTACACCACAAAGATGTTCAGCATGTTTACCTTTATTCGTCCGCGGCGGTTTCGACGATGGGACTGGGCCGCCGGATCATGTCATTCAAAGACGCACCGGCCGCAACCATCGGGTAGACGGTGTCTTCCTGCTCAACCTTGAAGTCGATCAGCACTGCGCCGTCATGATCGCGTGCCGCCCGCACTGTCGGCAACACCTGCGAACGCTCGGTTACCGCCATACTGCGAATGCCGTAGGCCTCCGCCAGCTTCACAAAATTGGGATTGAGCAGCGGCGTGGCTTCGTAGTTGCGCTCGTAGAAAAATTCCTGCCACTGGCGCACCATACCCAGAAACCCGTTGTTGATGATCGCGATATTGATCTTCAGCTTTTCCTGCTGAATGGTCGCGAGTTCGGACATGGTCATCTGGAAGCCGCCGTCGCCGACGATCACCCAGACTTCCGCGTCCGGCCGCGCCACTTTGGCTCCAATGGCCGCCGGCAGGGCAAACCCCATGGTTCCCAAACCTCCCGATGTGATCAACGACCGTGCCTTTTCGTGCTTGAAATATTGCGCTTCCCACATCTGGTGCTGGCCGACGTCGGTCACAACCACTGTGTTGCTGTTGCGAGTTTCTCGCCACAAGTCGTTGATGACGTGCGCGGCATAGAGATGTCCGTTGTCGGGAAGCTTCTGAACGTCACGTACTGCGGAATCGCCTTTTAACTTGTCAATCGAATCCAGCCATTCGGTGTGGTCTACCGACTCTACACGAGGCAGCAACTCCTTGAGTACTTCGCGCAGATCGCCGACCAGGGCCACGTCCACCTTAACGTTCTTGTTGATTTCCGCGGGATCGATTTCAATGTGGATCTTCTTGGCGTCCTGGGCGTAGGTCTTCAGATTGCCGGTTACCCGGTCGTCGAACCGCATGCCGAGCGCCAACAAGAGGTCGGCTTCCTGAATCGCATGGTTCACCCAGGCTTCGCCATGCATTCCCATCATGCCCAGGTTCAAAGGATGCGAAGCCGGAAACGCTCCCAGGCCGAGCAGGGTCAGAGCGACGGGAATACCGGCCTTCTCCGCCAGGGTCAGAACTTCCGCCATGGCACCGGAGACAATAATGCCGTGCCCGGCCAGAATCAGGGGCCGCTTGGCTTTGTGGATCAACTCCAGGGCCTGCGCGTACTCCGACTCCTCGGGTGAGAGATCCGGACGATATCCCGGCGTTTGCGGCCGGGCGGCTTCCCAATCGAATTCGCAGGAAGATTGCTGCGCGTCCTTGGTTATATCGACCAACACCGGCCCCGGACGGCCAGATCGAGCCACATAGAAAGCTTCGCGCAACACCCGCGCCAACTGGTCAGCATGGGTGACCAGGTAATTGTGCTTGGTGATTGGGAGCGTGATGCCGGTAATGTCGGTCTCCTGAAAAGCGTCGGAGCCGATCAGCTTGCTGCCTACTTGTCCGGTAATGCAAACAATGGGAGACGAATCCAGCATGGCCGTGGCGATGCCGGTGACCATGTTCGTGGCGCCCGGTCCTGAGGTTGCCACAGCGACGCCAACGTCGCCACTGGCGCGGGCGTACCCATCCGCCATATGCGTGGCGCCCTGCTCGTGGCGCACCAGGATGTGATGGATATCGCTGTGCTTTAAGGCGTCATAGGCCGGCAGAATTGCGCCTCCCGGATAGCCGAAGACGTGCTTCACGCCCTCGCGCTCCAGGCACTCCCAAAGAATTTGTGCTCCCGTTTTTGTCATGAACCCAGTCCTCAGTCGTCAATCTTTACAGAGCACGTGGGGACAGCCGCCCTCGGCTGTCCGGCGGCGCGAAGCTCCGCTCTGTGCTGCCAGCAAAGACCTGCCGAGCTTCGCTCGACGGGACAGCCGAGGGCGGCTGTCCCTACGTGATTCTTGCCGCTGCAATCATACTCCCCAGAGATAATCTTCCTGTTCGCCCTCCCGCTCGGCCCCATGGGTGGCGTGCGCGGCGTGGACCTTTTCCTTGGCGCCAGCCAGGTCAGGATGTGGCGCGTCCTCTTTGCTCAACGGTGCCATCCAGGTAGCCGTGGTCTTCGCCGCGGTGTCCGGAATGTAGGCCGTCCGGCTGGGCACATCGCGAATCAGTTCCAGCAGGTGTCCATCTTCGATCGTCTTGATCTTGTCCGCCAGCGCCACAAAACGGCGGTACACGTCGTCGAGTTGGGCCCGGTCGAAGGTAAAGCCCAGTTTTTCGTAGCGCACTCGCAGAGCGTTGCGGCCCGAATGCTTGCCCAGGACCAGCGCATTGCGGGGAACCCCCACCGACTGGGGCGCTATGATCTCATAGGTCGACGGATCCTTGATCATTCCATCCTGGTGAATCCCGGCCTCGTGTGCGAATGCATTTCTGCCAACGATGGCCTTGTGCGGCTGCACATACACTCCGGTGATTTCAGACAAGAGCTGGCTGGACGGGAACAGCTGTTCAGCAACTACTGCTGTTTCATAAGGATAGTGCTCCTCCCGGACCCGCATCACCATCACCAGTTCTTCCAGCGAGGTGTTCCCCGCCCGCTCGCCGATGCCGTTGACGGTGCACTCCACCTGGCGCGCACCGGCTCCGATCGCTGCCAGTGAGTTTGCCACAGATAGTCCCAGATCGTCGTGACAGTGAACCGAAATGGTGACGCCTCCGATGCCCCGCACGCGCGTTCCTAACGTCTCAATTAATTGCGCGAATTCGTGGGGGACGCTAAAGCCGACCGTGTCCGGGATGTTGAGCGTGGTGGCGCCCGCCTCGATCACCGCCTCCATCACTTCACACAGAAAATTGATGTCGGTCCGGCTGGCGTCCTCTGCCGAGAACTGGACATCTCTACAAAAGGAGCGGGCCAGCTTGACTCCGTCACGGGCCTGCTCCAGGCATTGCCGCCGTGAAATCTTCAGCTTGTGATGCAAGTGGATATCGGAAGTGGCCAGAAAGGTATGAATCCGCGGCCGGGCAGCCCCTTCGAGCGCCCGCCACGCCCGTTCAACATCGCCCGGACAACTTCGGGCCAGGGCGGCAACGATGGGGCGGCGAAGTTCCCGCGCCAACGCCTTCACCGCTTGAAAGTCGCCCTCGGAGGCAATAGGGAAACCGCCTTCGATTATGTCCACGCCCAGGCGGTCGAGTTGCCGAGCCATACGGACCTTCTCGTCGACGTTCATGCTGCAGCCCGGCGATTGCTCCCCGTCCCGCAGGGTAGTGTCGAATATGGTTACATGCGGTCGGTTTTTCTGTTCTGGTCTTGCCTGTTCCGGTCTCGCGTGTTCTGGCTCCACCAAGTCATCCTCCCCGGCCTCCCTCGAGGCCCATGCGTCAAGTGGTGCAGAAAGTAAAAAGGCCATCATCCGATGCGGTGGATGATGGCCTTTTGCCAAATCTATGTTATTGCTAGATCATCCGCCGCTTTCTTGAGGTGCAAGCACCAGGCCAGGCATGGCCACGCTAAGGGCGAGAAGACGCACTCGCACCCCCCGGGCAATTCGGCTCACGATGGTTGCAACCCTATCCATTCCGAGCGGACTCCAGCCTTATCCGTGTCCAGACAGATTATCGGCCTCCCCGCCAGGTGTCAATCCAAATAGCCGCTTTGACCGATCAGTTTTTTCGATTCTACGTAGCGCCGGCGTCCCGCCGGCTGTCCCGAGGGCATTTCGCCCTCGGCAGTGGCACGCAGACCACGAAGATAAAACCGGTAGTCAGTTTCTGGTTGTCAGTTCTTAGTTGGAAACCCCCGCGCTGACCGCCCCGCGCCCTACATTCTCCGTTCGCGCCACGAATCGCCCCGAACACTGTGCGAGCCATGCACTTCGGACAGGGCTATGCTCTAATAAATGTCGTATCGCCATGCCTTCAACTGGAACCCTCGCGCGCCGCCGTCTGAAAGCGTTCCACCGCAACCTGCGTGGAGCGGGCATGATCGCGCGTGCCTTCGCGTCCACAGACCATCCCCTGCTGGCGCACATTATTCCGGTCCGCCGCTGCAATCTGGCCTGCGAATACTGCAACGAATACGACGATTTTTCCAAACCCGTTCCCACCGAAACCATGTTTCAGCGTGTCGACAAGCTGGCCGCGCTGGGAACGTCGGTCATCACGATCAGCGGCGGCGAGCCCCTCCTCCATCCCGATCTCGACCAGATCATTGCCCGCATCCGCAAACGCGACATGATCGCGGGGTTGATCACCAACGGCTATCTTCTGGTTGCGGAACGCATCGAGCGGTTGAACCAGGCCGGACTCGAATGGCTGCAGATTTCCATCGACAACGTAACTCCGGACGAGGTCTCGAAAAAAAGCCTGAAAGTGCTGGACAAGAAGCTCGAGCTGCTTGCCGAATATGCCGACTTCCACGTGAATATCAATTCTGTAGTCGGCGGCGGCGTCCGCATTCCGCAGGATGCGCTGACCATCGGCAAGCGCGCCCTGGGACTGGGTTTCAGCTCCACCATCGGCATCATCCACGATGGCTCCGGCCAGCTCCAGCCGCTGACTGACGAAGAGCGCCGCATCTATCATGAGATGAAGTCGATGGAGAAAAGCAGCTTCACTCGTATCAACGGATTTCAGGACAACATCGCGGACGGCCGCCCCAACCAGTGGCGCTGCCGCGCTGGCGCCCGCTATCTCTACATCTGCGAGGACGGCTTGGTGCATTATTGCTCGCAGCAGCGCGGCTACCCCGCGATTCCCCTGCTGAAATACACCACTGAAGATATCCGCCGCGAGTATCTTGCGGAAAAAACCTGCGCTCCCAATTGCACGGTTTCGTGCGTCCACCAGGTATCGGTCTTCGACTCCTGGCGCGCTCCGCAATTTCCCGTGCCTGCCACGGTCGCCTCCGGCCTGGTGCAGATAGACCGGTAGTCGCCAGATTCAGCAAACTCACAAGTAGGCCCGGACGCACCGTCCGGGCGGGCGAGCGCGGCTCGCCTGTTTCATGGTTGGATTCGAAACCTGCCGGGCGTTGCCCGGCCGGACGGGCGGGCGGGGCGCCCGTCGCTACATGGCGTTATTCGTGATAGAAATATGCGACCACTGAAGGGGACTTTGCGATGAATGGACACGAGGATTCACCCAGACGCCGCTTCCTGCAATCGACCGTAGCGGCAACCATGCTGGGCATGGCCGCCAACCTGGGAGTGAACTTTTTCGTTCCTGAAGCCGCTTCGGCGCAGAGTACGCTCACTCCCGATGCCGCATTGCAGAAACTCATGGCGGGCAACCAGCGTTTCACCACCGGACGCATGACCTCACACGAGCACGACCTCGCCATCCTGAAGGAAAAAACCATCGACAAACAGGAGCCGTTTGCGGGGGTTCTTTCGTGCGCCGATTCCCGCGTGCCGGTGGAGTTGCTCTTCGATCAGACCATCGGGCACATCTTTGTAACCCGGGTCGCAGGCAACGTCGTCGCTCCTGAGATTATCGCCAGCCTCGAATATGGCGCCGCAGTGTTGGGCACGAAGGTGATTCTGGTCATGGCACACGCAAACTGCGGCGCGGTCAAGGCCACCATCCTGGGCAAGGAAGTTCCCGGACAGATCAGCGCGCTCTATCCGCATATCCAGCCCGCGGTTGACCAGGCTGGCCACGATCTTGATGCGGCGTCCAAGGCGAATGCAAAAATCCAGGCAGCGCTTCTGCGCGAGTCTTCCACCGTGATCTCCGGTTTGCTTAAAGAGGGCAACGTGAAGGTGGTCGCAGCATACTACGACATCGCAAATGGCAACGTGATCCTGCTGGACTAGTTTGCGATCGGGTGTCGAAGCCACCAATGTGGTCTCTGGCAACTCGCCCGCGCGAGGTTTCCCACAGCGACCTGCGGACTCTTAATCTCAGGAAGGTGGGAGTGATCCTAGTCGTACTTGCTGATCAGATACTTCCTGACCTCACCCTGCAGTTGTCCGTAGTCGTCGTGGATAGTGGCTCGCAACGCGGATTCTGTGGAGTTGCCCTCGCCCAACCGTTCCAGCAGGCGCTGGATGTCGCTCATGCCGTAGGTATCGATGACGAATTGCACGGCCGCGAGAGACTCGTCGTAGGCCAGGATGGCTTCGAGCCCCGAGAAGCGCATAAAGCTGCCCTCGAGGGCGTTGTAAGGAATTTCCTGCTGCGCCTTGAACAGTTCCGCCAGGCGGCGTCCGCGCGAGGACAGTGATTTCGGTTCCACCGCTTGTGCAATGCCCTCATTCAGCCACTGCGGGCAGCGTCCGCCGGATAGCTGATTGATAAAGGAGTGCGCCAGTTCGTGCTTGAGCACACGCGACAGCTCGGGCGTCACCGAACTCATCCCGTTCACCGGAATGCGCAGCTTGCCATCATTCACCGCGCCCGCCCATGAAGGCGACTGGGTGACGTCGAAGAAAGCCTGGTCGGTATAAAGAATGACTGCGATACTGCCGCGCGGCGCCACTCCGAGATCACGCACCAGGTCGTCATAATGCGACTCCAGCGTGGCAACCAGATCGCGCCGCAGGGATTCCGGCGTCTGCCGTCCCTCATACTTCAAGGTAAAGTGGCTGCTCTCGTTTTGCGTGTAATCCAATTCCGCCTTGGCATCCCGCTCCGCCTTTTCCAGATATCTCTGCACCTGCGCGTCGGGACGAAGCGCCAGAGACTGTTTCCAGCTGCGGATGGCATCCTTGTTCCGGTCGCTGGCAAACTGCGCATAGCCCAGGATGGCCAGCGTGTCGGGCGAGTCCGGCGCCGCCCGCACCGCACGCTCCGCGTAAGGCAGCGCTTCCAGCGCGTTCCCGGTTCGCAGCAGCAGCGCAACGAAGTAGTTCAGAATCGTAGGATTCTGGCCGTCGAAACGGAGTGCAGTCTCGAAGAATGCCCGAGCCTTGCTGAAATTTTCATGCTCCATCTCGTGCTTGCCGGCGATGAAATACCCCGCTGCGGTCATCCGCGCATTGCCCTGTTGCTCCAGGGCGGCCAGCGCGTCGGTATCCACCTGACCATCGTGGATGATCTTGTCGCTGACTTCAGGTTCGCCCTTCAGATTGTCGGCAGGAGTAAACGACGGTACGTCGTGGGATTCCTTGCCACCGGTAGCAGCCCGCTCCGGACGAACTCCCCCGGCTTCGACGCGCTCTACCGACGATTTC
Organism: uncultured Acidobacteriaceae bacterium; assembly: GCA_964528615.1. Classification (GTDB taxonomy): domain Bacteria; phylum Acidobacteriota; class Terriglobia; order Terriglobales; family Acidobacteriaceae; genus JAIQFF01. Next base: position 22,648 of record CAZGSU010000102.1, on the reverse strand, counting down.
GGGATCGCGTACTCGTCCTCACCCACTTCATATTCCAGATGGGAACCATTTTCATGAACCTGGTCGGCATAGATCGTGCGACCATTCTTCAAATGGATGACTTCGGCTGGGGAGCAGACTGCGCCCAGCAACAAGCCCGATAATAAGATGACAGGTACCCGCACTAGGGCGCATTCTAGCAACAGGAGCGAAGGGCAGCCTACGTGACCGACGTAACCAGAACAGTTCCCGGAAATTCGCTAACAATGATAATTTTGCTCGCCTTGGTGTTACTTGCCGCGCCATTCACCCACGCGCAAGACCCGACCCCGCCTGCCCCTGCGTCAGCGCCGCCGGATCACTCGGCTGAAGCCTTGTACAGGCAGCTGCGGACCGTGGGACTGGACAAGTCTCGCGTGTACAGCATTCGCGAGGTAACGCTCGATCGCGCCGCTTTGCACATCACCTTCGACGACGGCATCATCGCCTTCACTGAGGACGTCGCCGGGCGGGTGACGGGCGCCTTTTTCGAAGGTGAGGGCGAAGTACTGCTAGCTCCACCGAACCAGTCAGAACGCGCGTCCATGATGCTTTTTACCGGAGCGGCGATTCTGGAGCAGCGCTTTGTCACCGCTTATTTCCGCTTCAATGACGACACCTTCGCCGAGTTGCAGCCTTCGTTGCGGCCGGCCGCGAATCCGCAGGAATTTCTCACCCAGTGGGACGCGGCGGCCCGCAACCTGGCAGAACCCGACGCCCTGCGATTGCTTGTAAGCTTCAGCAAATATCTGCCTTCGTCCGGTGCCCCAGCCGATCTCCCAAAACCCGATGCGCAGGATAAAGATCGCATGCTGCATGCCCGGGTCCAGGGCCCCGGTCTGGGTGCTTTCGATCTTTACTTCGACTCGCTGGCCACGGAGCAGATTCTCGCCGGTCAACTGAAGACCGTCGTGGGTCAGAGTTATTACGACGTGTGGACTTCGTTCTCCCTGGGCCAGCCAGCCGCGCCGACGGCCGAAGCAACCGCCGTACTCGGAGAAGAAGCCAGGCCCGAGGCAGTCAACGTGACGCAATACAAGATTCGCGCCCGGGTCGAGCCTCCGACCAAACTCGATGCCGAAGCCTCCCTGCAGCTTGATGTTCGCCAGGGCGGACAGCGAGCCATGTTCTTCGAATTGTCCCGCTTTCTCCAGATTCAGAAAGTGGAAGCCAATGGACAGCCAGTCGAGTTCATCCACAATCAGGCGCTCGAGGGGACAGAACTGGCGCGGCGGGGTAACGACCTCGTCGCAGTCGTCTTTCCCCAGCCGCTGCGCCCCGGTGAAAAAATCGACCTGCATTTCGTCTATCGAGGCGAGGTGCTCTCCGAAGCCGGAGCCGGACTTCTATACGTCGGAGCTCGCGGCACCTGGTATCCGAACCCCGGGCTGGAGATGTCCCGGTTCGATCTGCAGTTTCGCTATCCCGCCGGCTGGGCCCTCGTCGCCACGGGAAAACGTATCGAGGGCACGTCTCCTGATTTGCCCGCGGGCGAGCAAGAGAGTCATTGGGTTTCGGACCGGCCGATTCCCGTGGCCGGGTTCAACCTCGGCAAATACGCGCGAGTGGTGGCACACGCCGGCGACGTCCAGGTCGAAACCTACGCTACCTCAGGAGTAGAGCGCTCCTTTCCGAAAAGTACGGTTGACACCGCGCAGCCGCTGGCGCCGTTTCGGCACCACCCAACACCGGAAAACATCACTGTCGTTCTGCCTCCCCCTTCTCCCGCACGAAATGCCCAGGCGGTGGCCAATTTGTCTGCCCACGCGTTGGAGTTCTTCGCCCAACGCTTTGGCCCCTATCCCTATGCCAGCCTGGCGCTGACCCAAATGCCCGGAGATGTCAGCCAGGGTTGGCCCTCGCTCATCTTCCTCTCCAGTTTTTCCTTCCTTACTCCCGCGGAAAAATCTGAGCTGCACATGAGTCCCTTGGCCAAGAGTTTGAGCGATAACGTGATCCCTCATGAGACCGCCCATCAATGGTGGGGAGATCTGGTGTCCTGGAAGAGTTACCGTGATCAGTGGCTGGCCGAAGCTCTGGCAACCTACAGTTCCCTGATGCTGCTCGAATCCACCTCTCCAACCGAGTTTCGCGCGATCATGGAGAAGTACCGCCAGGATCTTCTCGCCAAGAACAAGGACGGCTCGCCTCTCGCGGACGCAGGCCCGGTCACGTTCGGCACGCGGCTGAATTCTTCTCATTTTCCTGATGGTTATGAAGCCGTCAGCTATGGCCGAGGTGCCTGGCTCTTTCACATGCTGCGCTACATGATGCAAGATGCGGAACTGAAGAGCAGCGGCCGTTCCGCCAACCCTTCCCCGGCGAATGAGCCCTTCGTGCGCGCCCTGCGCAGAGTACGAGAACACTTTCAGGACAAATCAATCGATACCCGCGAACTCCTCCGCGTCTTTGAAGAAGAATTGCCTCCTTCCCTTTGGTACGAGGGAAAGAAATCGTTGGACTGGTTCTACGAAGGATGGATCAACGGCACTGCCATCCCACGTTTCGAATTGCAATCCGTCAAATACAGCGCAAAGCCCGGCGGAACGGCGGTGACCGGAACGATTTTGCAGAGTGATGCCCCCAAAGATCTTGTGACCGCGGTCCCGGTCTACGCGGTGCTTGGGGCAAAAGAAGTTTTGCTGGGACGTGTATTCGCCGACGGCCCCGAAACCAGCTTTCGCATGTCCGCACCCGCGGGCACCCGAAAGGTCGTACTCGATCCCAATCAGACTTTGCTCACCCGACCCAAATAGCCTTCGTCCAGCTCAGAGTCCAGCGTTCCCGAAACGCGCAGGCCTGTCCCGGAACGAACTCGCTCCTCCTGGCTGCCTGGTCTGGCCAGCCACTCGGCACCTTGGTAACTCTCCGCCAATCACTCGACTTCGTTTCAGACGCGATAAACCGAAATGGAAATAGAAGTGCACGATGTCCATCGGAATATCGGAGGTCAACATTGGGTCAGGCTGATCTGGGTCGATCTGGGCTGCATCAAGCCAGCCAAAAAGGCGCCGTCGGGGCATCCGGCTCCCTGCTGCTCGCTCCTCTCTCCATCCCGCGTTTGCCCGCAACCATCCTCCTCGTGGAGGATGAAACTTTCGTTCGCGAGGTAGCCAGCCAGATCCTGCGCCTGGCTGGGTATCGCGTGCTAGAGGCGCGAAATGCCACCGACGCCCTGCTCGCCTTCCAGTGCCACGCGAACCATCTGCAACTGTTGTTTACCGATGTCGTATTGCCCGATCGCAATGGCGCTGACCTGGCCCATGAACTCACCACCCAAGCTCCCAACATCAAAGCCATCCTTATTTCCGGTTACCCGGAGAACTCAGTTACCCGAAAGGGACTTCAGCCCGGATGGTCTTATTTGCCCAAACCATTCTCCGCCGATTCACTGCTGCACAAAATCAGAGAGACGCTGGAAGCAGAAGCAGGTTCAATGTAGAGGCGACCGTCCCGCTCGTGCTTTCCGGACGGGCCGGAAGGCTGTCGCTCCATCGGAGCACCTCTCGCCTCATCCTGAGGGTGCGAATTTTCTCAGGATTACCAGATCCACGCGGCGGTTCTGTGCCCGTCCTTCTGCCGTGCGGTTGGCGGCGACCGGATGATACGCCGCGTAGCCGGCAGCTGAAAGGCGTTCCGGCGCAAGTTCGTATTTGGTCATCAGCAGGCGAACCAGTTGTGTGGCACGAGCCGTCGAGAGCTCCCAATTGGAATCAAATCGAGAATTGTGAATCGGGACATCGTCCGTATGGCCTTCGATACGGATTCGAAAGTTGCGCTGCGCCAGCAAGGCCACAATCCGGCCGAAGGCCGGTTGTGAACTGGACTTGATGTCCGCCGAACCGCTATCGAAGAATCCGATCTCCCGCAGGCTGACCACCAGGCCGTCCGGTACGGTGCGCAGCGCTACTTCGCGGCGTGAAATCTCCGGCGCCAGCGCCCGCTGTAACTCCTTCCGTAGAGAATTGAGATCCCCATTTTCATTTTGCGCCCGAAAGCTGGCCGCTGGGGGGACTGACAATCCGTCCCATCGCCGCAACGCGTTCGTTGTTTTCGATTGCTTGGACGGTGCTGAACGGCAGGGGATCTTTTGCGTCGATCGGAATCTGCGTGTTGGAGGCGGAAAACACTCCCAGTTCCTGGAACGCGACCTGGATGGCGAGCGCCAGATGTCCCACTTTTCTCTTGTCCACTTGTGCGGTCGAGTAGTTGACCTAAACGTCCACCACGTTCGTGCAGGTATCGAAAGAAAGATTCCACACGTGCTCGATGATCATTGCCCGGGTGATGCGCCGCCCAGCGTTGCGCATCAGGTATTCCAGCAGACAGAATTCCTTCGAGGTCAGTTCGATCCGCCGCCCCGCCCGCTCCACCCGCCGCTCCACCCGGTCCAGCTTCAGATCATCCACCGCCAGCACCGACTCCGCCGGCAAGTGGCTGCGGCGCATCAGGGCCCGGATACGCGCCGAGAGTTCAGTGAAGGAAAACGGTTTGCCCAGGTAGTCGTCCGCGCCCAGGTCCAGACACTGCACCCGGTCTTCCACACGGGTGCGCCCGGTCAGCACCAGGATCGGCATACTCGGTTTCCGCGTTCGCAGAAAGCGCAGAATTGCCACACCGTCCAGCCGCGGCAGATTGAGGTCGAGAACCACCAGATCGAAGTCCAATTCTCCCGCCATGGCCCTCGCCTGTTCCCCGTCCGCCGAAACATCCATCGCGTAGTGTTCGGATTCCAGACCTTTCCTTACGAAACTGGCAAGCGCCGTATCGTCTTCCGCGACAAGAATTCTCATAAGATGGCTCTAATTCCGATTCTTAGTCAGGAAGAGGCCGGGAACAAGAAAATCAGCTCTGATCAAAGGTGTAGTGTTTCGCAAACGGAACCGAGTGCAAAAATAGGATTAAGATAAAATACGTGGGGACGGCCTTCACGATGAACACGTAGGGACGGCCGCCCCGGCCGTCCAGTCGAGCGCAGCTCGACAGTCCCAAGACACAACCTGATGAACCCGCACCGTCACTCATCCGCCCTTCCTGCCTTCAGCCACAATCGCGGATAATGACCACATCGATGAAAGGCAGGCGTGGAGTTCTGGAACCAAAAAACGCTCAAGTCCCTGGTCCTACCTGGAGGCATCCTCCTGCTGGCCGCCAGTGTGGTCTTCCGCGGAACCTTCGGGATCGTTCCTGCCCCAGCCATCAGCTTCTATTACTATGCCGTCTTCGTGGCCGGGATCCTGCTAGCCTGGCGTTTCCATTCCAGCCGGGTCCTGTTCGCTCTCCTCACTCTGCTCCTTGCTCATCGCGCAGTAGAATTTTTTTCCGCCGGGCGAGTGCCTTCTGCCGGACCGGGCCGCATTGCTCTTGAAGCGGTAGCCTTCCTCCTACCTCTGAATTTCATCGGTCTATCAGTGTCTCGTGAACGCGGCTCGGTCTTTCCCGCCATGGTGCCCAAGCTCGCAGTCTTATTCTTCGAGTCGGTCTTTGTCGCGATCATCTGCCGCCCCGGAGCCACCACCGGCCCGGGGTTTCTCCATCCGGATTTTCTCGGAAACCTTCTCTTCATCCGAATGCCAGCGGTAGCGGTGCTGGCCTTCGTGGCTGCTGTCGTGGTTCTGCTGCTGCGTTTCCTGCTCTACGGCAAGCCCACCGAGAGCGGGCTGTTGTGGGCGCTGCTGGCCACTTTTTTTTCCTTTCAAGCCGGAGGCGCCGGCCCCGCAGCTACCGCATACTGGGCTACCGCTGGCCTGATCCTGGTTAGTTCCATCATCGAAAATTCTTATCTTCTCGCCTACCATGACGAGCTCACCACTTTGCCCGCCCGCCGCGCTTTCAACGACGCTCTGCTTCATCTCGAGGCGCCCTATGCCATCGCGGTCGTGGACATCGATCACTTCAAGAAGTTCAACGATGCCTATGGCCATGAAACTGGCGACCAGGTTCTGCGTCTGGTGGCCACCAAACTCGCCAATGTGACCGGCGGCGGCCGGGCTTATCGGGTCGGAGGGGAAGAATTTTCCATTCTGTTTCGCGGCAAGTCAGTCAAGGACGCGCTTCCTCATTTGGAGCAACTGCGTGCCGCAATCGGAGCATCCAGGTTCCGTGTCCGCGCCGCGGAGGAGCGCCGCAGCGCTTCCCGAAGCCCGGACTCTCGTGGCCGGAATTCCCGCGCCGAAGAAGACTCACAAGACCATGACTCTCGCCGTCAGGATTTTCGAGGCCATGATCTGCGGGGCAATCTTCGAGACCAAGCCCTTCGAGACCGTGATCTCCGGGACAAAGATTTTCGAAGCAATGACCTTCGAGGCGAAGACCTTCGGGGGCAAGACTTGCCAAGCCAGGTTGCCAGGCAGAACGACCGGAGACGCTCGAATCGCAGGTCCGAAACTCGTCGAACCTCAGGATCGCGAAGCCGAACTCGACCCGCGGGCGCCACACCCGAGTCGGCGAATCGCGACCTCTCGGTAACTGTCAGCATCGGCGTCGCCGAACCCGGACCCGGGACCCGCGCCATCGAGCAGGTCATCGAGTCCGCCGACCAGGCCTTGTACCGCGCCAAACACTCCGGCCGCAACCGCGTCGAGCCGGCTCACCCCAAACCCAAACGCAATATCGCGTGATAAACTGAAGTTCCGCCGGAGAGGTGGCAGAGTGGCCGAATGCGGCGGTTTGCCAAACGTGCCTAACATATCGGGCAATCAAGCGCTCGCTCGAGTAGAAAGCGAAACCAGAACCCCTCCCGCCCGGATCGATCCCCTTCCTGAGAACACGAACGTTACCTTCGTGACTTGCGGCATGGTCGAGCAGGGATAGTATCGGAGGTTAGAAGAATCCAATTTGATGTTTCGAGCAGTCAAAGTCGGCGCCTCCCTGCTATTGTCAGGTCTCACTTTTGCCGCCGGAGCCGCAGCTCAGAGCAGCTATCAGGTTATTTCTCTCACCCAGACTGGGACAATCTCCGGCACGGTCAAGTGGTCTGGTCCTTTGCCCCACATACCTAGTTTCCCCATCGACAAAGATCCCCAGGTTTGCGATCCGGATTCGCACAAGATTCGCGATCTTGATCGTCTAATCGTCGGTCCTCAGAACGGTGTGGCCAACACCGTGGTATTCCTCAAGGACATTTCCCAGGGAAAGGCAATAGACATCCCCGAGCCGAGGCGGTCTTTGGACCAGAGACAATGCCGTTACGAGCCCCACATCCTGTTGGTGCCGGAGAACGGCCCGCTTCGGCTGAAGAGTTCGGACGCCGTGCTGCACACAGTTCACATGGATGGCGCGGCTAGCTACAACTTACCATTCCCTTTTGTCGACCGTCCCGTCACTCGCACTATGCCAACTGCAGGGCTGGTCAACGTCAGATGTAACGGTGGTCACGCCTGGATGAATGCGGAGATCATGGTGGTGTCGCATCCCTACTACACCGTGACTGACGATAGTGGAAAGTTCGAACTGACGGATGTGCCGCCTGGCCAATACCAGATCGTGGCCTGGCACGAGGGCTGGAAGCTCGAGCGTGAAGAAGCCGCTTTCGACGTTCTAACTCAGCGCAAGATTCGGCGTCCTGTATTCTCAGACCCTAGAACCTGGGATAAAAAGGTTACAGTGAATCCGGATGAAAAAGCCGTCGTCAATTTTGTCTTGAGCGAGAAGTAACCGCGAACTTCATACATTCTGTTTCTGCCCCAATCCTCGGCCGCCACTGGAATCGAGCCTGCGAGTTGTTCAATCACAATTGCTGGAGGCGGGTCGTCCCGCGAAGCGTGCCTGAATCCAGGTCAGTTGATCTCTTACCGAGTCTCCCAATACACCTGCGAAATCGGAGCCTTGGTACTGGTGGAATTGGAGGTGGTCGCGTTGTTTACACATACGCGTCACAACCCGCAGGGTCATACCGGTCGCTACCGCCGGATCTGCAGAGCCGCTGACGATCAGCAGAGGACCATAGGCGGGTTTCTGGCCCACTGTGTTTCGCGCGAAGAACTGTCGCACAAAATAGTTGTCCTCCCAGCCAGGTCTCAGCATCTGGTGGGCGGGACTCGAGAGAGCGGCGGCGCAATCACCTTCGATCCGGAGGTACGGCGCGAGTGCCTCCTTCGTAAGAATCTGGTCCACCTGAAAGGGCGGATAGAGCGTCTGGACTCCATACGCCAGGAAAAGCAATGGCTCGGGAGAATTTGCTTTGGCGGCCTGCTCGTAGAATTCCCTGGCATCAGCGATACCGGAAACTGCGATGCTGCCCAGATAACCCGGATCGCGAACGTCGCTTTCTAACCCGGCTACAGCCAGAGCGGCCAGACCGCCTGCCGATTCTCCCATCGCGACCCACTTCCGGCCCAGTTGCGGCACAGCTGCGTGCGAGGCAACGACCGAATAGATCACATCAGCCGCATTCGATTGCATATCGACAGATGCATTCCTGAAATTTGTTCCCAGTCCCACGTAGTCTGTTGCCACCACGGCATAACCCAGCTTGACGTACATGGAGAGGAAGGGGCCCTCGTTCAGGTTTCTCATGAGAGAAGGGGCGCACTGACGGGCTGTACCCGTGAAACCATGCGCCCACGCAATGACGGGCCAACCGCCGGTGGGCGGCGGCGGGTCCGGCGTAAGAACCACGCCAGACGCGGCCACATCCATGCCGCCGGCAGAGCGCGAATGATAGAGAATACGGAATGCGGATACTCCCTCGGGAAGCTGATACTCGTCGAACTCTTCTGAACGGATTAATTCACCTGGCTGACCTGCCGGGAGCGGGCTGGGAGTCGTATAGAAGGTCGTAAGGGGCAGGAGTCTGCGAAATTCCGGACGGTCGGCTCGGGTTTCAGTCTGGCTTTGAGCAGATTGGGCAAAGGCTGCAACCGGCGGGACTTCTGCTGCAACACCAACCGCGATACTAATCAGGACGATCGCACAACGACGCATCAACGCCGGTTTCCGCACACACCACCATCTTCGCCAGCCACCTCAAGGCGAGACTGCCACATGCCGACGAACTCAGATTCACGCCTTCCAGGCCATCATCGTTCCCAGGACTACCGGTAAGTAGATGACCGAGGCGTGAACCACCCGGCCAGCCAGCCTCCGCGAGCCCGACCCGGCCAGTTTGGCCGTGTGATAGACAAAAAACGACCCGGCTACAAACATGATCAGGAAGTAGACCGCGCCACCACGGCCCACCGAAGGCAGCATGGTGAGAATTACCAGCAAAACCGCGAATACCACGATCTCCGCCTTGGTAAAGCGGCCATCGACATCGAACCGAGGCAACATCCGAAAGCCGGCCACCGCGTAGTCTTCCCGGTACAGCAGCGCGATTGCCAGGAAATGAGGGAACTGCCAGAGAAAGAGGACTCCGAACAGCAGCCAGGCATCTCGTCCGATGCCGCCGGATGCGGCCGCCCAGCCGATGAGCGTAGGCATGGCGCCGGGTACGGCACCCAGCAGTGTACAGAGCGGCGTTTTCCTTTTGAGCGGCGTGTAAACCAGCAGATAGCCCAGCAGGGTTCCGATCGCGAGCAGAGCCGATAGCACAGTGACCGCGGCCGCTAGAAGCACGCCACCCGCAGCACTCAGTGCCAGCCCAAACCAAAAAGCCTCCCGGCTACTGAGCCTGCCCGAAACCAAAGGCCGATTCGCGGTACGCCGCATCTGGGCGTCGTAACTCCTCTCCATCAACTGATTGAGAGTTGCCGTGCCGCTGGCAACCAGCAAGGTACCCACAAGAGTGATGAAGAGCCTGCCCGCGCGAAACACTCCCGACGATCCCAGATAGTAGCCTGCTGATGTGGTCATCAGGATCAGCAGGTTAACTTCCGGCTTGGTCAGGGCGTAGTAGTCCCGCAGCTTCGAAGGAATAGTGCTTTTGACGAAAGGATGGGCTATCGCGTGGGTGGGTTCCATGGGGGTGTCACTCCGATCGGTAAACCGGTTCTGTTCCAGATTGCGTCAGAGGTCGCCGTATCCGCCGTGTCGCGGCACCGCTTCCGGTTGCGATACATAATGTAAACCATGCCAATGGACATCAGAGTCGGCGGAACGATGAGGATCAGAATTCCACTTCGTAATGCCTCAATCATGCGACTGCCCGCGGAAGCGGCCTGGGTATAGCAAAGCGCACAACTCTGCGCCATCGCGGGAAGTGCGATCGCGAATAGAACCACAGCGACCCAGACGATTCGTGTAAGCATTCGTGGTAGAACTCTGCGATTCATGACTGGAAAGCCTTCGTGTTAATTCCCTGCGATCAGGGTTTTCCTGAAGATTGCATCTTCAGGAACAGTATCCCGCGCAGTGGGTCAGCCGGAAACTATCGGTCCATCCAAACTGCATGGACAACAGCACAAAAATCGTAAACACCACCACAAACAACAGGAAGCCGCGCTTTTCCGACCATAAATGCATAAAGAACAAGACGGCTACTCCCGCCTCAATCAGAGCCACCGACAGCATGCGTCGGAACATTTGGGCTGCCGTGATGTTCTGGTAGGCAATCACGAATTGCAGCCCGGCCAGTGCCAAAATGCAGAGATAGACAACCAGATACTTTCCAATTCCATCTTGTTTGTGTTCTGCGACTGTCGCCATGATGTTCTGCTCCAGCTCCGGTTTAGTGCGCGAGATTCAGAAGGTAAACAAACGGAACAACAAACATCCAAACCAGATCTACAAAGTGCCAGTACAGCCCGACGACCTCAATGTCATCCGCGTTGTAACGGCCGCCCTTGTACCGCAAACCCACAATCGTCAGGGCGATCACCCCGACAATGACGTGTGTGATATGCAACCCTGTGACGCTGAAAAATGCTGCGCCGAACAGTCCTGTCCCCCAGGGATTCTTAAAAAGCGTCATGCCTTCGCTGATCAAGCCCAGCCATTCCCGGATGTGCAAAACCGCGAACACGACCCCGCCAGCAGCGGTTATCATCGTCCAGCGAAAGGCTCCAGCTTTGTCTCCCGTCTTTGCCGTTTGCACTCCAAGCAGCATGGTCAGGCTGCTGGTCAGAAGAATCACGGTCATGATCGCGACGTTTACGATGCTGTGGAAGGGGCGAGGCCAGTCCGGTGTGGCATTGCGCAGAAACCCGTAGGCTACGAGACAGGCGGCGAAGGTCATCGTGTCGGCAATAATGAACAGCCACATCGCCAGCTTTTTTGTGGGAATGGCAAAGGGACGTTCCGCCATCAGGCCCGGCGAGTGTCCTGGCATCGTCAAATCGGCTTGACTCACGGTGTCTCCTGTTCGTGATCTCGCTAAAGTTTCGCCCAAAGCAGTACCAGCAGATAGACCCAGAGAATGTCCACAAAATGCCAGTAGCGTGACGCCGCGTCCAGCGTGCTTCTGCGCAGCTCGGACCTTCGGAGTTTGCCGATCACGTAGAGCAATCCGACCAGGCCTCCCAGTACATGCAGCACATGGGCGCCCGTGAGCAGGTAAAAGAAAGAACTGCTTGGATTGGTGGCCAGATAAAGCCCTTCAGCCCGGAGCCTGGACCAGGCAACGTACTGGCCAGTCACGAAGAGCAAACCGAAGACCAGCGTTAGGTTGAGCCAGCGTGCCGGACTTTCACCCGGAATCGCTTTGCCCCCCATGAAGTTGGCCAACCGGCGTCGAGCGATCTCCAGGGTGACGCTGCTGCACAGGATTAACGCCGTATTCAGGTAAAGGATCGGCGGCAGACTGAAGCTCTGCCAGTCCAACGATGAGCCCTTGCGCACAACCAGGGCGCTGGTCAAAGCTGCAAACATCATCGTGATGGCATAGACCACTACCCAGATGCCCGTGCTCGCGGGCGGCGGAGAGTAGTCCTGTACCACCCGCGGGTCTCCGTCTGCAGGAACAAGATTTCGCCACCCGCCATTTCCCGACTCGCCTCGACGGCGCGGCTCGACCTTCGGTGGTTCGTGGATCGTGGTCGCCATGCTCTACACTCTCCTGTCAAACTCCCGATGCACTTCGCTCTTTGCCATTATTTCTCTTCGTGCTCAGTTACAACTTGTTCGGACGAGGCCTGCATGACGTAGTCACCGATCGAACTCTGCACGCCATACTGATACGGATCGTGGTAGACCACGGGATGTTTCCCGCCAAAGTTGTCGAAAGGCGGCGGCGTGGGTGTGCTCCACTCCAGCGAAGTCGCCTCCCACGGATTGTCGGGAGCCGGTTTGCCCCAGAACCGGCTGTGTATCAGGTTGTACAGAAAGATGAACTGGGCTATCCCGGTCGCGATAGCCGCAACCGTAATGAACCTGTGTAACGGAATGAGGGGCTGGAGATATTCATTTACAAACGCCTGGTAGCGGCGTACGTTCCCGGCGATCCCCAGATAGTGGAATGGCATGAAGATGCAGTACGCACCTACAAAGCTCAACCAGAAATGCACCTTCCCCAACATCTCGTTCATCATGCGCCCGGTCATCTTGGGAAACCAGAAGTAGGTTCCGGCGAAGATCCCAAAGATGGCTGCCACCGCCATGACCATGTGGAAATGTCCCACCACGAAGTAGGTAGCGTGCAGCATGATGTCAATCGAAGGCTGCGCCAGGAAGAAGCCGCTGACGCCGCCGCTGACAAACATCGAAATAAAACCCAGCGCGAACAGGGAAGCGGTGTTGATGCGCAGCTTGGAACCGTACAGGCTGCCGATCCAGATCAACACGATGATGGTCGCGGGGATGGTGATCATGAGCGTGGGGAAGGAGAAGGCCAGGGAGGAGAACGGGTTCATCCCGCTGACAAACATGTGATGCCCGTACACCATGTAGCTCAGGATGGCAATCGACGCCATGCAACCGATCATGACCCGGTGACTGAGCAGCGGCCGGCGCATGTTGGTAATCAAAACATGAGAGACGATGCCCATTCCGGGAACGATCGCGATGTAAACCTCCGGATGTCCGAAGAACCAGAACAGGTGCTGCCAAAGCAAAGTGGATCCACCGGAGTGCGGCTGCAACTGATCGTTGATCACCAGGTTCGACGGGACGAAGAAGCTGGTGCCGGCCACGTGATCCAGAATCACCAGAATGCAGGCGGGCATTAAAACCGCAAACGCTGTCAGGCCCATGCATGAGGTGATGAACCATGCCCACGCGGTGAGCGGCAGGCGCATCAGGCTCATGCCCTTCACCCGCAAATCAAGAGTCGTGGTGATGAAGTTCAACGAGCCCAGTAACTGGCCGATGCAGAAGATGGCGATAGAAGCTGCCCAGAGAACCACGCCGAGGCCTTCACCGGGCCCCCCGACTGGACCCACTGCATTGAGCGGCGCATACTGCGTCCATCCCCCGAGGGTGGGTCCGTCGCCTACGAAAAATGACGCCATCAGGACCAGAAAAGCGGTGAATGTGACCCAGAACGACATCATGTTGAAGCGGGGAAAGGGCATGTCCTCGGCGCCGACCTGGATCGGCAAAAAGAAATTACCGAACGCCGCGAACGGCGCTGTGGTCAGCACAAAGAAGACCATGATGGTTCCGTGCATGGTCATCAGTTGCAGGTAATATTCCGGCGTCATAAGGTCGCCGGGGGCTCCCGTCTTGGAAAGCAAGTGCAGTCCGGGTATGGCCAGATTCGTCCAGCCCAGGTGCAGCCGCATGATCCACGAAAGCACCATCCCCACAAACACCGCCACCAGGGCCAGACCGTAATACTGCTTGCCAATCACCTTGTGGTCGAGGCTGAAGACGTGTTTCCGAATGAAGCCCTGCGGGGGGGCATGGTGTACCGCCGCATGTGCCGATTCGTGCATAGAATTCACCTCAACCCAAACGTACTTGTTCCAAGAATTCGACCCGTACCGAACCGGCTACTGCAGTGCCGCTTGTTTTTTCATCCAATTGTCGAAATCTTCCTGCGAATACACCGAGAGATAGGCCTTCATGTTGTAATGCCCCAGGCCGCAAAGTTGCGTACAAACGATTTCGTACCTCCCGATCTTGGTGGCGGTGAAATGAATCGAGAGGTCCAATCCTGGCACAAAATCCTGTTGCACCCGCAGCTCCGGTACATAAAACGAATGTCCGACATCCTTCGCATGCATGAGCAGATGGATCTCGCGATTCACCGGAATCGCCATTTCGGCGGTCACGATGTCGTCTTTAGAATCCTGATCGTTGGTCTGATCCAGGCCAAAAAAATTCTCGTTGGCTTCGTTAATGAGCGAAGCGTGCAGCGGACCAAATTTCCCATCCGGACCGGGATAGCGGAAATAGAAGGCAAACTGGCCCGCCTGCACCTGGATGGGCATGGCATCTGCGGCCGGGGGCGTGAAATATATACTCGCCCAGGCCTTGGTTCCAAAGATTCCAAGGGCCAGAACTTCTGTTCCCACCAGCAGGAAAGCTGCCACAACCAACCCCTTGGCTCCGCCCGGAAACTTCCCTATTTTCGCGTCCTTTGGCCGGTTGGAAAACTTCCAGATAAAAATCGCCAGAATGAACTGCGCTGCCAGGAACGAGATCCCGGCCTCCGCCATGGTCTCTGACATCTGCTCATCGATCATGTGGCCGTGAACCGAAATGTCCTGTGGTTCCGGCCAGGTGTGCCGGAGAATGGGAACCGCAGAAGCGATCGCAATCACGACGATAGTCAGCGCAAAGAATTTCGCCACGGTATCTCGCTTCCCGCCGGATTCCGGATCCGGCCTTATCGCCCAACCTCAAAGCCGGTCCCTGTCATGGCTGCAGGTCGGTGCGGCCCTCGTTGTGGTAGCTGAACAACCTAACCGTTCGCTGAACGATCCATGAATACCAGTTCATTGGTGGGAATCCGAAGGTGCTCACCGTAACTGACCCTGGCGGAGCACACACAAGCAGCGCATTTTTCCCTCGGTAACACGGCGGCCTCAGTACCTCCACCCCTGTGCCATATTGCAGGAACGCAGTACCGCATCGATCCGGTTAGGTCTCAGGCCACGCCCTTGGAGCCTTTGTCTGCGATAGACTGATCGCGCCGGCTTCGTCCCTTTCAATATCAAAAACGTTGGACAACCGGGTCATCTGAAGCAAGTCGTGCACCCTCTTGTTCAGATTTGCGAGCTTCAGGTGCCCTCCCTTGTTCCGGATTGTCGTGTGCGCCTTGACCAGTTCACCCACCCCTGAACTGTCGATGTAAACCACCTCTGCCAGATTCAGAACTATACGGTCGTTTCCTTTTTCCACCAGATCACGAACGATCTCACGGAGCATTACATTGCCTTCACCCAGCGTGATCCTTCCGCTGACATCGAGGACGATCACTTCGCCTACCTGCCGTGTGACCGTGTGCATCTTGACCGGCATTCCTCCTTCCATGGCGATACCGAGCCGATCGAGAATAGAACACGCCGTCGTGGCAATTTCTTGTGATTCCGTCCGAACCACCACCAGCGATCGCCCCTCCTTGAGAACCTCGCGAAAGAAAGAAGCATCTTCGGAAGCCTTATGGTCGGGTGTCGGTTGGGGAGCCCCCGCTTCGTGCGCGATGGCGCTTCCCGTGCTCGCTCCGGCACCTGCACCCGCCAGTCCGAGCAGAGCGGCAGCTCCAAAACCCAGAGCAAACACCGCCCCGATACCAGGAAGGAGTAGAGTGGCCGCCGCTACTCCAGCCGTCATGCCGGCCGCTCCGCCCACAAACCCACCGGCGAATGCGCCCAACTGCTTGCCTACGGTTTTGGCTTCACTTTCAGACCGAGTCAAGAAAACAAGCGAGGATTCCGGAACGCCCTTTTGCAATAACTCTTTCACGCTCTGCTCAGCGGTATCCCGCGAAGCGAACACCCCGACCGCGGTTTCCATGAATTTCCTCCTGCATCACCGACCAGGTTTCCACGCAAAGTATGGCTCGTCCGCTGGTGCGGGATATCGAGGCGGGGAGTAAGCGATACTCGGGTTAGCTGGTCGCCCGATATTTCTCACTTGGCCTTGAACGTGAAGTCAGCGGTTCCTGCCCTCCCTGCGGCCACCGTCACCTTCTGCGTCTGGGTCCCGTATTCCTCTTGCCACGCAGTCACGGTGTAGTTTCCGGCAGGCACGTTCCCAATCGTGTACGAACCTTTCTCGTCGCTGGTGGCGTATGGCCCTTTCACAACCACGAAATAGCCGTGCATCCAGGGATGGATATTGCACTTCACAGGTATCGCGACCTCTTCTGTCTTCCAACTTGTCTCAATCGGCGGAGCACCCGGCGGCTGCGACTTGTTCCACGGGATATTGCCTGCGAGCGCGTTCGGCAGTGGGTGGATATTGTGTGTCGTCTGATCGCTGGTCGTCACTTTGAATTTCTGGTTGACGTCCATCGCCAGCACGTGCGGCGTGTACATGCAATTCTTCTGATCGAACACTGGCTCCTGGGCCGGTACCTGGGTCGTCTCCGCGCCACTTAGCCCCTCCGATATGTAGAGCACCACGTTCTGCAGACCTCCGCCCGGACCCACAATCACATTCTCCAGATGGGCTGGACTATTCTCGTGCTGCTTTACGCAAAATGGATCTTTGGACATGTCAATGCCCTTCATGTGCGGAGCCGCGCCGTCCAGCTTGACCGTACCCGTGATTTTGCCCTCGGCCGCCGCACTCACACTCCGCGTGGACCACAGCATTCCGAGCGCGAGCAACAGCAACGTCGAAGTCATGCCTGCCACTTTGTAGTGCGCTTTCATTTGTCTCTCCCTTTTTTTCATTTTCATCACTCGGGCACGACTTTCATTGCTGTGGAGCTGGTGCAGGAGCCGCACTTGGAGCGCCAGGCTTCAGACCGATTTGCCGGGCGATTTCTTTCTCCTTGTTTTTCATTGGCTGCAGGGTTCGCAAGTAGAACACGAGGTCCCAGGCTTCATCCGGCTTGATGTTGTCCGACCACGAAGGCATGGGCGTTCCATCCAATCCGGTCATGAAGATTTTGTACAAGTCTTCGTCCGTCGTGCCGCATTTGAAGCGGTTGTTTTCGTGAAAGTTATAAGGCAGAATGGGGCGGTTCTGGTCGTCGGTGAGGGTCGCGGCGGACGGCCCATTTCCTCTCCCGGTCGGCCCGTGGCACTTCCAGCATTCCACTTTTTGGAATACCGCCTGGCCAGCCTTGATTCTTTCCGCCGTGACTTCCGGCTTGGGGGGGATCTGGATTGGTTCTCCGGGCTTTTCCTTGACCCAGCGCGCCGAGAAGTGTTTCACGTAGGCTACCAGGTCCGCCCGTTGCTGCGCCGAGAGCGGGTTCCAGGACGGCATGTTTGAGCTGTCCAGTCCCCGCCCGATGGTGTCGTAAAGATCAGAGTCCAGGGGCAAAGTCCCGGTAGTGGTCGAGCGGCACTTGAATATTCCCAAAGTGAAGTTGCGAGGCTTGGGGTCAAGCCATTGCGCGTTCTCTCCCTCTCCATCTCCTAACACGCCGTGGCAGCCAACGCAGAACCTGCGGTAACTGCCCTGAGCGTCCGCAGCATGGCCGGTCAGCTTGCCGATGTGACTCTCCATTCCGAGTCGCTGATTCTCGTCAGCCTCTGTCATTTGTGCCCAGGAGAGGCTGCACAGGGCGACTACCGCAACCGCCGTCAAGACGAGCGAACCGTTAACTATCATTCTTCGCATCGGGCATTCCTCTCTTAGAAGTCGAAGTCAAATCCCAGAAGCAGACTGCTGCTGGCCAGGTCGGTGCCGTCCGGCGCCCCTCCGCGTTGACGGATCCAAGAGTACTCGTTATGCCAGGCGAAGCCCGCGCGGCTGTTCATAAACGGCATGTAGCGGTATCCAAAAACATAATTGTCAATGTTCCCCAGATTGGAGGCCGTACCCGGAATGGCCTGCTGCGACATTCGGATCCACTCTGACCGCTGAATGAAAATAAGCTGCGGGTTGTATACGTAATGGGTCTCAACGAACGCGCCGTTCCAAACTGCGGATCGTGCGCCGGTTGGAAGCGGTGTCGCTCCACCCACCTGGGTGCTGGTGGCGAAGTAAGCGTCGTCCGAGCCGTGCTGGGTTACGACCTGGAAATCCAGCTTGCCGAGGTAGAATATTCCGGCGAAACCTTCTCGACTGAAAGTCTTGTTCCCGAACCCTCCACCCGCGATCGGCACCCCTCCGGAGGTAAGAGTGTTGGTTGGCGCCTGTCCCACCATGGCATAAAAACCGACCCGCTGGGTCCCAAGTTTGCCAGCGTCGAAGGCCTGACTTCCGGCAAAGAAACCGCTGTAGGTGTTGCTTCCCGGCAGGTCCACATTGCCGTCGGTGGAGCCCAAGAGTGCGGCGGAGATACGCGTGCGGTCATTCGCCGAGTGCCCCATCCATTCCAACCCGAACTGGTTATCGCCGATCTGCCCAAAGGGGTTGTTATCCCCGACCGGAATGAAATGATACAGCTGGAAACCACCGCCGTTCGCCGTGAGGGTCAACCCGCGTTTCTCGGAAACGATGTTGTCCAATTCGAATTTGCCCATCTTGACGTTGAGCCAGGGGCTGCCAAACAGGTTATCCAGCCGCGCGTTCACCGACTCGAAGTGGAAAAGAGCGCTCTCATTCGACGACAGAACGAACAAGAAGGAAATATTCTTGTCGAGCGTGCCGCCCGAAAGGATGTCAAGACCGCCGACGTCAAACCCGTGCGCGGTGATCTGCTGCTGTCCACCGGTTTGGTCGATGGCTACCTTGTCGGTGCTTTCGCGATGCCAGCTCGGGGTGATCCGCATGGTCACCGGCCAATAGCCATTGTTCTGCCAGATCGGAGCGTCCCGATCATTCATTAGCTGGTAGCCGTTGTCCTTGAACTTCTGGCCGAAGTAGTTGAGCATCGGCCACGCCTCGTGGCAGGCGGAGCAGCGCAAGCCATATTTTCGCGCGAACGCGGGAAGGGCGTGCGCGTCGCTAGCGGAAAAGGTGCAAGAGAAGAGGAACGCCAGTAGCAAACCACTGGCAAGACGTTTCCGGGCAGAGGTCATCGACTCCTCCTGGTGCAACGCCAAACTGGAACAGATGGTCCAGTCACTTCGAATTAAAAGCTATTGCCCCTTTACCCACTTTTCACTGTGGATCCCGACCTGCTGTTCGATGCGTTACAGATTTTTCACAAGTGCGTGCGGGCGCACTTACAGACTCCGGCAGTTCATATCATGTAGGCAAGAAAACCGTCAAGAGAAATGTAGCGATCGCCACTACGTACATACTGTAGGTACGGAAACAGCTTAGGTAAGCAGCAGCACCTCTTCCGGGCCTAATGGACGGCCAAGTCTCCGGAGGAAAGACTGCGGACCAGAAGTCTGGCGATGGTTGAGGCGGTCCGGGTAGAAGTTTTCCGATCCTGCCGCAAAATGGCGGGGCGCATAAATCCGAACATGAATCCGATCACACTCACCGACTGCACCAGAGCATCAAACTCCACGTCGGGGAGCATCCGGCATTCCCTGAATTTCTTCAACCGGGCGCTGATTGCCCGCGCCCTCTGAAGTGGACCGACCTGGCGCAACATTTGCCCAAAGTCAGGATCCAAGACCGCCCGGGACATGGCCACCTTCAAGAACTCGCGGTCTCCCCACATGTGTCGTACCGCCCAGTTGACCAACTGAACGTATTCATCTTCGAAGGAATGAGCGGGCAGGATGTGATGCGCCAGGTCGGCTACTTCCTGCGAAATTCGATGCTGCATGAGAGCTGGAAGCAGGCCCGCCTTCCCGCTGAAGTAGCGGTGAATCAGTCCTTCCGCACAACCCGCACGGGCCGCAATTTCGCGGGTTGTTGTACCGTCATAACCCTTACTGGCGAACAGTTTCAAGGCAGCCGCGACTAGCGCCTGCTGCTTTCCGGCCCGGTCGCGGGTTCGCCTCGACCGGGCTTTCCCCCGGTTAAGGCTGGCGGCGAGAGCTGATTCTCTTCGTGGATAGCGATGGGATGACTTCATAGCGTCGCAACAGTCAACCGCAAATAATTCGTCACGATACCATTGATTTTGCGGCAAGTTGTAAAAGATTTGTCACGAAACTCCAGGCCCCGTGCCCTCAAAACGAAGAATCAGAAGTCGAAGAAGGAAGCCAATTTCGAAAAGGCACACGAGTATTTCCAATGCGCGGGTTAGTTTCGTTCCCCGCGCCTGCATTTCGGTTAGCCACCTCGAGGTGACCGAGAATGCCGGGCAGTTGACAGCCTCCCTCGGTCGAGAGTATGGAAAAGGAAATGGGAGTAGTTGCGGCACGAACATTTCAGAGTACCGGGCACATGCGCCAGATTGCCGGAGGGGAGCCGTTTCCCTGCTCCCCGGTCGCAGTGAGAGCGTGCAGCCCGTTCGCAAACTGTCTCCCAACGGCTAGCCATTTTGCGATCGCAGTGTCTGCGATTCTCCTCTTGTTATGGGCCCTTCCCCCTCTTCATGGCCGCGAACACAAGCGGATGAAGACCGAAGATTACAGTTTGGGCTTTTCCACGGAGATAGCGTACCCCGAAAGCGAAGTCTCGCAGGCGGTCGAGGCGATCGTGAACAATGGCATCATTCAGGGCAGCAAGGAATACAACAAGGATAAATACATAGAAAACGCCTCCGCCGCCACCTCTTCGCCATTTTTCCCCCAGTGGAAAGAGCCCGGGAAGGTTTATTACAAAGTACGCACTGCCGTGTTGGCCCCGCTGAATTTCAAGGACAGCAAGGACGAAGGAACACTTGCTGTCCGCTATGTCGTGCAGAGCAAAGACGCGTCCAAGAGCCTCTTGCGAATCGATGCAGTTTTCGTCGAAGACTTCCACCGCATCACGCATCCCTCGGATGGGAGCGTGGAGAACGCCGAGTGCCAGGAAATCGAAAATCAGATCGACGGAGTCGAGACGGAGAAGAAACAACGCGAGGAGCGCGAAAAGCAGAATCAGGATAAGGTGGCAGCACAGGCCCTGGAACGCAAGCGTCTGGCAGATGAGGCCTCCGCACTGGCCGCCGCGCAAACCTCGGCTCAGACCTTGGACCAACATCTCGAGTATTTGCGCCACCAGGCGGAACGGGTGGTAAAAGCTCCAGGCGGCGAATTGAAGTCCGCTCCCTTTCACAGCGCGAGCAAGGTGAAATCTCTGGAAGCTGGCGCGGAAGTGGTAATCCTGATCGTGACTCCCTACTGGTACGGCGTCGAGACTACCGATGGGCAACACGGCTGGATTAAGCGCCAGCAGCTGGAGCCGCTCCCATGAACGCTCTCGCTTCTATTGCCAGGTCCGCACTCCGGGCGCAGTCCTTGATCTTCTGTGGCACCGTCATGATTGCGATGGTGTCTGCCCGCACCGGCAGCGCTCAGAATGTTCCGTACCAGCGGACGTTTCCACAATCCAAGGCAATCGTTGAGAAGCAGCTCAAGGAGTTGCAATCTTCAAGCGCTGGCCATCTACCAACTCTGGAGGGCTTCACCGTTCCCAGCGATCGCCCCTGGAACCGCTTTCACCGCGGCTACTATCAATGCGCTGCTCAGGTAAGCGCTACATCATCCGGTGGATCAGTGGTGCGGGTCAACGCAACCATTACTGCCTGGTACGCCGATCCCGTTCCGTCAAAATCCGGTTACCAGGTTCTTCCCTCCAATGGCCGGCTCGAGGCCGATTTCCTTGACCGCTTGCAGGAGGCGCTGGGCGACGCCTCGGGGTCATCTTCCATCCCGATGCCGGTCGCGAACGCCCCGCCGTCGACGGCCAAGTACTCGTCTAGTCCGGCAGGACCGACTCTCCCTACCCCTGCGTCCCCGAGTCGCGATCATCCTCTCGGTGCGCAGTCCAAAGCGCCGGCTGGTTCACCGTTCAAGCTGGGAGATCCGCTAGGCCTGGATCGCATGTCTTCATTGGCCACTAAAAAGGCAGTGGTCGACCGGCAAACTGAGGAGCAGGCAAAAGAAGCGAAAGGCCTGGAGGAAATCCTCCGCAACCAGGCCCACCCCACCAACCTGGTGGCGGTAAAGAAAGGAGACACACCAGTACTTGCAAACCCGATTGCCGACGCCAATGTACTGTTTCTTGCCGCGGCCGAAGATGAGTTTGAAATCCTGGACGCAAACCCAAACTGGGTGCACATTCGTATTTCCGGAATTTCCCGGGGATGGATCCGGCGTTCGAGTCTGGAAATGCCCGCTGCAGACACCGACCCAGCGCCGGCGCCGACGGAAGCTCGGACCGAACCTGCGCAAGCTAACACCCAGCCGTTCCACGTGGAGAATGAACAGGTCGCATCCTTTCCCGGGACCTGGCAACCGCTCCAGGGAAAAACCGTGAGGATTGTCTCGGTGCAGAAGACCAGCGACGACGCGGCTGCCACCGGCTCGGGGGCGAAGCTGGCACTCGCGAAATCTTTGTTCGACCGCCAATATGCCGACCTCGTGAGGACTTCCAGCAGCGTAGTGGGTGTCATTGTGATCTTCGACTCAGATGATGGCGGCATGATCGCTGCAACCGTACCCGCATTGCGCCAGTGGAAGTCAGGAACCTTATCCGACGAAGCGTTCTGGCGTCGTTGCTTCTTTGACCCTCCGGAAGCCTTTGGTTTGGCCGCGAACCCGTAGCTGCCCGGTTGCCAATATGGTCAAGATCGCGCTTAGGCGCATTCGCATACCATTCCCGCCCGCACTGGAGTGCTCACGGCTCGTCAGCTCTGTTGAGACCATCATGACATCTGCAAAGATTCTCGAAGACTCGCTTGCAATTCAACTCA
>CAZGSU010000101.1:0-40417 GCA_964528615.1 uncultured Acidobacteriaceae bacterium | reverse complement strand
GAAATGTCACGCTCGTGCCACAGCGGAACGTTTTCAAAAGCGGCTTGCGCGTTCGACCGTACCACCCGGGCCAGGCCGCTGATCTGCTCCAGGGTGACGGGGTTGCGCTTGTGCGGCATGGCCGACGAGCCCTTCTGCTTTTCACTGAAGAACTCTTCGACTTCCCGCACCTCGGTGCGCTGCAGGTGGCGAAGCTCGGTCGCAATCTTGTCCAGGGTGCAGGCGATCACGGCCAGCGTGGCGAGGTACGCGGCGTGGCGGTCGCGCTGGATGACCTGGGATGAAATAGCGGCAGCTTTCAATCCGAGGCGCGCGCACATGCTCTCTTCCAGTTCCGGACTGAGATGGGCAAAGGTGCCCACGGCGCCAGAAAATTTCCCCACACGCATGTCCTCGGCGGCCGCGCGAAAGCGCGCAATGTTGCGCTGGGTCTCGGAGTACCAGTTGGCCAGCTTGAAACCAAACGTGATGGGCTCGGCGTGAATGCCGTGCGTACGCCCGACCATGGGCGTGTCCTTAAACTCCCAGGCGCGGCCTTCCAGCACGGCGGAAAGTTTTTCCAGATCGGCGGCGATGATTGCGGAAGCCTGCTGAATCAGAATCGCTTGAGAAGTGTCCACGACATCGTTTGAGGTCAGGCCGTAATGAAACCAGCGGGCGTACGGGCCCACGATCTCCGCCACCGCCGTTGTGAAGGCGATGACGTCGTGACGAACTTCAGCTTCGATTTCCGCAATCCGGCTGAGGTTGAAGTCGGCGCGCTCGCGAATGGCATGGGCGGCATCTTTAGGCACCATGCCGGCTGCGGCCAGAGTTTCCGTGGCGGCCACCTCGACCGCGAGCCATGTCCGAAAGCGATTCTCGTCGCTCCAGATGCGACCCATTTCGGGACGAGCGTAGCGTGCGATCAACCTTGGTCTCCCTGATATTTATGAGAAGTGCGGGACTAGGAATTCTAAATGGAGGGGAAGGCTGGTGACCAGTCGCGTTGCAGGTTTTCTCCCCGGTCTTGCCGTTACCTCTGCGAACTTTGCGGTCAAAATCTCCAATCGCAAGGTCGCTCGGGCGCCAAGCGGCAAAGAGCGCTAATAAGCTATGCCCAGATCTATCTGGAAAAACCCTTCTGCTTAAGATAAGAACAAAATAATCAACCAGGAGTTGTCATCGATGGCATTCGTGCAGGGAGGCGACTGTCATTGGTCAGGAGGTCGCTCCATGGGGACCTGCGAGCTCGGGCTATCCAGCCGTAAGCAGTCCAGTCGTTTGATCGCTTACTCGGTTCTGTTGCTGTTCGCATTCCCGTGCTCCGGCCAGGAAGCCAGATCGTCAGGCCGAATCGGCATGCCATATGACTGGACCCACCGGCACGTGGTGTTCAGCAATCCTCGCTCGTTGAAGGCAGAGCGGGCGGTTTTCGCGGAGCCGCGTTATTGGCATCAGCGAATGCGGCGCGATCCCTGGCGCATCCCGCCACGCCAGCACCACCCGGTCAGGGTGGACTGGAGCGTGAATCTCGGAGGCGCAGGCAGCCGCATTGCCCCGGGAATGTCGCCCGCTAAATACAGCTTCGATGTAGGCGCCGGAGCGGATTGCACGAATGACTTCGTTGTGTTCGGGCTCAACCTGGCCGGCGGCAGCGGCCAGGCCACAATTCTTGCTTATAACAATCTCTATACCGAGCCCGGAGGTACCGGTTTCTGCTCCGGAACTGGGCCCTCGGTCGAATGGGCCTACAACACGGGCGGCGCGATCAACACTTCTCCCGTACTGTCCCTCGATGGAACCAAAGTGGCGTGGGTGGCGGGCACCAATCCCCCGGTTTTCCACGTGCTGACGATCGGGACCATCGGAAGCAATGGCACTTCCGCTACCAGTCCCGCCGTCCCTGGCGCAGGTAACGATGCCGTGGACGTGACCGTTCCCTTCGGAAGCGTGGGCGATACGCGCTCTCAGTTTTCGTGGACTATACGGCCGATGTCGCCTACGTAGGCTCGGACGACGGTGTAATGCACAAATTCAGCGGCGTCTTCAAGGGTCTTCCCGCCGAAGTTTCTACCGGGTGGCCGTTGCATATCATTTCCGCAGGGAATCACAAGATCGCGGGACCTGTCTTCGACTCGGTTTCCAGAAACATTTATTACGGGGATGACACGGGAACATTCACCTACATTCGAGAAGCTGGCAGCACGGTTGGTGTGTGCATCGGACAGCCTGTCCCGCCCTGCTGGGGACAAGTCACGTTTGCCCTGGGATCAGCCACGCATCCCATCATCGAATCTCCCATCGTGGATTCCACGGCGCAGCGGGTCTATGCCTTCGTGGGAGGCGACAATTCTTCAGGGACGCACGCGATCGCGCTGCAGACCGACACTGCGATTTCCTTCTCTTCCGGGGCATCGGCGCCGATCGGACAGTCGGGCGCGAACATTTACGCCGGCGCTTTCGACGACAACTACTACACCAGCCCCCAGACGGGTTTCCTCTACGTGTGCGGTTACACTGCGGCTTCCTCGGTCGCCAACCCAGTTCTGTACCGCCTCGGATTCGCGGCCAGCGGAAAAATGAATACCCTCAAAGACACTAGCTCCATCACCTTGGCCAATAGCGGTACAAGCGCTCCATGCTCTCCCATGACGGAGCTTAGAACGGCCTCGGGGAAGGACCAGCTATTTGTCAGCGTGCAGAACGGCTGCCTGGCAAGTGGCGGCGGAACCGGCGGATGCATTATGAGTTTTGACATCACCACAGGGTTTCCGTCAGCTTCGAGTGCGGCACGACCGGAGCCCGGAGGGACCAGCGGTATTATCGTGGATAACATCAGCGCGGCGGCCCAGGCCTCGAACATCTATTTCACCACCCTCAGCGATACTACTTGCGGAGACAGCGTTTCCGGCGGTGGCTGCGCCGTCAAGCTGACGCAGACCGGGCTGAACTGAGATTGATTAGAGAATCCCTACGCCAGGGCAATCACGTCGATCTCGACCAGGACATCCTTGGGCAGGCGGGACACTTCAACCGTCGATCTGGCCGGAGGCGCCAACTTGAAATAACGTCCATACACTTCGTTCATGGCCGTGAAATCGCCCATGTTTTTCAGGAAAACAGTCGAGCGCACAACTTTCTCCAGACCGCTGCCGGCGGCGTTCAGAATTGCTGAGAGGTTCCTGAGCACACGCTCGGTCTGCGCGGCTACGTCGCCGCCGATGACCTGCTGTTTCGCCGGATCAATGGCTACCTGCCCGGAGACGAAAACGAATCCGTTGGCCCGAATGGCCTGGGAATAGGGACCAATGGCCTGTGGTGCGTCTTTGGTCGCAATTACGTCACGCATGCCGCCTCCGCAATAGGCTGTTGATTAACGCAGATTGGTACGGCTGGAGTCAACTGGCGCGGGCGCCTATCGCGCGGAAAAGGCAACGGCCGAAAGAATAAAACCAGTAGTCAGCTTCAAGTCGTCAGTTCGCAGTTGGTTCTTGCTGACGACCGACGACTGACGAGTGATTCTAGATTTTCTGCAGTCTCTGTACGTCGTGCACGCCGGGAATCTTTCGCACTCCGCTCACGATGTTTTCCAGATGCTTCAAGTCAGCGATATCGAGCACGATATCGACATTGGCCTGGCCGTTGTTGGTGCGGGCTTCAATATTGCGGATATTGGTTTTCGTGTCGCTGATTACGGCGGTGATCTGCTTTAGCATGCCGAAACGGTCGTCGCAGAAGACAGTGAGTTTCACCGGGTAGGCGCTGGGCGTGCCGTCATCCTGGGCCCACTCAACGTCAATTTTCCGTTCAGGTTCGTACATCAGATTCATCACGTTAGGACAGTTGAGCGCGTGGACTGCTACCCCTTTGCCGCGCGTGACGTAACCGACAATGGACTCGCCACGGATTGGGTTGCAACAGCGGGCCCGGTACACCAGCAAGTCGCCATGCCCCTTGACCCGGATGGCGTTGTTGTTCTGGTCGCCGCCGAATACGCGGCGTACCACACTGGCGAGTCCAGTCGCCTTCTCTGGCTCATCGTCGGCCAAAGGTTCGCTGGCAGCGGGCGCCAGGCGTCCCAATATCTGTCGCGCCGAAAACTTGCCGTAGCCAATTCCTGCCATGAGATCGTCAGGCCGCCCGACGCCGTAGTCGGCTGCGATCTTCTGTAACTCTTCGTCTTTGATCTCCTTCAGTGCTACGCGATACTTGCGCGCCTCTTTTTCAATCAGCTTGCGGCCGATTTCAATCGCACGTTCGCGCTGATGAACGTTGAGCCAGTGTTTGATCTTGTTGCGGGCACGCGATGATTTGGCAATCGCCAGCCAGTCGCGGCTGGGCTTATGGCCGGCCTGGGTAAGGATTTCCACAATGTCACCGCTATGCAGTTTGAAACGCAGCGGAACCATGCGTCCGTTCACTTTGGCACCAACGCAACTGTGCCCCACTTCGGTGTGGACGGAATAAGCAAAATCAATGGGAGAGGAATCGCGGGGCAAGATCACAACTTTGCCCTTGGGAGTGAAGGTGTAAACCTCTTCGGGATAAAGATCGATCTTGAGTGTGGAAAGAAACTCGCTGGGATCGGAGACGTCCCGTTGCCACTCCACTACTTGGCGCAGCCAGGCCAGCCGTTGTTCGTCCTGCGCGGAGACCGGACCATCTTTGTATTTCCAATGCGCCGCGATACCCTCTTCCGCCATCTTGTGCATTTCTTCGGTGCGGATCTGCACCTCGAACGGCATTCCGTCTTCCGAAATCACGGAAGTGTGCAACGACTGGTAAAAATTCGGCCGCGGCATGGCGATAAAGTCTTTGATGCGTCCAGGCACGGGCCGCCACAGGTTGTGGATGATTCCCAGCACGGCATAGCAATCCTGGATAGATTGCGTGATCACCCGCATGGCGAAGAGGTCATAGACCTGTTCGACTGCGATGTGTTGCCGTTGCAACTTTTTGTGAATGCTGTACAGGCGCTTGATGCGGCTTTCCACGGTCGCGATGATTCCAGCTTCTTTGAGCTTGTCACGGAATACCGTCTCGACTTTCGCCAGAAATTCCTCACCGGCCTTGCGACGCGCCTCGACTGCGTCATGGACCTGCTGATATGCGATCGGATCGACGTAGCGGAAGCCGAGGTCTTCCAGTTCTCCGCGGATTTTGCCCATGCCCAGCCGGTGCGCGATAGGGGCATAGATTTCGAGGGTCTCGTGGGCGATTTTCTGCTGGCGCTCCGGAGGCAGATGCTCCAGGGTGCGCATGTTATGCAGTCGGTCGGCCAGTTTGATGAGCACGACGCGGATGTCGTCCACCATCGCCAGCATCATCTTGCGCAGGTTTTCGGCTTGCTGTTCCTCCCGGGTGGCGAAGTCGATGGCACTGATTTTGGTGACCCCCTCGACGATGTGCGCTACCTGTTCACCGAACTCCTTGCGGATATCGACTACGGTTACCGAGGTGTCTTCCACGGAATCATGCAGTAAACCGGCGGCGATCGCCACCGGATCCATCTTCATTTCGGCCAGGACCAGGGCTACTTCCAGGGGATGAACCAGATAGGGCTGGCCAGAGGCGCGACTTTGGCCGGCATGGTGTTTCTGGGAAAACTCGTAAGCCTTGCGGATAAGTTCCAGATCGTCGTTGGGCCGGTTGGCCCGCATTCTGCGCATCAACTCACGGAACTTGGTCACCGTGAGGACGTTGGTCGCAAACTGCTGGCGCAGGGTCGCCATGCATGATTATAGCGTGGTTATGTGGCGCGGGCGCCCTCGCCCGCGGCTTTTGACTTTGACGTCACGCTGGGCCCTGGGCCTTGCTCAAGGCAGGCCTCATTTTTCAAAAGGGGCGATCATTGAAGTCAAAGACCGCGGGTGGGGGCCCGCGCCACACAAACCTGATCTGCTAGAGTTGAACTTGAAATGAATTCATTACGCGTTCTCGTCAGCGGGGCTTCCGGGCCGATCGGAGCGGCGCTTTTGCCATTCTTGAAAGCGGGGGGATTCACGGTCACCCGCCTGGTTCGCGGATCTGCCTCCGGCAACAACAAAGACCAGATCGCATGGGATCCATCCCGTCCTCTATCGCCTGATGTGGTGTCGGGCTTTGACGCGGTGATTCACCTTGCGGGAGAGTCCATTGTCGGGCGCTGGACTGAGTCGAAGAAGCGGCGCATTATAGATAGCCGCGTCCAGGGCACGGGCCACATCGCGGAAGCGGTAGCCAAGGCGGCACAGCCGCCGCGCGTTTTTATCTCAGCCTCCGCAGTCGGCTACTACGGCAGTCGCGGCGACGAGATCTTGCGCGAGGATTGCTCGTCGGGCGAGGGATTCGCAGCGGAAATCTGCCGCCAGTGGGAAGCCGCCGCCCAGCCCGCAGCGGCCGCCGGAATTCGCAGCGCACAAATGCGCATCGGAGTGGTGATGAGCGCCGATGGCGGCGCTCTGCAGAAGATGCTGCTCCCGTTCCGGATGGGCATGGGTGGGCGCCTGGGCGACGGCCGCCAGTGGTGGAGCTGGGTCGCAGTGCAGGATGTTGTGGGTGCAATTCGGCATGTGCTGAACGACAACTCATTGCACGGTCCGGTAAATACGGTTGCGCCGAATCCGGTCACTAATACTGAATTCACCGGGACGCTGGCCTCGGTGCTGAAACGTCCGGCGCTCTTTCCCATGCCGGCCTTCGCCGTGCGCCTGGTCTTCGGTCAGATGGGGGAGGAGCTTTTTCTGGCCAGCCAGCGGGTAGAGCCGGCGAAGCTCACCGCGAGCGGTTATCGATTCCAACATCCGGATCTGAGAAAAGCCCTGGAAGAAATTCTGAAGAAGTATTGAGTAGCGCCGGCGTCTCGCCGGCTGTCCGGCGGGCGTCCCGCCCGCCCCCTCCGTAGCTGGCGAAGGTATTTTCCGGGGTGAGGAATGCGAACACGATCTGATCGGGCGGCGAGACGCCGCCCGGACAGCCGGCGGGACGCCGGCGCTACTGAACCCACAAAGATTCACTTCGAGCTCGCAACCCTGGACATCGCTTCATTCTTAACGCTCACCTCATCTCCGAAACCGGCAAGCCACTGAACATCAGGCTCGCGGCGGAACCAGGTCATCTGCCGCTTGGCGTAGTTCCGATGAGCCTGTTGCGCGGTTTGCAGTGCTGCCTTGAGGTCGATCTGGCCCCGTATCAAGGCGACGGCCTGTTTGTAGCCGAGAGCGGCCAGGGGGCGAGCGGCCTCGCCGTATTTCTCCAGCAGCATCGCAGTTTCCTCCACTAGGCCGTTCTCGAACATATGCGCTGCGCGCTGGTTAATTCTTTCGTATAAGACTTTGCGGTCAGGATCAAGCCCCAGGCGAACGATGCGAAAACCCTGCAACGGATCACGGCCCTGTTTCCACATTTCGGTCATTTTGTTCCGCGAGGCCAGGCAGATCTCAATCGCGCGGACCAGCTTGGGCAAATCGTTGGCGTGAATTTTTTCCGCCCCGGCAGGGTCGAGGCGGCGCAAAATTCGGTGCAGATAGACTGGGCCCTTCTCTCCGGCGCGCTCACGCAAACGCTGGCGCAGTTCCTCCGAGCGCTGCGGGCCAGCGAAGAGGCCCTCGAGAAGCGCCCGAAGATAGAGTCCAGTCCCGCCCACGACGATGGGCAGCGCTCCCCGCGAATTGATCTGCTGTAGTACCTCCCGACCCTGGCGCGCATATTCTCCCGCCGTAATGTAGGCAGTGGGTTCAACAAAATCGAGCAGGTGGTGAGGGACTCGAGCGCGCTCCCCGGCCGTCGGTTTCGCGGTGCCGATCTCGAACTCACGATACATTGCGACCGAATCGCAGTTCACGATCTCGCCATGGAAGCGCTCGGCCAGCGCCAGTGAGAGCGCCGTCTTTCCGCTTCCAGTCGGGCCCAGGATCACCACCAGCAGCGGCTCGGAAGACACTGTCAGCGTGCGCTCCACGCAATATTGTGCCAGTAGCGGACCAGCGTGAGAATTAGAAGCAGCAAGCCGATGATCAGGACGCCGGCGGCTTCACGAGTGTAGATCGGACTATTGCGTTCCGGGGACCGGTGATCGGGATGTGGCTTGGCGGGCACGACAGCATTGTAGCGCCGAAGCCCACGTGGGGGCGGGTCTCAGACCCCCCTGGCCGTGGCAAGGCCACGGCAGAGACCTTGTCGCCAAACCATGATCTCCAGGAACACTGCCGAGCTTCGCTCGGCCTGGACGGGTCCCTTCACTCCGTTCAGGCCAGGCTCAGACCCGTCCCCACTTGGTCCTCGGTGACTGCAAATTCACAGATGCTAAACTTCGTGCTGCCGTGTCCATGCCACAGAGCAGTCCCGCGGGAAAGGTCGTGCGCTTCGGGGTCTTCGCCGTAGACCTCGCGGCGGGCGAGCTCCGCAAGAATGGCGCTCGGATTCGCCTGCAGGAGCAGCCCTTTCAGATTCTGGCAATCTTGTTGGAACGTCCCGGGGGCGTGGTCGCTCGCGAGGAACTTCGCCAGAAGTTATGGCCTGCAGACACATTCGTGGACTTCGATCACAGCCTGAATACCGCTGTGAACAAACTGCGCGAGGCGCTGGGAGATTCGGCGTCCAGCCCGCGCTACGTGGAAACCCTGGCGCGGCGTGGATACCGATTCCTGGGTACAGTAGAACGGCCAGATGCCACGCCGGATCCGGCTCCAGCGGCTCCGGTTGGCAACAAGCCCCCAGCCAGGACGTTCCACCACGACCTCGAAGTGCCCGTGCCCAGGCGCAGTTTGACCCGCGGCCTGTTCGCGCTGATTCAGGTGATGTACTTGATTTTTTATGTGGCGGCGCTCTTTCGTTTGCCGGAAATTCAGCGGATCACTAGCGCGGTTCTGCCGGGGTGGGGAGCGCTTGTGATCTTTGCCGCCGTTCTCGTGACCGCGGGAGTCGGAATTCCGTTGCGCTGCTACCTGATTTCGGCGGTGGCATTCGATCACCAGCGCCTGGGAGAAAAGTTTCAGCGGATGTTTCTGATCGTCTTGGTACTCGACCAGTTGTGGGCAATCGCCCCATTCCTCATGACCCACAAAATCGGTTTTGGAGCAGCGTTTGCGGCCACGGCAGCGCTCCTCTATGTGCCATTTTCGGAGAGAACGCTGGTGCGGCTGGCATATCCCGGGACGGCAGCATAGCGGGCCAGCCGAGTGGACGGCTCGTACATTTCGGAACTTTGCTCACGAAAGTTGCGTATCACCGTCTGAATCCGAGGCAGAAGTGTGTCCGTCCGGATTGGAGGAATCGTATGCCACGAATTGCATCGATGATTTTGGGCTTGTGCCTGGCGCTCGCACCTCTCGCTGGCGCGGAACAGTGGTCGAAGACCTTCACCCTTACCGAACGGCCCGATCTGCGGGTGACGACATCCGACGCCAATATTCGCGTCGATACCTGGGACCAGAGCACCATCGAAGCCCGGGTCACCACTGAAGGCTGGAAGATCGGTGACGGCGGGGTCAAGGTGACCGACCACCAGAGCGGGGATTCGGTCGAACTGGAAGTTCGCCTGCCACACAATGTCTGTACCGTTTGCTTCCGCGAGAAAGGCCACCGTGTCGATGTCGATATCCACATGCCCCGGCAAGGGCAGGTCAGTCTGCGTACTTCCGATGGCGCCATCCGGCTCAGCAACTTCAAAGGCAATATGGACTTGCAGTCAAGTGACGGCAGCCAGGAGATCGACGCGGTGGATGGATCGCTGAAAGCGCATGCCAGCGACGGCCACATCAAGGTGGCGGGACGATTCGACTCGCTACAACTCAGCAGCAGTGACGGGCGCATCGAAGCTCGCGCACTTGCCGGTTCCACCATCAGTTCAAGCTGGGACGTTCACGCCGGGGACGGAAGCATCACGTTACAGCTCCCGGAAGCCTTCGCCGCCGATGTCGACCTGCATACCGGAGACGGCCACATTAATCTGGACATGCCGGTCAGCGTGGAAGGACAACTGGGAGGCCATAACATTCGCGGCAAACTCAATGGTGGCGGGAACCTGTTGACCATTCATACTGGAGATGGGTCAATACGTCTGGAAAAGTCTTAGTTGTGTTATGGAAATAACAACATCCACGGCCACCGCCCCAAGATGGAGAACAATGTTCCGAATCGCATTCCTGGTGCTGATTCTTGCCTCGATTTTGATCGTCCCAGCCGCTCAGTCACAGAACGCCGCAACTGAGCATCCAACGGTCATTAACCTCGACAATCTGGACCGCAGCGTGGATCCCTGCACCGACTTTTATACTTACGCATGCGGAGGCTGGTTAAAAAAGAATCCCATCCCGCCCGATAAGACGAGTTGGGGTCTCGGGTCCAAGTTGGATGATGACAACCGAGCGTTGCTGCGCCAGATTCTGGAAGAAGCCGCTGTTGCCGGCCCCGCGGATCCAGCGCAGAAAAAAATTGGTGACTATTACTCCGCCTGCATGGATGAGAAAACGATCGAGGCAGCGGGGGCCGCTCCGTTGAAGTCGAGCCTGGACCGAATTAACGGAATGCGCTCCAAGCGGGAGATTCCCCGGGTGGCCGCCAGCATGCCCGGCCAGTCAATCTTGTTCGACTTCGAATCTGACCAGGATTTCAAGGACTCCACCCAGGTGATCGCGGAAGTGGATCAGGACGGGCTCGGTCTTCCCGACCGCGACTATTACGTAAAAACGGACCCTAAATCGGTTGAACTTCGCCAGGCTTACCTGGCCCATGTCCAGAAAATGTTCGAATTGCTGGGGGACTCGCCCGCGGTTGCCGCAAGCGAAGCGCAAACCGTGATGCGCATCGAGGCCGCGTTGGCCAACGGATCGCTCACCCAGGTGGAGCGCCGCGATCCCAAGCTCCTCTATCACAAGATGACGCGCGAACAATTAGAGGCGCTCGCTCCCGCCTTCCAGTGGAAGGAGTATTTCTCCGAAACCGAACAGCCGGGAGTGCAAACGTTGAATGTTACCTCCCCGGAATTTTTCAAAGCCATGAATGCGGCTCTTGAGAAAGAAGATCTGGAAAGCTGGAAGGCCTACTTGCGGTGGCACCTGGCGCACGCCAATGCGCCGTATCTTTCCGCTGCCTTTGTGAACGCCGACTTCGACTTCTTCGGCAAGACCCTGGGCGGAGCGCAGGAACTCGAACCACGCTGGAAACGTTGTGTAAGCTACACGGACGGCCACCTTGGAGAGGCCCTGGGGCAGGCTTACGTGCAGCGGGCCTTCAGTCCGGAGGCCAAGCGGCGCGCCCAGGAAATGGTGAAAGAAATCGAACAAGCCATGGAGCGCGACATCCAGAGTCTGTCGTGGATGTCTCCGGAGACGAAACAGAAAGCTCTCGAAAAGTTACATGCTGTCGCCAACAAGATCGGCTATCCAGACAAGTGGCGTGATTACAGCGCGCTGACGGTTGCGCGGGATGACGAAATGGGCAACGTATTGCGTGCCCGCACATTCGAGTTCAATCGGCAATTGGGGAAGATCGGCAAGCCTGTGGACCGGGGTGAGTGGAGCATGACACCGCCTACGGTAAATGCCTACTACAATCCCCAAATCAACGACATTAATTTTCCCGCGGGCATTCTGCAGCCGCCGTTCTTTGACCCCAGCGCGGATGATGCCCCGAATTATGGCGACATGGGCGCTACCATCGGACACGAACTCACTCACGGCTTTGATGACGAAGGCCGTCAGTTTGACGCGCACGGCAATCTGCGCGACTGGTGGACGCCGCTGGACGGAAAACAATTCGAGCAGCGCGCCAGTTGCGTCTCAGACCAGTATTCGCAATATGTCGCGGTGGATGACATCAAGATCAACGGCCAGTTGACGATGGGTGAGAATGTCGCCGACCTGGGCGGGCTGATGCTGGCGTACATGGCCTGGCAGGATGAAACTCGGGGCAAAAAGCTCGACCCAATTGACGGACTTACTCCGGATCAGCGCTTCTTCATCGGATATGGGCAGGGCTGGTGTTCCAACACCCGTGACGAAACCAAACGCATGTACGCCACCATCGACCCGCACTCACCGGACAAATATCGAGCCAACGGAGTAGTTTCCAATTCGCCGGAATTTCAGCAGGCCTTTCAGTGCAAGGCAGGTTCGCCGATGGTCCGGGAGAACCGGTGCAGAGTCTGGTAGGGCGGGCGGCAGACCTCGGACCTCAGACCTCAGACCTCAGGCGTCGTCTCTCAGAGTTTGAGCGTAGCTGGCCCTCCCGATAGCCCACCTCAATTCAATGTCATCCCGAGCGCCGTCCCGAGCCGGACTCGCACGGTGAGGGCAAGCGGAGGGACCTGGGTTTGTGCCGGCACCTGGAAGAAGCGTCGTGCCGGCAAGAACCCAGGTCCCTCGCCAACATTGCTCGGGATGACAGTGTGCTGGTTAGAGGGCTGACGCCCAACGCCCGACGCCTTCCCTACTGCAGATCCGCCCTGTCCGGGTTGTAATAAAAGTGGAAGCGCAATGCGAGGTATTGGCCGCCGAACTCGGCGGGCAGCGGTGGGAAAGGTTTGGACGCGGTGATCCCGCCGTAAGCAGCGCGATCCAGGGCGACATCTCCCGATGTGCCAACAATCTGCAATCCTGCGACCTGTCCATCCTTCAGGATGGCAAACTCAATCGAGACCTTGCCCTTTTTCATGAGCGGCGCACGCGCCGATTCCGGGATGATGCGATACCAGTTCTCGCGCACGTCGTGGAGCACTCGAGCCAGGTAGGGACCGAAGTCCACGCCCATGGTGTCGCTCAGGACGTCGAGCGGGCCAATCGCTTCTCCCGCCTGCTTGCCCTGGCCTAATCCGTAATCGCCGTTATCCCCGCCATATCCGCCGCGATTCGAAATGGCGGCACGGGCCGCCTGCTCGATCGCCGATCCGGGTGACATGGCGCCCGTGCTGAAAGTCGGCCTGGGCGCTCCGCTGGGCGGAGTCTGCAAGCGAGCCGTCTGGTTTTGCGGCGGCGGTGCCGGCGAGGGTTGTTCCTGCTGTTGCGCCTCCGGAGCCGGAGCGGCCGGCTGCTGTGGTGATTGCGCGGGAGGGCTGCTCGCACCCGGCGCTCCGGCACGTGCGCTGTCCAGGATCTTCTTTAATTCCTTGCGATCCAGTTGCGGCGCCTTCGATTGCGCCATCCGGTCCTTGTCTGAGATCACGTTTGATTTCGGACGCTGAGTGAGCTTCTGCTCGTCCGGTGGAAGTTCCAGGTAAGTGAGCTCCTTCTGGTGCAACAGGTCTTCCGGGCTCACCATGATCACGGCGCGCTTGTGCAGAAGATTCTCGAACCTGGTGGAGTTGACGGCCAGAATGATGATCGCCAGGTGCACTACCACCGAAATCCAAAAGGCCTCCCGCTGACGTGACCGCGAAAGATCGTCCTGCAACTGAATCAGCAGGGCGGGTACGTCGTGCATCTCGGTGTAAGCGGATTCCCAACTGCCGGCATCGTAGAGATCACTCCCCGGAGGCGTGGCCGGTGGGCTTGCAGGGATAGGGCTGCGCGGCGGGATTTCAGTGGTTGGCATCGAACTGCTGGTTTACGGTCCTTGGTCGTTGGTCGTTGGCAAGGCCAGACCGGTAAACTCGCCGATGCCGATAAAAGGCCCGGGCGAACGACCAACGACTAGCGACCAATGACTAACGACTAATTCTTATTCTCGCATCTTTCCAGAATATCTGCGAAAAACCGGTGAGTACAGACACTTACGTCTGTACCCGACTGGTCAATAAAAGCTTACCGCGAACCGCAATGGAGGATTGTCAAGAAGTGTAAAAGCGGAAGCCTGCTGAAGCGTTATACAACAATCACTTACGAGAGTTCGGCGCAAAGATCCAAAGATCAAGGACGCAGGCGGTCGAGTTGGACCTGTTTGCCGTGGTCGCGGATTGCGGCCACGATATCGAGCGCGACGGCCAGGGCGCGGCGTCCGTCTTCGAAGGAAACCAGCGGGGTGGAGCGTGCTCGCACCGATTCCAGGAACGACCTGAGCTCGGCCTGGAGAGGTTCTTCGGCTACGATCGGCGGCTTGGCAACTTTGATCTGCGGATTGACTGAAGGTGTGCCCGCAGCCTCGCCCTCGCCGCCCACGCTGAAGACCAGGACATCCTGGCGGCCGTAATCCAGAGACACATATTGCCGCGGCTGAAAGAGCCGGAGCTTGCGCACCCGTTCGGTGGAAACCCGGCTGGCGGTAAAGTTGGCCACGCACCCGGACTCGAATTCCATGCGCACGTTGGCGATGTCGGCCTTGCCGGAGAGAATCGGCAGCCCGACGGCTCGAATTTCCTTCACCGGCGACTTCACCATCGACAGCACAATGTCGAGGTCATGAATCATCAGATCGAGCACGACGTCCACGTCGAGCGACCGGGGAGTAAATACGCTGAGGCGGTGCACCTCGAAGAACATGGGTTGAGTGATCAGCGGCACCGCGGCGCGAACCGCTGGATTGAACCTTTCCAGATGGCCAACCTGGCCGACGCGGCCCAGGCTTTTGGCGAGGTGGATCAGTTCGTCGGCTTCTGGCAGAGAAGGAGCCAGCGGCTTCTCGACCAGGACATCAACCCCGGCTTCCATCAAGGCCCGTGTGATCGCAAGATGTTGGGCAGTAGGCACGGCTACAGAAGCAGCCTGGACCTCGCTGTGGGTAGTGATGAGTTGTTCGACCGAACCGAAGGCGCGGCAACCGAAGTCGCGGGCGGCAGCGTCAGCCCGCGTCAGGTCCGGATCCACCACCCCAACCAGGCGAAGCGCTTCGCCCTGCTGCGACAGTTGGTGATAGATGCGGGCGTGATTGCGACCGAAAGCGCCTACTCCAATCACGGCGACGTTAATGAATTTGTCAGGCGCCGGCGTCATTGGAACTTCTTCAACAAGGCGATCTGCCCGGCGTGGTAAAGCTCGTGCTGCACGACCCCGCTGAACATGTAGTAGAAGGTGTCGTATTTCTCGGTCTTTCCTGGAACCTGCTCTTGCAGACGCGAGTCAGGAAACGAAGCCACCGCCTTGATGAGTTCGTTGTGAGTGCGCTTGGCGGATTCAACGGCCTGGCGCCAGGCGGCTTCACTGGTGTCGGTGACCGGCGGGAAATTCTGGCTGTCGCTCAAGGAGACTGCGCCACCAATGCTCCGGGTCACAGCATCGTCCCAGGCAGCAATATGGAGCAGAAGCTCCCAGATGCTGTGGGCGTTCTTAATCGGGTGGGCGGCCGCAGTCTTGGCGCTCACATCTGCCAGTATCTCGAGCACGGAATCACCGTGCCAGGCACTGCCTTCGAAGGCGCGGCGGATTTGGTCAGCCAGGCGGAAAGTTTCAGTCATGGAAGCCTCCGGAAGGTTGTCTAATTGGCAACCATCGCGATGTTAGCTGAGTCGGCGGCGGTGACGATTGCCTGCCCCTCCAGCAGCAGGCACTTGCCGGCATCGAGCGCCAGGCAGGTGGCTCCGGCCCGGCGCATCACCTCGATTGTTTTCACTCCCACCACCGGCACGTCGAATCGCATGTCCTGATTCGGTTTGGCGATCTTGACCACCGTG
The DNA here is from genome assembly GCA_964528615.1 of uncultured Acidobacteriaceae bacterium. Classification (GTDB taxonomy): domain Bacteria; phylum Acidobacteriota; class Terriglobia; order Terriglobales; family Acidobacteriaceae; genus JAIQFF01. The sequence continues at coordinate 24,915 of CAZGSU010000101.1, read as the reverse complement.
AGTTCACGGCTCAAAGTCGACGCGTCACCTTCAAGAGAGTGCATGATCTGGCCGGCTCTCTCGATGGTGGCGTCGGTTCCTTCCATGGCTTCGACTGCCACGCAGGCTGATCCCGCCACGACCACCGTCTGCCCGATATCGTACTGCGCCAGGTGACGTGCGACCGAGCGTCCATAATCCATACTCGTTTTTTCTTGTGCGCTGGGCGCCCGCTTTGTCAGGACGCCTGCCTTGACCAGCAGAGGCTCGAGAAACGAAGTTGAGTTTTCCAGAATTATGCCTTCATCGGCCAGAGTCTGGGCGACGGCGCCCAGCAGGGAATCAGTATTCTGGGTGCCGAGCGAAAGCAGCAGCTTGGCCAATCTCCAGTCCGGACGGATACTGGAGAAAATCTGTTTGTGCTTCACCTGCCCGGCCATGATAGCCCGCCGCACCCCTTCACGCTGGAAGGTTTCAATCAGTCTGGACAGCTCTCCAAGCGAGAGCCAATGCACTGCCGTCGCCCCGTGGGCCCCGATTTCTGAAGACGCTTCTTCTTTGATGGCGGCCACAATGACTTCGAGTCCCTGGGCGCGGGCTGCGTCCAGCACGAGCAAAGGGAAGCTTCCATTCCCGGCGATCAGACCGATCCGTTCCGCCATGGTCAGTATGCTCTGTGGTAGTGTCGCAAATTCATCAACCACCAAGGACACGAAGTATCACGAAGCCATTTGTTCGGGGTTTTCCTTCGTGTACCTTCGTGACCTCGGTGGTTAACCGTTTTTGAAATTGACCTGTCCCGAATCTCGGGTAGTGGGTCAGTTTGAGCAAACCGCACAAACTCGGAGTCATCCTGAGGGACTTTTAGTCCCGAAGGATCTTGCGCGCATCGCCACGGTAGCGGGCTGGTGCACATCCGCTCCGCGCAAGATGCTTCGCAAGCTCGCATGACGCCTGGCAGAAGGTGGAGGAAGTTCGACCTGACCCACTACCGAATCTCGAACCCGCTTGATTATATTTTGCATCACGTAGCACAATCCTTCTGGAACCCTGAATCTCACTCCTAACCGCAGGATTGCCGGGAAGAAATCTTATGTCCGAGGCGTCGTCCATCATCAAACACCCGGCAGGGCATATGTGGGGCGCGGCAGTCCGGGCAGCGGCGAGGCAGCGCTTCAAGTTCTCGTTGCAATGCGAAAGCAGTTTGAAAGAGCGGCTCAAGGCTGGTCTTGAAACCCACAAAGTCGGGCTTCAGGAGTTCACCGAACGCAAAGCCGAGGCCCAGAAGAATGTCGAGAAGCTGGTCCGGGCCATGATCAATGCGCAACTGACGACGGACCCCGCCGCTGACGTTCTCGAAGACTGGACCATCCTCCATGTGCTCCATGACGAGAAATTAGGTCCTGGACTGTGGCCTATCAGCTAATCCAGACCTTACTTGATGACTCCGCGTTCCGATGCTTCGATGAACCGTATCAGTTCGTCCACGTCTTCGCCCCGGTCCGGTTCTGATTTCAGCTTCTCTAGCGCCTGCGAAGTGTTGAGTTTGGAGGCGAGCAGAAGTTTATAGGCGTGGTGAATCTTACGGATGCGCTGTTTGCTGAATCCGCGTCGCTCCAGGCCGACGGCATTGAGGCCGTAGGCATGGGTATCTCGCGCGGCCGCGGTCTTGGAAAACGGAAGCACATCCCGGGTGATGGTCGTTCCGCCGCCAATGAATGAGTGTGCTCCTATGCGAACAAAGTGATGGACCGGGCACAGCGCGCCCACGACTGCCCAGTCGCCCACGGTGATGTGGCCTCCCAGGGTAGCGGCATTTGCCAGAATTACGTGATCGCCAATATGGCAATCGTGCGCGATGTGGGTATATGCCATGACCAGGGTATGGCTGCCCACGCGGGTCAATCCGCCCCCCTTGACGGTGCCACGGTTAATGGTTACAAACTCGCGAATCTCGTTATGGTCGCCGATTTCAAGCCGGGTGGGTTCGCCGGCGTAGGTCAAATCCTGCGGCGCCATCCCGATCGAACAGAACGGAAAGAAGCCGTTGTCCGCGCCGATCCTGGTTCGTCCTTCGATGGCGACGTGCGAAAGCAGATGGCAGTTTTCTCCAAGTTCGACTTCGGGGCCAATAACGCAATACGGGCCAATTTTGCAGGAAGGATGAATCCGCGCGCCGGGATCGATGATCGCGGTGGGATGAATTCGCACTGAAGATGACAAATGCGCTACGGGATCATCGAGTGTTTCACTGGTTGGCTGAGGCCGTTTCGCCATACAAGCGCTTTATGATTCCGCCTCGTCTGCTTCCGCCGCGCCATCCGATCCGCCCCGCCCGCGCGCGACATCCACCAGTTGGCAGCTCACGATGGCTTCGGCTACGCGTTTCGCGCCAACGTAGACCATACCCTCCATGCGGACCGCGATCATGCGCGGCCGGGCCTTCCAGCTCTTGAGCTCGACCTCGATGCGCAACTGATCACCGGGGACCACCGGCCGGCGGAACTTTGCCCGCTCAATTCCGGTGAACATGATGAGCTTGTCGCTGCGATCCTCAACTTCGGTGAGCAATAATGCTCCTCCCGCCTGGGCGATCGCTTCCACGATCAGTACCCCGGGCATGATCGGCAGATTGGGAAAGTGTCCGGCGAAGAACGGCTCGTTGATCGTGACGTTCTTGAGGGCCACAATCCTTTGCTTGCGCCGGATTTCGATCACGCGATCGATCAGCAGAAAAGGGAATCGATGCGGCAGAATGCGAAAAATATCGATGATGTCCAGCGTGGTCTTGTCCGCCGTGGCCTGGTTCAGTGACGGGGCCGCGGTGTCAGGGTGGGCGGTGTCGGTCATTTTCTCACGCCCGGCTTTTTGCGCCGGGAGCGACGATTATACTGTACCGCGACGCAACTTCGGTGGAGAGGGAGTAGCTGGTCGAGAGAGCAAAAAAGGTCATCGATGAAGATAGCCCAGAAGAACCCCCGGAAGAAAACCCATAACAGGTCGCAAGCCACCCAGGCTGAATCTAACGAGATTTCCACTCATTTGCGTTTTTTCGCTGAGCGCAAAGACGCGATCGCTGAAACCATCCGGCAATTAGTGGAAATCGAATCACCCAGCGATAACAAGCAGGCTGTGGACCGGCTGGGCGAACTCCTGGCCGGACGGTTCGAAGCGCTCGGAGGCCATTCGAAGTTTCATCGCACCCAGAATTTCGGCGATCACCTGCAGGTGGATTTCGCGACCGAGCGCAGCGGCAAACCAGTTCTGCTGCTCGGACACATTGACACCGTTTATCCGCTGGGGACATTGGCCGCCATGCCTTGTCGCATTGCCGACGGACGGCTTTGGGGCCCGGGCGCGCTCGACATGAAGTCGGGGATCGCCCTGATGCTGCATGCCATTGACGGCCTGCGAACTTGGCACAGTGACAGCTTGCCGCGTCCGGTCACGGTGCTGCTGGTTTCCGACGAGGAAGTAGGCAGTGATTCTTCGCGTCGCATCACCGAAAGTCTAGCCAGGAAATCGGTGGCGGTGCTGGTGCTCGAACCTGCTTACGGAACGAAAGGCGCGGTGAAGACGGCGCGCAAAGGGGTCGGAGAATACACTCTCAAGGTTACCGGGAAGGCTGCGCACTCCGGCCTGGACTTCGAAAAAGGCGAGAGCGCGATTGTTGAGCTGGCCAGGCAAGTTACCGCAATCTCCAAGCTGGTCGACTTGGAGCGCGGACTCACCTTGAACGTGGGGCTGATCTCCGGCGGCACCCGGACCAATGTCATTCCCGCACAGGCGACCGCTTCTCTCGATGTACGTGTGGTGCGGATGAAAGATGCTGCTGGAATCGATCGCCAGCTGCGGAGGTTGAAACCGTTCAATCGCAAATGCAAGCTGGAGGTCAGCGGAAGCGTAAATCGCCCGCCAATGGAACGGACGGCGGGCATCGCTGCTCTTTACCACCAAGCCGCCGAGATCGCGAAACAGTTGGGTTGGAAGCTGGAGGAAGCAGCAGTCGGCGGAGGCTCGGACGGAAATTTCACTGCCAGCCTGGGCATTCCCACCCTGGACGGCCTGGGCGGGCTGGGGGAAGGAGCTCATGCTTCCCACGAGTCCGTTACCGTTTCCGAATTGCCCCGGCGGGCGGCGCTGCTGGCAGAACTGATTGCATCGGTGCCCAGTTGACGCAGGCACGAGGCCCCGCGCCTGCATCTATGAACATACTTTGACTCCGGCCACCCAGAAGCCTAGAATTTCCACAGGGTACTTATCGCCCTTGCATGCGCTACCTGGCGCACGGCGGACCCGCAGGGAGGTTATCGAATGCCTGGAAAATTAGGTTTGCCGGAGATCCTGGTCATTCTGGCCATTGCGCTTCTTATTTTTGGGCCGAGCAAGCTCGCGGACCTTGGTAAAGGTCTGGGCGAAGGTATCAAGAACTTCAAGTCAGCAGTAAAAGACGGGGATCAGGAACCCGATAAGAAAACTTAGCGGTCGTATCTGCCCTTCTCACGAGTGTTCGAGTTTATTGACCCCACCCGTGCTCCCGCAGCATTTGGTAAACCAGGCTCACGGGCAATCCCACAACGTTGAAATAATCGCCTTCGATACGCGGAATCCAGCGCGAGGCCGCGCCTTGAATGGCATACGCTCCGGCCTTGTCCATAGGTTCGCCAGTTGCGATGTAAGCTTGAATATCTTCGTCGGTGAACGCGGTCATCGTTACCAGCGTGGTTTCGGAACGCGTGTCTTCAATTCTGCTGCCTTCGAACCTGATGTCTTCAGAACCAGTTCCTGGTTTCTTGTTCTCGGTTTTCAGCGGAGGTCCGATCAGGCAGACGCCGGTGATGACTTGATGTGTTCGTCCGGAAAGCAGGCGAAGCATACGCATCGCATCAGCTTCGCCGCGAGGCTTGCCGAGAATTTCGCTCTCGACGATGACGACCGTGTCCGCGCCCAGCGCGAAATCTTCCGGGCGATCGTGGAACGCCGCCAGAGCCTTCTGCCGTGCCAGGCGCTCGGCGCAATCGCGCCCGCTTTCTCCAGGTTCCGGCGCTTCAGGAATGTTGGTCGGATGCACAATGAATGCCACACCGGCGTTGCGCAATAATTCCTGGCGGCGGGGAGAGGCGGACGCAAGCACAAGCATTGGAGTGTGACCCAAGTGTGGCCTACCGGCTCCCCGCAATTCCGCGCACGGATTCGATAAGCTTGGCCGGATCGTATCCGATTCCATCCTTGAAAACGATTTCCGTGTTTTCGATGTCTTCGATTTTCTTCGACGGATCGCCTTTGATCACTACCATGTCGGCCGCTTTGCCTGCTGCGACGGTACCAATACGATCGGCCTCGCCTAGGTATTGCGCGCCATTCGAAGTCGCGATGTGAATGGCCTCGAGAGGAGTGAAGCCGGCTTCGACCAGCAACTCTACCTCCCGCTGGTCGCCGAATCCGGCGAGGACGCCCCCGATGCCGGTTGGGTCTTCTCCGGCAAGCAGCGTGCCGCCGGCTTTGGCAAACGCATATTCGAACTCCATTTCTTTCTTGAAGGCGCCAGACATGGGAGAAACTTCGCTTCCGTAAATTCGTTTGAGACGGCCCTGGTCGCTCATCCGCACCTTGTTGGCCAGAAACGCGCTGCGAGCGTCGGGTGACAGCGTGTCGAGTACATGCGGCTGGATGCTGGGCCGCCCTGGCACCTCCACTTCAAACACCGGCAGGGTAGAAGTAATGGCGACATGGCGCTGGATGAGGTCGAGAATCATTTCGTGCACTGGCCCGGAGTTCACATCCAGTTTGGACAAGAAGTCCATGTCGTTCGGCGTATCGGGGCATTGGCCGGGTTTCTTCCAGGGAAAAAATTCGGTGTCGACGAGCAGGCCGTGCTCGAGATTGTCAATGCCCAGAGAGGCGGCTTCACGAAAGCCGATGGAACACAGGTGCCCCGTCACCTTCGCGCCGCGTTTGTGGGCAGCGGTGATGGCCGCGGAAAGCTCGTCTGCAGTTATGAAGTTATAGGCCTTGAAATTGTCTACGCCTTCATCCAGCCAGTAGTTCACGGTATCGGTTGCGTCTTCCGGTCCGCTGAGCTGGTGCAATTGCACCGCGAACGTTCCCTTGCCTTCGAGATACGGTCCGGTGACGTGCATTTTGGGGCCGGGTGCTTCGCCGCGGTTTATCTGGTCCCTGATTTCCAGGTCGGTGTAAGGTTCAATCGAGCCGCCGGTGCGGATCGTGGTCACGCCGGCGGCGAGGTAGAGACGTGGAAAACTGAAACCCATTTCCCCAAAGATAATGTTGCCCATGGGATAGAACAAGTGGTCGTGCATGCCCACCAGTCCGGGGATGACGGAATCACCTTGCAGATCCAGAACCTGAGCGTCTTTGGGAAGCTGGGCCGAGGCCGCATCGCTCATTGCGGAGATTTTTCCGTTGGACAAAACTAACGTCTGGTTCTCACGCGGGGCAGCGCCGGTTCCGTCGATGACGCGGACGTGAGTCAGCGCCAACACCGGGGCGTCCACTTTCACGAACGGACGCACCTCAGGCGAGAGTTTTTGCCCCGTGGCCAATCCGGCAGCGGCAAGCAAACAGACTATTCCAGCAACGAACTGGCGCATATTCCCTCTTCGAAAGCTTTACGAGCGATTCGCCGAAATCAATCCTGAGATTGTAAAGGAGAGAGGAGCTGACAGCTATGCGCTGATCAATTCAATGCGATTCCCAAACGGATCGTGAATATGGCAGCGGCGGACGCCGGGAATGTCATCAACCTCGTGGACCAGGACACCCACGCTCCGCAAATGCGCAATGAGAACGCCGTAGTCAGGGCAACGGAGCGCAGGATGGGCCTTCTTCGCCGGGCGAAAATCGTTTTCCACGCCCAAATGAATCTGGACGTTTCCACTCTCGAACCAGCATCCACCACGTTTGGCAAGTTCGTGAGGCTTCGGTAACTCAGTCATCCTGAGGACATCGGAGTAGAAGCGCCGTGCGGTATCTTCTCCGCCCGCCGGCATAGCGAGCTGAACGTGATCGATGGCAGTAAATAGAGGTTCGATCATAACGAGCGCAAGGTTTCCTATTTTATTGCATGCGAATGCCGAGGTCTGACGCCTGAGGCCCGAAGTCTGAGGTCTGGCGCCCGACGCCGGCCCTTCGTCCCCTGTTAGAATCAGACATTGACCTCTGCAGCCATGGACGCCGCGTTTCTGCGCAATTTTGCGATCATTGCCCACATCGACCACGGCAAATCCACGCTGGCTGACCGCCTGCTGGAGTTGACCGGGTCGTTGACAGCGCGCGAAATGCAGGCCCAGGTGCTCGATTCCATGGACCTGGAGCGGGAACGCGGCATCACCATCAAGGCGCATGCCGTGCGCATGATGTACACCGCGAAAGATGGCCAGCTTTACCAGCTCAACCTGATCGATACGCCGGGCCACGTGGATTTTTCCTACGAAGTCTCCCGCTCGCTGGCGTCCTGCGAAGGCGCGTTGCTGGTGGTCGACGCTTCGCAGGGCGTCGAGGCGCAGACGCTGGCCAACGCCTACCTCGCGATCAACAACCGCCTGGAAATTATTCCGGTCATCAACAAGATCGATCTGCCCAGCGCGGATGTGGAGCGCACCAAGGAAATGATCGAAGGCGCGGTCGGTCTCGACGCCTCGGACGCCGTGCTGATCAGCGCCAAGACCGGCCTGGGCGTGCCCGACGTTCTCGAGGCCATCATCAAGCGCGTGCCGCCACCAAAAGGCAATCCGGAGAACCGGCTGCAGGCACTGATCTTCGACTCCTGGTTTGATCCTTACCGTGGCGTGATCGTGCTGACCCGCGTCGTCGAGGGAACCATCCGCAAGGGCCAGAAGATCCGCCTGATGTGGAATGGTCGTGTGCTGGAAGTGGAAACGCTAGGCGTTCTCACTCCCAAGCCAGTCGAGGTCGAGGAATTGCGGGCTGGCGAGGTCGGATTCCTGATGGCCAACAGCAAGAACGTGGCCGACACGAAAATCGGCGACACCATTACCGACGATGCCAATCCCGCGATCGAGCCGCTACCCGGCTTTGAAGAAATCAAGCCTATGGTTTTCGCTGGACTATATACCGTGGACGCGCACGAGCACACCCAGTTGCGTGAGGCGCTGGAAAAATTGCGGCTCAACGATGCGTCATTCTTCTTCGAGCCCGAAAGTTCGGTGGCGCTGGGTTTCGGCTTCCGCTGCGGCTTTCTGGGTCTTCTGCACATGGAGATCATCCAGGAGCGGCTGGAGCGCGAATTCAATCTGGAGCTCATCACCACCGCACCCGGCGTGCGTTACAAGATCACCAAGACCGACGGCACGTTGATCGAAGTCGATAACCCTTCGCGCTGGCCGGACCCGAGCGAGATTGCCAAAGTCCAGGAGCCGGTGATCCTGGCCACGATTCTTACCAACGAAGAATACGTCGGCGGAATCCTGAAGCTGGTGGAAGACAAGCGCGGCAAGCAGAAGACATTTGAGTACGTCAGTTCCTCACGCGTGATGCTGCACTACGAGCTGCCGCTGAACGAGATCGTACTCGACTTCTACGACCGGCTGAAGTCGGTCTCACGCGGCTATGCTTCGCTGGACTATCACCTTGCCGATTATTGGGAATCCCCGATGGTGAAACTGGACATCCTGGTGGCGGGCGAACCGGTCGACGCGCTCTCCGTCATCGTGCACCGCGATTTCGCCTACGAACGCGGAAAATTGCTGGTCTCCAAGATGCGGGAACTGATCCCCAGGCAAATGTTCGAGGTCGCGATCCAGGCATCGATCGGGTCAAAAATTATTGCCCGCGAAACCGTATCCGCTATCCGCAAGAACGTCATCGCAAAGTGCTACGGCGGCGACATTTCGCGGAAACGAAAGCTGCTTGAAAAGCAAAAAGAAGGCAAGCGGCGGATGAAGCGCATCGGGCGTGTAGATATTCCTCAGGAAGCGTTTCTGGCGGTGCTCAAGGTCGGGGAAGGCGAATAATGAGCCGCGTTCGTCGATGCCTAGGAGCGGAATTGATTTGCCAGCGTAAGTGCGACCTCTCCGAATGACGCCAGCCAGGTTAGGTCTATGAGGCTGGGCAGAACGTCCTTCCGGCGCCAGAGCGCACTCACCACGCGGTACAAGCAAAACGGCACCAAGAGGAAAAGCGCGAGAGCCAAAATCCCGGTCAGATTGTCTAGGATCGTCCACCCCATCCGGCTCATGTCCCAGGCGCGAAGCGGTGAAGAGGGTTCAGGATCAAGTCCGTACCAGCAAATCCGCAGGACAAGCCCGGCCGCAGCCAGCGCCGCACCCCAACGAATGAATGAACGAAAAATGCCAGGAGAAACCCGCCGTGCACGTGAAGAGCGGGCGTAGATCAATGTCCCCGTCAGCACAAAGGGAAAGTAAGCCAAAGCATTGGAGATCAGGAAGGCAGGGAGCCACCTGTAAAGCTCGCAGCCGAGGTCTGAGCCCTCAACTCGACATGGAAACATGCGGTCCGCAACTCTGAATCCTGCTTCTTGCAGGTGAATCAGAGGGTGGATCCAGGGAAGAGCCCGCGAATAAAATATTTCGTCGTTCGCCGTCAGTGCAAGCCAGGCGGTCACTGCAAGAACGATAGACAAAGCTACCGCAGTTGCCAGAACCTGAAGCCATGATGGGGAACTGGACCAGTCGCGATTCGTTCGGTGGACTTGGGCGGAAGTTCGACGGGCACTCAACTGCAAGGGGACAAGTACGACGACAAACCAGCAAGCGATCAGAAAGATGGTTGACAGGCTCAAGCGCAGAGCCAGTTCCTGTCTCCAATTGCCCAAGAAGAGGCGTTCGAGCCCCGCCCGGAAAAGGCGTGTCCCGAGAGAAGTCAATGCGACGACTCCGGCGCACCGAGCCGCGATCCAGGCATTTTCGCTCCAACGCGTAGCCGCCATACATCGTAATTATGCATGGGCACGGCTCACGTAGCTCGTGACTTTGGTTTTGAGAAGAGGGCGATAGCTCATTCCTGCGACTTACAAACGCAAAACATCAAAGACAGTGTGGTCTACTCATGCGGACGCACAATCATGGCGTGGCATAATGAACATGGTTGTGGAGGTTGGAATGAAGACAATACCAGCCGTTGTGTTCAAGGCGAATTGTCTCGCGATCATGGACGAGGTCAAGGCCAAGCGAGAGACCGTCGTGATTACCCCACACGGCCAGCCTGTAGCGAAGCTCGTACCCGTCAACACCGGCCTGGATGACATCTTCGGTTTTTTCAGGGGCAGAGGTCGGATTACTGGCGACGTGGTTTCGCCGACCCTTTCCCCGGACGAGTGGGGCCCGCTGCGATAGTTCTCGTCGACACCCCCTATCGCGTTCTGCTTGGCTCCGGGCCAGCCAGATCGGTCGCCGGTTGTCTACTCAGTCCAGTCAAATGATCGCGTCACCGCCTTCTTCCACATGCGGTACATTTCCGCGCGCTTCGCTTCGTCCAGGCTTGGGTTCCAGGTTTGGCCTGCTGTCCAGCGTGCGCGCAGGTCGTCGGTACTGTCGTAGAAGCCGACTGCCACGCCGGCGGCGTAGGCCGCACCCAGTGACGTGGTTTCCTTGTTCAAAGGCTTGACCACGGGGCGGTTCAGAATGTCGGCCTGGAACTGCATCAGCAGCGCGTTGTCCACCATGCCGCCGTCCACGCGCAAAACGTCCAGTGCGATGCCGGAGTCTTGCTCCATGGCTTCGACAACCTCGCGAGTTTGAAATGCGGTGGCTTCCAGTGCCGCGCGCGCCAGGTGGCCCCTATTCACATAGCGGGTCAGGCCAGCGATTACGCCCCGGGCATTGTGTTTCCAGTACGGCGCGTAGAGACCGGAAAAGGCAGGCACGAAATAGACGCCGCCGTTGTCGTCCACCGTCCGCGCCAGAGTTTCAATCTCGGGACTGGTTTTGATCAGGCCCAGGTTATCCCTGATCCACTGCACCAGCGCGCCGGTGATGGCTATGCTGCCCTCGAGCGCATAGCGCGCCGGATGCTCTCCCAACTTGTAGGCGACGGTGGTGAGCAGCCCGCAGGTTGACCGCACGGCGCGCTCCCCCGTGTTCATCAAAAGAAAACAGCCGGTCCCGTAAGTGTTCTTGGCTTCGCCGGATTTGAAGCAGGTCTGGCCCACCAGCGCGGCCTGCTGGTCTCCCAGAATGCCGGCGATCACTGTTCCCTTCGCAGCGCTGTTTTTCACGGTTCCGTAAACTTCGCCGCTGGAGCAGATGCGGGGCAGCATGGCTTCTGGAATACCGAAGGCCGCCAATAACTCCTTGTCCCATGAGAGGGTGTCGAGGTCCATTAGTTGGGTACGGCTGGCGTTGGTGACGTCGGTGATTTGGAGTCCGCCATCCGGGCCGCCGGTAAGGTGCCAGGTGAGAAAGGAATCGATCGTGCCGAAAATGACCTCACCGGTTTCGGCTTGCTCTCGGATGCCTGGCACGTGATCCAGCAGCCAGCGGATTTTCAAGCTGCTGAAATAGGTGCTGAGAGGGAGTCCGGTTTTGCGGCGAAAACGATCCGGCCCGCCGTCGCGTGACAGGTCGGTGACGTAGTCATCGACGCGCGTGTCCTGCCAGACCAGGGCGTGAGCAACAGCCTTGCCGGTTTTTCGGTTCCAGAGGACTGTCGTCTCACGCTGGTTGGTGATGCCGATCGCGGCCAGATCTGCGGCGCGAACGTTGCCGCGCTCCAAAGCTTGCGCAATCACATCTTGGGTGGCCCGCCAGATTTCTTCGGGATCGTGCTCCACCCATCCCGGTTGCGGATAAATCTGCTGGTGCTCCTTCTGCGCGGAAGCCACGATCCTGCTGGCTCCATCAAACACGCTGAAGCGCGTGCTGGTTGTCCCCTGATCGATGGCCCCAATGTATTTGGTCACGGGGGACTATGGTAGCCGAGGATGGTAGGCAGAGCAAAGAATGCTGGGTTAGTGCTTGGCGGTAAACTGGAACGCGATGTAGAACAGCTGCACGATGGTCAATCCCACAATCACGTAGGTAGCAATTTCCATCCTGCGGCCCGATTCTCGGACGGATTTCACCACTTGCGCCATGTCGGTCGAGGCCTGCAGCAACTGGCCGGTCAGTTCGTCGAGGTGGTCGGTGGCGGCCCTGAGTTTATCCAGCACGCGCGAAGTATCAACCAGAGCGGTCGCCGAGCGTTCGCTATTTCTGAGATCCAGTTCGGTCTTGCAGGCAGCCCACCACGGACTGCCCGGTGGGTTGTCGTACATGCGCTGGCGAATCTCCTCCGAAGAACGGGAACGGAGAAGTTGCACGAGCGCCTGGACTGTGTCGCTGGTCTTGGGATCGAGAGTCGGAGTCGCCATAGTTAAATAAGTAACCGAAAAGACGCCAAATTAAGAGACATTTCATCATAAGACCCGGAAGTAACCTTGGACAGGTAACGGAAGACCATAAGGTTGTTGCTCAAGGACGAAAAGCGCCCTTGAACGATCGCCGCTGTGACGCTAAACCTCTGAGGGGAAACGTATTTCAGGCCATGTAGGAGCGGGCGCCCCCGCCCATCCGGGCAAAGCCCGGCAGTTGTCGCTGGCGCAAACAAAAACCGGCGAGCGCCGCCCGCCCGGACGTGGGCGTTCGGGCCTATGTGGCCCGTGGTGGGCACGCGCTAGGCAGTCCTTTCCAGCTCCGCTCGATCCCATTTTGCCAGGTTGGCCCCGGCTTCATATGTGCTTTGCAGAAAGTCGAGTAGCGCCGATCTAGGCGAAGGATCCAGCCGAACATCGTCGTACATCAAGAAGAATTCTTTCATCTGCGGATGATAAAACGCCTTGTTGGGCCGCACCGCAGCCTGGGCGTAACCTGCGGGCTCCGGAGCGGCGTAGGCGTAAAACGCGGCGCCTTTGATGTCGCCGCCGCCCGGCCAGAAACCGGCGCTGATTACTTCATGGGAATAGGCTTCCCGCGTGATCGAATCGGCTCCTTCGCGCTTTGGGGCGCGCCTTCCGGAAAAGCGCGTGACCGCCAGGTCGAAACTTCCCCAAAAAAAATGCACCGGGCTGTTCTTGCCGATGAAGCCGGAGCGGAACTCCTGGAAGATGGTGTCCACCAGCACCAGGATGCGCCAGAAACGGCTGGCACACTCAGGATCGTAGGACGCATGCTGAACATCCTGGTCGAACGCGATCGGACTGGGGATCTCAACCGGCATGCGCCAGATCTTCACGTCAATGCCCAGAGACCGCAGGGCGGCCATGAAATCTCTATAGAAATCAGCCACCGACCGGGGCGCGAGAGGAATACTCCTGCTCAAGCCTTCCCGGGTTCGAATGACCAGATTGTGGCTGAGGAAATCGAACTCCACTTCGAAGATGCCGTCGCGATATGGAATCGCGGAAGTGCTCAAGCCGCGTGCGGTGACGTAGAGCGGCACCTGCCACCAATGGTTGATGAGTGGACTCAGCGCCAGGCGTACCTTGCCGACGATCTGCGTCCACATATGGAGCGTGTCACGGGTATCCTGCCAGGCTTCGAGCGGTAAGGCGGGCCATGATTCCGGCTTCGCAATAAAATCGGCATGGCTCACGAGCTCTACGGTTGGACCTCCGCCTTTTTCAGGTTCCATGACTGGCCTCACGACTTACATGACAAGGCTACTCCACTCCTATTTGGCGGGCAATTGGACCGAAGCCGCCCCTCCGGCGCTGGCCTCGATCAATTTCTGGATCGCCGGAGCCACCATCATCAGCAGTTGGGCCTGCGGCTTTTTGGCCTGCTCGACGATTGCCAGTTGTTGTGCGACCCATGCTGCTGGCGCTTTTTCGCCACGATCCAGATAGTCGAGTGCGGCCAGCCCCGCCGTGCCGAGCGCGGAAAGATTCTGCGAGATGGGAGCAACTTCTTTAACGAGGAGAGATTCTTCGAACAGAGGCTGAAGCTCAAGCTGATTGTCGCGCCACTGATTCAGCGAACTCCTGACTCGATCTTCCGTCCCTGGCTTCGATTTTCCTGTGACCAGCGCGTCTACGGAATCGGCAAACTGCCGCGCTGGCATACTCTCCGGGCGAACTGCATCCACGACGCGATTGAGAGGCTGGGCGCTGGTAGCGGGCTCGGTCGCTGTTTCCTCGCGGGTGTAGTCCTTGACAGGTTCGAGCACGTCGGCGAGGTCCTTGAGGGCGGAGATGTCATCCCTTCCCGCAATGCGACGAAGCATGGGAACGTAACTCGAGTTATGGGTCAAGCCAAGCCATTCCAGGCGCAGGCTCACTTCCTCCAGACGCTGGTACAGGGAATTCACATCCCGAACGTCCTGCGCAGACCATAGCCTCTCTGCGATTGCAGCCGTCCGCGGCCAGATGCGCGAGTCGATATTCTCCGGAGAAACATATTCGGCCCACATGCAAGCCTCGCCGCCCAGGATGCGCTCTTGCTCTTCCGGCGTCAGGCTTGCCGAAGCCCCGGTCGTGGCCAATGGATCGGTGGCGTAATGCCGCGCGGCCGGCCACATCAGGTCGACATAGAAGCCCGACGACAGCAGCCCTCGGTATCCCTGCCTGGCCGCCTGCGCCAGCGAATCGGGCCCGCGCCAGGATTGAATGACGATGCTCTTGGGCAGGTCAGGACGCAGAATTTCGTCCCAGCCCAGCATGGTTTTTCCGTGCTTGCTCACGATCTGCTGCACGCGTTTATTGAAGTAAGCCTGCAGATCACCGTTGTCCTTCAAGCCGTGCGATCGCATGAACGCCTGGATTTTTGGATTGGCGTCCCACTGCTTGCCGTTTACCTCGTCGCCCCCGATATGAAAGAACTGGTCGGGGAATAGGCCTGCCATTTCGCCGATAAATTTGTCCAGGAACTTGTACGTTTCCTCTCGCGTCGGATCAATCGCCGGATCGAACACTCCCCACTTGCGCTCGATTTCATACGGTCCCGGCCCGCTGGCCAACTCCGGATAGCCGACGAACCAGGCTGTACTGTGGCCCGGCATATCAAATTCCGGAACCACCCGGATACCACGCTCGCGCGCATACGCGATCAACTCGCGAACTTCGCTTTGGGTGTAGTAGAGCCCATCCGACCCCATTTCCTGCAGCTTGGGAAAGGTTTTGCTTTCCACCCGAAAGCCCTGGTTGTCCGAGAGATGCCAGTGAAATACGTTCAACTTCACGGCGGCCATGCCATCCAGGTTCCGTTTGAGGACCTCGAGCGGAATAAAGTGGCGGCTGACGTCGATCATCAGTCCCCGCCAGGGGAAACGCGGGCTGTCTTCGATCGTAATCGCGGGCGCGGCGAAACCTTCGCTCGTGGTCGTCACCAGTTGCAGAAAAGTCTGGAGTCCTCGCATCACGCCGAGCGTGGTGGGCGCGCTCAGCCGGGCGCCGGAGCTGGTGATTTCCAGCCGGTAGGATTCGTCTTCCCCCAGCGCCTGCACGTCCCTGGTTCCGGCGGCGCACTGAATGACCAGGGCTGCTCTCGGAGAATCCATCATGACCATGTCGATGGGAGGCATTCCGATTTGCTGACCTAGCCGGATGAGAAAAAGCTGGACCGCGTGCTCCAGCCGCGGTTCTTTGTGGCCGGTGATCGCCACTGAAAAAGTCGGCCCGATCACAAGCCGGCCGTTTCCCATTTGCACCGTGGTCGGCAGGGGCATGAGATTCAATGCCGCCTGCACCTGTGCCGCACTCCGTGACATGAACATCGAGCTCAGCATGACCGCCGCAAGAATAGTCCGAACCATTCGTTCTCCGGTGAGTTTCTCCGATGATTCTTACATTCTGATGATTCTTACAGTCTGACTCTTGCAGTTTGATTTTTGTCAACCTGAAGGCGGCGGAGCTTTGCTCCGCCGGACAGCCGGGGCGGCTGTCCCCACGCATTCTTTACTGCAACTTGGCGTACTCTGCCTTAACTTCGCGCAGCACCGGAATGTCCGGGTCCGCGTCCTTCCACAAGGCGAGGAAGTCCTGGTAGGTTACGCGGGCGCGTGCCCTGTCGCCCGCCATGACGTAAGCCCGGGCCATACCGACCTTGGCCAGCGGCAACAGCGGGTCGACGTCGATCACGCTTTTCAGGTCCAGCAGGCGCTGAAAGGCCTGGACCGCATCGTTGCCCCGCCCCGCTTTGAGGTAAGCATTGCCGCGAACATAGAGGACATCGGAGCTTGCCCGCGCGTACACCAGCGCGCTGTCGAGCAGGTCGATCGCTTTGTTCGGATTGCCATGATTCAGCTCGATCTGCGCCTTCACCAGCGGCGTCCGAACGAATTGCACCAGAGTATCGTAAGGACGTTTTTTGGCGACCTCGTCGGCAAGTTTCGCGGCCCGCGCATCCTCGCCCACCATAGCCAAGGCAATCGCGCCGGTAAGGACCACGTTGGGCGACTGCGAAAGCTTGAGCGCCTGCGCAACGTCGTCCAGGGCTTGAGCTTTGCTCAGGAAGGTGGCTTCGGTGAACGCCTCCTGCGAATATTCGTTCGCCACGGCCTCCTTTAAGCCGAAGCGCTCCGCCGCCTCTCGCTGCTTTTGTCCAAAAGCCTTGCCCGCCTTGCCCTGCCCGGCATACGCCGCCATACCTGAGCGGAGCCCTTGCGTTTGGAGTTCGCCCTGGGGATCATCCTTCATCGCATCGAACTCGCGCTCCATTACATTTTTATCGCCCTGCAGCCAGGCGATAATCGCCAACGAGGAATGGGCCTGGGTGGAACCAATCTTGCGCTGCAACGCCTGGTTGAATGTGGCCTTGGCCTCATCGAGGCGATTCAGGCCGGCGTAGGCATAGCCCACGTTGCCATATCCGCTGGCGCTGTCGGGATCGAGTTGCATCGCCTGCCGCGCGTTGTCGAGCGCGTTCTCATACTGTCCCATCTGGTTGTACACGACCGACAAATTGTTGTAAGGAATCGAGTCCCGCGGATAAGTCTGCTTGTACAGTTCGAGAGCGGTGATTCCTTTGTCGAGCTGCCCGGAATCCACGTAGTAGTGCGACATGATGTACAGCTTTTCGTGTTCGCTGGCCCGGTCGCGCAGCTCAAAGGCCTTTTCCCGATTTTTCTCCGACAGTTCGCTTTGCCCCAGGTTGCTGTACACCGTACCCAGGCGGGCATAGGCCATGGCGAAGTTGGGATCCAGTTCCACGGCGCGCTGGTACAAAGGCAAAGCGCTCAGTTCGTCAAACGTCTGGTGCTTCATATCTCCCAGGCTGAACGCCTTGAGCGCCTCCAGCGACGAGGTTGTCGCCTCCGACAGCGGCTTGTCATATTTCTGCACCGAAACCAGCGACTCGCCCAGTTTTTTGCGCAAACTCGAGCCGGCCTGATGCAGCGAATTGAGCACCGATTCCTTGCTTCCAGCCTGTACCTCTTCCCGCGCCAGCGATTCTCCCGTCCCAGCATTGACCGCCTCCAGGGCGATCACGTACTGGCTGCCGAGATTGGCGATAGAGCCGTTCAGCATGGCCTTGATGCCGACCCGCTGGCAGATTTCGCGTCCTACATCGCTGGTGATGCGTTCATCCGGAGCGCGCCCCATGAACTGGAGAGTCTGCCGAACTTTTTGCTCGGGGAAGACATTCAAATACGGAGACTGTTCGAGATCCACCGCCAGCGCTTTTTTCAGGGTGCCGTCAAATACCGGGTCGGCGGTCGTATTCACAAAGTCCGCGACCAGAATCTCATCTTTGTCCGACATCACCGCGCGGGTGCGGCGCATGAATACGGTCATCGCCAGTCCGAGCACACAAAGCACGACCAGAGCTATGACCACCAAATTCCACAGTCGGCTGGGCTTTTTAAACCGCGCCGCGCGTAACGTGGCTGAACTCGCGGCTGCGGAAACCAGGCCGGACTCCGTGTCGCGCTTCAATCGTTTCAGGTCGGCCCGTACTTCTGCCGCGCTCTGATAGCGCAGTTCCCGGTCTTTCTCCAGCAATTTGACGATGATCTCTTCCAGGTGCAGCGGCACGTCGGGATTCAGGCGCACCGGCAATACCGGAACACGGTTCAGGATGGCGTCGAAGATCAGAGGCGACGTGTCCCCGCGAAAAGGCAGGGCCCCGGTTGCCATTTCATAGAGCACAGCGCCGAAGGAAAACAGGTCGGTCCGCGCATCCAGGTCTTTACCTCTCGCCTGTTCGGGTGACATATAAGCGACAGTTCCAACAGTCGAGCCGGGACTGGTCAGCAGTTGTTCATCCACCGTGACTGCCGAGCCGGCAGCGGGTCCGCCCGGCACCGTCTCCGGTTTCAGCGAGTGCTTGGCGAGTCCGAAGTCCAGCACTTTGGCCTGGTTGCGCGTGGTCACAAAAAGGTTCGCCGGCTTGATGTCACGGTGAATAATGCCCTTGGCATGGGCCGCCTCCAGCGCGTCCGCGATCTGGATGGCCAGCTCGAGGAGGACATCGATCTCCAGCGGCTGCTTTCCGATGCGCTGCTTGAGCGTTTGCCCTTCGAGCAGTTCCATGGCGATGAAGTAACGGCCATCGGCCTGCCCGATCTCATAGATAGTGCAGATGTTAGGATGGTTCAACGCCGACGCGGCCCGGGCTTCTCGCTGAAAGCGCTCCAGCGCCAGGGGGTCTTTTTCCAGTTCTCCCGGCAGAAACTTCAGGGCAACGTGCCGGCCCAGATTGATGTCTTCGGCCTCGTACACCACGCCCATGCCCCCGCCCCCAAGCTGGTGCAAGATCCGGTAGTGGGAAATGGTTTCGCCTGTCATCAACCCAGCGGCTCCGAAAACGATTTTTCGATGTTAGGCTGCGCTCATCGGCAAGTCAATGTGAGTGCCGGAGTTAGATGCTGTTTCCCGCTATTCCTCCCGGCGGCACCCGACAGAGACACACTTCGACGGATGAAGCTACGCAAGCCAGTGTGGTTTTGTTCAGAGAGACTGGGTTAGAGGGACTGGGTTAGAAAAATTGGATCGGTGATATTCCCGGACGAAATATTCTGGCAGGAGAGCTGGTTAGAACCGCCAAACCAGCACTACAACGGTCGCGGCCACGATCAGCACGGTCGCGATCAGATACACGTGCGACCGTACCCAGCTGGGATCGGACTCGTCCGATAGCTGGCCAAAGAACTCGGCAGGTTGGTTGCCGGGCTCCTTCACCGTTGGGTTGGCGGCTTCGCAATCCAGGCAGAACTTCCGGCCCTGGGACACCGGAAAGCCGCAAGCAGAACATACCCCTACGTTTCCAAACGCGATGGACGGGCCCGGACGGGGCTGATTTGTGTCTGCCACCGTTGCTTCTTCTCGCGCCCGCACTTCTGGCATATCAACGATCTCAGTGAGCGCGGCCTTGGCCGCAGGTGCAGCGACGGGTTTAGGCGAGTTCAGCGGAGCCGCGGTTGCGAGCTCAGGCTTGG
Organism: uncultured Acidobacteriaceae bacterium; assembly: GCA_964528615.1. Taxonomy (GTDB): domain Bacteria; phylum Acidobacteriota; class Terriglobia; order Terriglobales; family Acidobacteriaceae; genus JAIQFF01. The sequence goes on along the minus strand of CAZGSU010000101.1, from coordinate 5,586 downwards.
CCTTCGGCGTCAGAACCTGCTTCTCACGATTGACTTCGGTATTGCCTTTTTGCGCTGATGGCGCTGCGGTTTGTGGTTGCCCGAGTTCCTTCTCTGCGCGTCTCGCAGCATCGGCGTGTTCCACCGCCGTTTCGATCATCTCTGCCAAACGTTGCAGGGCCACCAGGTCGCGTTCCTCGAAGGCGCGGGGTTTGCCGGAGAGCAACTCGAAAACACCATAAACTTCTTCGCCGCGCACCAGGGGCATGACCACCACGGAGGCGATTCCGAAGGCCACACAGCTCTCGCGATTCACCCGCGGATCATTGGCCGCGTCATCGCAACGCAAAGTTTTCTTGGTTCGAACACTCTCGGCCGACAGACCGGTGTCGATCTGCAGGTGGGCTCCCAGTTCCGGCGCCGACGGGCCGGCACTAGCGCAGCAGATCATGGTCTCGCCGTCACGCAGCGCGATCGCCGCCCCGGAAGCTCCTGTAATGTATTGCGCGCGCTCAGCCAATAGCTGGAGTGCGGCGTCGAGATCGCGTTGCGCCATTTCGCTCAGCGACCTGCCGCCATCTTCACCGGGAAAACGCAAGGGCTCGCGAGCGAGGGCGGGCGCCGCCGCAGCTCTTGCCCGTGATCCCGAGGCCGAGGACGGTGCCGCAGCCGCTGACCCCACGGCCGCAGAGACCATTCCCGGCGTAGCCTGGGCCGGATGGTTATCCAGGATAGAGTAATGATCCATGCAAAATGTAGAGAGAGATCTCTAACTCGGAGTTTCGCTCGCTGAAGTTATGGTGTCAAGGAGAAACCCGACGTACACGTCCTGAAGTCATGTCTCCGTGTGAAAAGGGGAATGTGTGGCGCGGGCGCCCTCGCCCGCGGCCTTTGATCTTCTTGCCACCTTCGGCGCGATTCAGTTTTCGAAATAGAGCGCCGGCTCGGCAACGTCACGCGGACGAGGCTCCTTCGACTTCGCTCAGGACAGGCCCGCGCCACACTAGCGAACTTCGTCACCCACACGGATCGTTCCTTCACTCAGTATCTGCGCGCGCAGGCCTCCGCGATGGGTGAGGCCTCGAATGACATCGCGCCCGGTCAACCGCTGCAGGTGCTCGCAGGGTTCGCACAGACGAATTCCGCGAATTTTCACGTCACCGATCTGGAACTCCCGTCCGACAAGATGATTGAGCGCCACGCCCCGGGTGACCACATTGCGTCGCGCCCCGCCCGGAGCTAGTTCGAAGTCGTACTCCCGTTTGAGAGCCTCAATTGCCTCGGCCTCGATCAGCGTAAGCTCACGATCGGGCAATGGTTTCGAGAACGTCCCCACACGCAAAGCATAGCGGTCGCCTTCCAGCCCGACTCCAGGAATGGCGTGCGCCTCATTTACCGCATGCGTGGGCACGGCAGCAGCCGAAGCGATGTAGATACATTCAACAATTCCGGTGTTCATGAAGTTCCTCAAAAAGAACCAGTGTGGCGCGGGCGCCCTCGCGGCCTTTGACTTTGCGGGAGACCTTGCCGATGAGGCATGCTTCGCGAGAGCGAAACATCCTAAGCATCCGGATCACGATAGAAGGCCGTCTTTGCTGCTGAGTCACGGCGTCACGCGGGCGAGGGCGCCCGCGCCACACAAGTCCGTTACCGGGTCGCCGCGATGCACTCTTCCAGCACGTCGACTGCGACGTCCGCTTCGTCCTTGCTTACGACCAGCGCCGGTGCAATCCGTATCGTACTTGGACCGCAGCCCAGCAACAGAACCCCGCGCTCGAAAGCCAGCTCGATGATGCGGTCGCGCTGCTCGGGTGCATACTCTTTCGTCTTTTTGTCCTTGACGATTTCAACGCCGATCATCAGCCCGCGGCCGCGCACGTCGCCGACCAGTTTGTGCTTCCGTGGCCAGTCTGCCATGCGCTTCAGCATGTGATTGCCGACCTCGGTGGAGTTCCGCAGCAGGCATTCCTTCTCGATTACGTCGAGTGTGGCCAGCGCGGCTGCGATACAGACGGGATTTCCGCCGAAGGTTGACGCGTGCGACCCCGGCACCCAGTCCATGATGTCGGCGCGGCTCATGGTGACTCCGAGCGGCATACCAGACGCGATGCCCTTCGCCATGCAGACGATGTCGGGCTGCACACCGGTGTGCTCGATCGCCCACCACTTGCCGGTCCGGCCAGCGCCGCTTTGGACTTCGTCCGCCACCAGCAGGATGCCGTACTTGTCGCAGATGCGCCGCAGTTCCTGCATGAAGACCGTGGGTGCGATCACGTATCCGCCTTCACCTTGTACGGGCTCGACGAAAATCGCCGCCACTTCTTCCGGGGCCAGTGTCGTCTTGAACAGCTTGTCTTCGATAAAGCGGGCGCAGCCGAGCGCGAAAGTTTCGGCATCCTGCGCCCCGCCTTCGCAACCACGATACACATCGGGATAGCGCACGTGCGTCACGCCCGGCACGCCGGTGCCGAAGCGGCGCTTCTGCTGCGGCTTGGAAGCCGTCAGCGAAAGCGCGCCCATGGTGCGTCCATGAAACGCTCCGAAGAACGCAATCACATTCTGCCGCTTGGTGTGATAGCGGGCCAGCTTCAGCGCGGCTTCAATCGCCTCCGCCCCGGAATTACCGTAGTAGATCTTGTGCGGTCCGGGCATGGGCGCGATCTTCGACAGGCGCTCGGCCAGCGTGATCATGCTCTCGTAGTAGAAATCCGTCCCCGACATGTGGATGAGTTCACCCGCCTGCTTCTGGATGGCGGCCACCACGTCGGGATGGCAGTGTCCGGTCGAAGTGACGGCGATGCCGGCGGAGAAGTCGAAGAATTCGTTGCCGTCCACATCGGTCACCACAATGCCGCGGCCGCTTTTGGCTACCAGCGGGTAGGAGCGGGTGTAAGACGGCGAAATGTACTTCTCATCGCCAGAAAGGACCCGCTTGGCATTGGGGCCGGGAAGGGCGGTCTTGATTTTTGGTCCTGCAAGAGTCTTGGTAGTCATGGGATCCTCCGAGAAGCGGTCGTCAGTCGTGGGTCTTCTATCGTCAGCCAGCGGGCGGTCGCGCCGAAAAAGGCGGATTCAGCCCCTAAGCCACATCATTTGGGAGGATGGAAGAACTAGTCGCTACCGAACAAGCTAGGACGCGCCTGCGAAGGCAACACTGCCACATGACGGCGCGGGCATACCAGAAAGTCGAGCCAGCACACGAGCAGGTGCGAATTGGAGGTCTGATGGCGCATCGAGTAACATTCCTCTAGTCATTATAGCTTGTGCGCGTGAATGGCGTAACCCCCTTAGGCAATCGTTAGTCACCACCTAAGATAAAGCACTGTCATCCCGACCGGAGCGAAGCGCAGCTGAGCGGACTGGAGGGACCTGCTGTCGGCGCGAATCCCAGCGCAGTGGTTGCCAAGTCGCACGGTCATCCCGAGCGCTGCCCCGAGCCGCGCTAGCGCGGTGAGGGCAAGAGAGGGACCTGGGTTTTGTGCGGCACGCGGAAGCGACCATGCGCCGGCAAAAAACCTAGTCTCCACTGCGCTCGCTGCGCTTCGCTCCGGTCGGGATGACAGGGTGGTGAATCGATGGTGACCCTGATTCGTCAGTAAGTTGCGCGTCCCTAGAATCCAATCGCCGCTACAAACCGTCTGATATGTTCTAGTCTCTGTTTCTTCCGTCATTTAAACCATGCCCCAAACCCAGCGCCAGCATCGCTTTGCCGTGATCCTTGCCTTCGCCCTGGTCTATTTCTTCTGGGGATCGACCTATCTCGGCATCGACATCGCGGTTGAGCACATTCCTCCCGCCCTGATGTGCGGCATACGCTTTCTGATTGCAGGCGTCTTCATGCTCGTCTTTTGCGGAGTGCGGGGGCGCAAGATTTTCTACCAGCCGGCGCAGCTGGGAAAGATGGTCGTAGTAGGCGTGCTCCTGCTCATGGGCGGCAACCTTACGCTCTCCTACGCGGAGAAGCACGTTGCCTCGGGCCTGGCGGCGCTGATCATTGCCGTGACGCCGCTCTGGTTTCTGGTGCTGGACTCCCTGCTGCTGGGCGATCACCACATCGCGGTTCGAGGAAAGATCGGCCTGGCCCTGGGAGTGGCTGGCCTGGTGGTTTTGTTGTGGCCCGATCTTTCTGCCGCCAGCGCATTGGGCCGGGTTCAGCTCTGGGCTTCGATCAGCCTTCTAGGCGGGTCATTCAGCTGGGCACTGGGTTCAGTCCTGGCAAAGAAATGGAAGTCGCCCGAGGTCGACCCGTTCTCGGCGACCGCGTGGCAGATGATCGCGGCGGGCCTAGCAAACTTTCTCGCTGCATTTGCCCTGGGCGATCTCTCGCGAACCGTTTGGACCGCCCGCGGCGTCGGCGCCATGCTCTACCTGGTCGTCTTCGGATCGTGGGTCGGCTACACGGCTTATATCTGGCTGCTCGGTCACGTGCCTACTTCTAAAGTGTCAACCTACGCGTATGTGAATCCGGTGGTGGCGGTGTTTCTGGGCTGGCTCGTCCTGCACGAACGGGTAGATGCATATATTCTGACAGGCAGTGCGATCGTAGTCGCTTCCGTGGCGCTGGTGACCAGCGCACAGGTGACCGCGAAGACAGTTGCGGAAGAAATGCCCGCGGTGGAGTCAATGGGAGACTAAAGCCGTGGGGTTACATTAGCGACCGAGGGCGTGTGGGGATCGGTTGGAGCCTGCCCTGGGCGGAGTCGAAGGGACCTAAGCTAGAAGGATCAGATTCTCATGTCAACATGTGTTCGCTGCGGTCGCGAGGTGCCGTCGTTTTCTGTCGGAGAGCATGATCCACTCTGCGCCGATTGCCGCGCGAATGCGTCGGTGATCGCTCCCTCAAGCGAAACTACCCCGACGGCCCGAAGCCGCCAACCCTTCCCGCTGACCCAGATCATTGTCGGCATTAACGTCGTGGTCTTCGTGGCCATGGTGATTTCCGGAGTATCACCTCTGGCGCCTTCGGTTCAGCAGTTGGTCACGTGGGGCGCGAATTACGCGCCGTTATCCCTGGGATCGCAACCGTGGAGGATACTGGCCTCGAATTACGAACACATTGGGATCATCCACATTTTCTTCAATATGTGGTGCTTGTGGAATTTGGGAATGCTGGCAGAGCGCATCTTCGATCGCTGGACCTACCTGCTGATTTACACCGCCACCGGGATCAGCGGCAGCCTGGCCAGCCTGTGGTGGCATCCGCGGGGCATCGGCGCGGGCGCATCGGGAGCGATATTTGGGCTGGCGGGTGCGCTGATCGCCGTACTGTACCTGGGGAAACTCCCGATTGCGAAGGAAGCGCTGAAACCCACGCTCAAGAGTCTGGTGATGTTCGCTGCATACAACCTGTTTTTCGGCCTGGTGCCCGGAATCGACAACTCAGCTCATCTTGGAGGCCTGGCCGCAGGGTTGGGACTCGGCGCGGTCCTGGCGAGCAGCGTTACCGAGCCGCCAGACAGTCGTGCGCGCCGTCGCAATTACGTTCTGGTGGGGACAACGATGCTCCTGTTGGCCGGATACAAGTATGTGCAGTTGAAAAACGGGCACTAGGTCATCCCGACCGGCCGTGTGGCGCGGGCGCCCTCGCCCGCGTGGCGTTGGCCGAAC
>CAZGSU010000100.1:0-7404 GCA_964528615.1 uncultured Acidobacteriaceae bacterium | reverse complement strand
AGTGGAACTTGATCGCGGCGCGGAGACGAACACCTGGTGCATATCCGAAGCCATGTTGTGCATTGAGCTGGAGAAAAATATGGGATTGAAGCCCGTCATTCCGTTGGGCGACACGTACCAGGTTGGCGGGTTCTGGATGATTCCGGCAAACGCCTGCGCCCAGTGGTGCTCCACTCCCAGAGCCATCGCGTAGGGCAGATATTTTTCGAACGTGTCCGGCGGCATGCGTTTCAGCCGGTCTGAGTCCACGCGGTTCATGAATTCCTGGAAGCCCAGCACCGCGACCCGGGTACGGCCACCCTCCAGCGTCTTGGCGGACATCTCACGCGCGAACAGCCACCAGATCACGAGGGAAACGATACCGCACACGAACAGAAGCAGAATTGAGTTAAACATCGCCGTATATCCCAGGAACGGCGCGGCGATAAATGGGAGAGCGATCAGAACCGCTGCCCCCACGCTGTAGGCATTCGCCGAGTCGGGATCGAGCAGGTACATGCCCTTGTTTTTCAGGGCCGCCTTGATGTCTTGCTTGATCACTGGAATCGCAGTGTAGAAGCGGTTCTTCAGACTGGACAGTGGGGTCTGCTGGCCGCCGGCAAAAATATTCTCCAGCATCACCCGCTCATGTGGCGCCAGTCCCTGCCATTCGGTTTGCGGCTTAACCAGGTGAAAAACGTAGTCCTTGGAATGGAAAATCAGCAGAGTCGTGTCCACAGTTTCTTCAATCTTCAGGTAGCCGCGCACGGCCAGGTCCACGATCGTGGACGTAATATCGCGGGGATGCACGGTGTCATCGATCAGCGCGCCCGCCTCGGCTGGTGACATACCCCGCGGTGGCTCATACATGGGCGCAACTGATCGTCCGGGATCAGGATCGCGTCCCTTGTACCACCACAGCGCCAACATCACGCCGAAGGTAACGAAGGGCAGGAACACTACGGGATTACTGCCCAGAAACCAGAAGAAACGTGTGATTGCACCCGGCTCCTTCAGAATGCCTTTGGGAATGAAGATGTCGATGGTCATTCCGCCGCGCATGGATAGCGGGTTTTTAGTCTCGAAAGAAACATCGGCGCCATTGATTTCGGCAGTGGCATCGCGCTGGGCCGATCCGTACGCTCCGGTAAAGGCCTGGGCACGCAGTCGCCCCGCCGCGCTCTCCGGCAAATAGACGTGAGCCTCGGCGTGATCGATGGGCACAGGCCAGTCGTTGCCGGTGACGTTCCAGTAGAACTCGTCGTGATCCTCGAAGTAGCGGATGGCGTTGCGAACGACGTAATCGATCTCCACTGTGCGGGTGGTGTCGACCGCATCGGGGATATAGATCTTCAGGTCGCGATAACCGCCGGAGGTTGAGGAGTCGTACTTCAACTTCTGGCCAGCGCCGTCGGTGACGCCTGTGACATCCATAAACAGTGTGTAGTTTGTGCCCCGCGGGCCGGGATACTCGATGGGAATGGTGCGATGGATGCCGTGCCATGTGCCTACGAAAACCAGATTGATGCGCTCCTTGACTACGGTGGAACCGTCAGCACTGATGGAGATAGTGTCCTCGAAGTTAGAAATCCGCCAGCTTTCGGCGAACAAGGGGGCACAAGTGCAGAGTATGAAGAAGAGGATGACCAGCAGCTTGTGGGTGGAGCAGCGCTTCAGCGCTGCAATCAAGCCGCGAAAGCGGCCGGCTTTAGCCGCCGGGGCCATGGACATTGGGAAGCAGATTAGAAAGTACCTCAGCGGCTGAAGCCGCTTCTCATAGTCAACTGTAAGCGCAGCGCTGAAGCGCTGCTCCACCCGGCTTCTCCATCGAAGTCTAGAACTTTACCGCGACCGGTTCGCGGTCGGCTGCGGCCACTTCAAAGAACTGGCGCTGCTGGAAGCCGAACATTCCGGCAAGAATGTTAGTCGGAAAAGACTGAATCTTCGTATTCAGATCCCGCACTACCGCGTTGTAGTAGCGGCGAGCGTTCTGAATCGTGTCCTCGGTCTGGCTGAGCGAGCCCTGCAGCTGGGTGAACTCTTCTGAAGCTTTGAGCTGGGGATAATTTTCCGCTACCGCGAACAGGCTCTTGAGCGCACCGCTGAGTTGGTTCTCGGCTTCGGCCTTGTCTGCGGGGGTCGTGGCCTGCATGGCCTGCGAGCGGAACTTGGCGATGTTCTCGAACGTGCCCTTCTCGTGGGCGGCGTAGCCTTTGACGGTCTCGACCAGGTTGGGGATCAGGTCATGGCGGCGTTTGAGTTGCACGTCGATGTCCGACCAGGCGTTGTCGCAGCGAACACGCAACTGCACCAGGCTGTTGTACATCCCAATCAGCAGGATGACGATGACCACCAGAATGGCAAGGAAGATTAGGGCCATGGAGAGTCTCCCTTTCGTGGAATGGGAACAGGGGCGACGGTAGCACACGGCGCAATCCGGTGCAATCGCCCGGAATGGCGGGGACGGAAATACGGAGTATCGAGGCTCGGCTCCGACAGTTTAAGATTAGATCGAGGTGGAACATTAGCCCTATACGACACGCTGCAAGATGGCTGCCGGTGTTGGTGCTCTGCTTATCCTCGATTGCGGTCTGTGCCCAAACCTGCCTGACCTCGAGCGATATGGAAGAGGCCACTCGTTCGGCGCTGGTGAGCACCGCACAGCGGTTTGACGATATGGTCGCGCGCGGGGACGCAGCGTCGCTACGTCAGAACGCGATCCCCAGCCTGGCGGCGAACTTTTCTGGCATCGAAAATGCCATCCACGAGAACCAGGCGAACCTGTCGGGAACTCACGCTTCGGCACGTCAGCCCTTCATGCTCAAAGCGGAAGGAACCACCCCGTTGGAGCGCGCGGAATTCCTTTGCGGAGTGTTTGGATCCCAGGGACAGACGCGGGACAGCGCCGTCTTTGTGATTCCGAACCTTCCTCCGGGAAATTATGCGATCACGATCCTGGATGTCGCATCCCCCCAGGGTGCGTACACGGTATCTTTTGTATTGCAACAGCAGGGAAATGACTGGAAGCTGGGCGGCTTCTATGCCAAGCCGGCCCAGATCGGGGGTCATGACGGCAACTGGTTCGCCGATCGGGCGCGAGAATTCAAGGCTAAGGGACAAGTACGCGATGCCTGGTTTTACTACAGCGAAGCCCGCGAGCTCCTGGTCCCGGTCCCGTTCATGGCGACCGCGATTACCGACAAACTGTATGACGAAATGCAGACCGTAAAGCCGCCCGATTTGCCTCCAATGGATCTGGTGGCCGGCGCGAAGAATTACAAGATCACCGACCTGTTTCCCATCCCCGTGGGCCGCGATTTCGACCTGTTGGTGAAGTACCAGACCGCAGATGTCTCCGATACCGGCCGGGCCTTTCAGGAAAATACCGTAGTGATGAAGGCGCTGGTCGCGAAATACCCGGAGTTCCGCGAAGCTTTTGCGGGCATTGTGGTCCGTGCCGTCGAGCCCTCGGGCCGGGATTACGGATCGATGCTGGCGATGAAGGACATTAAGTAAGTTTCCGGTTTCCAGTCTCCAACAGCGAACCGGGGACTAGAAACTGGGAACTGTTTGGATTTAGAACTGTCATCCCGAGCAATCTTTCGCTCGCGCAAAGCGCGAGCAAAGATTGTCGACGGACCTGGGTTCTTGCCGGCGCGACGCTACGGCCGCGTGGTGCACAAACCCAGGTCCCTCTCTTGCCCTCACCGCGCAAGCGCGGCTCGGGACGGCGCTCGGGATGACAATGATTGGTGGCTGAATTCCGACAACAGCCGGCTACGACTCCAACTGCTCCAAAACACATTCCTTCGGATCTTTATCTTCCCGCAGGCCAAGAAAAACCGGGGCGCGCAACTTCTTGCCGCCCTCCGCCGTCGCATGTGTCCACTCCGAGAACTTGATTTCCGCGACCAATTCAGGCTTCACCCAGTGGACTTCTCGCAGCGCCTCTACTCCGTGGGGAAAAGGACTGAGCTTCGTCTCTCGCTTCTTCAGGATGCCCCAGATCTGCTTCAGCGTCGCCTGATCGAAACCGGTTCCGGCCTGGCCCACATGAATCAGGTCACCCTTCTTGTCGTACAGTCCAAGCACGATCGATCCGAAATACATGCGGCTGCCCTCGGGGTCGGTATAGCCGCCGATCACGCAGTCCAGGGTCTGGGTAATCTTGATTTTGAGCCACGCCTGGCTGCGGCGCTCCTCGTAGACGCTGTCCCGACGCTTGGCCAGAATCCCTTCCAGACCTTTTTGTTTGGCCACATCGAACAGCGCCTTGCCCTGAGAAAAATGATCGGAATAACGCAACGGACCGCTCGTGTCTGTGATCTCTGCCAAAACCTTCTTGCGCTGCTCCAGTGAAACCCGGCGGAGATCGTAGCCGTCCAGATAAAGCAGGTCGAAGACGTAATACAACACGGGAATATCCCGCCGAGACGCGGTCCGCCGGCCTGCCTCGCGAATTCCAGTACGCTGCTGCATCAGGCTGAACGATGCGCGGCCTTGCTCATCGAGCGCGGCGATCTCGCCGTCCAGAATCGCGTTCTCTGCTCGGACGTGTTCGGGCAAACTGTGCAGTTCAGGATATTGGGCAGTCAGGTCGTTCTGATTGCGCGACACCAGCCGGACTTTTCCCTTCGCGATGAACGCCACCGCCCGGTAACCGTCCCACTTGATTTCAAACAACCACTCGGGATCGTCAAAAGGCTCGTCGACAGAAGTGGCGAGCATGGGATGAATCGCGGCAGGCGCGGCGCGCTTGACGGCACCGTCCAAATCCCTAAGCGCGGGGGGCACAGAGGCCGCCAGGAAATTTTTCGTTAGGTTGCTCTCTGCTGACGTTGCTGGAGTGCTTTCCGGTTCAACCTTTATTTTTTTTTTACTTTGTGGTCAGCAGTGTCCCCTGTGGTTAGCTTCGCCTTGCTCTTCTTATCAAACTTGGCGATCGCATCCGCCAGCCAGGGCGCCTTCACCCCGCCGCGAGACGCGGGACGGCTGCTGGTCCACTTCGCTGACCCCTGATCTCCTGCGATCTCGGCCATGCTGCGGCCGGTGAGCGCCGATTCATCGTACTGGTCGATGTCGTAGCCTTTCACCACCGCATCATCCTGCTTCTTGATCAGCAGCCACTCCATGCCTTTCGTCCCAGGACGGCGCGAGCGCATGTGAATCAGCGCGAAATCACCGTTGAGTTTCTTGCCATGCAGGCGGATCTTGAAGTCTCCCTTCTTCAACATGGCCGAGGCTTCCGCATCGGTACCGGGAACAAACTTTCCTTTTACTGGCTCAGGAGAGAGTGGTTCCCACGTGCCCACATCCCAAACCATGACCGTGCCAGCGCCATAATTTCCTTCGGGAATCGTTCCTTCAAAATCGAAGTAGGAAACGGGATGATCCTCTACCTGCATGGCGAGCCGTTTATCAGCGGGGTCGAGCGATGGCCCTTTGGGCACAGCCCAGGATTTGAGCACGCCTTCCATTTCCAGGCGAAAGTCGTAGTGCAGCCGGGTGGCGCGGTGCTTCTGCACCACGAATCGGTGCTTGGACTTTTTCTCCAGCTTGGGGGGTGGCTCGGGAGTTTCCTCAAAGCGGCGTTTGCGTTGGTATTCTGCTAGGGTCACAAAGCTATTCTAAACACATTGATCCCGGAAGAATGATGAAGCGCGAATATCCCGATGCGCCGCTCGTCGGCGTCGGCGCAGTGATTGTCGAAGATGGCCGCGTACTGCTGGTCAAGCGTGGGCACCCTCCCCTGGCGGGCGAATGGTCCATCCCCGGCGGCGTACTGGAGTTGGGAGAAACTCTTCGCAAAGCCGCCATCCGCGAGGCCAGGGAAGAAACCTGCCTCACCGTCGAGACCGCCGACCTCCTGGGCGTGTATGACCGCGTTCTGCGCGATGAAGCTTGCCGCACCCTCTATCACTATGTGTTGGTCGATTTTCTATGCCGCCGCAAAGCAGGGGAAGCGCAAGCCGCTGGTGATGCCGCCGAAGTACGCTGGTGCACAGCAGCCGAAGTCAGCGGATTGAAATTAGCCGAAGACACCGCGGAAGTAATCCGCCTGGGATTTGAAAAATCCAGGCGCTAGTGCATGCTCGATTGTCGGTGCCACCGGCGTGGTAGTAGATGCGAGGTGGGCTGTGTGGGACTGGGTCTCTGACCCGGTCGGGCGACCCACAGGACCGCAGCCTTTTACGTTTCGTGGAAACGGCCGCGCGGTACCTCGCACCGCCTGACCGGGTCAAAGACCCGGTCCCCCACAGGAATTTTCGCGCGGCGAGTTTAGTGCGGCATGGTTCCGGCCAGAACCCAGGTCCCTCGACAATCTTTGCTCGCACGACGCGCGAGCTAAAGATTTCTCGGGATGACAACTCCAGAGACCATAACTTTCAGAGACCGGCATCCAGAGCAGGTATAATCGGCCTCCATTGGGGTTGCCATGCCTCTTGCCGCAGGCACACACTTGGGCCCTTACGAGATCGTCGCACCCGCCGGAGCTGGCGGAATGGGCGAAGTTTACCGCGCCCGCGACACGCGATTGAATCGCGATGTCGCCATCAAAGTGCTGCCTGACCATCTTTCCTCCAATCCTGAGTTGCGCGAGCGTTTCGAGCGCGAGGCTCGCGCTATTTCGCAGCTCTCGCATCCTCACATCTGTGTTCTGTATGACATCGGGAAGCACGAAGGTGCGGACTACTTGGTGCTGGAGTATCTGGAAGGCGAGACTCTTGGTGTGCGCGTGCGCCGCGGGCCGCTGCCCACCGACCACGTTCTCAAGTGCGGAGCTCAGATGGCGGATGCGCTGGACAAAGCTCACCGCCACGGCGTAGTCCATCGCGATCTCAAGCCGGACAACGTGATGCTCACCAAGTCCGGCGTCAAGCTGCTCGATTTTGGCCTGGCCAAACCAGTGGTGGGAGCGGTCGGCGTGGCTTCGTCCGGCGCAGCCACTATGACCCACAGTCCTTTGACCACCGAAGGCACGCTGGTGGGAACGTTCCAGTACATGGCTCCGGAACAACTCGAGGGGCAGGAGGCGGATGCCCGTAGTGACATCTTCGGGCTGGGATGCGTCCTTTACGAGATGGTCACCGGGCACCGGGCCTTTGAAGGCAAGTCGACGGCGAAAGTGGTGGCCTCGATCATGACCACCGAACCTCCGCCGCTGACTACGATATCGCCTTTGGCACCGGCCGGACTCGAGCGGGCGGTCAAGAAATGTCTTGCGAAAGATCCTGACGAACGCTGGCAGAACGCCGGTGACCTGGCCAGCGAGCTGAGATGGATTTTGGAAAGCGGATCACAGTCGGGAGTTGCCGCCCCGGTCGCGGCTCGCAGTCGCGGGAAACTCCGGGGCTGGGCAGCGCTCCTGTTGGCGACAGCCCTCGGAATCCTGGCGGGCCATCTATTGCGGCGCCCGGCCGCGCA
>CAZGSU010000099.1:0-16117 GCA_964528615.1 uncultured Acidobacteriaceae bacterium | reverse complement strand
CCTAAGGAGCACTTAGGATTACCAAACGAAAAAGACGTGAAGGACGGTATCAACGCCTACAAGATTGCCGCCCACGCCGCCGACCTCGCGCGGCATCGGCCCGGTGCACAGGATCGCGATGACGCGCTGAGCTACGCCCGCTACACGTTCGATTGGGAAAAACAGTTTGCGCTGTCACTCGATCCCGAGACGGCCCGCTCAATGCACGATGAGACCCTGCCCGATGATTACTACAAAGAAGCTGCATTTTGCTCGATGTGCGGTCCGAAGTTCTGCTCCATGAATTATTCCAGCAAAGTGGATGAGTACAACAAGCAGGTTCACGGGCTGGAGAAGAAAGACTATTCAGAGCTGGTGGAAAAGCTGGTCAGCCTCAAATAATTCCGGATCGCGTGGGGACAGCCGCCCTCGGCTGTGCCGGCTCAGCGAAGCTGAGCAGTTGTTCCTTGGAGGCATTTCGTCACAAGAGAGTAAGAAACTGCCGAGCTTGGCTCGGCTGGACAGCCGAGGGCGGCTGTGCCCACGTGGCTACCGGAAGTCGGCTATCCCGTCCCAGACTAACTGCACCGCTACCGCAAAAATCAGGAAGCCGAAAATTCTGGTGATGCCGGCTACCGCTCCCGGGCCCAGCCTCGCCACCAGTGGGCCTCCCAGCCGCAGGAACAGGTATACGCTGAGGCCCAGCACTGCGATGCCGATCACCATTCCCATGTAGGTCGTCATACTGTCGGCGTTGGCGGCCAGACCCATTACCACGCCGATCGAGCCCGGTCCCGAAAGCATGGGCATGGCCATAGGAGTCAGGGAAATGTCGTTCTTCTCGGCCGCCTCGTCCTTCTCTGCCGGAGTGATGCGGGTGGAGGCGGTCACCATGCCCCAGGCGGTATGGGCCACGATGAGCCCGCCGGCAATCTTCAGCACGGGCAGCGAAATTCCAAAAAAGTTGAGGACGAAGCGTCCGAAAAACATGAAGACGACCAGGATGGCAACCACATAGGCGGCCGTCTTGAGGGCAGTCCGGTTGCGCTCGCTTGCCGAGAAATCCGCAGTCAGGGCGAAAAACAGTGGAACCCCGCCAAAGGGATTCACAATCGGAAACAGGGCAAGAAACGTGGCAGCAGCAGCCGAGGGTAGCGTCCTCAGCATCTGTCCGACTGCGTGGACGGGCACAATCAACGATATGCCTCCAGCACTTTCGTGGCTCGATTGAGAGCGGCGATGAGAACTGCAATCTGCTGCCTGGTCCGCTCCAGATCGTGTTTGTCGATGGCTTCGTTGACTCCAGGAATCACGACCGCAGCGTAGCCAGTGTACTGTCCGGGAGCGTAGATGGAGTGGTGGAACCAGGGACGGTTGGGCAGGCCCTCAGGAATCAGGAGGGCACGTTCCGCCTGGCGCAGGCTCTGATTGAGCCTGGCCAGGTCATTGCCTGGATTTTCCTGCTTGTGGCGAATCTTCGCGCCTGCCTGCTCAAATTGACGCGCCGCATGAATCGCCTCGAGAAAACTCGGCGGCTGGCCGCTGAATACGCCTTCCGCTTTCTTGCGGGCCACATCGATGTAGACCGCGATTTCCTTGCCGTAACCCTCGTAGTCGTAAGGCAACACATCAGCTTCGGCCATGCGAATGACTTCAACTCCGAACACGCGGGCCATCTCCTGCTCGTAGGTAAAATCAGGATCGCCAAATTTCTTGAACCAGTTGAAGTTATCGAAAACCGAGTGATAGACGCCGTACGATCCGGATGAGCTCACGTCCGTCGATGGCACGCCGAGGTGCTGCAGAAAAACGGTGTAGTCCGAGCCGCTGCCCAGGTCACCGACGGGAACATCGGATTTGGCTTGCGCCGCGGGCGCCCGTTCCGTGCCGCCGATGTCCTGAGTGAGCGCGCGGTCGACATCGGGGCCGGATTGGCTGGATTTTCGCCAATCGTCATAGAGCATTCCGCCCTTCGGACCCGGCACGACTTTCGCAACTTCGCGGAGAAACTGCTTGAGTGTTGGCACCGACGAGGCACCGAACTTCGGGCCCGAGACCGCCACATCCATATTGAAATAGGCAACGGCATTGGCCAACTCTGCCTCGTGCTGCTCGCCCCATTCGGTGGAACCGATCAGT
The DNA here is from genome assembly GCA_964528615.1 of uncultured Acidobacteriaceae bacterium. Taxonomy (GTDB): domain Bacteria; phylum Acidobacteriota; class Terriglobia; order Terriglobales; family Acidobacteriaceae; genus JAIQFF01. The sequence goes on along the minus strand of CAZGSU010000099.1, from coordinate 13,999 downwards.
CCTTCTTCTTCCGCGTCCCAGCTGCCAACTATGATGGAGCGCTTCGGCTTCCAGCCGGATTTGAGCAGCTCTCCGATGCCATGCACCGATTCCAGCATCGCCGCGGTACCACTATTGGGATCGACCGCGCCATAGACCCAGGCATCGCGGTGGTTGCCCGCCAAAACCAATTCGTCAGGAGTCTCGTTGCCGCGCACGCGGCCGATCACATCCCAGATCGTGCGTAGTTGATAATCCTGCTTGAGATGCATCTTCACTTTCACCGGCCCCGGCCCAACGTGATAGGTAAAGGGCAGCGAGCCTTGCCAGTCTCGTGGAGAGTCCGCTCCGGCCAGGTGTTCGAGGATCGGCCAGGCGTCGGCGTAGGAGAGCGGCGTGCTGGGAATCTTGGGCAACTGGGCTGACTGTTCCGGAGGAGTGCGTTTGGAATCGGGCAGGGACGGTACGGATGCGATACCCGGAGTGGTTGGGTCCCCGGGGAACTGGAACATGTAGCCCACTGATCCGCGCTGCACGCCGGTGTCAGGGCGCCACGGACCTTGTGGATATTTGTCGCCGTGACGCCAGCCGTCGTCCGCCGGATCGGAGTAGATCAGCACTCCCGCCGCGCCCTGCTCCTGGGCCACAAACGCCTTTACTCCGCGAAAGTTTTGCCCGTAGCGCACCAGAACGATCTTGCCGCGCACATCGATCTTCATCTGTTCGAGCTTCTGAAAATCCTCCGGCGACCCGTAATTCGCGTACACCACTTCGGCTTCGACATCACCCGACGGCGACATGCTATTGAATGGCACCACGACGCGCGGATCGTCCTGGTAGGGATCGCCGGTGACCCGCTCACGCGTGGGGCCATGCATGGTTACCCCTTCGGGCGCAGTCACGTCCACACTGATTTCTGCGGGGTAGTTCATCCAGACGCGATATTCGACGATCTCGGTCTCGAGGCCGGCCTCGCGAAATTTTTGGGCCACGTAGTCAGCCGTCGCCTTGTCCTCCGGAGTGCCGGCCATGTGCGGCGCCTGAGTCAGAACGCGCAGGTGCTCTTCGGCGAGTTTCGGGTCGGGAACCACCATGAAGCGGATCTCCCGCGCCATCTCGTCAGATGAATTACGAAACCCGAAGATCGAAGCCGCACCGCTGGAAGACACCGCGGATTGCGATGTTCCGCTCAGGTTGGAAAAAAGGAAAATAACGATGAAGAAAACCGCCGCAGGGATAGGGACAAAGATAAATTTCATCGGGCTCCTGCTGCATGCAGCCGGGATTCTTTGTTCGCAAACTTATTTTCGCGGCAACGCGGCGAGCGTCTCCTCGAGATCCGGAAGCTGATCGACGGGATAGACCTTGCTGAATGCGATTCGTCCAGCTTTGTCGACGACGAAAATAGCGCGCTCGCTGGCTCCCGCGAAGGGTTCGGCATACCGCAACACTCCGTACTGGCGGCTGACTTCACCGTGCGGCCAGAAATCGCTGCACATCGGGAAATCAAAAGGGCCGATCTCGCGTTCCCACGAGGTGGTATTCATGATGTGGTCTACGCTGATGGCGACGACTTCCGCCCCGCGGGCCACCAACTTTTCCCGTTCCACCTGATACCCGATCATCTGCTGCGCACTCACCGGGTCCCAGTTCATCGGGTAAAAGGCCAGCACCAGGTTCAGCTTACCCCGATGCGCCGAGAGCCGGAACTGATTTCTTACCCCGCCGATCAGGACTGGCACTTCGAAATCGGGAGCCATGTTACCGGCCTGAAGCACCTTCGTTCACCTCATCAAAGAATCCAGGCGCAGTGGGATGCGGTCTCCTGATTCGTTTTACGGAAGGCGATGCCTACCTGACTTGTCCGTTGCCGATCACTTCGTATTTCGCCGAAGTTAATTCCGCCAGTGCGAACGGCCCACGGCAGTGCAATTTCTGCGTGCTGATACCCATCTCGGCGCCGAAACCGAATTCTCCTCCGTCCGAGAACCTGGTGGAAGCGTTCCAGTAGACCACAGCGGAATCCACCAGGCGCAGGAACAGTCGCGCTCTGGCTTCATCGCTGGTCACGATGGCGTCGGAGTTTTTGGTGGAATGGCGGTTGATGTGCTCAATCGCTTCTTCGACGCTGCCGACGACCCGGACCGCAATGCATAGCCGCAGATACTCTTCGTCCCAATCCTGGGCCTCGGCCAGGCGGACGCCCATTCCTGGCGTCAGGCGGAGGGTCTGATCATCGCCGCGTACTTCCACGCCCGCTTCGAGCAGTTTTTTCACGATTCGCGGAACATACTCTGCCGCGATGCGCTCGTGCACCAGCACCTTCTCCGCCGAGTTGCAGACTGATGGACGCTGAGTCTTGGCATTGATCACGATGCGGTCGGCCATGTCGGCATCCGCCGATTCGTCAACAAAGATGTGGCAGTTCCCTGCCCCGGTCTCAATCACCGGCACAGTAGCGTTCTCGGTGACAAACGAAATCAGCCCGGTCCCGCCGCGAGGGATCAGCACATCCACCAGGCCGCGCGCCTTGACCAGTTCGTGTACGGAATCGCGCGTACTCGAATCCAGCAACTCGATTGCGCCGTCGGGAACTCCCGGCACAGCGTTCAGAATCTCCACCAGCCTCTGGTTGCTGTGGACCGCTTCCTTGCCACCGCGCAACACAATCGCGTTGCCGGTCTTCAGCGCCAGGGACATGGTATCCACGGTCACGTTGGGACGGGATTCGTAGATGATGCCCACCACCCCGAGCGGCACACGCACTTTGCGGATGCGTATCCCGTTCGGGCGCGTCCACTCCGCGAGGGTTTCCCCGACCGGGTCAGAAAGGCTGGCCACCTCGCGGACTCCAGCGACCATCGCGGCGATGCGCTCAGGATTGAGTACCAGACGATCGCGCATCGCGCCCGCCACTCCGGCGGAATCCAGATCCTCCTGGTTCGCCCGCATGATGCTGGTGGCGTTGGCCGTAATTGCATCTGCCATCGCCAGCAGAATCGCATTCTTCTGCGCCGTGGTCAGTTGCGCCAGATGCGCGGCAGCATCCCGTGCCCGCAAAAGCCTGTCCCGAGTGGACACGGGAGTTCTGAGGCTAGTTGCCATCGGCAGACTTCCTGCGCTGCGGCGGAAAATAGGTGCCGATCCTGCGCTCCAGCGCCCAAGGGATCGCCTGTGCATGGCGTCCGTTGGCGATGGCCACATTGGTGCCGGCTTCGCTGGCTACCTTGGCTGCGCGCAGCTTGGTGCGCATCCCTCCCGTGCCCAGCTTGCCCTTGCCGCTGCACAGGGCCTCCATGTCGGCAGTCAGCTTGCGCACCGTGCGCAACAGGCGCGGCCGCTTTCCGTTGGGGACGAAGAAGCCGTCCACATCGGTGAGCAGAAGCAACCAGTCAGCCTTGACCGCCTTGGCGAGCAAGGCACTCAGCTCGTCGTTGTCGCCGAATGCTCCAACCAGTTCGCGGACTGAAACGCTGTCATTCTCATTTACCACCGGCACTACGCCGAGATCCAGCAACTCGTGCAAGGCATTTTGCAGGTTGCGATAGCGGATGGGCGACGTGAAGTCATCACTCGAGAGCAACAGTTGGGCGACCACTTTCTTGCCGAAAAAGAGCTGCTCGTAGGTATGCATCAGCAGGCTTTGTCCCACCGCGGCGCAGGCCTGCATGAGAGGCACAGTGGCCGGCCGTTCCTTCAGCCCCAGGTGGGCCATGCCGGAAGCAATGGCACCCGAGCTGACGATCAGATACTCATGCTGTGAGAGATCAAGCTGGTCTACCAGCGTGCGCATGCGGGTGTTGTCAATGCGGCCTCCGGGCGCAATCAGACTGGTGCCGACTTTGACGACGAGGCGCATGTTCGAGCTTCTAATTTACCAATTCAGACGGATTTGGGCGAATGACTGCAGAGATGCGCTCACCGCCCGTTTTGAAAGCTTCCTCTCCTCTGTCGAGGCGTCATCACGAGTGGCCTTAACGCCGCGAGGGATCTGGCGTGCAGCAGAAATGGAATCTGATCTCGTACGAGGACAAGCCAGCTGCCGAGCTCTGCTCGGCTGGGCGGGCGGGGGCGCCCGACCCTACGTGGGCGGTGGCAGTGCCAAGCAGAGTCTCGCGTTAAACTAATTTCATGCCTGCTCCAAATCCCACCCAGCGTTTTTCGTCCCGAGTCGACAATTATGTTCGCTATCGCCCCGGCTATCCGGCGGCAGTGATTGATCTGCTGAAGAAGGAATGCGGTCTCACTCCGAGTACGATGGTCGCCGATATCGCTTCTGGCACCGGCATCTTTACCCGCATGCTGCTGGAAAATGGCAACCGAGTGTTCGGGGTCGAACCTAACGCGGAAATGCGCAAAGCGGGCGAGGAATTTCTCGCTGCATATGAGGGTTTCACCAGCCTGGAAGGCACGGCGGAAGCGACGACCCTCCCGGATCACAGCGTCGATCTGGTTACCGCCGCGCAGGCAGCGCACTGGTTCGATCTCCGGGAGGCGCGGCGCGAGTTCGTTCGCATTCTGAAGCCTGGCGGCTGGACCGTGCTGCTATGGAACGAGCGCCGCACCGACTCGACGCCGTTCCTCCGGGATTACGAGCAGTTGCTGCTTCGCCACGGCACCGACTATCAGAATGTCCGCCACGAGCGCACTACGGGTGAAATTGAGACATTCTTTTCGCCTTCTCCGTTTCAGGTCCGGAGTTTTGATTATCAGCAGCAATTCGACTACACGGCGCTTGAGGGCCGGCTGCTCTCTTCCTCCTACACGCCGCTAGCCGACGATGTAGCCTATCGACCCATGCTGCAAGAGCTTCGGAAAATATTCGACTCGCACCAGGTGGGTGGCCGTGTGGCATTCGGATACGATTCACAGGTTTTTTACGGGCGGTTGAGCTGATGCCGGATGATTAGCCTCCCAGTTGTCATCCTGAGCGGAGTGGCGGCTTCGCCCGGCGAAGCCGCTGCGGAGTTGAAGGACGCCTGCACTCCCACGACCGTATTGTAGAAATCCGCGAGAGGTAAGGGGCGCTCGCAGGGTAGAGGTCCTTCGACTTCATCGACCCATTCGCAAGCGAATGGGTCCGACTTCGCTCAGGATGACAAATCATTAGGTTCTCGGCTGCCTGGTTTAAGATGTCATTCCCGCGCGGAGAACCAATGGCCAGCGAAAAATCCTTTCACATGACTCCCGACGAATTCCGGCGCCATGGACATGCCGTCGTGGACTGGATCGCCGACTACTACAACCGCATCGAGTCCTTCCCTGTCCTCTCTCGCGTTGAGCCGGGACAGGTTCGCAGGTCGCTGCCGGCTGATCCACCCGCAAAAGGCGAGCCCTTCCCGGCGCTGTTGGCGGACATTGAAAAGCTGATTCTGCCCGGCGTCACCCACTGGCAATCGCCGAATTTCTACGCCTACTTCCCGTCGAATGCATCGGGCCCGGCGATTCTTGGGGACCTGCTTTCTTCCGGCCTGGGCGTGCAGGGGATGCTCTGGGCCACCAGCCCGGCTTGCACGGAACTGGAGACGCATCTGCTGGACTGGATGGTCCAGATGCTTGATCTGCCGCCGAGTTTTCTTTCGACCAGCAGCGGCGGCGGCGTGATTCAGGACACCGCTTCAAGCGCTTCGTTGTGCGCCTTGCTCGCTGCGCGGGAGCGGGCCACCAATTTTGCCAGCAATGTGCATGGCTGCGATGGAAAACTGGTGGCGTACACCTCATCGCAGGCACATTCTTCGCTGGAGAAGGGAGCCCAGATCGCCGGGATCGGGCGGGAACACCTGCGTGCGATCGAAGTGGACGACAATTTTTCCCTCCGCCCGGAGGCGCTGGCCCGACAGATCGAGCAGGATCATCTCGCCGGACTGGTACCCTTTTTCGTCTGCGCAACTGTTGGCACCACGTCTTCCAATGCGATTGATCCGGTGCCGGAAATTGGCCGCATCTGCCGCGCGCAAAAACTTTGGTTGCACGTCGATGCCGCTATGTCAGGCACGGCCGCTCTTTGTCCTGAACTTCGCCACATCCATGCCGGCCTGGAATTTGCCGACAGCTACTGCTTCAATCCGCACAAGTGGATGTTCACCAACTTTGATTGCGACTGCTTCTACGTGGCTGATCGCAACGCGCTCATCAAGACACTCAGCGTGCTGCCGGAATACCTGCGCAACAAGGCGACCGAGACCGGAGCGGTGATCGACTATCGCGACTGGCAGGTTCCCCTCGGGCGGCGCTTCCGTTCGCTCAAGCTGTGGTTTGTGATCCGCCATTACGGGATCGAAGGACTGCAGCACCACATCCGGCAGCATGTGGAACTGGCGCAGAACCTTGCTCAATGGATAAACAACGACGACCGCTTCGAGCTGGCCGCACCCGTCCCGCTGAATCTGGTGTGTTTCCGGCACAAGGGCGGAGACGAGGCGAATCAGACTCTGATGGACCGCCTCAACCGCAGCGGCGATCTCTATCTCACGCATACCCGCCTGAATAATCGCCTCACACTGCGATTGTGCGTGGGTCAGACCAACACCACGTTGCGACACGTGGAGCGCGCCTGGAAACGAATTCAGGAAGAAGCATCGAGACTGGGCAAGGGCTAATTGGACTAAGCGACGAGGGCTTGCGGGACCGGTTGGCTGTCGGCTGTTTGCTGGCGTGCCTTGCGCGCAAGATATTTTCCCCGGCCGCTCAGGAAGCGCGCCAGCACGTCGGCAACGCCCTCCAGCAGAACTCTATCTTCGAAACCGAAGGCATTTTCACGCTCGCTCTCAATACTGAGCACGCCCAGCTCTCGTGACGCCAACTTGAGGGAAATGAGTATCTTGCTGTGGGTTTCAGGAAGCACAACTTGAGCTGGTCCGGTTTGTACCGATACCTGAACCGGGCCGTCAGCTCCTCCGCACAACAGGTGTTGTGGCGCGCCTTCACCACTGGCCAGAAATATTCCGACCCAGGCGTAGTGGCGTCCGCGGCAAAGCAGATCGACCACTTCCTCTAAGGGCGATTTTCCACAGGAAGGCCTTGCCAATGCGAGCACGTCCTGGACGTCAGCGAGCAGCCGGAAAGTGGGGCGATAAACTTTCAAGGGCAAGTCCTGCGGGGCTGAATTTCCAGTGGAAAAACCGAGGCTAGTGTAGTCGTAGGACGGAGGAGGGTCAACGGCGTTTTGGAACGTAAGCTATAGCTGTCAGCTCTCAGCTATCAGCTGTTTCGATAACTGACTGCCGGGAGCCTTCCTTGTGCGAAGTCGAAGCGATGCTCCTCGCTACATCAGGATTTAAGCTGAAAGCTGACGGCTGAGAGCTGATAACTCTCTTACTACCTCTTCTCCAGTTCCACCGGCCTTTCCGGTTGCGGCTTGGAGGCAGACGGGTCAGGTTTCCACGCAGTCGCGTTGGCGCCGGCAGACGGATCTACGCCGAAATCCCATACGTACAGATTCATCCCTTCCTTCCCCAACAGTTCGACTACCGCATACTCACCAGGAGCGAGATCGCTCGACGGAGTTACCTTCACCCAGCCGCCGGTCAGTTTGGTTGCCGTTGAAGGGATAAACTTCTGTTCCTGGCTGACCTTGCCGTAAACCGCGATTTTGATGTCCCCGACCACGCGCTTGTCCTTATTTGCCTGCAGGTGCACGATGCGAAAACGGTCCCAGGGAAGAGCTTCTTCTTTCGACTTCTCGGCTATCTGCGTCGCCCTGTCGAGTTGGTCCTGCTGGTCGACGTTTACGTAGATCGCAGGCACGGTCGCGTGCGCCTGGATTTTGGCATGCTGCCCGGGGAGTTCGATGATTTGCTTGGAGCTGGCAATCGGATTGATGGTGGCGCGCAGAATGTTGCCCTTCACATTCCGGTTGAGCTCACCGCTATTTTGCTGCAGTTCGAGCAATTGGGGCTGACTCTGGAAAGTATCCAGCAGAATCACGCCGCCGTCGTCAGGCAAACGCAATCCTGGAGCGACGTGGGGCGATCGGGCTTCATCGGCCTGGCGTTCGGCTTCGAGTTCCTTGTCGAGCGCGACCGCTTCCGGGGCTGGCTTGCCCGCCGCCCGCTGCTTCTCAAATTGCTCCGTGGCCGCCCAATCCACCATGGAGTTGGGCACTTCCTCCCACTCATTACGCTCCGCGCTCAGATAGCGGACCCGGTCGCCCTTGACCTCGTATTTGGTCGCCAGTTGGTAGGAACCGTCTTTCAGGATGAGGCGCTTGGCCAGTTGCTGGGCTGACGCAGGTGTAGCAGTCAACAGGAACAGCGTGGTTCCCACCAGGAGAGTTGTCAGGATCCGATGAAGGCGACGCATGAGACTAATTTATTGGATGCAACCTGCTGTCGCCCAGTGTACTCCGGAAGCCCTTTCTTATGCGGTGATGCCCGGCCCCAGTTCTCGCAAAAACCGCGAGAAATGGGGCACCCTCCGCATCTACTAGAGGTCCTTTGTGACGTTCGAAAAACTTCGCCTAGTCACCTCAATATTTTACTGGCATAATCAGTTGTGCACCCATCCTGCACAAAATCTCAAAGACAATTTAAGGTGAGGAATCGATGTCGGCAAAGTACATCTTTGTGACCGGGGGCGTGGTGTCTTCACTGGGCAAGGGACTGGCGGCAGCTTCGATTGGCTGCCTGCTGGAGAGCCGCGGGCTGAAAGTCAACCTGATGAAGTTCGATCCTTATCTCAACGTCGACCCCGGCACCATGTCGCCTTTCCAGCATGGAGAGGTATTCGTTACCGATGACGGCGCCGAAACCGACCTCGACCTCGGCCATTACGAGCGCTTCACTCACGCCAGACTTTCCCGCGACAACAACTGGACCACGGGGCGCATTTACGAGCAGATCATCGCCAAAGAGCGTCGCGGCGATTATCTGGGCAAGACAGTGCAGGTGATTCCGCATGTGACCAATGAAATCAAAGCCGCGATGAAGAAAGTGGCGCAGGATGTGGACGTCGCCATCGTCGAGGTCGGCGGCACGGTCGGCGACATCGAGTCTTTGCCTTTCATGGAAGCCATCCGGCAGATGCGCCAGGAACTGGGCCGCGATCACACCTTGTTCATGCACGTGACCCTGGTGCCGTTCATCGCTGCAGCGCAGGAGCTCAAGACCAAGCCGACGCAGCACTCGGTGAAAGAGCTGCTGAGCATTGGAATTCAACCCGACATTCTGTTATGCCGCACCGACCGGTTTCTGTCGAAGGAGATCAAGTCGAAGATCGCGCTGTTCTGCAACGTGGAAGAAGAAGCGGTTATCACCGCCAAGGACGTTGCTTCCATCTACGAAGTGCCGTTGGTGTTCTCGCGTGAAGGCGTGGACTCGCTGGTGCTTCGCTACCTGCGGCTCGAGGCCAAAGACCGCGACCTGAAGGATTGGGAAGACATCGTGCAACGCGTCTACAACCCGAAAGCCGAGGTCATGATCGGGATTGTGGGCAAATATGTCGAGTATGAGGATTCCTACAAATCGTTAAAGGAAGCGCTGGTGCACGGCGCCCTGGCCCACAACCTGAAGCTGAATCTGAACTGGATTGAAGCCGAGGGTCTTGAAACCGGAGACCGCACCTACGAAGAACAGCTGGCCGGCTACGACGGACTGCTGGTGCCCGGAGGATTTGGCAAGCGCGGCATCGAAGGAATGCTGATCGCGATCCGCTATGCTCGGGAGAATAAAGTTCCGTATTTTGGCATTTGCCTGGGCATGCAGACAGCATGCATCGAGTTCGCGCGCAACGTGTGCGGGCTGGCGGAGGCCAATTCCAGCGAGTTCGATCCGGCCACACCCCACCGGGTGATCTACAAGTTGCGCGAGTTGCGCGGGGTGGAGGAACTGGGGGGAACCATGCGCCTGGGAGCATGGCCCTGCAAGATCGAGCCCGGAACTCTGGCGCACAGGATTTACGGCAAGCTCGAAATCAGCGAACGCCATCGTCATCGCTATGAATTTAACCGTGAATACGAAGACACTTTGACCGCGGGTGGACTGCGAATCTCCGGATCGACGCCGGATGGGACTTATGTTGAGATGGTGGAGTTACCCGATCATCCTCACTTTATCGGTTGCCAGTTTCACCCTGAGTTCAAGTCGAAGCCGCTGGAACCCCATCCTCTGTTCAAGGCGTTTATCGGGGCGTCGTATGAGCACGGTCTAAAGCGCAGATCGGATAAGGCCGCTTCCGAGGTGGAGATGTTCCACAGGCCGGAGAAAGTAACACGACGGTAGGTTAACCACGGAAAGCACAGAGAACACGGGGGAATTCAAGAGCAGATTTTCTCGGTGTCCTCTGTGTCCTCCGTGGTTCAAGCATGAGCACTTCCTTCCAAATCGATACGATCCGGATCGGTGATGGAACTCTTTTTCTCATCGCCGGCCCCTGCGTGATCGAGAGTGAAGAGCACGCCATTTTCATGGCAGAGGTGATCAAGGGCGTCACTCGCTCGCTCAACTTCCCTTTCATCTTTAAAGCGTCCTACGACAAGGCCAACCGCACTTCGATTCGCAGCTATCGTGGACCCGGGCTGGCGGAAGGCTTGCGCATTCTGAAAAAAATAAAGGATGAAGTGCATGTGCCCATCCTGACCGACGTGCATGAAACTGCCGACGTGGCTAAAGTCGCGGAAGTGGCGGATATCTTGCAGATTCCGGCGTTTCTTTGCCGTCAGACCGACCTGGTCGTGGCCGCCGCCATGACAGAACGCGTGGTGAATATCAAGAAAGGCCAGTTCCTGTCGCCAAACGATATGCGGCATATCGTAGATAAATGCCGAAGCGCAGGGAATGACAAAGTCTTCGTTACTGAGCGCGGGTCGAGCTTTGGCTACAACAATCTGGTCGTCGATATGCGCTCGCTGCCCATCATGCGCAAGTTCGTGCCCGTAGTTTTTGACGCTACCCATTCGGTCCAGTTGCCGTCATCGACTGCCGACGGGGATCATGCCGTGAGCGGCGGTCAGCCCGAGTTCATCCCCCTACTGGCACGGGCCGCGGTGGCAGCGGGCGTGGATGGAGTCTTCATGGAGGTTCACGAAAACCCTCTGCACGCCAAGTCCGACGGGGCCAATGCGCTGGAGTCCACTAAACTGCGCGGCGTGTTGAAAGAGTTGCAGGCGATTCAGAATGCGGTGACCGCAGCGCGCGTAATGCCGTGAATCGGTTTTCTCACAAATCTGCTACCATTCCCGCCGTGTCGCAAAGGTCCAACATGAAGAATCTTTATCTCGTTATCCTTGCCGGCTTTTTATTCATGAGGCCCACGATCACGCACGCACAAACCGCGGCAGGGACCGAACCGTTTCGGGTTGCGATTGCGGGCCTCGCGCACGGACATGCCCAGGGTTTCTTCGAACGCTCGCTGCATCGCCCCGACATTCAGATTGTGGGAATCGCGGAAGCGGACCAGCAGATCGTCTCGCGCTACGCCGCCCAGTTGGGCCTGGACCGCGCTCTGATGTTTACCGACCTGGATGACATGTTGCAGAAAACGCATCCCCAGGCCGTGCTGGCGTACACCAACACCTACGACCACCGGCGGGTAGTGGAAATCTGCGCCCGGCACGGCATTCCGGTCATGATGGAAAAGCCGATGGCGGTCAGCGCCGAGGATGCGCACGCCATCGCCGACGCTGCGCGCAAAGGCAAGATTCAGGTCCTGGTGAATTACGAGACCTCGTGGTACCGGAGCAACCACGCTGCCTACGATATGGTCCATGAAAAAGCGATCGGCGACATTCGCAAGGTGGTCGTTCACGATGGCCACCAGGGCCCGAAAGAGATTAACGTCCAGCCCGAGTTCTTTGCCTGGCTCACCGATCCCAAGCTGGGCGGTGCCGGAGCTCTTTACGATTTCGGTTGCTACGGCGCCGATCTCATGACCTGGCTCATGGATGGGCAACGCCCCATCACGGTAACCGCAGTCACCCAGCAGATCAAACCGGAAATTTATCCTCATGTGGATGACGAGGCCACCATCATCCTTACCTACCCGAAGGCGCAGGCAATCATACAAGCTTCGTGGAACTGGCCTTTCGATCGCAAGGACATGGAGGTCTACGGCCAGACGGGTTACGTGCTGACGGTTCGTCACGACGATGTGCGGGTGCGGCTCAAGGGAGAGGATGAGAAGGCGGTTGCGGCCAAGCTGGTTCCTCCTCCTTATGACGATTCGTTGCGGTTTCTGAGAGCGGTGGCCACCGGAGGAGTATCGCCGGACGGGCCTTCTTCTCTGGAGACAAATGTCATCGTGAGCGAAATTCTGGACGCCGCACGGCGCTCCGCAGCTTCCGGAAAAACCATCCGGCTAAGCGACCGTGAAACCCGGTAAGCTCCTACTGAATCTGCTAACATTTTCGTCACCTGATCGCGTGATGCATGTTCTTTCCGCCATTGCCGGAATTTTTTCCATCCTGGCTATCCTGCTGGATGCGTTCGAGACCGTGGTGCTGCCCCGCCGGGTGCGTCGTACCTTCCGCGTTTCCAACTGGTTCTACCGGCGCACCTGGATTCCGTGGCGGAAGCTGGCCAGGCGCATTGAGAACCAGTCCCGACGTGAAAATTTTCTCGGCTATTTCGGACCGCTCTCGCTGATCTTCCTGCTGGCCTTGTGGGCAACCGGGCTGATTCTTGGCTTCGCTCTGCTGCAATTCGGAGCGGGAGAACATTTCCGTTTGAGCGGCGAGCCCATGACTTTCGGCCTCCTGGCCTACCACAGCGGCGAAACCTTCTTTACGCTGGGTTACGGGGACATCATCCCGAGTTCCGGCCTGGCTCGTGCCCTGTCCGTGATCGAAGCCGGCCTGGGCTTTGGCTTTCTGGGCGTGGTGATCGGCTATTTGCCGACGATTTATTCGTCGTTCTCCCGTCGCGAGATCGAAATATCCCTCCTTGATGCGCGGGCGGGTTCGCCCCCAACCGCAGCGGAACTGCTGGCGCGTTTCGGGAACTGTCCGCAGCAGGAAGTGCTCGACCAGATTTTTCGCGATTGGGAACGTTGGGCTGCAGAAGTTCTGGAGAGCCATCTCTCTTATCCTGCTCTCAGTTTTTTTCGGTCGCAGCACAATAACCAATCGTGGCTGGGTGCGTTGACGACGATTCTGGACGGCAGCGCACTGGTCATGGCCGGCGTCGATGGATTGCATGACCAGCAGGCGAAAATCACATTCGCCATGGCGCGGCATGCGGTGGTCGACCTGGCCCAGGTAGTCAACGCACGCTACAATCCGGAAGTGGCCGACCGGCTCCCTCCGGCCGAACTGGATCGCCTGCGCCAGAGCCTGGCCCAGAGCGGCGTGAAACTGCACGGTGGCGAAGAGTTCGAAGAAACTCTGGCGCGTTTACGATCGCTCTATGAACCTTACGCGGCTGCGATTGGGGTTAATCTCTCCATCACATTGCCGCCCTGGATTCATCCCGATAAACGAAAAGATAACTGGCAAGCCGGTCCCTGGGATCGAGCCATCCAGGCCCGAAGTCTGGCCGGGCGCGTGCAGCGGTTGGACGATCATTTTTAGAAAAGCTTGCAGCCGTCAGCTCTCAGCTTTCAGTCGTGGCCGCTCTGCCGGAAACGTTTTCGTAGTGTGAGAGCTGAAAGCTGATGGCTGAGAGCCGCGTTTCGCGTGCTAACATCTTTTTCTTCCATGAAGCATATTGGCGAGAACGTAGTACGGATCGAAGCTGACGCCTTGCGTGCGCTGGCTGATCGCATCGCCGGACCTATGGCTGCGGCCTTCAACGCTGCGGTCGAGTTGATCTATGCCTGCTCTGGCCGGGTCGTGGTCACAGGCATGGGCAAGAGTGGCATCATCGCGCGCAAGATCGCGGCCACGCTGAGTTCTACCGGGACCCCGGCTTTGTTTATGCATCCGGTCGACGCGGTCCATGGCGACCTAGGCATGGTGGTGCGTGGGGATCTAGTGCTGGCGCTCTCGGCCAGTGGCGAGACGGAAGAGATTCTCAGGTTGCTGGCGACCATCAAGCGCTTGCAGGTGCCCTTGATCAGCATGACCGGGGATGCGGTCTCTGAAGAACTG
>CAZGSU010000098.1:0-41694 GCA_964528615.1 uncultured Acidobacteriaceae bacterium | reverse complement strand
CTACCGAGATCGTTGCTTGATGAACATCCAGCCCAATATACTTTTCACTGCTCATCGAGGGTGCTCCTTTCGTAGGTGATCATTTCGACGATGACAACCTACTCCAAAAGGGGCGCCCTCTTATAATGCGGTTTCAGCAGTAGTCCGGGCAGGTCGAAGCGTTGGTGAGGATTTGCGAGTCGTCCGGTCCCCCTATCCGCAATCAGGTAAAAACCCTAGTACACGCCAACCCAATATTCATCTCCCCGATTGTCGGCAGTGCTGTCTCGCGGCCCGCCCTAACGTGCCTCGAGTGATTCCAGATTGAAAAGGAAAACGAGGTCGACAATGTCCCCCAGCATTGTGCCCAGGCGTGTAGCACAAACGGTCTTAGGTCTTTTCGTAATCTTCGGAACTCTCGCTCCCGGCCTGTGGGCTCAGGCGGATGTTCAGGGCCAATGGAGTGCGGTCACGAATTGGCCGATTCTGCCGATTCATGTGACCCTGATGCCGACCGGGAAAGTATTGGCGTGGGGACACGACGCCACCAACAACACCATCCTGGGCACGATCTGGGACCCAAGCACCAATACCTTTCAGACGACGACGTTCAGCAATGCCAATCTCTTCTGCGCCGGGCATGGTCTTCTGGCAGACGGGCGGGTGTTCGTCGCTGGTGGGCACAACATGGCGGATTACATGGGCCTCACCAACGCGACTATATTTGATCCTTCAACCTCAGTCTGGTCATCTGCGGCTGCGATGTCGACCGCACGCTGGTATCCGACCGTTACTGCGCTGCCGGATGGCAGGACCCTGGTCAGTTCGGGAGCGATCAACTGTAACGGGTGCAATGCGACTGTGCCTGAGATCTACGATCCCACGACGAATAGCTGGACTCAGCTCACGAATGCGTCATTGAGCCTACCCATCTATCCCCACATGTTCGTGCTGCCGGATGGGCGTGTACTGAACACGGGATCGTATGAGCTGCCGGTGGTGACCCGAGCACTGGATATCAGCACCCAGACCTGGACCACGATTGATCCCACGGTGCTGGACGCGGGCAGTGCGGTGATGTACCTACCGGGCAAGATTCTAAAAACGGGCACTTCGGCGAACTCCGCCCCGCCCTACGTGACCGCACAGGCCACCGCCTATGTGCTTGATATGACGCAAAGCTCACCGGCGTGGCAGGCGATCAATCCCATGGCATTCGCGCGCTCCTATCACAACCTGACTGTGTTGCCGGACGGCAACGTGGTGGTAACGGGCGGGAATGGGAATACCAATCCGGACGCTCAGACGCTCGCGGTTTTTGCGGCGGAAATGTGGTCGCCAGCGACGCAAGCCTTCACCACAATGGCCTCGATGGTGACGCCGCGGGTTTACCACTCGACCGCGTTGTTGTTGCCCGACGGGCGCGTACTGGTGGCTGGAGGCGGACAGTACGACGGTACCAGCCCGGATCAGTTGAATGCTGAAATCTATTCGCCGCCGTACTTGTTCAAAGGGGCGCGTCCGACGGTGACCTCGGCGCCAAGCACTTTGGGGTATGGCGCGCAATTCGCGGTGCAGACGCCGGATGCGGCCAATATTAGTTCGGTGGCACTGCTGCGACTAGGTTCGGTTACGCACGCATTCAACGAGAACCAGCGATATGTGCCGCTTACGTTTACGGCGTCGACGGGTTCGCTGAACGTGGCCGCGCCTGCGAACGCGAATCTTGCCCCGCCGGGTCATTACATGTTGTTCCTGGTGAACAGCACCGGCGTGCCCTCGGTGGCGAGGATTGTCCAGATGGTGACCTCCGGCACCGCTCCGGGGCCGACTGTGACCTCGATCACGCCCAACACGGGATCAGCAAACGGCGGGACCGTGGTAACGATTGCGGGGACGGGCTTTCTCTCGGGAGCAACCGTGAGCTGTGGCGGGACGGCGGCCACGGGTGTGACGGTGGTGAGCGGCACATCGATCACGGCGACTGCTCCGGCACACGCGGCAGGGGCGGTGACCGTAACTGTCACTAACACCGATAGCCAAATTGGCAGCTTGAACAATGGTTATACGTACACTGCGATCAACCCGGCGCCGACCGTGACTTCGATCGCGCCCAACACTGGAACCGCCAACGGCGGAACGGCGGTAACCATAACGGGCACAGGTTTCCTGGCCGGAGCAACCGTGAGCTTTGGCGGGACAGCTGCCACCGGTGTGACGGTGGTGAGTGGCACATCGATCACGGCGACTGCTCCCGCCCATTCGGCAGGCGTGGTGAGTGTAGTCGTCACGAACACGGACAGCCAAAGCGGCACCTTAGCCAATGGCTATACCTATGTCAGTTCCGGCGGTCCGGGCTTAGGACTCGGGCTGTCGCCGGGGAGTTCAGGTTCGGTCACTTTACCTGCCGGACAAACCGCGACCTACACCCTCACTATCGGAGGCGCGGGCATGAGCGGGACGGCTGCTTTGACTTGCACCGGCGCACCGATGGGTGCGAACTGCTCGGTACCTGCAAGCGAACCGTTCAGTTCCACCGCGCCGACGACGTTCAGCGTCAGTGTGACGACCACATCGCGCGCGGTTGGGGCGCTTCATCCACCTATTTTTTCGCCTGTGCCATGGTTGTGGACGTTAGCTATAGCAACGCTCGGAATAGTAGTTCGGCTTAGAACCCGCGCACCCAATCGTCCAGGCGGACGACAGCTTTATCTCTGGCTCGCGCCGTTGACGCTTATGTTATTCCTGGTCTCCTGTGGAGGTGGCACTACCGACGGTCCGCAGCCGAACCCGAACGGAACCCCGGCCGGGACCTACACGCTGACTGTGAACGCGACTTCGAACTCCACGACTGAGGCCACTTCACTGACGTTGATAGTGCAATAAACGGGCACTGCTTTCGACAAGACCTCCTGATGCACCACGGCTGGCTTACGCCTCCGGCCCAACCGCGTCGGCTACCTAATTACTGTCGTAAAATCACCTTTCAGAAGTGACGGTCCAAGTCGTTGCTTATGAGATGACTTGTGGTCTGGAAATCAGAAATATGTTGCCGAGGAAAGATCTTGAATCGCGGACCGGACGACCGGCGTCCGAATAATTAAAGAGCGGCACAATGAAGGACACCAGTTTGACGGCCCTGATCACCGGCGCCTCCGGGGGAATCGGATACGAACTGGCCAGGCTGTTCGCCAATGACCATCACAACCTTGTACTGGTCGCACGCAACGGGCCCAGGCTGACGCAGATCGCCGACGAGATGCAGCGCCAGTTCGGGGTGTCGGTCAAGTCGGTGGCGCTCGACCTGGCTGCGTCGGCCGCTCCGCAAAGGCTCTTCGACGAATTGAAGCGCGAAGGTATCGCTGTCGATATTCTGGTCAACAACGCCGGTTACGGCAAGCTTGGCGAGTTTGCAGCGATCCCGGTAGAAGAGAGCCTGGGGCAGATTCAGCTTAACGTGACGGCGCTTACTTTTCTTACCAGGCTTTTTCTCGGGCCGATGCTGGAGCGCGGATCGGGCAAGATCATGAATGTTGCTTCTACCGCCGGCTTCCAGCCCGGACCGCTGATGGCCGTCTACTACGCCACCAAGGCCTACGTGATCTCGTTCTCCGAGGCGCTGGCCAATGAACTGGCCGGCAAGGGAATAACGGTGACCTGCCTTTGTCCGGGCGCGACCGACACCGGATTCGCCAGCCGTGCCGGAAACGACAAGTCGCGCTTGTTCAAACAACTTGCGCCGATGGATGCCAAGACAGTCGCTCTGAAGGGCTATCGCGGCCTGATGGCGGGCAAAACGCTGGTCATTCCCGGGTTGAAGAACTGGTTACTGGCCGAGTCGCTGCGCGTCAGCCCGCGAAAGCTGGTGACGGCGATATCGCGCCGGTTGATGGATGAGGTGAAGTAGGGCGGCGGCGGACGTAAAAACCAGGCCTGTTAATTGCGTTTTCCTATACACATAAATGTGGTATGTTTACACATCGGGAGTAAAGCCCATGCGAACCAATATTGACATTGACGACCGTCTGATGCGGCAGGCAATGCGTTACAGCGGCAAACGCACCAAGAAAGCTGCCGTGGAAGCGGCACTGCGCCTCCTGGTTCAGACTTACGCCCAACAGTCCATCTCCCGGCTAAAGGGAAAAGTGCAGTGGCAGGGCGATCTTAACCAGTCGCGCCTCGCCCGGGTTCAGGCCTAGGGTTGATGGTCGTCATCGACACCACGGTGTGGATCGATTATCTTCGAGGCGCTGAAAATCCAGAGACACGCTGGCTGGAACGGGAGCTGCAACGGCAGCGACTGGGGCTAACCGATCTTATCCTGTGCGAGGTTCTGCAGGGTATCCCGGACCGCGCTCTTTTTGGGGAGGTCCGTGACGAACTGCTCAAGTTTCACATATTCGAGACCGCCGGAGCGGATCTGGCCATCGCAGCCGCACAGAACTATCGGGATTTGCGGCAGCGTGGCTACACGGTGCGCAAGACCATCGATTGCCTTATTGCCACATTCTGTTTGCAAGGGGGACATGAACTGTTACATCGCGACCGCGACTTTGATCCCTTTGAGAAGGTGTTGGGGTTGCGAGTGGTCCAAGCGTGAGCGGCAAACGGTTAATGGCGAGCCCTTGAATTCGATGGAGCGGCGGGCGTCCGCGCCCGCCAGGCACAGACCATTCCGGACGGGCGTGGACGCCCGGCGCTCCATCGCAAATCGCCTAGGTACCCCCGGCTGCGCTTTTTGTCACCGGGTTTGCCCATCCGCTGTCGGGTGGCGCGAGGGCGTTTGCTTCTGGCGGACCCCAGGTTCCTGGCTCGTAAGGGTACACCGGGGTGGCGTTGTCGAGGACTGGATCTACAATCCGCCACGCCTCTTCGACATAATCCTGACGGGCAAAATGCATCTGGTTGCCGTGCATGGCGTCGTCCAGGAGTTCTTCGTAGGCTTCCATTTCCTGCACATCGGACACATCATTCGCCATAAGCTCGGTCATTTTGCCGCGGAATTCATCACCTGACGCTTTGACCTGCGCCGCGGCGGCGATCTCAAGATTCGGGGTCACGCGAAACCGGTAGTAATTGTTGGGCGGCGGAGTATCGGAAAAGACCGCCGGCGTCTGCCGCAGGTTGACCACGACTTCAGTCACGGTCACGGGCAACGACTTGCCGGCGCGAATGCAAAAGGGCACGCCTCGCCATCGCCACGAATCGATAGACAAGCGCAGGGCGACATAGGTTTCTACTTGCGAATCGGCTTTGACTCCGGGCTCGTTGCGATATCCCACGAACTGGCCGCGAACTACATCGCCGGGCCCTAGGGCCTGAATGCTCCGGAGAACCTTGACCTTCTCGTCACGCACCCTCTCGATCTCCATGTTGGGAGGGGGTTCCATGGCGATGTTGCTGAGCAACTGCAGCAGATGATTCTGAACCACGTCGCGGATCGCTCCGGCCTGTTCATAGAAGCCGCCCCGCCCCTGCACGCCGAAGTCTTCGGCCATCGTGATCTGGACATTTTCCACCGATTGACGGTTCCAGACCGGCTCCAGGAAGGAATTAGCGAAGCGGAAGAACAGAACGTTCTGGACAGCATTTTTTCCCAGGTAATGATCGATGCGAAAGATATCGGATTCAGCGAACTCCTGGTGCAGGGTCCGGTTCAACTGCTGCGCCGAGGCCAAGTCTCTTCCAAAGGGTTTCTCCACGACCACACGCGCGCCGGTCGTACAACCGGACGACTTGAGTTGCTTCACCACTTCCGGAAAAAGATCGGGCGGAATTGCCAGGTAATGAATCGGGTGTCGTGTTTTGCCCAACTGCTGGCGTACCTGCTGAAAAGTCTTTGGATCGGAGTAATCACCGTCAATGTAACGCAGTACATTCATCAGCATCTGGAATCCGTCAGGATCCAGACCGCCGTAGTGTTCCACGCTGTCTTTGGCGCGCTGTTTCAGCTGGTCGAGATTCCAGCCGGATTTCGCGACGCCAATGACGGGCATATCGAGCCGTCCGCGCTTCGCCAGCCTCTGGAGGGCAGGAAAAATCTTTTTATGGGCCAGGTCGCCAGTGGCTCCGAAGAATACGAAAGCATCCGAAACGATTGCAGTCACGGGTCACCTCGTCAGGCATGCAGCAAAGTCTCTGAGGATCGTTTTTTCCGCACTTCCTTTTGCGAATCTCTGCCGAGCTTTGCTCGGCTGGGCGGACGAGGCGTCCCCCCTACATGTTTTTTGGTTACTCCCACTCGATGGTTCCCGGGGGCTTGGACGTGATGTCGTAGACTACCCGGTTCACGCCTTTTACCTCGTTTACGATCCTGCTGGAGACGGTTTTCAGCAACTCGTGGGGCAACGGTACCCAGTCGGCGGTCATGCCGTCTTCGGAATGCACGGCGCGGATGGCGCAGGTGTAGGCGTAGGTTCGCTGGTCGCCCATTACACCTACCGACATCACCGGCAACAGGACTGCGAATGACTGCCAGATCCTGATGTAGAGGCCGGCCTTCTTGATTTCGGTGACAACGATGTCGTCGCATTCGCGCAAAATCTTCAGGCGTTCCGGCGTGACCTCGCCCAGAATGCGCACGGCCAGGCCGGGACCGGGAAAGGGCTGGCGTTGGAGAACTTCCGGCGGTATGCCCAGGTCGCGGCCGATGTTTCGCACTTCATCTTTAAATAGATCTTTCAGCGGCTCGATGAGTTTGAGCTTCATCTTCTCGGGCAGGCCGCCGACGTTGTGGTGAGTCTTGATGGTCTGCGATGGCCCGCGCACCGAGCGCGACTCGATCACATCGGGATAGAGCGTGCCCTGCACCAGCCAGTCGACGCTTCCTTCGGCCTGCTCAATGCGATTGGCCTCCTCGTCGAAGACCGCGATGAATTCATTGCCGATGATCTTGCGCTTGGTTTCGGGATCGGTGACTCCCCCGAGCTTACTGAGGAAGCGGTCGGTGGCATCGACCGCGATCAAGCGCAGACCCAGATGGTCACGCAGACCCTGCTGCACCTTTTCAAATTCGTTCTTACGCAGCACGCCGTTATTGACGAACACGCATGTCAGGCGCGAAGGGCCCTTACCATCGCGCAGCGCGCGATCGACCAGGGTGGCAGCCACGGCCGAATCCACGCCGC
The DNA here is from genome assembly GCA_964528615.1 of uncultured Acidobacteriaceae bacterium. Taxonomy (GTDB): domain Bacteria; phylum Acidobacteriota; class Terriglobia; order Terriglobales; family Acidobacteriaceae; genus JAIQFF01. The sequence continues at coordinate 34,588 of CAZGSU010000098.1, read as the reverse complement.
CGGAGAGGGCGCAGATGGCACGTCCCTCGCCCACAGTCTGGCGCACGCTGGCGATGGTGGCGTCGATGAAATGCTGCGCCGTCCAGGTAGGCTTCGCGCCGCAGATCTGCAGAGCAAAGTTGCGCAGGATGTCGCTGCCGGACTGGGTGTGGCGAACTTCGGGATGGAACTGTACCGCCCACATTTTGCGCTCGGGGGCTTCAATGGCGGCAACCGCACTGGGGGAACTGGCCACCAGGTGGAAGCCAGCGGGCAGTTCTACCGCTTCGTCGCCGTGCGACATCCAGACAGAAAGTTTTGTGGGCAGCCCGCGAAAAAGACGAGAGTCGTGCTGGATCTCGACGTCAGCATGGCCATACTCGCGTTTCTCCGCAGCTCTCACCTTTCCGCCGAGCGTGTACACCATGAACTGAAGTCCGTAGCAGATGCCGAGCACGGGCAAACCCAATTGAAGGACACGCGGATCCGCGGGCGGAGCATCGGCGTCGTACACCGAGCTCGGGCCGCCGGAAAGAATGATGCCCACAGGGGAATAGCTGCGAATCTCTTCCAGGCTCGCGGTACACGGCAGCACCACCGAAAATACGTTTTGTTCACGGATGCGGCGCGCGATCAGTTGCGAATATTGGGCGCCGAAGTCGAGGACGACGATGGATTGGGTTTCCACGGACGAGTTTCTCAGATTGCAAGTGGACTGTAAAGGCTGATGTTGACGGGCCTGTTAGTTCAAACAACAATGCGGCTGGAAATCTATGGATTCATTGCTCGCACCGGTAATTGCTCACACTGGTAATTGCTTGTGCCAGCAATTGTTTATACCAGTTGTTCACAGTACTCATTGTTTACATCAGTTGACAGTTTGCTGTTCTCAGTTCTCAGTGATTTTAGCCTTCGACCAGGCCGGGGATGTCGCTGAGGATGTCGTCATCCGCGGGCACCATCTGAATGGCTGGGACTTCCAGCATGAACACGTAGGCTGCCAGGCGGCCGATGTAAAGGAAATCCACCACGGCGAAGTACAAGAGCGTGACCACCAGCAGACCGCCAAGGACGATACCGGCGGGCAGCACCTCGGCAAAGGCCAGGGGTACAGCGGCTGCGGAAGTGGCGACCACGAATGCAAGAGCGTGAGCCAGTCCAAACCAGATTGCGGCTGCGGTCACGGACAGGGGATGCATCCAGCAGAGATCCAGAGCAGCCCGCAGGGCGCCGAAGGTGCCCTGTCCACGGCCGACGACGAAGATAGCGGCCAGGGAGAGGAACCAGTTCAGGACAACCCAGGCCAATCCTATTAACAGGATCAGCATATAGAAGATCAGCAGCGCACCTCCCGGGGAAGGATCGGTGTTTGAGGAGGCAGCCGCGGACAGAACCAGCGCACCGAAAAAAGCGGCTCCGGCTGCCAGCGTCACGGTTGCGCGAAGGAAACTCAGGTATAACAGCGATCCTGGACGACTGGTCTCGGGCCCACCAGATCTTTCCTGGAAGTGCTCGAAGAGCGTTTTGAGGATGGCAGTCCGGCCTACGGAGGCGAGCAGTGTCCAGGCTACCGTCAGGCCCAGCAGCAGCACTACCAGCGCGGCCACTGCCCGGGGAGCGCTCCCCGCCATGATCCGGGAGAGGGCCTGCAGGATCAGGGCCGGCTGCCGGGTTCGCAGCAAAAACATTTCTCCTGCAGTGACCGGCAGTGTGGCCAGGTATTCGCGCAAGGAGAAGGCGAGCAGGGCCCCGACCGCCAGACCGAAACTCCATCGCCAGGCGATTTCCGCCAGACCCAGCGAAGGCAGGCGAAACATAGTCTGGAAACCTTCCAGCGTGGGGGAATGCCGCTTCATTGCTGGCTAGGATAACTCAATCAGGTGCTCGAGCGGCATCCAAGTACTTCCATACGCCCGGCGCGATTGGGACTTAAGAGAAAAGACCATAGCGCCGATATAGTCCCTTGATACCTACGTGGCTGATCTTCGCGATGCAGTGATTCTGAAATGGAGGTTTTCTCTTGAAAACGACTACGGTGCTGCTGGTGGAAGACAGCAAGTTTCAAAAACTGGCGAACGAAAGAATGCTCAGCAAGGCGGGATATAGCGTGCTGAATGCCTCCGATGGCGAGGACGCTTTGCGTCTGGCGCGCGAGAAGATTCCTGACATCGTCCTGCTGGACATGTTGCTGCCAAAGCTAGGCGGCCGCGAAGTCATCCGCGCGCTGCGGAATGACGCGCCTACAGCGCACATCCCCGTCCTGGTCTTCAGCAGCCTCTCGCAGGCCAATGAACTGAAGCTGACGGAGGAAGGGGCCGCGGGCTACTTCTCGAAATCGCGACTGGCGGAGCACCCGGCAACGGGAGAGAAAGAACTGATTCAGTTGATGGAGAAGCTGATCCAGGCCTCGCGAGATCGCGCCATTGGGGCTGCGAAAACCGGATCCGCTAAAGCCGCGAAGGCTACTTAGCCAGCCATGAAATCACGGCTTTGCCTTCTTCTCCTCTTACGGTCTCCGCGTGAGCTCGGCAGCGCTTCCCATGGTGCAATCCTCAGCGCACGACAATATTCACCAGCTTGTTCGGAACCACGATCACCTTAACAATCTGCTTGCCATCGAGCGTAGCCTTTATCCTGGCTTCGGCCAATGCGCTCTCGCGAACGACATTCTCCGGCGCGTCGGCCGACACCACCACGCGCCCGCGCAGCTTGCCATTGATCTGCACCGGAATTTCGATCTCTTCCTCTTTAGCCAGCGCGGGATCGTATTTGGGCCAGGGAGCACGCAGCAGACTTCCCTTTTCGCCCAGCATCTCCCAGAGTTCGTGAGCGAGGTAGGGAGCGAAGGGGGCGAGCAGCAGGGCTAAGGTTTTTTGGACCTCGGCCAGCAGCGGAGCCGGAATCAGACCCGCGGGCGAGGGCGCCCGCGCCACACGGGCTTCTGCCACACGACCTTCGACTGCATAGAGTTCGTTAACGAACTCCATGATAGCTGCAATGCTGGTGTTGAAGTGCCACCGACCGTGAAAATCATCGCTGACACGCTTGATGGTCTGGTGCATCTTGCGCTGGATCTGACGAGCCGCGGGCGGCAAAGACGATGCCGGTTGCGTCTCCGCCGCGCTTTCGGCGGCGTGGGCGGCATTGCGGGCTACGAACCGGTAGACACGTCCCAGGAAGCGTTCGATGCCTTCGACGCCTTCATCCAGCCAGTCCAATTCCCGATCGGGAGAGGTGGCAAACAGCGTGTACATGCGGGCGCTGTCGGCGCCGTAGCGCGCAACCATGTCATCGGGAGAGACGACGTTGCCCAGACTCTTGGACATCTTGGCTCCGCCCTTGATGATCATGCCCTGGCTGAAGAGACGTTCCACGGGTTCGTCGTTCTTGACCAATCCCATGTCGCGCATGAATTTGGTCCAGAAGCGCGAGTAGATCAAGTGCAGGATGGCATGCTCGATCCCACCGATATATTGATCGATGCCGCGATCGCCGAACCAGTAGCTGACTTTTTCACGGTCGAATGGGGCCTGGTCATTGCGCGCGTCGGTGTAGCGGTAGAAGTACCACGACGAATCCACAAACGTGTCCATGGTGTCGGTTTCGCGGTGCGCCGGGCCTCCGCACTTGGGGCAGGTGGCGTTGACGAACTCCGGCAAGCGGCTGAGCGGAGATCCACCGGTCAGGGTGATGTCCACGTTCTCCGGCAAAATGACGGGCAAATCCTTCTCCGACACCGCGACGATGCCGTCTTTTTCACAATACAGCATGGGGATGGGCGTGCCCCAGTAGCGCTGGCGCGAGATGCCCCAGTCCTTCAGGCGATAGGTGACGGTGGCTTTGCCGAAGCCGTTCTTTTCAGCGAACTCAGCCATGGCTTTGATGGCCGCTTCACAGTCCAGCCCGCTGAAGGCTCCCGAATTTACCAGCATGCCATGCATGGTCGTGAAGGGCAGCACCGGCTCGACGGCAGTCTCCTCGGGATCCTGCTCTACGGGCAGTATCACCAGGCGAATCTCCAGCTTGTACTTTTTCGCGAACTCGTAGTCGCGCTCGTCGTGGGCGGGCACGCTCATGATGGCACCGGTGCCGTAATCCATCAGGATGTAGTTGGCCACCCAGATCGGCACCTTCTCGCCGTTATAAGGATTGATGGCGTAGCGGCCGGTGTTGACGCCATGCTTCTCAATCTCGCCGATATCGCCGACTTCGCGCGCCTTCCTTTGCTCGGCAATCAAGCGATCAACTTCGGTGCGCAGCAGATCGTTATGCCTGGTCAAACGCGCGACCAGGGGATGCTGGGGCGCGAGCTGCACCGAGGTTGCGCCGAAAATCGTGTCCACTCGTGTAGTGAAGACGGTAATGGTTGAAGTGGCCGGGTCAGCGGCTCCGTCGAGCTTGAAATCCACCAGCGTGCCTTCGCTGCGCCCGATCCAGTTGCGCTGCATGGTGCGCACTTTTTCCGGCCAGGCGGGAAGACGATCCAGGTCGCGCAGCAACTCGTCGGAATAGTTGGTGATGCGCAAAAACCATTGCTCGAGTTCGCGCTGCTCGACCAGGGTGTCTTCGTGACGCCAGCAGCGACCGTCCACCACCTGCTCGTTAGCCAGGACGGTGCAACATTTCGGACACCAGTTGACCAGGCTCTTCTTGCGATAGGCCAGCCCCTTCTCGAACAGCTTGATAAAGAACCACTGGTTCCATTTGTAGTATTCGGGCAGGCAAGTCGTGACTTCACGCGACCAGTCGTATCCGAAGCCCAGGCGTTTCATCTGCGCCTTCATGGCGGCGATGTTTTGCAGCGTCCACTGACGGGGCGGCGTGTTGTTCTGGATGGCCGCATTCTCCGCCGGAAGGCCGAACGAATCCCAGCCCATGGGATGAAGCACGTTGTAGCCGTTCATCCACATGTAGCGGGCCAGGGCGTCGCCGATGGCGTAGTTGCGCACGTGTCCCATGTGCAGCGCGCCGGAGGGATAGGGCAGCATTTCGAGCACGTAGTACTTTTGCTTCAGAGAGTGAGGTTCGGCGGCGTAGAGCGAGGGATCGTTCTGCCAGCGCTCGAACCATTTGGTCTCGATGCGATGGGCATCGTAGCGGACATCGTCCTGGCCGTCCCGGCTGCGACCTTCACGGGTGACGGAAGTTTGTTCTTCCTGGGGCATAGAAAGGGGTCGAGGAGCACTGACTAACCTTCAATTTTACAACGAGAACGAGGTAGTCGGGTGACGGGAGATTTTCTACGGGAGCGCGGGGCCGGTTAGCGATCAGTTGGCTTTGTCCTACGCCGTGCTAGAGGGAAGCCTTCTGTGCCGCGGCCCTTGGGCTGGGACCGCGCTGTTTGCGAAGTTCTGCCTGGAAGGTTTCGTGAGTCAGCTCGGCCCGTCTTCGAAAGAGTTCGAGCAGAGGATCTTCCGGCCCACCTTGCGCTTTATGGGTTTCGGGTTCGGTTGGCGATTCATGGTTGTCCAAGCCTTCGGGCTCGACCATCAATTCGGGAAGAACACCCTTGCTGTTGGTGAGTACGTGAATGAATTTCTCCAGGTGCCCGCGTTGCTGTTCGGTGGTTTGCGTGAACTCAACGCCCATACCGAGGTCCGGATGCATCACCAGTACCTTGCCTCCGGTTCGGAACTGCACTCCGGCAACATGCATGGAGAGAATGATGCGGGTGTGGACGGGAAACGGTGATCCTGTTTCCAGATAGCAGCCCCCCAGGCTGAGGTCGGTAAGCTTGCAGGGAGCGGGTGGATCGTCTTCTTCAAACTCTGGGCCGCGACTTTCCAGCCATGCTTTCAGACGGTCGCTCATTTCGGGGGCCAGGTCAACGAAGCGTAAACCGACCTGGCGGCCGGGGTTCTCCCAAGCCACCTGGCCTGAGCACTCGATATTGTCCGTGGTCCCGGGCAGAGAAAAGTGAATGGTGACCGCGCCCAGGTTTTTCGGACGATGGGCCAGTTGGATAGCCATGCCGCCTTCTCCCAGGTCGGTGGTCACGGCGCGCAACTGTCCGGCTCCGTCGTTGACCTGAACCGTGACCGGAGTTTCGATGGGGATGCGGGCATTGCGGCGGCGTTCCCGCTTCATCAAGGCGCGCACGGCGCGAAAGCTGGTCTTGGCACGCTCCGGAGAGAGCGGCTGGTAAAGAACGAAATGAGCACCCAGATCAAAAGCGCCGCCCAGGCCGGTCTGGCCACTGACAATGGCCACAGCCACGGCGCGCTTGTTGCAGGGAGCGGTTCGTGCGCTGCGCAGTACACGCGAGGCGGTGCGCTGGTCTGCACAGTCCACAATGACTGCCTCAAACCTCCGGCGGGTCAGTTTGTGAATGGCGGATTCGGCATCAGTACACTGCTCCATGCCGATTTCCAATTCACTCAGCACCCTCCGCAGCACCCGCACGACTTTTTCATCTGCACAGAAAACGAGCGCTTGTAGGCTCATAGGACGCTTCCAACTCTGAGAAATCTGAGTATTTCTCTCAACCCCGGGCAGCGGCGCCTTCGGCTTCTTCGTGCTCGTCATCGAGCAGGTGAGCCACACCGCGGAGCTGTTCCGCCGCAGTCTGCAGAGCTTCAATCTGCTTGCCTAGTTGCGCCTGTTCGGCCTGTTTCTTACGCAACACCTCATAGATATCCCTCACGGTTTTGGCCTCCTTATCGCACTCTAGGTAGGTAGGCTGCGCCCGTCAATGACCGGTCATCGAGAAACCATTACGCCGGTAACCCGAGGGGATGCGAAACGGAGCTGTGAATGAAAACGGCTCACTCCGTGAAGCCGGCTCGAGGGTGTGGGAGTGCCGGGAGATCGAGAATAAACGTCTCTATTACGGTTCGGATTCGGAAGGTCCGCCCCTCAATATTTCGGTAAGTCATTAATTTTCTATAATATAGCTTGAAATCCGAGACGCGAGGGTCGATTATTACGGTTGACTTACAGAGCCAAATGTCCTAGAATCACTATCTTCCGACGATTACGGGGACCATCAGAGTACACCTTTTTGTTGCAGGTTGAGTAATTTGGCGTGAATCTTCCCTGGGGTAGTGCGAATCTAAGTTTTCATAGCCAGCTTTTGCAGTCATAATTCCTGAGCACGAGGCAATTTTCATGGGCAAGCGACGCGGAAATCCCAACTGGGGCAAGCCCGAACCGATCGGACCGATTACCCCGACCATCACCGAGTTCGAGCAAGTGGTTCGGGAATATAAGCTTTCTCCTGATCAATACCTGCGCTCTACCCGGCTGCGGGAGTGGGCGCGGCGCAACAAGAACTCGAAGTACATTCCCGAGCCCCTGCTGGAAGCCTGGGGATTCGAAATCGAGTCCACGCTGTAAGTTGCGTCGAAAAGCTTAAAGGCCGCCAACTGGCGGCCTTTTTGGTTTTGACCCACAAAAGATTTGCCTTCACCTTAGGGGCTTGCGGATTATCCTACTCGGGATGAAGTTTTCCGGAGACCAGATTATCGCGGCGGTGGTGGCGACCAGTTTCGCCGCCGGGCTGAACGTTTACGCTACCGTGGCTACCCTGGGACTGCTGGCGCGGGCGGAAGTGTTGTCGCTGCCGCCGTCCCTCGACGTATTGGGAAGCTGGTGGGTGATCGGGGTCAGCCTGGCGCTGTTCGCGGTGGAGTTTTTCGCGGACAAGATTCCCGCCTTCGATCTGGTGTGGAACACGCTGCACACATTCATCCGGGTTCCGGTGGCGGCCCTTCTGGCATACAAGGCGACGGCAGCACTGTCCCCCACCCAGCAACTGCTGGCGACGGCGGCGGGCGGCTTGATTGCGTTTGCGGCCCATGGGGGAAAGACGGCTGCCCGGGCCGCGGTAACTGCTTCTCCAGAACCCTTTTCCAACGCGGCTTTGAGCCTGGGAGAGGACGGGTTCGCCATCTTTCTGACCTGGTTTGCCACCCGCCATCCTTATTCGGCTGCGGCCATCGTGGCCGTACTTCTCCTGATCATCGTGTTGCTGGCGCGCTGGGTATGGCGGTCGCTACGGGCGCTGTTTCGCGGGGCGGAAGAGGTCGTGGTGCGGTAATACGGACGCGATAATGTGGCTGTTCCCGCCGCGACCGGTAAGTCGGTAAGTCATGGAGTTCCTAAAAATTTGGCTGCTCTGCATCGTTGCGGCGGTGGCTTACGGAATCCTCCATGATCAAATTACGGCCAGAGTTTGCGTAGAGTACTTCTCTGTAGCCCACCCAATGATACTTCCACTTAGTTCACCAACTCTCCTTGGTTTGGAGTGGGGAGTGCTCGCCACTTGGTGGGTAGGGTGTGGACTGGGCCTGTTGCTTGCGGCTTCGGCTAGAGTTGGGCCGCTGCCCTCCCTCAGCGCTCGAGATATATCACACCCGATCAGGCTCCTGCTGTTGTCCATGGCTTGCAGCGCACTGCTGGCTGGTGTCGCCGGATTTCTTTTGACGAAGGCGGGTGTGATTTCCTTGCAGGGGCCCCTGGCAGAGGCTATCCCCGGATGGAAGCATGCCCGATTTATGGCTGACGCATGGGCTCATCTAGCTTCGTATTTCGTTGGTGGTTGCGGGGGCCTTGTCTTATGCTTTCGAGCCTATACTGGGCGCAAGCGGCTCGCGTCAGCCTTGGGTTAGTCAGGTTCTCTGCACCCGTTTTGCTACAATCCGCTTTATGACTTCGCCATCGCAATTTACTGACGTGCCTACTGCGATCGAGGAAATCCGCGCCGGGCGGATGGTTGTCGTGGTGGATGACGAGGACCGGGAAAACGAAGGCGACCTGACGCTGGCGGCGGAAAAGGTCACGCCGGAAGCCATCAACTTTATGGCCAAGTTCGGACGCGGCCTGGTCTGCCTGGCCATGACCGAGGAACGCCTGGACCACCTGCGGCTGGGTCCAATGTCGGTGGAGAACACTTCGAATTACGGTACGGCGTTTTGCGAAGCGATCGACGCGCGCGAGGGTGTGACGACGGGAATCTCGGCTTACGATCGGGCGCGGACCATCAAAGTTGCTATCGATCCAGCCACCCGGCCGGCGGATCTGGCGAGACCGGGGCATGTGTTTCCGTTGCGGGCACGTAAAGGCGGAGTGCTGGTTCGGGCCGGACAAACGGAAGCTTCGGTGGACCTGGCGCGGCTGGCGGGACTGGTGCCGGCGGGTGTGATCTGCGAGATCATGCGCGACGATGGGACCATGGCTCGCGTTTCCGATCTCATCGAGTTTTGCGCGACTCACAACATGAAGCTGCTGACCGTGGCGGAACTGATTCGCTATCGCATGCAGCATGAGCGCCATGTGCATCGTGTCGGAGAGGCGCTGATTGATACGCACCACGGAGAATTTCGCCTGATTGCGTACGAAAGCGAAGTGGACGGCGGCGAGTCGCACATGGCGCTGGTGCGCGGCGATGTTGAGAGTGGCGATGAGCCGGTGCTGGTGCGCATGCACTCGCATTGCCTGATGGGTGATGTGTTTGGATCTACCGGCTGCGACTGTCATGCCACCATTGAAGGGTCGATGCAGAGGATTGCGCAGGAAGGGCGGGGCGCGCTCATTTATCTGCACCAGACTTCGAAAGGCTTTTCTGTCGAGAAGGTGGCGGATCGAACCGCGCTTACGTTTCATCGGGACAAACGTCTGCCGTCGTTACCGGACAGTGAACGCAAGACGCAGCGGGAGATCGGCATCGGAGCGCAGATTCTTTCCGACCTGAATCTGCGACGAATTCGGCTGCTGACCAACCATCCCCGGAAAGTCGCGGGGCTGGAGGGATTCGGGATCGAGATTGTGGAGCAGATTCCGGTGGCGCTGGAGCGGGCGGGGAACAAGAGCCGGTAGTCTTTTCGGTCAGGAACTTCAAGAGGTTTTAACCGCGAAGATCGCAAAGATTAACCTGGAGATCGCAGAGAAATCCCTTTAGTAACAGTGTTCGACAATTTCCTTCCCTCAATGAAGAACAGCTCTCCGGCTGGCGGCAAGTCGATCTACGTAGCTTTGCTTCGCGGGATCAATCTGGGCGGGCACAAGATCGTCAAGATGGACCAGCTTCGGAAAATGTTCGAGGGGATGAGATTTGCGGAAGTGAAGACCTACATTCAGAGTGGGAACGTCGTGTTCGGCGCGCCGGCGCGCGATTCTGTGAGTCTGGCGAAAAAGATTGAAGAAAAGATCGTTCGCCAGTTTGGCTTTCCGGTGCCAGTGCTGGTGAAGACGGCGGCCGACTTTGGGAACGTTATCAGGAATAATCCGCTGGTGAAGGAAAAAGGCATCGATGTTTCCAAGCTGCACGTAACATTCTTATCGTCTGCCCCGGCGAAGAGTGCGCTGAAAATGCTGGATGGGATTGATGCGGCTGAGGATCAATTTTGCTGCGCGGGTGAGGCGGTCTATCTTTATTGTCCGAACGGTTATCACGCGACCAAGTTAGGCAATAATGTTTTGGAGAGGATGCTTAAGGTGGGCGCGACGACGCGGAATTGGAGAACCGTAAACCAGTTGTACCAGATGACGCTGGGCTAGGTGCGAGGGAAACAGCGAAACGCAGCGGCTAAAGCCGCCTTGAGTTGCAGAGCTTTTCTTGCGGACTGAATATGCGTGCACTCGCAATCTGACTTAACTGGGCTTGCGGATCACGACGTCGCTGTCATTGATGAAGAATTGCACCGAGCACTGATCGGAGCCGCAGATCACGGGCAGCAGACCGGCGAGTTGTTTGCGCGTGATGAGGCCCAGGGTGCCGCAGTCGGGACAGGAGAGCACAGCCCAATAGGGATCTTCTTTCTCTCCCACGTGGCCGGCGTTTTCGAGCACGAAGATGGTGCCCGGGTGCATCTGCTCGGGAATCCATTCATTCAGGACGTTCAGTTCTCCAACCATCGCTCCTCCCCAGGGGCCGAACTTTTTGGAGCCAAACTTTCCTGCTTATGATGCTTTTCTGCCACGGCGCGGCAATCGCGACGTTGCCGGCTCACTCGCGCTCACTTTTTTTTCAGCATTCCGGACCACGGCGCGCACCTGGCGTACGGTGTCGCTAAGACAAATCGCCAGCATGGGCTGGCGGGAATTCTTGAGAATGTCCACGATCTGCCGCGCCGAGGTTTCCAGGTAGAGAGTGCGGCCGTCGGTGAGAAGATGGTAGTCCGACGCTCCGCTTACGGTTTCCGCCAACCGTTTGCCGAACTCGCGCTGCAGAAAGCGCATTACCTTACGCACCCGCTGCAAGGAGAACCCCCGGCGGCGCAGTTCGCAGATCACCGCGACCTCGGCGAGATCTTCGGTGGAGTACAGACGGCGGTGGCCTTCGCGGGCGGGAACCACGATGCGGCGTTCATCCCACCACTGCAGCTGGCGCAGAGTTATGCCTGTCAGCGCCACTACTTCGCGGGATGGGAAGCGTGTGTGCATCCTGGACACGGAAATGTTTCAAACATTTGAAATATAAAATGTTTGAGACATTTTAGGCGTGGATGGGCAGGTGTCAATGGCAGATTTGGGGAGTGAGGTGACTAGAGGAGTTCCCTGTGGGTCCCTGCAAGGGCGGGCTGCCCTCAGGGCAGCCGGCGGGACGCCGACGCTAGGAGAAACCGCCCCCTACGAAGTGGACGATTTCCAGGCGGTCGCCCTCGGCCAGATTGGTTTCAGACCATTGGCTTCGCGGGACGATGTTGCGGTTTAACTCTATGGCGACGCGGTCCTGCTTCATGCCCAGGTGTTCGACCAGTCCGGCCAGGGTGATGGCGGCGAAGTCCTGCTCCTGGCCGTTGATTGTGAGCTTCATGGTTGATCGATTTTCGCAAGGAATGGATGTGGGGGCAAGGTGGCGGTCTGCGCCGGGGACAAGAAAGCATACCTCAGCGGCTGAAGCCGCTCAGACCTGGAATGCTGGCGGCACGGCTGAAGCCGTGCCCTTCCCGGCACTCCTGTCGAGCTTCGCTCGACTGGACAGATGGGGACATCTGTCCCTACGTAAGGCTGGCGGAGCTTGTGCTCCGCTGGACAGCCGGGGCGGCTGTCCCCACTTCGTCCGTGGTTAGGTTTCCGATGTGCTTCGGGGCGTCTTACGTGGTTCGTGGTTAGGCTTCTACTTTTTTCAGCTGGAATTTGCGAGTGGCGGTACGGCCGGAATAGCTGGCTTGTACCAGGACAGACGAATCCGACAGTGCCGACTCGTCGACATCGATTTTCATCTCGGCGTCACCGGCCTCGTCGGTGAGCACCTGGGCGTAAAGAGGAGCGGCGTCGGGACGGGCGAAGCGCACGGTAAGGCGGGCTCCGGCCACGGCGGAACCGCTTTCAGTAACCCGCAGCAGCATGGTCAGATTGCGATCGGAATGGACCGAGTTGGCATTGAGCCAGTGCAGGTCCAGTTCCTTGATGGCAGCCAGGGTCTCGGGGGTTTCGCGCTTATCCAGGACGTCATCCAGGTGGCCGTCGCGGATGGCGTCAAGCACCAGGCGGTGCTGGTCGCGCAGGCCGTGCTCTTTCTGCTGGTCGGTGAAGCCTCCGGCCAGCTTGTCTCCGTAGGGGCTGGCGCGTTTTCCGATGCAGCGGCCGCGCACGAATACCTGGGTTTGCAGCAGCAACTCGCTCTCGCGGGCCTCGCTCTGCACATGGTAAACGGTGTCGCCCTGCTTGATGTCGGTATTGAAGCCGAAAATCATTTGCCTTTTTGCCGTCGTCGAAAAAGCGATTGCGAGTATCAGTTAAAGAGTTCTAACAAACTCCGACCGTCTCGGGCCCGCCGCTTGACACTCCCAACTATGAAATCTAATCTAGACTGTTTACGTAACTCTTGGCGCGAATTATATATAGCTCTCCCATGCCCGACAATTACTTCGCACGCTACCTGCCATTACTGATTCACTTCCTGGTCGCAGTCGCCCTGGCGGGGGTGATCGTGCTGCTTTCGTACCTGATCGGGTATCGGCGCCCTACCCGGGCCAAAATGTCGCCTTACGAGTGTGGCATGACTCCGGTCGGGGATGCCAGGGAACGCTTCTCGGTTAAATTCTACCTGGTGGCCATGCTTTTCATTCTCTTCGACATCGAGGCGGTGTTTCTTTATCCCTGGGCGGTGATCCTGCGCGATCTCAAGATGTTTGGCTTCTGGGAGATGCTGGTGTACATCGGGATCATGCTGGTGGGCTTCTTTTACATCTGGAAAAAAGGTGCGCTCGACTGGGGCAAGCCTTCAGCCCGGCGAGGCGAGGTCTAATGGCGCTGGAACCAGCCATCACCGATCTGGAGCAACTGAAGAACCATCCCGCCATCGCGAAATTGATGGCCTGGAATCCGGCTTCAGTTGAGGGAGCGAAGTTCGATCGCAACGAAATCAGTATTTACGTGGAGCGCTCACTGATCCGTGAGGCTTGCTTCCTGCTGCGCGACGATGCGGATTGTCCGTTTAATTACCTGGCCGACGTGACTTGCGTCGACTGGTTCCCTTCCGAACCGCGATTTGAAGTGGTTTATCACCTGCTGTCCATTCCGAACAAAGAGCGCGTGCGGCTGAAGGTGCGGCTGGACGGCGGCAGCCCGGCGCTGGACTCGGTTACGCAGGTTTGGCCTGCGGCCAATTATTTCGAGCGGGAAGTGTTCGATCTTTTCGGAGTGCGCTTCGCCGGGCATCCTTATTTGCGGCGGCTGCTGATGCCGGAAGATTGGGAAGGCCATCCCCTGCGCAAAGATTATCCGGTGGAGGGCTACCGCTAGGCTCCACTATGGCCCACCTTTCCGCCATGCCAGTGCTTGAACCCGGTCAGGATCGGACCATGATCCTGAACATGGGCCCGCATCATCCGTCTACGCACGGCGTGTTGCGGCTGCTGCTCGAAATTGATGGCGAAAATATTGTGCGCATCATGCCCGACATCGGGTACCTGCACACCGGGATCGAGAAAACCTGCGAGGCGAAGTTTTACCAGCAGGTGGTACCGCTGACCGACCGCATCGATTATCTCTGTCCCCTTACCAACAATCTCTGTTATGTGCTGGCGGTGGAAAAACTGCTGGGGCTGGAAATTCCGCCCAAGGCGCAATGGATGCGGGTGATGCTGAACGAATTGACCCGCATCAATTCGCACCTGGTCTGGCTGGGCACGCATGCGCTCGATATCGGCGCCATGACTGTCTTTCTGTATTGTTTCCGCGAGCGCGAAGACATCCTGCGACTGTTCGAGATGGTGAGCGGGCAACGCATGATGACTTCTTACTTCCGCATCGGCGGGCTGGCGCTGGAGCCGCCGCTGGGATTTTTCGAACGAGTACGGGATTTCGCCCAGCGTTTTCCATCCAAGGTCGATGAGTACGAAAATCTGCTGACCGGAAACCCCATCTGGGGCATGCGGACCAAGGGCGTGGCGCGGATTACGGCGGAGGACGCGGTGGCGCTGGGAGCCAGCGGACCGACGTTGCGAGGCAGCGGGGTGGATTTCGATCTGCGGCGCGATATGCCCTACTCCAGCTACGAGAAATTCAAGTTCAAGGTTCCGGTGTCGCAGGACGGCGACGTCTTTGCTCGCTACGTTTGCCGGGTGGCGGAGATGCGGGAATCCATTGCGATGGTGCAGCAGGCGGTGGATGGAATGCCGGAAGGCCCAATCAAGGCCGTGGCTCCGAAGGTCATCCTGCCTGACCGGGAGATGATGAAGACGCAGATGGAAGCGCTCATCTATCACTTCAAGATTATTACGGAAGGTTTTGCCGTGCCCGCGGGTGAGGTCTACCAGGCGGTGGAGTCGCCGCGCGGGGAGATGGGATATTACGTGGTCAGCGACGGGACTGCGAAACCCTACCGGGTGCATATGCGGGCGGCGTGTCTGGCGAACTTGCAGGCGCTGCCCAGCATGTGTGAAGGCCGGTTGCTGGCGGATGTGGTGGCGGCGATTGGCAGCATCGATATAGTGCTCGGGGAAATTGATCGATAGCGATTGAGTAATTTGACAATTTAGTAATTCAGTAATTGAGTAATTTCTTGCCATGCGGTTTTCCGAACAATTCGAGCGGCGGTTCGCTGAGATGCTGACGCACTATCCGACGAAGCGGTCCGTGCTGGTGCCGACGCTGCTGTACGCACAGGACGAGACAGGCTATCTGTCGGACGAAGTTATTGCTGAGCTGGCGGGCCGACTTGAGTTAACCGAACTCGACGTTCGCAACGTGATCAGCTACTACTCCATGCTGACCACCAAGCCGCGGGGCAGGTACAACGTACAGGTTTGCACCAACATTGCCTGCATGCTGCGGGGCGGCGAGGAACTGCTCGACCATTGCGAGAAAAAGCTGGGCATCGGGCACAAGGGCACTACGCCCGACGGCGTGTTCACGCTGGAAGAGGTGGAGTGCATCGGGGCCTGCAGCTGGGCGCCGGCGGCACAGGTGAACTATGACTTTCATGAGAACCTGACGGTAGAGAAGATGGACAGGGTGCTGGCAGAATATAAGAAACGTGGGGCACAGTAGGGATTTTCGAATTGACGAATCTTGGGATTGCCGAATTTGAAACCCGAGACATCGAGTGAATGATTCCAAATCCGGCAATTCGTAAATCCGGCAATTCGACAATTGATCAGCATGGCTGACCTGGTTTCCCATCCCGATGAAGTAAGAATCGTCTCCAAGAGATTCGGCCTGGGTGCGACCAATATCGATCGCTACCTGGAGCTTGATGGTTACAAGGCGGTGCAGAAGGCCTTGAGTATGGGGCCGGATGCGATCGTCAACGAGGTCAAGAACTCCGGCCTGCGCGGGCGAGGGGGCGCGGGGTTCAGCACCGGGTTGAAGTGGTCGTTCGTGCCCAAGCAGGCGCCGAAACCGAAGTACGTTCTGTGCAACGGCGACGAGAGCGAGCCCGGCACCTGCAAGGACCGGCTGATTTTCGAGCACGATCCCCATGCCGTGATTGAAGGCGTGATGATCGCCGGGCTGGCCGTGGGCTCGCACACCGGATACATCTACGTGCGCGGCGAGTACCGCTATCTTCTGGAGATCATGCAGAAGGCGATTGCCGACGCCTACGCTCGCGGATTTCTGGGCAAGAACATTTTTGGCAGCGGCTACGATTTTGACGTCTACTGGCACGGAGGCGCAGGCGCCTACGAAGTTGGGGAAGAATCGGCGCTGATGGAGTCACTCGAAGGCAAGCGTGGCATTCCGCGAATCCGGCCTCCCTTCCCGGCGGTGGTCGGGCTGTGGGGCGGACCTACGGTAATTAACAATGCTGAAACCCTGGCCAGCGTTCCCCACATTATTCTTGGGGGCGCAGAGTGGTATGCGGGTCTGGGCCCGCCGAAAAATGGCGGGACGCGGTTGTTCTGTCTCAGCGGGCATCTGAAGCGGCCCGGGGTTTATGAGCTGCCGATGGGATACAACCTGCGGAAAATGATTTTCGAAGTAGGCGGCGGGATTCCCAACGGGCGCGCGCTCAAGGCAGTGGTTCCCGGCGGATCGAGCACGCCGGTGCTGACGTCGGACGAAATCGATATCGGCATGGACTTTGACAGCGTAGCGAAGACTGGCTCCATGCTGGGGTCGGGCGGCGTCGTGGTTCTCGACGAAACCACATGCATGGTGAAGTTTGCCTTGCGGACGATGAAATTTTATCAGCATGAGAGCTGCGGCTGGTGCATTCCCTGCCGCGAGGGTACCGACTGGCTGAAAAAAACACTGATTCGCTTTCACTCTGGTGGCGGGGTAAAGAAAGACATCGACAACATGTATTACCTTTCGGAAAACATGCTGGGGCGGACATTTTGTCCGCTGGGCGACGCTGCGGCAATGCCAACCATGGCGTTCATCAAGAAGTTCCGGCAGGAATTTGAAGATCATCTGGATGGGAAGCCGTGTCCGTTCGAGAAGGCCGCGGAGCCGGTGCTGGCGTAGAACCGTAGTCGTTGGCCGTCGGTCGTTGGCCGTTGGCCCGCACCGAATGGTGCTGAAGGTTTTTGCCAAAGACCAACGACCAAGGACCAACGACGATTTTATGGCTGATGTGAATCTCACTGTCGATGGCAAGAAGGTCGCGGCTCCGGCTGGGACTTTGCTAATTGAAGCCTGCAAGAGTGTGGGTATCGAGGTACCGTCGTTTTGCTACTACCCGAATCTTTCGCTGCAGGGCGCTTGCCGCATGTGCCTGGTGAAAGTCGAGAAGATGCCCAAATTGCAGACTGCCTGCACAACTGTGATCGGCGAAGGCATGGTCGTCACCACCGACAGTGATGAGATCCGGCAGGCGCGCAAGGGAATGGTGGAATTGCTGCTGGGCAATCACCCGCTGGACTGCCCGGTTTGCGACGCCGGTGGCGAGTGCGAGTTGCAGGACATGACTTTTTCCTACGGGGCCGCCGAATCGAAGTACATGGAGCCCAAGAACCACAAGGAGGAACAGCAATGGTCTCCGGTGGTGTACTTCGACCGGCCGCGCTGCATTCTCTGTTATCGCTGCGTGCGAGTGTGCGGCGAGGGTATGGACGTGTGGGCACTGGGAGTGCAGAACCGCGGCGTGGGGTCCATCATTGCTCCCAATAAAGAAGACCACCTGGAGTGCGAAGAATGCGGCATGTGCATCGACATCTGTCCGGTGGGCGCGCTGACGTCGGGGGCATACCGGTATAAGACTCGTCCCTGGGAGATGACGCATGTCGGCACCACCTGCACTCACTGCGCGGATGGATGCAAGACCACGCTGGGCGTGCGCCGCTCCGAAACCGGCATGGAAATTGTGCGTGGAGATAATCGCGACAAGAGCGGCATCAACGGGGATTTCCTCTGCATCAAGGGCCGGTATGCGTTCGACTTCGCGCATAACGAAGACCGGATTACGCAGCCGTTGATTCGGAAAGACGGGCAACTAGTTCCCTCCTCGTGGGAGGAAGCGTTTGAGCTGATCGGCAAACGCTTCAAGGAAGCCCGCGAGGAGCATGGCGGGCAGGCGATCGGAGTATTTGGCTCGAACCGCACCACCAACGAAGAGAACTATCTGCTGCAGAAATTCGCGCGAGTGGTTTTGCAGACCAACAATATCGACCATCATCGCACGGCCGACTTCCCTGCTTTTGCTGCCGCGCTTGGCGGCAAGCCTGAATCGAGCGCCAGCATGCGAGACGTTTTCGACGCCCCGGCGATCCTGCTGATTGGTAATGATCCGACGGAGCAGCATCCGCTGCTGGCCTGGCAGATTCGGAATAATGTCCGGCTGCATCGGGCAAAGCTGTACGTGGTGAATTCGCGCGAGATCAAGCTGAGACGGCAGGCGGCTGAGTTTTTGCAGATTGCTGACGGGGCTGAGGGACGATTCGCTGCTTTTTTGGGTGGGGATGATTCGGCGGCGGAGTCTTTGGTGGGCCCCGGCAGCGCGGGCGAGGGCGCCCGCGCCACATTGAACCAGCTTCGCGACACGCTTCGCGGCGAACAGAATCTGGTTATTGTTTTTGGGTCTGAGATTCGCGGGAATGACATCGCTTCGCTGGTGAAATTTGGGTCCGGGGTCGCTGGAGCGAAGTTCATCTGCCTGGGCGACTATTCCAATTCTCGCGGCGCGGCTGACATGGGTCTCTATCCGGACCTGTTGCCGGGCTATCATCCTGTCGCTGATTCGGCGAAATTTCACAAGGAATGGGGTGGAGTCCCGCAGACGCGTGGCCTGACCCTGCCGGAAATGGTGGAAAGCGCGAGGGCGGGAAAACTAAAAGCGTTTTACGTGGTAGGCGCGAATCCGGTTGGGCGATTTCAGATTGATCCGTTTGTCTTTTCGCAGAGCTTCGTTGTGGTGCAGGACATGTTCCTCACGGAAACCGCTGCTTTGGCCGATGTGGTCCTGCCAGCGTCCAACGCCTATGAAAAGTCCGGAACATTCACCAACACCTGCGGCGATTTGCAACTGGTGAAGAAGGCGGGGGAAGTCAGCGGCAGCAAATCGGATTTCGAAATGATGGTACGCATCGCGGACGCGATGGGAGCGAATGTCCACAAACTGGTTCCGTTCGGACGGGGAGCGACCGCGGACATGGGGCAATCGCGCGGCGCCCAATCCGGCGAAGCCGATCGCCACGCTGTATGGCTGGCGGCGCACGGTCTGGAACCGAAGATGAGCCCGTTTGATCCGATGGCGATTCTGGACGAAATTCAGCGACTGGTGCCGGGATATGAAGTCTCGCGGATGAACCTGCTGGCTGGCAACGACCAGCGCACTACGCTGGTGGGAAGTTCGCCGGGCGCCGCTCAGGACCCGGGGCTGATTGCTCCCGCGAATGACAATCTTTTCAGCTCCGGCACATTGGGGCGCTATTCCCGTACTTTGAATTCAGTGATGGAAAATCAGAATCAGCCGGCGGAAACCGAAGTGGCCGCGGACTGACGGAGGTTTTTCCGCGCACTTGCAGGTGCGAGGGCGAGGCGCCCTCGCGACAGCCGGCGGGCGCCGGCGCTACTCAAGAACAGGTATCGGGCATTGAATATCGGCATCTTCATCATCGTTTCCTTGATCAAGACCGTGCTCGCTCTCTTTGTGTTGCTAACGGCTGTGGCTTACACCGTCTGGCTGGAACGCAAAGTGGTGGGACACATCCAGAACCGCTGGGGGCCTACGCGCGTGGGGCCGTTCGGATTGCTGCAGCCTTTAGCGGATGGCATTAAATTTCTGTTCAAGGAAGACCTGACGCCGCCGCACGTGTACAAACCTCTCTATATTGCGGCACCAATGATCGCTGTGGCGTTTGCCCTGACGTCGATCGCCGTGATTCCGATTGGCAATTGGGTAACCATCGGCAGCTTGCGGATTCCGTTACAAATCACCGACGTCAACATCGGGTTGCTGATCATTCTGGGAGTGACCTCCCTGGGCGTTTACGGCGTGGCCCTGGCAGGTTGGTCATCCAACAGCAAGTATTCTCTGCTGGGCGGACTGCGGGCCAGCGCTCAGATGATCTGCTACGAAGTCTCACTGTGACTTTCACTGGTGGGTGTGCTCATGCTGGCGGGAAGCTTCAGCCTGCGCGACATCGTGGATGCGCAGGGGGGAACCTTCTGGGGGTTTATTCCGCGCTGGAACATTTTTTACGGCGGACAGTTCTTCGCGTTCTTCATTTACCTGATCGCGGCATATGCGGAGACCAACCGCATCCCGTTTGATTTGCCGGAAGCGGAAACTGAACTGGTGGCCGGTTATCACACTGAATACAGCGCCATGAAGTTTGCCATGTTTTTCATGGCTGAATACGCCAACATGATTACGGTCGCGGCCGTGGCCTCGCTGCTGTTTCTCGGGGGCTGGCATGGACCGGTGTTTGGTCCGCCGCTGGTTCGAGCGCTGCTGCCGGTGTTCTGGTTCGTGCTGCGAATTTTCGTATTCCTGTTTATTTATATCTGGGTGCGGGGGACGTTGCCGCGGTTTCGCTATGACCAGCTCATGGCCTTCGGATGGAAATTTCTTTTGCCTTTGGCGATTGCGAATTTGGTGATTACCGGGCTGGTGGTGGCGATTCGGTCGTAATGACCGGATCGTGATGATAGTTTTTTAAGAACCAGTTCTCAGTTTTCAGTTGTCAGTTCTCGGTCTCTGAAATGGTCCATCTCATTTTATTTTTGGTGTTTGGCGCCGTGTGCGTGGCGGGAGCGGTAAACCTGCTGGTACAGCGGCATCCCATTAACGGCGCGCTTTCGCTGGTGGTGGTAATGGGTTCGCTGGCAGTGGAGTATCTGCTGCTGGGAGCGGAGTTCGTGGCTGCGGTACAGGTAATCGTGTATGCCGGCGCGGTCATGGTGCTGTTCGTCTTCGTCATCATGCTCTTGAACGCCGGCGTGGAAGAGCGAACCAAGGGCAGCCGCGTGGCCTTGCTGTTTGGCGTTCCTGGAATGCTTATCGGCAGCGTGCTGATCGGATGGGTTCTGATCGAGCGGACGGGCAACCAGTCAGTGCTGGCCGGAGCTTTACCGGGTGCACCGAAGGTGATTGGCTGGCTGCTGTTTCATGATTTTCTGCTGCCTTTTGAAGTGACTTCGATTCTGGTGCTGATCGCCATCATGGGTGCGGTGGTTCTTGCCAGCCATCCTGACACCGAGCAGAAGGAGAAGGGCTGATGGTGCCGATCTCGTACTACCTGATCCTGAGCGGGATTCTGTTTGCCTGCGGCGTTACCGGGTTTCTGATCAAGCGCAACATCATCAGCATCTTCATGTCGATTGAACTGATGCTGAATGGGGTGAACCTGTCGTTCGTTGCCTTCGCGGCACAGTGGCATGCCTTAAGCGGCCAGGTTTTTGTGTTCTTTGTGATGGTGGTTGCGGCCGCCGAAGCGGCGGTGGGATTGGCCATCATCATCTCGGTCTATCGCACGCGCGAAACTCTGAACGTGGACCAGGTGGACCTGCTCAAACTATGACGCCCAACCTGCATCTCTGGCTGATTCCGGTGCTTCCGCTGTTGGGTGCCGCTATCAATGGATTCTTCGGGAAGAAATTCTCGCGGCAAGCCGTGGTGGGGGTAGCTCTGCTGTTCAGCGGCGCGGCGTTTGCCCTGGTGCTGTCCGTGGCCACCCGCTTCTCCTCCCTTTCGACGCCGCACATCGAGTTCCTTGCGACCTGGATTCGGGCCGGCAGTTTCCAGGCAGACTTTGCTTTTTATCTCGACCAACTCTCGCTGATCATGTTGCTGGTGGTTACCGGCGTCGGCTTCCTTATTCATATTTATTCGGTTGGGTATATGTGGGAGGAAGGCGGGTTTTACCGCTTTTTCGCCTACCTGAACCTGTTCATGTTTTTCATGCTGACCCTGGTGCTTTCCAGCAACTACCTGCTTATGTTCGTGGGCTGGGAGGGTGTAGGGCTGGCTTCCTATCTTCTGATTGGATTCTGGTTCACCAAAGATTCTGCAGCGTCGGCCGGCAAGAAAGCGTTCATCGTCAACCGTGTCGGTGATTTCGGATTCCTCATCGCGCTATTCCTTTTGATCAAACACTTTGGCTCGCTGAACTTTGAGCAGGTGTTTCAGAGCGTGAGTCCGATGAGCCCCGAGAGCAGCGGGGCGGGACTGCTGACCGCGATAGGACTGTTGTTGATGGTTGGGGCTGCCGGTAAGTCGGCGCAGATTCCTCTTTATGTATGGTTGCCGGACGCGATGGAAGGCCCCACTCCGGTGTCGGCGCTGATCCACGCGGCGACCATGGTCACAGCGGGCGTATATATGGTGGCCCGGTCGCACGTGATCTTCGACCGGGCGCCGTCTGCTTTAACCGTGGTTGCGATCGTCGGCACGCTGACTGCTTTGTTTGCCGCGACCATCGGAATCGCGCAAACCGATATCAAGAAAGTTCTGGCGTACTCCACCATCTCGCAACTGGGCTACATGTTCATGGCTTGCGGCGTGGCCGCGTATTCGGCGGGCATTTTCCACCTGATGACGCATGCCTTCTTTAAAGGGCTGCTGTTTCTGGCCGCGGGGTCAGTGATCCATGCGGTGGGGGGCGAACAGGACATGCGGCGCATGGGCGGACTGAAAGAACATATTCCCTGGACGTTCTGGACCATGACCGCGGCGACGTTTGCGATTGCGGGCTTTCCACCGTTCGCCGGATTCTTCAGCAAGGATGAGATTCTGTTTCGCGCTGCGCAAGTAAGCCTGGTGTATTGGGGGATCGGCGTCTTCACCGCGTTCCTGACTTCGTTCTACATGTTCCGGCTGTGGTTTCTGACCTTCTTTGGCGCTTATCGCGGAACCGAGCCAGCGGAAGAGGGACACGGGGGACATGATGCTCATGGACACGACGAGCACGGGCACGGCGGCATCCACGAAAGTCCCAAAGTCATGCTGGCGCCCCTGGTGGTGCTGGCGGTGCTTTCACTGGTTGGAGGGTGGGTGGGGGCCGCCCGGTTCGAGAAATTTCTCTCGCCGGTGTTCAATGCCGCGGTTGTCACGCCTATAGCAGAAGCTTCCGAGCACGGCTCGGAGATGCTATTCACCGGCATCTCGGTGTTTGCTGCGGCGCTCGGACTTTATCTGGCATGGCTTCTCTATTACCGGCGGCCGCAGTTGCCACAGCAGATCGCATCGAGTTTGGGCAGCCTCTATCAAGCTGTGGTGCATAAGTATTACATCGATGAGTTGTATGCCAACTTGTTCGTAAAGCCGCTGATTGCCGGCTCCTCTCTGATTTTGTGGCACGGCATCGATCGTGACGTGATTGACGCCACGCTGGATAACAGCGCACATGGCGCAAATGAGGTTTCCGATTCCTTCCGTCACATGCAGTCGGGAAACCTGCGCTCCTATGCCGGATGGGTGGCGGCGGGCGCGGCGGTGGTGATCGCTTACATGATCTGGATGGGCACCCGATGAACGCGCACGCGATGAATATGGACAACTGGAGTCCGGTCATTCTGACGCTGGTGACGTTTATTCCGCTGGCGGGCGCGCTCCTGTTGCTGCTGATGCCGCGGCGCGACCGCGACATCCGGGTGATTTCTCTGGTCGTTTCCTTGCTGGCTTTTGTTCTGTCCCTGCACCTGCCGGTACACTTCCACCGGGCCCAGGCGGGATTCCAGTACGAACTCGACAAAGCCTGGATTCCAACGCCGAATATTCACTACCACCTGGGTGTGGACGGGATCTCCATGTGGCTGGTGGTGCTGACCACCTTCCTGACGCCCTTGTGCGTGCTGATTTCCTGGAAGTCAATCCACGAGCGGGTGAAGGAATTTTTCATCCTGCTGCTGGTGATGGAGACCGCCCTCATCGGGGTCTTCGTCTCGCTGGATCTGTTTGTATTTTATTTCTTCTGGGAAGCCACGCTGATTCCGATGGCGCTTTTGAGCGGAATGTACGGCCACGGGCGCAAAGTGTACGCCGCCAAAAAGTTCTTCATGTACACCATGATCGCTTCCGTCTTCATGCTGGCGGCGATCTTGTGGCTGTACGCCAAAGTCGGAACGTTCGACTTTGTGACCATTCAGAGTGCGATCCGCGCCGGACAGGTGGCAAACTTCGGCGCCGCGGCGCAATGGCTGTTTATGGGATTCTTTGTCGCCTTTGCGGTCAAAGTTCCACTCTTCCCATTTCATACCTGGTTGCCGGATGCGCACGTGGAAGCGCCTACCGCAGGGTCGGTGCTGCTGGCCGGCGTGCTGCTGAAGATGGGGACTTACGGCCTGCTGCGCTTCAACCTGGGGTTGTTTCCCGATCAGGCGCGCGCCAACGCCTGGTGGGTGATGATTCTGGCGCTGATCGGGATTATCTACGGCGCGCTGGTGGCGCTCGTGCAGCCCAACATGAAGAAGCTGATTGCATATTCCTCCATCAGCCACCTGGGGTTCGTGGTCCTCGGCATCTTCAGTTTCACTCAGGCGGGATTGGACGGCGCGACCTTCGTGATGCTGGCGCATGGCGTGTCGACCGGCGCACTGTTCATGCTGGCGGGCATTTTGTACGAGCGCCGCCACACTTATGAGATTTCCGAATTCGGCGGGCTCGCGAGTTCCATGCCGGTCTATGCAACCTTCTTTCTGTTCATCGTGCTGGCATCGGTAGGCTTGCCCTTGCTGAACGGATTTATCGGCGAATTTCTGGTGCTCAGCGGAGCCTTCCAGGACCGCGCCGTCTACGGAATTCTGGGAGCTACCGGCGTGATCTGGAGCGCGGGATACCTGCTATGGATGTATCAACGCGTGTTCTATGGAAAGATCACGCACACAGTGAATGAAACACTGCCTGATCTGGACGTCCGCGAGCGCGTTGCGCTGTGGCCTGCCGCAGTGGCCGCCCTGGTGATGGGAGTGGCACCGCTGTTATGGCTGAATGCCATCGATCCCGCAGTTCACGCTGCCCTGGCGCCGTTCGAGCAATTGGCGAGCAAGGTGGTTGGCCCGTGAACCCAACTGGAATCGCTCAAGTCGTGCCGCACGGCGTCGAATACGTCCGCATTCTTCCCGAGATCGTTCTCTCGCTATTCGGCATGGCGATCATGCTGATCGATCCGCTGGTGGACGAGCGCACCAGCCAAAGACTGCTCGGCTACATCGCGCTGGCAGGCTCGATCGCGGCGATCGTGGCCACGCTTTTCCAGTCGCAATATCCTGGAGTGGGATTCTGGGGCATGATCCAGGTGGACAGCTTCAGCATTTTCTTCCACTTTCTGGTGGTCACGATTACGGCCATCGTCATCCTCACTTCTTACGAGTACATGGCGGTACAGCAAATCCGGGCGGGGGAATATTACGGTCTGATCTTGCTAGGCGCGGTCGGCATGTGCCTGATGTCCTCGGCGGTCGAACTGGTGCTGATCTTTATCGCGCTGGAGATTTCCTCAATTTCCACGTACGTGCTGGCAGGGTTCCGGCGGCGGGCGGCGATCAGCAGCGAAGCTTCACTGAAATACTTTCTGCTGGGTTCGTTCGCCACAGCATTCTTTCTTTATGGTGTGGCGATGATGTTCGGGTCTACCGGGTCCACCAGCATCATCATCATCGGCCAGGTGTTGCGGTCGGAACAGATCCCGGTGCTGGCCTATGTCGGCATCGCGCTCATGTTCGTGGGACTGGGTTTCAAGGTCGCGGCTGCGCCTTTTCATGTGTGGACACCCGATGTGTACGAAGGCGCTCCCGCGCCGGTGGTGGGCTTCATGTCGACCGCGCCCAAGGCGGCCGCGTTCGCGGTGCTGCTGCGCGTCATGTTTGAAGCCAACGCTCCCGGACGGGTCTGGCTGATCTGGGTAGCCGCTGCGCTTTCCATGACGCTCGGCAACGTGGGCGCGCTGGTGCAATCGAACGTCAAACGCCTGCTGGCATATTCTTCCATCGCGCATGCAGGCTATGCATTGGTGGCCTTCGCCACACTGCCGAACAACGGCATTCCGGCGGCGATGTTTTACACCGCCTCATACGCCGCGATGAATGTGGGGGCGTTTGCCGTAGTCAGCCACTTCGCCGGTGCTGGAGAACGGTACGTCACGCTGGACGATTATGCCGGGCTGGGACGCCGCTCACCTCTTCTCGCCGCCACGCTAACTATTTTTTTGCTGTCCCTAATCGGAATTCCCATGACCAGCGGCTTCTTCGCGAAGTTTTACGTGTTCAGCGCGGCGCTGCAGGCGAACCTGGTCGGCCTCACCATTATCGGCGTACTCAACAGCGCGGTGGGCGCGTACTACTACCTGCGAATCATCGTGATGATGTACATGCGTGAAGCACGGGATGAGACCCCGGCAGTCCCCATTCCGATTTCGCTCGGAGCTGCGCTGGCAATCAGCGTGGCTGCAACGCTCTATCTGGGAATTCTTCCCGGGCGAGTATTGGAATTCGCTGCCCGCTCGGCGGCGGACCTCCTGCGCTGAAATTGTTGCGGCGTTCCTCTACGACGATCTTTTTGCACTGATCTCACGACGCTGATCTCATTACGCTGATCTCCAACGGTAATCGGTTACTCTGGTCATGGCGGCATTACCGGGCATGCTCCTTCAAAACCGAAGCCCAGTGCGCCTTCCAGTCACTTCTAAGGCTGCGAAAGATGGGAATGGATTTATCACTGAGTATTTGACAATCGAGCGTCATGCGTTCATGATGAGTTTCTAATCGAGAGAATTTCGCCGCGGAGGTTGGGTTTATGAGCGATCTCATTTATAGGATCTGGTCAGACGAACAGGGGCAGGACATCGCAGAGTACGCGGTGATGTTAGCAGTGATTTTGGTTCTCGTTGTAGGCACGATACGACTGGTTGGCTCCAATGCCAACAACGCCTTCTCCGCCGCCGCCAGCTCGGTGAACTAGCCGACAACCAACGGATCCATTCTACCCGGAGCTTTCGCAGCCGGTTGAGGGCATCGCTCTTGACCGGCTCGGGAGTTGCCGTATTCGCGCTCGAAAGAACATGACTTAGGTCCTAGGCCTTGTGCACGTCCTCCCATGACCCGCCGCCACGTTCAGGTCCGATGCGGTGACGGGCCCACTTCTTGCAAAAGACGCGAGAAATGGGGCACCCCTCGTTGCCTTTCTCTCTTAAACGGGCCGCAAAATGCGGGCCACCCTCCGATTCAGATTCAACCGCCGAATCTCTCCGCGGCGCGAGCTCTCGCCTTGGCGGCCTCCTCCTCCCGATTCTTCGGCGGCGCAGTGGTTTCAAGCGAACGGAGAAGACGCGACGCGATGCCAGCGATTTCATCCACCGCCGCCGAGAACGAGGCTTCGTTGGCCTGCGAGGGCTTATTAAAACCGCTGATTTTTCTGACGAACTGGAGCGAGGCAGCCCGGACCTCGTCCTGGGTGACCGGCGGATCAAAGTTGAAGAGGGTTTTTATGTTCCGGCACATTCTCTGTGACTTCTCCCTGTGATTTCTGTATTTATGACCTCTGATATGGTAACTCCAGAGTGTGGGCGTGAGAACCTGTCTTGCGCCCCGTTTGCTCGTTATCTACTTCCACCCAAAGCTTGCGCCCTGGGCTGCAATCTCAAGCCGCTTCGCGGCTGGAATCCGGCAGTTCCGTTCCACAGCTCTCTTGAAAACCGGGTTCTCACGAAAACCCGGTTCTCACGCACACACCAGAGCGCCGTGAAAGAAACGGCGTTTGCTCATCCTGCCTCTTCCGGTGGCTCGAGCGCCGTGCCATTTCGCATGTCGAAGTCGGGCGAATAAACGCTAATACTTGCCAGCATTTAGCAAATATTTCACAAAAGATAATAAAGCTGTCGATCCCTCGATGCCTCATTCGACGTCTAAACAGAGCCTGGTTTCCACTAGTCTCAGCCCGTTGAGAAACCGGCTCACAATCCGAAATCAAAAGGAAAAATGCGATGCGAGTCATGGTCATAGTAAAGGCGAACAAGGAGTCAGAGGCCGGCGTTTTGCCGAGCCAGGAAATCCTGGCCGCAATGGGGACATACAACGAACAGCTGGTGAAAGCGGGGGTGATGCTGGCGGGCGAGGGACTACATTCCAGCGCGAAGGGTAAGCGGGTCAAGTTCTCCGGCGGGAAGCACACCATCACTGACGGGCCGTTCACTGAGACCAAGGAACTCATCGCCGGCTTTTGGCTGTGGCAGGTACGGTCGATGGACGAGGCAGTGGAGTGGCTGAAGCGCAGTCCCTTCGACGGGGGAACCGGGATCGAGATCCGCCAGGTTTTTGAGGCGGATGACTTCGGCGCCGAGCTCACTCCCGAACTCAGGGAACAGGAGGAACGTCTGCGCAAGCAGGTCGCCGCGAGAAAATAGCGGGTGTCCGCCCGACCTGTTACGCGATTCTGACAGTTCCCTCAGCAGCTACGCAGCTCGCACGCTTGCTTGGCTTTCGGGAAAAAGAGGTGCGGTCGCCAGTTATCGAAATCGTCCAAGTACCCCTTGGCACCAAACGACGCACTCCCTCGATGTCGATCAGCTCCCCGGAATGGTTGTGAGTCTCGTACAGGTTTGGGTTCTCCATTTCGATTTCGAGCGGAGCAGTTCCTTCCCGTTCGATGATGATTTTAGCCCGCGTCATTTTGGTGGCGTGGGCTTTTCTGGAAGCTAGTCCTCGCAGTCGTTGCAATAGATCGCTCAACATTACGCCCTCCCGCACGTGTTTCCTGACAATCACCTGGAATTACGTCGAAGGCCTCGCGCGAGTGTCCTCTGAGCCCAGTCTGTCACCGTCAAATGACGCACGGGCCGGGATCGGCGCGGCACAAACAAATCCGCGATTGCGGCACTCAGAAAACCGAGCGCGATCGCAGGCAGCGCGGTCGCATGGCGGACCTGAATCATCCACCAGGTGGCAACTCCATAAACCAGCACAGGGCCAAACAGGCGGAAGAGGTGATGGTGAGTCCCTTCGCGTGCGCCGGGCACACTTAGCAGGAAAGTGACCAGAAGCAGAAGGGCGGCACCAATCGCAACATCGACGAGAGCCAGATTCTCCGGTTGAGCGAACCAGGGATCGAGGCGAAGATTCATACCGGGATTCAATCATAGAATGAACTTTGGTGAACATCGGGTGATTACTGTAAGTGTGGCTGAGCATTGTGCTCGCGCATTTCCTCAAACAGGCTCAGCAGCTATTTCGCTCCCTTAGCGGTTGGGGAGGTGGTCAACCAGTGAAACGAAGACGCCCCAGACTCGGTTAAGTCATGGGGCGCTTATCGCACGGCCCTCCCCCCCGGGAAAGCCGTTCCTAAGATGGCGTTACCGGCTCAGGGGGTTGGCTTGCCTAGGCCCGACCACGCGACGGAACTCCCGCGGCGGTCCCCCTGATTGCTCACGGCGGCGCGCTCATGGGTGAAGATGTTGGAGTCACGCACTCGATTGTCGAGAGAGCAAATAGCCCGCCCTGTCTCTCCAAAAAAAGGAGAGACGAGGACGGGGCACCCCATTAAACTCCACGCATGCCTGCATCTTCCGCGGCCAACTGCGAGAAGGCCGACCAGTCCAACTTCTCGCCACCGCGAGCCAGCAAGGTCAAGAACCGGTTGTAGATCAGGCTGGCGATGGGCAGAGGCACCTGAAGCCTCTCGGCTGCAGCTAGCACCAGGCGGTTGTCCTTGAATCCCAGCGGAGCCGCGAACCCGGCGGGCTCGAACTTCTTGTCGGCGATCAGTCCACCGTAGGTCTTGTAAACCGGCGCGTTGAAGAGCGTGGAGGTCAGGAAGTCAACATATTGGTGCTGATCCAGACCGGCCTTACCCACCAGCGCGATCGCTTCACCCAGCGCCTCGATCACCGAGGAAATCAGGAAATTGCCGCTGAGCTTGACCAGATTTGCGTCTGGAGGATTGTTGCCGAAGCGAAAAGTTTTCTGTCCCATAACGTCGAATAAGGGCTGGCAGTCGTCCACCGCATCCGGCGCGCCGGCCACGGCGATGAAAAGCCTGGCCGCAGCCGCCGCTTCAGGGCGCCCAAAGACTGGAGCGGAGACAAAGCGCTGTCCGCTCGCCGCGTGCGCCGCCATCATCTTTTCCGAAAGCGCTACGCTGATGGTGCTGGACGAAATGTGGATCGCGCCCCTGGCCAAGCTCTTGACGACACCCGCCTCGCCGAAGACGACGCTCTCCACTGCTCCGTCATCCGCCAGCATCGTGATCACCACATCGCCCCGGCAAGCGCCCGCCACATCAGCGGCGTGGCGCGCCCCCTGCACCACCAGCGCATGCGCTTTGCTGGGCGTGCGGTTAAAGACTGTGACCTCATTTCCAGCTTTGAGCAGGTTCGCCCCCATGCCCGATCCCATGTTCCCCAGCCCGATCAATCCGACCTTCATACCTCACCTCGTTCAGTTTGTGCAGTAGAGGTTGGATGCGGATGGACTTGAGTCAGGTGCGGGGAAAGTATGCGGTAATCCGAGTATCCATCAGAGATCCATCTGCCAGAGATCTTTCTGCAACTCTCCACGTTGGGTAAGAGCGCTTGACATCGTTGCCGACGAGAGTAAACTCTGGCGACTTGAGCGATGAAATCGCAATCTGAAACACTTCAATCACTAAGGCCGGTGCGCTGGACGTGGAGACATCTGCTTGTCGTCATAGGCCTTGCCTTGTGGTTTGGATGGATCGTGGTGCTAACCGGTACGGGCACGTTCGTTGCCCTCTGGAAAGTGGCGCTGCTCATGGGGGGCCTTCTCCTGGTCACCATGCCCACACGGACTGTAACCGTCATGGAGTTATTGGCGCCGTTTTTGTTAGGCAGCGCGATGGTGGGTGTGGCCCTGGTGGCCGGCCAGGGCCTTGATTGGCTCTTTGGGGCGGGCAACAGCCGGGGCAGAGCTCTCGGTATGCCGCTGGTCGAAGAGTCGCTGAAGATCGCACCGGTACTCTGGATTCTGTGGCGCCAGAGACGGCGGCGCGCGCGGACCTTCGGCGTAAGCGATGTCTTGCTGCTTGCGGCTGCAGCGGGCGCTGGTTTTAATTGGGTCGAGGAGGCGTTCATCCTTCACGCCCAGCATTCGTCGGGTTTCCTCGGGGAGTTCCCCACGACGGAAATTGTCGGCAGCAGCCACGGGAGCCACCTGATCGCAGGCCATGCCATCTGGACCGCGATTGCAGGACTGATGATCGGAATCGCGATCGCGCTGCGAGGACCGCTTGTGCAACAGCTGCTGATCGCCGTGTCCGGCTGGGTATGGTCAGTGATGGACCACGCTGCCAACAATTACAGCGTCCATTACCACGATGCTTTCGGCAGCTTCCTCACCTTCATCACTGCAAACGGATATATTTCCCTCTACATTTTCGTTCTTGGTGGTTGCTTCGGGTGGGCTCTGGATTTCTATTTCGCTTATATCAAGTTTCCAGCGCGTGTAGGCGCGAAGCTGCCGGCGTTTCCAACTTCCTGGGCTGCCGCGAAGACGATGTGGCGCTCTTTATACTGGCGCCGCCAATTTGCCTATGCCGCCCGCAATCATCAGCCATGGCGGCTTCGCCACGCGACGGCAGGACGTTAGTTGGGACACGTTGCTGAGCATCACGCCGGAGCGCTAACCGCCTCCCGCATTGCCTCCGGTGTTCGGGGTCGTGCCGCCGCTTCCGCTTGAGCCAGGTGTTGAGGAAGCTCCGGGCTGGGCCGTGCCGCTTGCTCCGTCCAATACACTTGGGATCTCGCTGGCGCCAACAGCTAAAGCAACGGGCCCCACTCCAGCGGCAATCACTCTGGCTGTATTAAGCTCGCTGGCCGCTTGAGCTTGCGCCGCGTACGCTTCAGCCTGCTCTGCCGCCACCTGCCCATATACCTGTCCGTAGGTTTCCTGCGCTGCCTGGATGCCCTCCTGGAGCGCGTTACCAACTGCCTCACTCATTGCTTCACCCTGGATGGCTGTGCCTCCACCCAGGCTCTCTGCAGTGACGCCCTCAAACCCCTGTGCCGCCATACTGGCGTTGAACGCGGCGTCTCCCGCGCCCATGGCGGCTTCTTCCGCCGCTGCCTCCGCGGCAGCCGACATAACCTCGGGCGCGAACACAATCATTTCCGGTCCGGCGAAAACGGCGAAAGCCACCAGCGCTATTCCGCCGAGCACCCAGACCCACCACGGAATGCCAAAAATGTTGTGTCCAGCGTCGAGCCGTAGTTGAAGCCATGAGCCTGAGTGCTTCTGGCTCAGCACCGCGATCAGCACGGCGGATTGCCAGGCGGCAATCGACGCCGCCGCAAGCGTCAGCACGCGACCTGGTCTGGTCTTAAGGAGTCTGTTCACGTGGCACCTCTGCACGACCTTAGCGAACCGGAAACTTGTCACCCGTTCCCAAAACACCAATGATTAGAGGCTGTCGTGGCGTCACGACCAGCAGAGATTATGCGATGAACTGGCAGGTGTCAACAAGAGCGAGGCATCGAACCTGTCGCTGCCAGTTGAAGAAGCCTTCGACCAATCAGAAAGAACCAAATAGGGTAGAAGGGGCCCGCGATTGCCATGAGGACAACTCCGGAAGCTGGAAGGAAAAGCCCGAACACGATGTGGGCGAGATCGAGCCCATGCATCACAATACCGAGGTAAGCGGTGGCCTTACCGAAGACGGTGCTGCGAAGCATCACAACGGAAATCAGCACAGCACCGCTCTGCAGGAGAATTCCCCCTATGATTGCACCCGTCCCGTGCCAGATATCCGTAGCCAGTATTGCCTCTCCCGCGGCCAGGAGCTGAGCCTTCGTTGCTTCTGAGGTGGCGGCCGCGTACTTCACACTGAGCGAGATCATCGATAGAGCTGTGGGTGTGGCGAGCAGGAGCGTCACTCCAACGAAGGCAAGGGCGGTAGAGAGAATTGCGTTGGCACGGTCCGTTTTCCTGAGAGCAGCAAATAGTCCGAGAAACACGAAGTAGTACAGGGGCACGGCAAGCACGGTGGGCAGATCGAGGCGCAACAGTCCCACGATTCTGTGGTTCTGAAGCAATCTGAATGCGTCAGCAGCTGTCGCTGGCGGTCCGCCCAAGGCGGCGAGCTGAACCATGGTCGCAAGGGAGTAGACGATCAGAATCAATGCAGCGATTCCGCCGGTCCAACACAAACCGTTCCAGGCGGAGGTGGCGGACATCCCGCCAGTGGCTCCGTCCAGCTCATTTCCAGACGTCAATGTTCCTCACAAGCCGCCGGCAGCGATTTTCCACAACTCCGCGCGCCGCAAAACATCGCGGCCAAGCCTATTACCTGATATGTTATCAGCGATCTGTTCTTGCCAGGAGTGGGCAGCAAGACCCGCGCCGGGGCCGAGACTGAAAAACCGTGGTGACTTTTGCCAAATCTGCTCCTCCCAACGAGGACAAACGCTGGCGTTTGGTGGATGCCACCATGCGCCGCCAGGGTCTACAGTCGCGCGGCCTGATTGAGGCCCTGCACACGGTGCAGGAAGCGTTTGGGTACCTTGACGAGCAGGCACTCCGCTACGTAGCGACGTCACTGCGAGTGCCTCTGAGTCGCGCCTTTGGCGTGGCCACCTTCTATCATTTCTTTACCCTCAAGCCTGCTGGAGAACACACCTGCGTGATCTGTATGGGGACGGCCTGCTACATCAAGGGCGCTCCTCAACTGCTTGAGGCCGTGGAGCACGACCTGGACGTGTCTCCTGGCGAGACTACAACGGACGGAAAAGTTTCGTTGTTGACCGCGCGCTGTCTTGGTTCCTGTGGACTTGCGCCCGCTGTGGTATACGACCAGGAGGTCGCGGGCAAAGTAACTCCGCGGGCCCTGCACGAACACCTGTCGCAATGGACGCGCCATGACGCCTGACGAACTGAAACAAATCGCGGAAACTGAACAGGAGTCACTGGGGCGTTTCCGCCATCGGGTGAGCATCTGCGTTGCAGCGGGATGCCTTTCCTGCCAGAGTCAGGCGGTCAAGCAATCCCTGGAGAAGGAGGTCGCGCGGCGCGGGTGGGGAGATCATTGCCAGGTGCAGGGCGCGGGTTGCATGGGATTGTGCGCCGAGGGGCCACTGGTTTCCGCTGGAATTGACCGGTTATACAAAAACGTAGCCGCTCCGGATGCCGCCGAAATCCTTGACAGCCTGGAAGGCCCGCCGGTGTCTCGTCTGCATTGTTCGACAGCCGTTCCATTCTTCCAGCGGCAGAAAAAAATCGTGCTGGAAAACTCCGGTGTGATCGACCCCGAGCGTATTGAGGAATACATCGCCGCGGAGGGATACCAGGCCCTCATCCAGGCCTTGACTGAGATGACGCCGCGGGAAGTCATCGAACAGGTGATGAAGAGCGGTCTGCGTGGCCGTGGCGGCGCCGGATATCCCACCGGTTTGAAATGGAGCACGGTCACAAAATCAGTGGGCACGCAGAAGTTTGTAATCTGCAACGCCGATGAAGGCGATCCCGGCGCGTTTATGGATCGCAGCGTGCTGGAGAGCGATCCCCATCGCGTGCTGGAAGGCATGTTGATTGCCGCGTACGCCGTGGGTTCCTCCGAGGGCTACATTTACATTCGCGCCGAGTATCCGCTCGCCATCAAACGCCTGCGGGCGGCGATCCGGCAAGCGGAGCGTGCAGGGCTTCTGGGAGCCGATATCTGCGGCACGCGTTTCAACTTCAAGATCGACCTGAGGCTGGGGGCTGGGGCATTCGTCTGCGGCGAGGAAACGGCGCTGATCGCGTCGGTAGAGGGAAAACGCGGCACGCCACGTCCGCGGCCTCCGTATCCTGCAATGGAAGGCCTTCTGGGAGAGCCTACCCTGATCAACAATGTCGAGAC
>CAZGSU010000097.1:0-8473 GCA_964528615.1 uncultured Acidobacteriaceae bacterium | reverse complement strand
TTCCTGGAAGATCCCTCGCGACTGATTCGCGCTACCCGCTTTGCGGCGCGCTTCCACTGGCCGCTCGAAGAGCGCACCCAGGCCCGCTACGACGCCGCCAAAGAAGGGAAGTACATCGACCATATTTTGAAGTCCTCGATCGGGCACGAGATTGCCGCTCTGGCCCACGAAGACGATCCCCTTCATGTCGTGAAAATGCTCGAAAAGGAAGGCTGGCTCGCGATCCTGCACGATAAGTGGACCTCGGCCAAGGTGGATATCAACGGCATCACCGCGCTGATGAAGACGCGGCAGCACATGGTCGATCTGGGCTACACGCCAGACGCCGGACCGGCGGTGATGTACTTCCTTACCTCACACTTCCCGGACAAAGACATCAGCGACATTCAGAAGCTGATCCCGCGCAAGGATCTGGTCGAAGCCTGGCGCGACATAGAAGATCACGCCAAGGAGTTGGCCAAGCGGTTGATGGGGAAAGAGGCAGCGACGCCTTCACGCACCTGGCAACTGCTTTCGTCGGCGCGTCCGGAGATGGTGCTGTTCCTCGGGGTCACCGCGAAGCAGCAATCGGTGGATCAGAAGATCAAGAATTATCTGACCAAGTGGCGGCAGGTGCAGCAGAAGATTCCGTTGCCCGAAATGACGGAATTGCTGATCACGCCACAACTCCCGATTTATCCCAAGCTGGCCAACGATGTGTTTTTGCTGCTGCTTGACGGCAAGCTGCGCTCGCGCACCGAGACGCTGAAATTCTTGAAGCCGTTTGCACCACCACCGCCGCCTCCACCCCCGGCAGCACGGCGCGGACGTGCGGCCAAAGTTGCGGCGCAAACCGCGGCTCAGCCGGGCGCGGCCCAGCCTGCCGCGAAAGGGAAGAAAGGGAAGGCGGCCCCGGCCACAGCGCCTCCTGCGCCTGCGAAGCCTGAACCCAAGGCACCGGAAAAACCCAAGGCCGACAAGCCAAAAGCTGCACCTCCGAAGCCTGCGGCAAAGCCGGCATCGAAACCTGTAAAGAAGCACACCGCCAAAGCGCCGGCGAAAAAATCAAACAAGAAACGAAAGTAAATCGCGCGGTCTTCGCGCGGAATCTCAAAAACTCTTGGCAATTCACGTGTGATCGCAGTCACTTGTTCTGGTGACTCGCGGCACCGTCATTTTGCACCCCTCCGCACAGACTGAATGCAGAGGGCCGCCACGCGTACGGCGCGGCGGACTCACCGCAGGCGGGGGGTGCTCCATGACACTGACGGTGCTCACCATCATCATCGCTGTTCTTGTGCTGGCAGTCGCGCTGTTTACCTTTCGGGCCGTTCCGGGAGTACGCGCTTACTTCAAATTTCGCGGCAAACGTCTGGTGACATGCCCCGAGACAAAAGAGCCCGAGGCAGTGGAGGTTGCCGCCGGTGAGGCAGCGTTAGGAGCTTTCCTCAACGAACCGACCCTCCGGCTGACCGAGTGTTCCCGCTGGCCAGAGCGGCAGGACTGTGGTCAGGATTGTCTGTCGCAGGTTGAAGTCGATCCGCAGAACTGCCTGGTGTGGAATATCGTGGCGAAGTGTTATGAAGGGAAGAATTGCGTGTTCTGCCACAAACCGTTCGGGCGCTTGCATCATCTCGATCACGTCCCCGCGCTGCTGGGGCCTGATTTCAAGACCTCAGAATGGAAAGACGTGAGTCCGCAGGAGCTGCCTAGATTCTTTTCCACACATCAACCGGTGTGCTGGAATTGCCACGTTACCGAGAGCTTCCGCCGCTTGCACCCCGGATTGGTGACCGACCGTCCTCTCGTACCGAAACGCACCAGGTAGCCTGTTTGAGTGAGGTCAGCCTGGCCTCCGCTTCCGCGTGCGATCATCTTTGCTGCTGCTGAACGCTGATGCCCGGTTCGCTCTTGGGCGTTTTCCTGATCTTTCGGCGGATGTCGGGCCAGAATTCTTTCACCACCAGCGTCAGCGAATCGTACCCGTATTGCGTCCCCCAGACCTTGGCGGTATTCGTCAGAGTCCGGTCGGAAGGGATGTATCGCAGGACGCCCGGCGTCGTTGTGGTTACGTACTTGCCCTTGGGATGGTAGCTGTAGGTGGAGATAGCGGCCGACATGGCACCGCCCACGACTTCAGAATAGTTGAATTCATTCTTCCCTGAATCTTCGCGGGTAATCAGGTTCCGGCTCAGGGCGTAGAACGAGCGGTGAGTGAAACTTCCGTGGCCCGATTGGAAGTAACGCGGATCCTGGTGCAGCACGGAGGGCAGAATTGCGCCGGTCAGAAAGTTTTCAATGGTGCCATCGGCCAAGGCTGCTCCGAAGCGTTTGCCGTAACCCTCCCAGCCTTGCCCGTAGCCTGGTTCGCTGTCCTGGGCCTGACTGATGCCCGAGAGAAATGCGTACCAGGGATATTGGACATAGTCAAAACTGCCGCGGGTGACGACCGCGAATTTTTGTTTCGATGTTAACGGCGGAACCTTCCCGGCGTTCTCGAGCGTAAGAAAGTTCGGCAGCGTGAAAAAGAGGCGGTCGTTGGATGTGCCCGGGCCGGCGCTCTGGCTCGTCGTCTTGGCATCGTTGTTGCCTTTGTCAGCAGGTTGTTGCGAAGCGGAAGACTCGCCCGCTTTCACCGTGGTTGGTGGTTGTTGCGTTTGCGCCGAGGAGTCGGGAGTCGTCGGCGCGTTCTGCTGCGCAGCACAATGTGTTTGCAAAACGCTGGCAAGCGCAAAAATAGCTGGCAGGCTCAGTACGTACCTCGATCGCAAGCAGTTCTCCTCGTATGGGCTCGAATGCGTGGGCCAAGCTAGTTTCTAAATTGTACTAAGATGGTTGGATGCGCAGTTGTTGCCATGGGTTCTTTTACAAGATTTTACAAAGCATCAATCCCCAGAGGAGTCGTGTGGGGCAGCTGGATTGAGGGATCTACTTTTTAGGGTTGCCGGTGCAGTACGTGGGTCGCGATGTCGGGCCAATACTCGCGAAAAACATTCGTTAGAGCATCTCGCCCCATCGCCCATCCGAACTTCACCGCGCATCGGCGGCATCGGCAATCGCACCAGCAGAAGTGGAGGGGTCTGTCGTCGGCGTGGATGGCTTGTCGGCTGCGGGAGACTGTGGCTGCGCCGTTGCCGAGGAATCCGAACTCGGCGGCGTGGTCTGCTGGGCTGAAAGCGAAGAAACAAAGATCGTAATCAGTAGACAGACAAAGATTCGTGCGGATAACTTGATCGACAAATGTCCCCCGGTGCTGCTGGATCTCACATCGAGTAGAGAAACAATGTTCTAATTCTATCAATGCCGGACCGTTCGCCCGTCGTGGGGCGAATCCCTTTTACAATCATTTACGAAGCGATTCGTACAAGCGAGTCGAAGGAATTTAACGGAGTTGCAGACTCTTGCGGTTCCTCGATTCAAAGCTTGCTGCCCGAAAGAATCATTGTTTCGGCCTGCTGTGCTCTGGTTTTCATCAGATTTGGAGCACATCGCCGTCGCGGGCCACCATTTCGTACAACACCGGATTGACGAAGAATCCGATGAACAGGCGAGAGATGAGGCCGGCGACGATTACGATCGCAAACGGTTTTTGCGTATCCGATCCAATGCCGGTGGAAAGAGCTGCGGGCAGCAATCCGAGACACGCCACCAGAGCCGTCATCATGATCGGCCGGAGTCGTAATAGGGAAGCTTCGCGGGTCGCATCCCGAATCCCCATACCTTCCCCGCGTAATTTGTTGATGTAGGAGACGAGAATCACGGCAGTCTCTACCGAGACCCCGAGTAACGCCAGCAGGCCCAGCACCGACGAAACGCTGAACGGAGTGTGCGTCACCTTCAGCGCCACCAGCGCACCCACCGGCTCCGTTATGATTACGCCCAAGGCAATGGTGACAGGAAATTTGAAGTTTCCGTAGAGCGCAAACAGGATCATGAAAATCAGCACAACGGCCAAAGGACCGATAAAGTACATCTGGGATTTGGCCTCCAGAAACTGGCTGTATTCTCCACCCCATTCCATTCGGTATCCCTGCGGCAGTGACACAGCTTTCCTGACTGCGTTCTGGCCATCTCTCACCGCTCTCTCTAAATCACGGTGCTCGATGCTGTACTGGACTCCGATATAACGTGAGTTGTTTTCGCGGTAGATGAAAGACGCGCCGTTTCCCTGGCTGATATTGGCGAGTTGGCTGAGTGGGATCTGTTGCCCGTCGGGAGTGCCCACGAGCAGATTTCCGATCTCTTGCGCGCTGCTGCGGAATTGGGGTTGCATGCGCACCACCAGATCGAACAGCTTCTCCCCTTGAATGACTTGGGTGACTGCCTGCCCTCCGACAGCTGCCGAGATCACAGCCTCTACATCCGCAACATTGATCCCGTAGCGCGCGATCTTGGCTCGATCGACATCGACCAGCAGGCTCGGCTGACCCAGTTCCCGCACCACTGTGAGTTGGGTGAAGCCAGGCACTTGAGAGAGCGTGTTCTTGATCTGTATGGCTTTGTCCTGCAGAACGTTCAGGTCGTCGCCGTAGATTTTGACCGCCAGAGAGCTCTTAAGGCCGGTCAGCGCTTCGTCGACCGCATCTTCCGCTGGCTGGGTATAGTTGAAAATGATCCCGGGAAAGGCCGTCAATTTCTTGTTGATCGATTCGATCAGCTCCTTCTTCTCGCTGATCTCTCCGTGCCAGGCCTTGTCCTTGTAGGGCTTCAGTCCAACATAGAACTCGCAGTTAAAAAAGCCAGTGGGATCCGTGCCATCGTCGGGACGTCCTAACTCCGAGCCCACCACGGTGACCTGTGGATACGACATCAGAATGTCCCGTATCTGTGGGGCAATCTGGCTGGCCTCCTCAAACGAGATGGTATAGGGCATCGTCGCGCGCACCCAGAGGGCGCCTTCATCGAGATGCGGCATGAACTCGCCGCCAATGAACGGTACCAGCAGCAGCGTCGCTCCGAAGATCAGCGCGGCGATCGCGATGGTGGTTTTTGGCCGGTCCAGCGCCCAATCCAACTGGACCGCGTATTTCCGCTTCATCCACTCGAAGGCGCGATTCGGTCTTTCTTGCACGCCTTTCTTGAACCAGTAGGAGGCGAGCACGGGGATCAGCGTAAGAGTGAGAATGAGTGCGCCCACCAGGGCAAATGACATGGTCTCGGCCATGGGATGGAATAGCTTTCCCGAGGGGCCGGTGAGCGCGTAAATCGGCAGGTACCCGGCCAGGATGACAGCCACCGAATAGAAAATCGGTCGATCCACATCCTTGGCCGCTGCGAGGATGACTTCGTTGAGGTTGTACTTTTGTCCCTCCCGTAGCGCTAGCTCACGATAGATGTTTTCGATCATCACCACCGTCCCATCGATGACGATTCCAAAATCAATCGCGCCGATGGAAAGCAGATTTGCGGCAACATCGTGCGCATGCAGCACGATAAAGGCAAATAAAAGCGAAAGCGGGATGGTGAGCGCAACAATGACGGCGGCGCGAAAGCTGACCAGAAAGAAAATCAGGACGATCAGGACCAGTACCATGCCGCGAAGCAGGTTGGCCTCTACCGTGTCTGTCGTCAGGTCGACTAATTCACTGCGGTCGTAATACGGGTGAATCTTGACGTCGGGCGGCAGGACCTGGCGGTTCAGTTCCTCGGTTTTGGCTTCCACTCCCTTGAGTACGTTCTGCGTCTGCTCCCCACGGAGCATGAGAATGACGCCCTCAACGGCATCGTCATTCTTCTGGAAACCGAATTCGCCCAGGCGCGGCGCGTGCCCAATCGTCACGTCCCCCACATCCCGTACTCGGATGGGTACACCCTTGTTGGCCCCAACTACGATGTTCCCGATGTCGTCTGTATTCCGCACCAGCCCGATGCCGCGCACGTAGTAGAACTGCCCGCCCTGCGAATAGAATCCGCCGCCGGCATTCGCGTTGTTGGCCGCCAAGGCAGTTGTCACCTGAGGAATGGTCAGGTGATAGCCATAGATGCGCGCCGGATCGAGCAGCACCTGGTACTGCATCACGGTTCCGCCGAAGCCGGAATCGTCAGCTACTCCGTGCACCGAGCGATAACCCCGCTCAATCACCCAGTCTTCAATCGTCTTCAGTTCCTGGGGGCTGCGGTCGGGACTCTGCAGCACGTAGCGATACACCAGGCCGCTCGGGCTGAACAACGGCGCCATGCTCGGAGTTACGCCTGTCGGCAGCGTGGCTTGAGCCAGCCGTTCAAAAACAATCTGCCGCGCAAAATAGTCATTGGTGTCCTCCTCGAAGGTCAGCCGGAGATCCGACAGCCCGTAGAGCGAGATCGACCGCATCACCATCATGTGCGGGACGCCGTTCATCTGGAGCTCCAGGGGCAGCGTGACCAACCGCTCGACTTCTTCCGCGGCATGGTCTGGCCACTGGGTGATGATTTCGACCTGCGGAGGCGACAGGTCCGGATAGGCATCCACCGGCATACGCTGGAACGAAAGGATTCCGCCGATCGTGATGAAGCCAGTCAGCATCAGCACCAGGAATCTTTGCCGCAGTGCCGCTTGGACTATTCGGTGGATCATTCAGCCCTGCTGGATGCGATTCTCGCCATAGTTTTGAAAGCGTTTTTAATAGTGCGTCCGATCACGGTTAGCGCTGCAACGAGTTCGCAAACTGCAGGAACAGACTGCCGTTTCCGATAACCCGGTCTCCAGGGTTCAATCCGCTGGTAATCTGCGTCTGCCCGTTCATACTGTCTCCAAGCGTCACCGAGCGTCTGCCAAACTGGTTCGCAGATGCCGCCGCGTAAACAAACGGCTGGTTTTCGTTGTCGCGCAGGACCGCGGAATCCGGGAGCGCAATCGCGTTGGAAATCGTGCCAGCGCTTACCGTGGCCACCACGTACATATCTTTCTTCAGTTTTTCGCCAGGATTATTGGTCTCGATGCGCGCCTGCAACGTGCGCGTGGCCGGATCCAGAGACGCTGCCACATAGGCGATCCGCCCATGGAAATTCTCGGGGTAGGTATCGGTTTGGATCGTGACCTGATCTCCTACTCGCACGTAGGGCAGGTCCTTCTGATAGATATTCACTAAGACCCACACGGTGCTGACGTCGGAGATCATGAAACACTGCGTCGCGCCGGTTTGAAGCAGCTGGCCAGCGGCAACGTCCTGCTCCACGACGACGCCCCCGATGGGCGCTTTTACCGGCACTTCGAACGAAGGCGGAGCCTGCACCAAGGCGTCCGGATCACTGACCCCCATGACTTTCAGAGCCGCCTGAGCAGCCACCAGGTCGCCGCCGGCTTGCACCTCGGCCGAATGTGCCTGCTCCAGAGTCTGCTCGGCAATCGCATGATGCTGATACAAGTCCTGGGCGCGGAGGTACGCCTTTTCCGCCAGGGCATAACCATCCTTGGCCTTCAAATAGTTGGTGCGCAGTTGCGAGTAGTCCGGACTCGCCACGTACAGCATCGGCGTGCCCTGAGCGAGTTTCTGCCCGGGAACGACCACGACCCGGCTGACCGGTCCGCTCACTTGGGTGATGACCGGCGTTGTATGAAAACCGTTGTAAGCCACGGCCCCCGTCAGACGCAGCGATCGATTCAGCGTGGTAGGTTGCACCGTCAGCACCTGAACATGCGACATCTGGTCTTGCGGAATCGTGAACAGTTCCGCATCGATTGAATTGTTCGGGCCGCGTGAGTGGGCTGCGGCATCGGACTTCGACCCATCGCAGGAGGAAAGCGACAGGATCATAAGAACCATGCTGGCCAGCACTGCCGTTTGCGTTTTCCGGCTTCTGACGATGTTCATGGCAGGTTTCTCGTTCCGACCGCTGCTTTCAACTGCTCCAGAGCATTCATATAAGAGGACAGGGCCTGGCGATAGGCCAGTTGAACCGACCGGTAGCTGCGCTCGGCATCGAGAAAATCCAACAGGCTGGCGGCGCCACGTTTGTAGGCATACTCGCTGATTTCGCGCGAATCCTGCGCCTGCTTGAGATAACCAGAGGTATAGAGTTGAACAACCTCGTCGTTGCTCTTGACCGCCTCGTAGGCGTTGGCAACGTCGGAGAGAACTGTATCGCTCGCGGCCTGCTGCTGTTCCTGGGCCTGGGTGAGGGCGTAACCGGTGCGCGCGATTTCTCCCTGGTTGCGATTGAAGATGGGCAACTCAAAATTGGCGAAGATGGAAGCGGTGTTCTCGCCGGAAACGTGGGTGAAATCATAAGTGCCGGTTACATCGACTTTGGCGTTTGCTTTGGCCAGCAAGATCTGGCTCTTTGCCGCAGTTACGCCCAACGCCGCGGCTCGAAAGTCAGGGCGCTCGCGCAGCGCCTTCATCTGAAGATCTTCCAGGGCTACCTTGAGAGGTTGATAGGCCAGATCACCAATGACATCGAAATTTGCCGGCACCGCGTCATAGCCCAGGAATTCACGCAGTCCCACCAGCGCCTGCACCTTCGCCAACCGGGCAGAGGACACATCGGTCTGAAACTGCAGAAGCTGCAGCTT
>CAZGSU010000096.1:0-76257 GCA_964528615.1 uncultured Acidobacteriaceae bacterium | reverse complement strand
GAACTGTTTACCACCATCAAGGAGCGCCACAACGAACTCGGCACTTTTGATCTTTCCACTGGGACACTGATCGTGCCCAAAGGCGTGACCGCGCAGCTGACTCCCATGCTGGCGGCAATCGTTCCGGTGCAAGCGACTGCCAGTCCGGGGTTGATTTCTCCGGACACGAACAATTTTGCTCCGCGCATTGGCCTGGCTTACCAGGCGAGCAACAAGCTGGTCGTGCGCGCAGGGTATGGCATTTTCTACGGCGGTGATGAGGCTGGCCCGTACTCCAATCCCAGCATGGGGTTCAATCCACCATTCTTCATCAGCAAGAATTTCAATCAACCTTGCGGGACGCCTTCCGCCAATCCGGCGACGGTAGACTGCTCATTGCCCGGCATACCCACACTGTCCAGCGGCTTCCCGGCGAATTCCCTGACTGATCCTGAGCCGCCGCCGCTTTTCTTTTCGCTTGATCCCAAGCTGGTCACGCCTTACATGCAGCAATGGCACCTGTCCACGCAGTACGAGTTGCCGTCAAACACTGTGTTTGAAATGACCTATGCGGGCTCCAGGGGGTTGAAGCAGTACATCTATCTCAACGGCAACCAGGCCA
Source organism: uncultured Acidobacteriaceae bacterium (assembly GCA_964528615.1). GTDB lineage: Bacteria > Acidobacteriota > Terriglobia > Terriglobales > Acidobacteriaceae > JAIQFF01. Next base: position 75,656 of record CAZGSU010000096.1, on the reverse strand, counting down.
CGCCTAATCCCGATCCCAATCTGCCCTTCGCCGATCGCCGTCCTCTTCCGCAGCTTGACGGCTTCATTGGATGGTTCCGTTCGGCAGGACAGTCGAACTACAATTCACTGCAACTGCGTGCGGAGAAACGCTTCTCGCACGGACTGACGTTCCTCGCCTCATACACCTGGGCACACGCGCTCGACATCGCTTCAAACGCCGACCTGGGTGCGCAGAACGGTGGCGACTTCCGATATTTCAAAGATCCCCAGGCCGAATACGGCAATTCGGATTTCGACATCCGTCACCGTTTCGTCTTCAGTTATCTGTATGAGCTTCCCATTGGCCGCGGAAAGCGGCTGCTCGGCGATGCCAGCGGAGTTCTGAACCAGATCGCGGGGGGATGGCAAGTGGGCGGTATTACGTCGGTATCCAGCGGCAACTGGTTCACGATCCTGGACGCCAACGCGGTCGCCAATTCGGACGGACAGCAACGCCCTGACCTGATAGGCGACCCGCGTGCGACCCCGTGCGTGCCAAATACCTTCTTCAACACCTGCGCGTTTACGGACCCCGCGGCGGGCTCGTTTGGCGACGTCAGTCGCAACAGTGTTCAAGGGCCGGGTTATCAGATCTGGGACTTCTCCGTTTTCAAAAACTTCACGGTCACCGAACGCACTAAGCTGGAGTTTCGTGCGGAATTCTTTAACGTGTTCAATCATCCCAATCTGCAATTTGCAAAATCAGGGCCGCAGAATTCGATCAATACGACGACTTTTGGCACTCCCGAGTTCGGATTCCTGACGGCGGCTCGCGATCCGCGCCAGATTCAGCTGGCGCTGAAATTGTCGTTCTAGGCAGGCGGAAGAGTCGCTGCCCCGCCCAAGCTCGGAGTTTCTGGCGTCCCGCAGGGCCGCATTCTGTAAACTATTAAGCCTGATATGAGATGCCATTTGCCGTGTGCATTGCTGACGGCCTGCCTCTTTTTCTGTTGCGCTCCGGTATTTTCCCAGCCCCAGTCTCCTAACCTCACCGAACTGCAAAGCGGATGGCGGATGACCTCGGCGAACAACGTCACCGGTGACGACTCGTTGGTCTCACAGTCAAGCTTCGACACATCTCACTGGTACACCGCGGCACACATGCCCGCCACAGTTCTGCAGATCCTGCAGGAAAATGGCGTTTACAAGAATCTTTACTACGGCATGAATCTTGCAACCCCGGGTGATCTCTGGAAACAGGATTGGTGGTACCGAACCACGTTTACCGCGCCGTCTGGTCGTGAGGTTTACACTCTCATCGTTAAGGGCATCAACTACCGCGCTGATATCTGGCTCAACGGGCACAAAGTGGCGAATCGCGCTACCGTGGTCGGTATGTACGATGAATTTGAATTCAACGTCACAGAATTCATTGTGCCCGGTGGATCCAATGTCCTGGCGGTCAAGGTCACTCCCGAACAAAGCCTCGAAGGCGAGAACGGCATCGAACTAGGCGACAGCTGGCTGGACTGGATCAACTGGAAATATCTTGGCTACCAGGATCCACAAAAGCACATCGACATTTCCTTCGTACCGGACAGAAATGCCGGGGTCTGGAAGCGGGTATTTCTTAGCAGCAGCGGCGCCGTAACCGTCCGGAATCCCTACGTCGCTACCGACTTGCCTCTTCCGGCAACAAATCCAGCTTCGCTGATCGTCTACTGCGACCTGATCAACAACACTTCCCAGCCAGTGTCAGGAATTCTCTCCGGAGAGATTTCCCGGCCGGGCAAGCCCACGATCAAATTCCAGCAGAGTGTCCAACTGTTCCGCACCGAGACCAAAGAGTTCGCCTTCACTCCTTCTAACTACACTCAGCTTGTAGTGGCTGATCCTGATCTGTGGTGGCCGTACCAGTGGGGAGAGCCCAAGCTGTATCACCTGAAACTGGACTTCAAAGTCAGCGACAAGTCTGAAATCTCCGACTCGCAAGCGATCGACTTCGGCATTCGCAAAATTACCCAGGGACGTGATTCGGACAGCAGCTTTCCGCAAATTGGCACGGGTGGCAACTTCTATCTGCAAATCAATGGCCGGGACTATCTGATTCGCGGCGGTGTCTATTCTCCCGACCTGCTCTTCAGAAATGACCCAGTGCGTGATGCGACCATCATGCATTACGCCAAGGACCTCGGGCTCAACCTGCTTCGCTGGGAGCTGAAGATTGCCGATGACACCATGATCGACCGGGCTGATCGTGAAGGCATGCCGGTCATGTTGGGATTCATGTGTTGCGCGCAATGGGAACATTGGAACCTGTGGAATGCCGAAGACCAGTGGGTCGCTCGGGCCAGCCTGCGCGCGCGAATCCGCGAACTTCGCTCGCATCCGTCGGTGGTCATATGGTCGAACGGAAGCGATGGTCTTCCGCCGGATCCGGTATTGCGCGACTACCACCAGATTCTCAAAGAGGAGCACTGGCAAAATTCCGTGGTCGATACCGTCTCCCATGTAAACCGCTCCTGGAGCGGCATTCATATGGCTGGGCCCTACGTTTGGCGGCCTCCTTATTACTGGTTCAGCGAGAAATACGGCCCGGCCCGCGGCTCGTCGGCGGAAGAAGGAGACAACGAGACCATTCCGCCGGTGGAGAGCCTCAAGAAATTCATTCCGGCGGACAAATTGTGGCCGATCAATGAAAACTGGTACTTCCATTCCGGTGCCAACCAGGGCAACAACACGCTGGACAATATTCAGCGCGTGATCGAAAAACGTTACGGGCCATCGGCCAGCGTAGAAGAGTTTTCCCGGAAAGCCCAACTCGCCCACTACGAAGACGTGCGTGCGCAATATGAAACCTACGCCACCCACTGGGCCAATCGGAAAATGATGATTCACTGGATGATGAATAATCCGTGGCCATCGTTATTCGGGCACCTGTTCGACGATTACTTCAAACAGGGGGGCGGATACTTCGGGGCCAAGAAGGGGCTGCGTCCGGTCAACGTGGTATGGGACTACTATGCCGGCGGAGACCGCACCAAAGCGAAATTGTATGTCGTTAACCAGACCGCGGAAGCGCGGAATAGTCTGAGGGTGGCGGTGGAGTTCTTCAATCTGGATGGAACCCGAAAGTTCTTCACTGAAATCAGCGGCTTCAGCGTCGGACCGAACACTTCACGCGAAGCCATGACGGTTCCTCGAGTTCCAAATCTCGATCCAACTTATTTGGTGCGCGCGGTGTTGATGGACGCGGCTAGTAGAGTTCTGGCTGAGAACGTCTACTGGGAATCCGTCACCGACGACGAGCTGGGCGAGGCCGAGAACGACCAGCAGTTCAAGACCAGCCTGGCGAAGTGGGCGGACATGTCGGCGCTCAATACCATGCCGCGGGCAGACCTGGACGTTTCCACTGAAGTCACCGAGGCCAACCGCGAACGAAAGATCGCAATCACGCTGGCGAATCCCACCGGCCACGTGGCCTTCTTCGTTCGCGCCGAAGTCACGCGAGGGACCGACGGAGAGGAAATTCTGCCCATTACGTACGACGACAACTACATCACTGTCTTTCCGCACGAAACCCGAACCATCACCGCGACGTTTAGGAGGTCCGTCCCCACCGAGCCCACGCCTGCTTTGCGAGTTGAGGGCTACAATGTCGCCAAGAAGGTTTTTCCACAGAAGTAGTTTTCTGGTGGGCATGGAACTCTGGGAGCGGCGTTGAAAACAGTGGAAAACCGCATAAACATTGGTGCTCCCGAGTAGCCCATTCGGGCCATTCCCCATCATCGGCCCTCTCGATAGGATGCTTATGAACAAACTTTCGGGGGAGGGGTTGTTCGACGAGCGTCCCAGGACTCAAACGAGTCTGGGACGTTTTGTTTTGTAGGCCACATTCCTGTCTGCCGTTGCTCCTCCGCCCTCTATCTCAATATCCGCGAATAGCGCGCATTAGCATCGTTCCTCGCGAGATGGCTTCCTCAAACTGCAAGATGTTGCGTCCCCCACTTGTCGGCACGACTCTAACTATCGCCATCCAAAGGCCTTTGGCGCTATCCGGTTGGCATCAAAACTGCAAATCTCTTAATCTTCCCCCCGGCTGATTTAAGTCTCCCCCGCGAAAATTGGCGCATTCTCTCGACTGATCCGATGCAATACCAGGATGTAAAGGAGACTATTTTCATGCCCGAGGCACCGAGCACCCCACAAACGAACAAGACTGATGAGCACAAAGAGAAATATTTCAGTTTCCAGATCAAGGGTTGGGCCAGTTTCGATCCCATGACGAAGACGCTCGCCCGAGTTGCGGAAGGAATCGAAGAGGGTAACGGCTTTCTGACGCTGGTCGAAGTTCTGCGAGTCGAAAGTGACCTCGCAGCCATCGAGGATGAAGAAGTAAGGGAATGTTTCGCAAACATACTTGCAGCCAGGAGACTTGTTAAGAACGTTCATGAACTCCCTAAGCAGCTAGTGGAAGAGCTGCGTTTAGCACTGACAACCGAGGAGGTACCGGCCCCCAAGAAACCTGTCGCCACGGCACCTGCTTCGCCGGCCGCCGAAACGTCAGGGGGGCAGAAGCCCAAGAGCTGGCCATAAAAAATGCCGAGCTTGAGAAACTTGAACTGTTGAGAGGCAAGGCGAGCATCCGATCTTTTGGGCCGCATTACGCGAACAGCTCCAGAGCACCTGAGGCGGAAGGTTCCAAATGGAGAACCAGTCTGAGCACTGTCGTGTTGACGCACTTCGACGATTCATTTGACCAGGCTCTGGTCGCGTGGTTCGCCTCGCGGACCGGTGTCTGGTCCGGAACCGCGGCTGAATTGCTCACTGCATTGAGGACCGGTCTTGATGTCCGACAAAGTTCGTGGCCTCAGTCTCCACTTGCCCTTTACGCGCACCTGGAGTCCCATCGGCAAAACCTCCGTTCCCTGGGCGTGGATGTCCGTTTGCACCATGGCTCACCGCGAATGCTGTCCCTGCGGTCATGTGACGGTGAAAAATCGGCCTCGACTCCGTCCGGAATCAGCAGTTCGTCCGATCAACCAATAAATCTGCTTCCCCTGGTTGATGACCTAAAACTTTCCGTCGCGGAGTTTGGCGAAGGAAGCCGTAAGCCGAATGAAATTGCCGGGCAATCCTCCACTGCCAGGCCAGACTTGGCAGGCCGCTTCGTAAGTGGCAGATATGCCGAGAAAGAAACCTCCGGAGGCCGGGTTTTCGAAAACACCGGAGAAGCCCTTCTGGCCATTGCAGCCATGCGAGACGCGATCAGAGAGCAGGGTTTTGATCTGAAGTCGGCGATCGACTTGGTGTTGACCCGAATCCAGCCGGTCTCTCGATGTTGTGGAATGGCGATTGGAGTGCTGCGGGAGAATGCTGTCATCTACCCTGCCCGGACGGGAATCGGTGTCACCATGGAGGGCCTGGATTTAAGCGCAAAGTTCTTTCAGTCATGTATTGGAACAGGTGGAGCGCTGCAATTGCGGGACGCTCAGAGACATCCACTTTTCGGTGACACCTTCCGTGCTGAAGGCGTTGGGTCGTTGATTATTGTGCCGATATTTCACGGCCGAGACGTTTCAGCGGCTATGGAATTCATTTTCGAAGAGAAACGTTCATTTTCAACTGCTTGTGTCATAGATCTGGAGTTGATCGCAAGCGTTGTCAACGAATGTTCGATTTTTGTCGCGCAGACCGGATTGAGGCGCAGTGAGGAACGGGAAATCTCTACCGGAGCAGATGAAACCACCGAGGTCCAACTCGGACACGCGTCAGACAGCGAGGACTCAGTCGATGCACTCCCCGTTTCCCAGGAGGACAGCAACGCAGGAACTCCACTAGAAATAGGCGCCGCTCCCGAGTCGACAGCGCTTGCCGTACCTGCAGCTAAATTAACAACGCTATCCCGTCTGGGGCTCGCGAAGAGGGTTTGGAAACGGGTGCTGAAACAAGTTGTCCCCGCCAGATACGTCGCACAGTTGCCCAATGAGGAAGCAACTACTACCAACCATAGCCCGCCGTTGAAAACCGAGTTGGACAGGTTGAAGGAGATCGACACAGAATCTTCCGCTGACTCGGCGAAGTGACCGTTCCGCCCAGAGATCTAACTGACACCGATGTTCATTTCAGCCCCGCGCGCACCCGTTGCCTGTCCTAAGTTCTGTACAATGCTGTAGCTATTCCTCATTGCCCGGGTGGCGAAACTGGCAGACGCACGGGACTTAAAATCCCGGGCCCCGAAAGGGGCGTGACGGTTCAATTCCGTCCCCGGGCACCATTGGTTTTCCGGCCTTCGCATTGTCGATATCGCAGCGAGCGACAGGCTCAGTCAGAGCTGTTCGCTGGCTATCTTTGTTTCATCTGGAAAACTGGAAACGCAACTGATAGCATGCCGCGCATGTTAAAACTACTGGCTGTCATGTTGAGTCTACTGGCGGCGACGTCTTCCGCCGCTGATCTGCCGAGCAAGAAGTATTTGAACCTTGCTGCTATCAAGACCATGGTCGCGGGGGCGGAGGCGGAAGCTAAAAAGCAGAATGTTGAGGTGACCATCTGCATTGTGGATGAAAGCGGTAACCTGCTTTTTCTCCAGAAAGCGGACGCTGCCTCGCTCAACACCATCCAATGGGCGCAGAAGAAAGCCCGGCATGCTGCGTTCTACCGCGCTCCGTCGAGGGAGGGCGCCGAGACCATGAAAAAAGGCAACGTTGAGGCCCTGGCTTTTCCGGACTTTTTCCCCAATCAGGGCGGGCTACCCATTCAGGTGGACGGCCAAACCCTCGGCGGTATTGCCGCCAGCGGCGCTAAGTCTGAGATCGATGAAGCCATCGCGCAGGCCGGGCTTGACGCTCTGCTCAAGAAGTAGTCTGGGCTGCAGCGCACCAGAAGCTGGCGGACTTCTTCCGGGCAGCATGCGGCAACGCTCCTTCGCGCGTTCGCACCTCTGGAGAGGAGAAAAGCTTTTAACCGCAGAGATCGCAGAGCCCTACCACGAGAACGCGAAGAAAATCGTAAGGCATCTATTTCCCATCCCCTGCTTTCCCGCATCCATGACAATATGAGAATGGGTTCTGGATCGCACGAAATGCAAATCAACTTTTTGAAACTTTCACTTGCCGCCATCCTGATTATTTTTTCGCTCAAATATTCCGTACAAGCACAAGAAGCCACGCAACAGCACCGGCCGCGAGTGGGCCTGGTGCTCGGCGGAGGAGGTGCGCTTGGACTGGCTCATGTTGGGGTGCTTCGATTCCTGGAAGAGCACCATATTCCGGTGGACCGCGTGGCTGGGACGAGCATGGGCGGGCTGGTCGCGGGGATCTATGCCACCGGACGCACAGCGGCGGATCTGGAGAAGATTGCGAACGACGCTCCGTGGGAGGATTTCCTGCGTTCGTCTCCCAAGTTTGCGGATCGCCCTGCGGTAGAGAAGCAGGATTGGGACCGGATCACGGGAGAATATACCTTTCGTTTTGGCAAGGGGCTTTCTCTTCCTGCCGGGATCAATCCCGGCCAGCAACTTGCCTTGCTACTGAGCCGCGAGACGGTCGGCTACTCTGCTCTTCGAAGGTTCGACGATCTCCCGATTCCCTTCCGCTGTGTTGCCACTGATCTGGTGTCCGCAGACCCCTTTGTGCTGCAGGACGGATCTCTGGCGACAGCGATGCGCGCGACCATGGCGCTGCCCGCCATTTTCACTCCGGTGGATTGGAAGGGGCATGTGCTGATTGACGGCGGGCTGGTCAATAACCTGCCCACGGATGTGGTGCGCGAGATGGGCGCGGACGTGGTGATCGCCGTGGTGCTTCAGGGTGCGGCGGTCGATGCGAAGCAGTTGACCAGCCTCGCGAACATTTTGAAGCAGTCAGTAAGCGTTGCAGTGCTGCAAAATGAGCGCCGCAACGTCAAGCTGGCCGATGTAGTGGTAGAAATTCCCGCGCGTAACGTCGGGTTGCTGGATTTTGACGAGACCAAGAGTGTGATTCAAAGTGGATACCAGGCGGCACAACGGAATGCGCGGGCCCTCGAGAAACTGGCCGTTTCACCGGAGGAGTGGGACGAATACGTCCGCGCCAAAAATGCCCGGCGGCACGCGGTTCCAGATTCAGGCCGTGTGGTTGCAGTGCGGTCTCCGCAGTCATTCATACAGCAAAATGCCAGCCACGAACTCGCACACAAACTGTCACGCAACCCGGTGTCGGAACAGACACTTGAGACCAGTCTGACCGGGCTGACGGCCGCGACCAGCCTGCCCGGCGCGTTTTATACCTGGCAGAATGAAGCGGACCAACCGCAGGGGTATCGCATCGAACTCCAGCGCCGCCCCGACCGTGAATTGCTGCTTCGACCCACAGTGTTCTACCAGATTTCGACGGGCGAACCGGGTCGAGCCACGCTTCAACTCAGCACCACGAGCATTTCGAAAGACGCCTACAAGTCCCGGTTTCTCACCAATCTCTCGATTGGATACGACCCCGGGGCCCGCTTCGAGTACTATCACTCGTTCGATGGCACTTCCTTTTTTGTGGCTCCAGGCTTCGTGGTGCAGCGCCAGCACAATTCGATTTACGAAGGATCAGAGCGAGCTGACTTTGCCCGCGATCGAGTGGCAGGCTCGTTTTACCTGGGCACGGGGACCTGGCGGTACATCCAAGCGCGCGTTGGCTTCCAGACAGGATATGACAGCTACAGCAAACCGGTGACCGTCGACAATGTAACATCGCAAAATACGCCATTTATCAATCCGGAAGCGGTCTTGATATTCAACACCCAGGATTCGGGACAGCTTCCAAATCGGGGCACACGCATCAATGGATCGATGGGATGGAGCTTCCGCAATCATTCCTATCCCTATCTGCAAGCCAACTTCGACCACTTCCAACCGGTCACGAAAAAGTTTTCCGTGTTTGCTGTTGGAGTGGCAGACAGCAGTTTTGGGCGCAAGCTCACATTCTACGATCAGTTCACCCTGGGGGGACTTGGTCAGTTGGACGCTTATCGCTATCAGGAGTTTCACGCAAACTCTGCCCTGGCCGGCGGAGGCGGATTGATCTATCGTGGGCTGAATCCTTCAAATGTCGCGTTCCGCCCGCTTCTGGCGAGCTGGTATGAAGGAGCTCGCCTCGATCTTGGCTCCCAGGGCTGGCAGACTCATCAGGGTACCTCGGTTGGAATCCTGATGCCGACTCCGTTGGGTCTGACCGGCCTGATTCTTGCCTTTGACGAAAAAGGTGGCGTGAGGCTGCGGCTTTCCCTGGGCAGTTTTTGGAATCGTCCGTAAGGCTCTTGCGCGCATTCTTGACCGGAAAAGCGATTGGATTGATCGTCCTTGTGGCAATATCGGCAATAACACAATCCAGGAGACCCAATAATGCCCCGCACTCTGCCCTGCTGTGACCCGCAGACACATCGTTGTTTTCGAATGCCAGGAGTTGGATGGAGCCTATGCCTGGCTCTTTGCTTGCTGACCACGGCATGGGCTGCGCCGGCGTCACCGGACCATAAGGCGCTGCAGGTTTATTTCATCGATGTTGAAGGCGGACAGGCCACGCTGTTCGTAACCCCGGCGCATCAATCGCTGCTGATCGACACCGGCTGGCCGGGCTATGATGCCCGTGACGCAGAGCGCATCGCCGCAGCCGCGAAACTGGCGGGGATCAGTCAGATCGACTACGTACTGATCACCCACTATCACGAGGATCATGGCGGCGGGGTGCCGCAGCTCACGGCGCGAATTCCAGTGGGAACGCTTATCGACCACGGTCCCAACCGTGAAGCGACGGACGCGCCCACGGTAGCGATCTGGGAGGCCTATCAGAAGGTTTTGGCGACCGGAAAATTCAAGCGCCTGATCGCCAAACCGGGAGACATTCTCCCCGTTCGCGGCATGCGGGTCGAGGTAATCAGTTCGGACGGCGAACTGATCAATCATCCGCTGCCCGGAGCGGGCCAGGACAACGCAAGCTGCAAGGACGCTGAGCAATATCCGGTGGATAAAACAGAAAACTTCCGTTCGCTGGGCACACTCATTACTTTCGGTAAGCTGCGACTGCTGGACCTGGGCGACCTGACCCACGATCAGGAACTGAAGTTAATGTGTCCCATCAACAAGCTGGGCAAAATCGATATTTATATCGTCTCGCACCATGGATGGTCGCAGAGCAGCAGCCCGCCTCTGGTGTACGGGATCAAACCGCGCGTGGCCATTATGGACAATGGGGCGAAAAAAGGCGGGACTCCCTCGACGTGGGGCATTATTCATAAATCTCCCGGACTCGAAGATCTTTGGCAATTGCATTTTTCCGACGAAGGTGGTGCCGCGCACAACGTGGCGGCGGAATTCATAGCCAATCCAGAGGGTCCGGATGCGGCCAATTATCTGAAACTGACAGTGCAACCCAACGGAAGCTTCGCAGTGTTCAATTCACGCACGGGGAACACCAAGGAATATCCGGCAAAGTAAGGGTCCTCGTGGCGCCGGCGTCCCGCCGGCTGACCGGTGGGCATCTTGCCCGCCGGGCCGAGCGCGAGAAGGGTTCGAGAGAGCTCGGCAAGATTGCAGTGCGAACGAGCAAACCGCCGCGGCTAAAGCCGTCGATATTTCCGATGGATTTGCGGCACGACTGAAGTCGTGCCCTCCCCAACGTGTACTCTCGGAGTGCCCTCTTCGGATGCCCTCCCGGCGTGCCTCTCGGCGGCCCCTGTCAACGCTCCTTCCGACCCTGCCTTCCCCAAAGTCCTCGGTATCGGCGTGCTTCGGCTATTCGGATGTGCCGAGAGCGCGCTCGATTCTGGCCAGTCCTTCGCGAAACATTTCGGTGTCTACGCCCATGCCGATACGAAAATGGTTTGGCAAGCCGAAAAAGTGTCCCGGCACCGCCGTGGTTTCGTATTCCGCACGCAATCGGGCAAGAAACTGTTCGACGTTGCCATGGTTCAGACGCAGAATCGCTGTCGTACCAAATCCGGTGCGCGGCGCTGAAACCGCATTCTGACGGGAAAGAAATGCGCCCAGCAAGGCTCGATCAGCGTCCACCACCTTGCGGGCTCGCTCGCGAATCGCACCCAAATGTTCGAACGCGATGACGCTCAACAATTCGGCAGGATGAGCGGGAATGGACGCAAACAGGTCGTTCAGCCGCCACATGGCGCGCGCCAAATCAGGCTCCGCCAGAATCCATCCGCAACGAAGGCCGCTCAAGCCATACACCTTGGTCAAACTGGTGGTTACGACAAACTCCGGGCCCAGATGAAACGAAGCCTTCGGTGTGTCGACATAAACTGCGTCAAGATAAACCTCGTCGACCAGCACACGCGCTCCCACGCTGCGAGCCAGATCGCCGACCTCGCGCAGCACAGAATCTGAAGCCAAAACGCTGCTCGGATTGTGCAGGTTGGTCAGAACAATCAGCTTGGTCTTGGGCGTCATCACACGACGGATTTGGGCGGGATCAAGTGCGAATCCGCTTTCTTCAGTCCGGGCAAAGTGCTTAACCGCCGCGCCCAGGTATAGGGCGGTGGAAGTGATCAGTTCATATGTAGGCTGCTCGATCAGCACCTCGTCACCCGGGTCGATCAGAGCAGCCATCGCCAAATGATTGGCCATCGAGGTGCCCGCGGCGGCGACCACGCAGTCCGGATCTGCTCCACTTTTCTTGGCGATCGCATTCTGCAGGGGTGCGTAGCCGTAAGTGCTGTCGCCGTTGATTTCCAACTGCTCGATCGCGACTGGAAGATCGCGCAGCGGAAACGCGCCCACGCCGCTGGTCGCTAGATTGAACCGGGCGCGGCCCTGAGTCTTGGCCCACAGCATGTAGTCGGAATGTCGCTGTCTCATAGGTCGGCTTGAGGTGGAACCGGCCGCGCACCGCGGCTCCAGTACAAATATACCGGGATGCCCGCCAGCAGAATAATCAGGCCGAAGGCTGAGTTTTCAGGAAACGTGGCGACGGTCGTGATCACGATGGCGGCACAGGCTGCGACAAATAAACCTGTGGTGTAGGGATGGCCGGGCGCAAGGTAAAGCGCGTGCGACGACGAATCCTTCCGCCGGAAGACAAACAACGATGCGGCAGTCAGCCCAAAAGAAATGAAATCCACGGAGGTAACGTAGTTCAAAATCTGCTCGTAGCGTCCCGAGAGAGCAATCACCGTGGCAGTCACGCCTTGCAACACGATGGCCACCACTGGGACTCCGGTTTTCGGAGACAGCCAGCCAACGCTCTTAAAGAAGAGGCCGTCGCGGGCCATGGCGTAGTAAACCCGCGGCGCGGTCAGAATTCCCTGGCTCAGAAAACCCAGCGTGGAAACTGCGATGCCGAGCGCAATCCATTGCGCACCACGCTCACCCAGCGCCTTGCGCATCACCGCAGATGCAGGAATGCGAGTCGCAGCCAGCCCCGCGGGGCCGAGCACGCGCAGGCAAACAAAATTGACCGCGAGATAGAGCACCACCACCCCAATCACTCCCACTATTAGCCCACGTGAAAGATCGCGTCGCGGATCACGCATCTCGCCCGCCACGAAGCTGGCGGTCTGCCATCCACCGTAGGCGAAAGCCACGGGAATCATGGCAGCGCCGATGGCGCTTCCAAGTCCCAACGAGACCGGGCGATCCAGCAATGGCAAAGGCTGCACCGCGCCCCCGCCCCACAGAATTCCTGCCCCAACCATCGCCGCGATTGCAGCGGCCTTGAGGAGCATCAGCGCGCTTTGCACGTTGCTTCCCGCGCGAACTCCAAAACAGTTGATGACAGTCAGGGCCATCAGCGTCACGGCCGCGATCGTCCCGTCTCCGGCCGACAAGCCCGTGATCTCGCGATAGTAGCGGCTAAACGTGACTGCTACGGCTGCCATGCCTCCGGTCTGCGTCACCAGCAGCAAGACCCATCCGTAAATGAATGCAACCGACGGATGGTAGGCTTCACGCAGATAAAGGTACTGACCACCGGCTCCCGGCAAGCGTGACGCCAGTTCCGCCCAGATGAACGCGCCCAGCAGGGCAAGACCGCCGCCGAGAAGCCACACCCCGAGGATCAGAAAAGGCGTATGAACTCGCAGGGCGACCACATAGGGATTAATGAAGATACCGGACCCAATGATGCCGCCCATGACGATCATGGTGGCGTCGAACACGCCGAGCAGTTGCCGAGGTTTGACAGGGTCCAAAAGATCAGCTCAAGAAGGTTCGTCGTCAAGGCTGCGAGCGCAACGTCAGATGACCGTACCTGATGACTTCAATCGCAGGCCTGACCGCGATCACCTTACCATAGCCAGGTAGCTGCCGACTTCGTCGCCCTTGCAGTTATTTGTTAGACACAAGTTGCATTTGCTCAACGCTGATGAGAGTAGTGTTCGGATAGTAATGATCGAGAATTGCATGAAAGCCGCTGCCGGCTTGTGCCATGGCCTTCGCTCCCGCCTGACATAGGCCAATCCCGTGTCCCTGGCCGACCCCTTCCAAAACTGTGCCGTGCTCGTCGTTGCGCGCGATGAAATTGTTGCTGGGCACCGCGTCCCAGCCGAGGCGGCGATCGATTTCCAGGCGCGAAGGCTCTCCACCTTTAAACAAGTCACCGGCTTCGGATTGCGCCACCCAGCGGCTCCAACGTGATGGATGTCGCAAACAGTATTCACAGGCCACGGCGAAGTAGGGATAGCCTTGGCCAGGCAAGCCGATTTCCTGGGGCGTGCGTGTGCGCCCTCCGCAGCTCCGACTGAACATCGCAGCAACCGTCCGGTCTCGATAAGCCAGCACCAGACCCCGGGTGCCGAAGGCGGCTCGGGCGGCATTGCTGTCGGGAGCCGGTGGTTCCCGGAGAAACTGACAGTGAGTAGTGTCGCAAAAATCGAAATCGTGATGACGTCCTCGTGCCGCAACGAAGTAAGAACGGGTAGCCACTGCCTGAGCCTTCAATGCTTCCAACGGAGTATCCGGCGCGCTTTCCGCTTGCACGGCAGAGGCGACTGCGTTCTCCAGGTCCATGGTGACAACTGGAACCAGAATGCCGGAGATAGATTTCACTTCCAGCACTCCACGGTATCGGCGGTCGATTTTCCCAGGGATGGAAAGGGCGAAATCAGTGACGCCCTCACTGCGGCTCGCAGCGCGAATCGCAGACGTACGGACCGACTGATCGCCGATTCGCAGTATCAGTTCATCGCCGGACGCCGTAATGATGGCGGCGTCCTTGCCGTTGCTTCTTTCCAGGATGAAGGTGTCTTTATCTTTGTGGTTGCCTGCGCTCGTTTGGACGACTAGTGCCTCCGCGGGCGAGGCTCGCATCGTGAGTTGATCAGTGTGGAAGAGTCCGAGTACTCCAATGCGCACGTCCTGTGCGCAGACCACCTGGGTTGCCAGAAGAACAAGAGTCAACCACTTGAGTTTGAGAGACACTCGCCGTCACTCCTCGATCCGGCTCAACATGCGTCCGGCTGTGATGGCTGCCTTTGCTCCGGGAACCCCATGTACGCGAACCATCAGCAGGAATTCGGGTTGCTCGGCCGGCACCAGTGCGACGACAAAGCCATCTCCCGGAGCATGCGCGCGATGTGTACAGGCCGCGGTCCCGGTCTTGACCAGGGCGCTTGAGTGCCTCAAGGCACGGTCGACCTCCAACCCCGTGCCCTCTCGCGCGGACTGCGCCATTCCGGCGACCACTTCGCGAGCTCCCGGCTGATCGCGACGGCGATTCAACTCCACGTATGCACGCGCCATGTGAAGTGGCGAAATGAGCCAGCGATTTCCCAAACCAATCAGGTCCGTACCCGATAGATCCGCTACGGGTGGTTCTAATCCGAATCTGCCCACAGCGGGGACGACTTCGGAGCTGGTCATATTTGCGGTCAGCATCCGGAAATACGAATTGCATGAGTCGGCGACCGCCGAAACGATATCTATCTCTCCGTGTCCACGAGGCAGCCAGCAGCCGCCGGACTTGCCTTTGCAGTCGTGAGTCGGATATCGGAATTGATGTTCTTCTGCGTAAGCAAGGGCGACGAAAGGTTTGATCAGCGAACCGAGCGGGATCGGTTGGTCCGGGTTATCCCACCGGGAGGCCAGGACGGTTCCAGTGTGAGCATCCAAGAAGAGGAACGAGACGTCGCGGCTCTGGAAGTCGCGCTGTAATATTTGCGCCGCTGATTGCGCAAACAACGGATTTTTTCCCACCGCGTTCTCTGCGTCCGTAGCGGGAACAGGCTGGCTGCCGGCTGAAGCCAGGGCCAGCGTCACAAGAAACAGCGAGGCGACGAGCTTCCCTAATGCGACCATTGATAGGTAACCGTCTGTAAAACCTTGTCGCCCGCGTCGTGAACCACGATGTTCTCCGAGGACACTTCGCCCAGCGTTTCACTCAAGCTGGCAATATTCTCCGAAAAGAACTGCGGCTGACGCTGGTTTCCGGGAGCTCCGAAAGGGGTTGCGTCCGGTCGATCGACTAGCGCGGTGAAACGGTGAAAGTTTTCTTTCTCGAGTTTGTGATTGAACCCTGCCGCAAAAACGGCGGGCTGCGTGTCGTGTTTCCGGCTCGTATTGGACAACATGCTGCTGATCAATGCGGGATCGTCAGACACTATTAGATACTTCCCGCGCACTGCAGCCAACAGCGGTTGCAGGCCGTCGAACTCGTAGTAGCCGTTCGCCTGTCTCCAGCTCACCCCCAGCTGGCTGGCGGTTAGATTTGGCCGCACGAAATTGGTGAGCGCCGCTCGCACAGCGGCTTCGTCCCAAGCGGAGCCTCCAGCCAGGACGACGGCAGAGTGAATTCTTACAAACACGCCGTCGCTGCTCCGCTCGGTCGACTGCACCTGGAGAACGGCGCGGACCTGGTTCTTTTGCAGAATCTGCTTCAACTGCGAGGACCCATCATCACCGGGCAAGCGGCGCGTGGGAGGTTCGTCGATTCGTGTCTCCAGGTCCGAACTTGAGCCGGTCACACCCGGCGTCAGCTGCGCCTGAGGCGCGAGCTGCTCTGGACGAGCGGGTCCGAGATGCGGCGCCAGAATCTTGGTCTCCAGAGGATCGAAACAGGATTCGATCGACGAGCAATGTTCCGCCTGGTAGGAGTCGGCTTTTTCCGGAACCAGGCCGATCAGGTCGCTAAGGTCGCCGGGCACACTTGCGGATGTGACGCCGCCGGCAGCCTTCTTCAGCAGGACGCGTTCTTCGCGATATTCCGGGCTGGAGCGAAACAAATCAGAAACTGCCACGGTGTATTGCTTCATGTCCGTAATATTCTGTTGCACCCAGTAGGATCGGAAATATGGGCCGGGTACAATCTTCTCGAGATTCAGCACCATGCGCAGATCCCCAACGGCACCAGCCGCAGCTACCGACTGCGACCACCAGGGCTCGGCTTCGATGTTATGGTCTTTGCTTCCCGCTATCAACTGAAGGGCGCCGGCCATCAGGTCTTCACGTGTTGCCAGCAGAAGATAGTCTCCGCTGACCGCAAATTCCACTTCCCGTTCTGATTCTGGATCGTGCCGCACATAAAACGTTGCGTTACCCACATTGCGAGTCTCGAACTTCGCACGTGTTTGCCAAAGTTGGGTCTGCATCGAAGTCGCAGATGGCAGGCGCGTGATGTAGAGGAACTGCAGTTTGCCGATGTCGTAGAGCGCGAGCGCACTCTGGCTCCCTGCCACTTGCGAAAGAAAATCCATATCCGGCGGGAGCCCGGCGGCGGAGGCGAACTGTTTGGCGGCATCTCGCAAGCGGAGAAAGAGCCGGGAGCGAGAAAACACCTCATAGTTGCTGCTCCTCAGCCATCCCGCCTTTTGCGGCGATCGGTTCCAGTCAGAAAGTAAAGACGAAAAATCCTTGGCCTGAAGATATAGAAGCGACCCGGACGGTACATACCTGGAAAGTGGCGGTTTGACGGCAGCGGTTGTCTGGTGGGCCGTCCAGCCCAGGCCCACGCTGACTGCGGCAATCAGCGCAATCAGAAGGAGGATCACAACTGTTTTTTTCATTGCTTCACTCCTTCCTTAACCGGGTTAGCCTTCGCCGTTTTGGCCGAAGGTTTGGCTGGTGGTGCAGCGCGGGCCAGCAATCGTGGACGAACTAGGCGGTCCTGCTCCAGCGCTTCGTGCAGAATCGGCTGTCGCGCTGCATTGAGCTGCTGGCGGCGCAACCGCGCGCGTACGTCCGTGATCGCTTGGCCGATCTGTTCGCGTCGGGCCGGCGCCTTTTCCAGCCGGTGCGCCGTTTGCAGGTAGGGGAGCGTCTCGTCCAGGCGGTCAAGCCGGATCAGCACTTCACTCAGAGTCCACGCCACCTTGGCTTGTTGCGCAATCGGCAGCTTGAGTCCGGCGGATGCCTCGGCAGGCTGTTCCAATTGTTCGGCGTCGCCATCGTCAGAGCCGATGATCTCTTCGTCGTTGTGGGCCACTGGTGCAACCCGGCTGAACAGCTGCTGGCCGAGTAGGGGCTCAACCGCGCCGTGGGCAAATTCATCAGACTTTGTGCTGGCTGCGGCCAGGAACAACGGGATGCGGGCGTCGTCGCGAGCCGGAGTATCCGCCAGCGCGTTCGCGAGCAGTTGCACTTTAACGCGCGAGTCGGAGGCGATCTGTGCCGCCCTGAGCCGAGCTTCGTAGAAAAACGGTTGATCCGCAGCGGAAGCAGACATTTCCCTCTCGCCTCCGGCCAGAAGGTTCAGTTCCTTGCTGCCCAGTTCAACCTGACGCTGAATCCCGACCAACGCTATCGCTGCCTGCGTCCGAATGTTGTAGGAACTTTCGGCGCTCGAGGCGATGACGGTGAGTGCATCCTGGGCTGCGTTCGCATCCTGGCCCGCCGCAATTTTCGCCTTTCCCAGGCGCAACCTGTAGGCGGCTTCCCACGGCGCCGACTTGACCAGTTGTTCAAGAAACTCGATCGCCTCGGCGTTGTGTCCGGTCTTCTCCAGAAGGGTGGCCGCAGGATCCAGATTTTCAAATGGATTGCCAACGACTACAACCAGGCGGCGCAGCAGTTCCACGGCACCAGGAGTGTCTCCGGCTGCAATGCGGATTTCGGCCAGGCCAAGGAAATTGGCGGCCACCAGCTTGTGCTCGTCAATCTCCCGAGCAAAGACATACTCCAGCACCTTGCGCGCCGATTGCTTGTCTCCGGCCTCGAAGAGCTGCCGGGCAGCCGCCCGCAGTACGTCTGAAGAGGGCGCAGTCTGGGGGTCGGCGCGATAGCCGTCAATCTTCGAATCGAGACTGCCGGAATCGAGACTACCGACCTGCGCCGCAACCTGCAGTTCAAGGGGAACAATTGCCGCCGCTTCCAGGATTCGGGTGTCATTGGAAAGCGAAGCTATGGCGTCGCCTGCCGGGGAATATTGCTTTGTGGTAACCAGATAATTGATCCATCGCACCTGCCACGAACGCAGCACCTGTTGCGCGTTTTCTTTTTCGATTCCTTCCGCCTTCAAAACTGCTTCCTGCTTTGCTTCCAGGATGCGTTGATAGATCGGCGCACGTTGCGTCAGCGGAATCCAGGATGCCTCCACAACGTCGCCCAGCACGGCGCTGGGATCATGGGCGGCTGCGGCTAAGTCCAGAAGCCAGGCCGTCGCGGCCACGGGATCACCGATCGCAACGTAAGCGCTGTGCAGCAGCGCGTTGGAGCGATAATTGCCGTTGTGCTGCAGGTAGCCGCGCAGCAGCGCCTCGACATCAGGCTTCAGGTCGCCAAACAGTCGCCGGGTGCGCAAGTGATTGCATGCGCGCGAAAAATCCGTCCAGAAGCTCTCCGGGACACGAGCGCTGTTTACCTGTTGCGCCAGAATTGCGAAGACCTGTTTCCATTGGGCAATGGCCTCGGCACGCGCACTTTGTTTGTAATAAGCCATCGCCAGGCGATCGTGAACATCGGCTCGTCCCGGCTCCAACTCCAAAGTGTGCTGATAATCAGCAATGGCGTGGGCAATGTCTCCACTGTCGACGTAGTAGTCGGCAACATCCAGATATCCCGAGGCGCTTGCCGGGCTCTGTTCCAGGACGGCAGGAATGAAGTCTTCCGGATTGCCCTGTTTGGTCACGCCAATGTATTCACCGTAGCGCGATCCGTAGTAGAACCAAATGTTTCCCGCCAGTTGTTGCGTCCGGTCTACAGGTTTCGTCAGGCGCTCGCCGATGGTGTCATCTCCGAGAGCGGCCAGGAAAGCGCCATTGACCTCAGGTGTTCGTTCCGCGAAATAAAGCCCGACCAGCGCGTTGTATGACTTGGACCACACTGGCGGACGAATCCGGCCGCGAGACGAAACCAACGAATGCGCCAACGCCGCATCTCCGTTGCTTACCAGATAGTCGGCAGCGTCTTGCCCGGCGCCTGTCCAGTATGACGCCCGCTTCACCAGTTCCTGCGGATTGCGGGCCAAAAGCAGCTGGTGAAGACGAATCTGCTGCTCGTGTCCCCCCGTGCCAAACGGCATGCTGGCACGAACCCGCAACTCATTTTCCAGATCGCCGGCAGAGCGATAAGCTTCGGCAGCGGCGATCCAGACTGAGTCACGCAGTGGCGGCTCGATCCTGGGCAGGAATTTATCTAGCTGAGATCCCAGCTCCGCGAACTTCAAACGCCGTCGCTGCAACTCCACAAACGGCTGCATTGGCGCAAGCCGGACCCCGGAAATCACTCCCGGCTCCATCATCAACTCATACCGCCAGCGAGCTTCCAGCTCAGCCAACCCCGCACTTTGCGCCAGTGGGACAGCAAAAGCGCCTAGATCTGCCAGGCTCATTCCAGCCCGCTTCGTTTCCGCAGATTTGGCGAAGGCAACTTTCTCTTCGGGGGTGAAATAGGCGGCCACCGTATTTCCCATTTCGCTCAGGGCGGCACGCATGCCCTCGCGGGCGATCCTGACACGGTTTTCCTGGGTCCGTTCACGCCACTCTCTGTCAGTGATGGCAGCGATACCCTCTTTGGCCACCTGCTCCTTGATCACCGGGAGAGCCGACGATGCCGCAGAGAGTGCGGTCTGCAATGTGGAGTAGGCTTTCTCTTGCTGCCGGAGACGGGTCATGACGCGGGCGTAAAGCTTCGCTCCCGACTGCTGCTCCGCCGTCGCCAGGAAATCGGCACCGGCCGTATTGATTCCCTGTTCCGCGAAACTTCTTGCTTGAGATACCATTCCCCACGATTCGAGGCGTCGCGCAACCTCGAAGTATTTCCCAGTGTTCTCGGGAGTCCCATCGATTAGCGCGGCTTTCAGCGCCGCGAGCACATCGTCCGTGCGTCCCTGACGCGCTCGAACCTCTGCGACCTTCTCCATCCATTTTGGATCCTTGTAGGCCAACTGATAGACGCGCTCGTAATCAGTGACCGCGTCATCGAAGCGCATCAGGCGTTCTTCCAGTCCGGCACGCGCCACTCGCAAGTCAACCCGGTCCGGCCGGATCGTGATGGCCTTGCCGTAACTGTCAATCGCCGCGGGATATTGTTCGAGGTTGGTCTGCATCTGCGCCTGCACCATCGGCCATCGATAGTCACGCGGCGATTGAACAGCTGTTTTGGCGTAGAAGTCCAGCAGTTGCTGCTGCCGCTGGTAACGAAGAGCATACAGAGCGGCTTCGGTCACCAGGCCCTCGTCTTCGGGAAAATTATTGATCAGTTCGATGTACTGATCCACGGCTCCGGCGTAGTCTTTCATCCGGGTCAGCGCAGGAATCAGCCCGCGACGCAGCGTGGCAATTCGCGTTTTACGTTCGTCACCGGAGAACGGCGCGTTGCGGAAAAGCGCGATCTTGTCCAGATAGAACTGGCGCAAACCCCGATCATCGCCGGCCTGGGCGTAGATATCCGCCATCGCAGCCAGATATTGGCCGTCATAGGGAGAATCGTTCAGAAGCCTGGCCAACAGATCCCGTGCCTGCTGATACTGGCCCGCTTCGGTGGACTTACGCGCCGCCTCAAAGGCAAACTGCTTGCCCAACTCTGGATATGCGTCTTTCGACGCTTGCAGTAGCACCGTGATCGCCTGCGGGTACATCTTCATTCGCCAATAAAAATCCACGGTTGAGCGGACAACTCCGAGAATCTTGGAATTCTCGTGGTACAAGGCTTCAATGTTCCGTTGTGCAGACTGGAAATCCTTACGGCTTTCATACAACTGAACCAGCCGGTAGCGCAGTTGCATGCGGTTGACCGGGTCAACCGTGAGCGCAGCTTGTTTCTCCAGCGCGCGCTGGCGCACCGATTCCAGCGATTTCTGTTCCCCCAGAACTTCAATTTCTTCCGCCTGCCCGATCGACGTCGTGTTGCTGATCACCGAGTCCAGGAAGGTCTCCATCTCCTGTTTGCGGTCCTGCGCTTCCAGCACCCTGACCCGGAGATTCACGACGGGCATGGGAGGGCTCGTCGAGGTAACAAGTTTGGAAGTTTCCTGATCAACCAGGTCTCGGAACTTCGGCCTGCGGGCCAGCTCGAGCAGTCTTATGTCGGCAAGAGAACCTGCCCCTCCGGCCAGCGCACCCTTTTCGTATTCATTGATTGCGCCAGGATAGTCGCGCTGGTTTTCGTATATAGCACCGGCTTCGTAGCTGTATAAATTGTCGTCACCAAGTTCTTTTCTGCCCTCATTCAGCAGGCGGAGGGCGTTATCAAAGTCGAAGTAGTCCCAATAAATGCTGGCGGCCTCCAGATATCCGCTGGACTGCCCAGGAGCAACCTTCGGAATACGATCCCAGTAAGGAGCGGCTTTGCCGAACAGATCACGGTCGGCGTAAATATCGCCGATCCGGGACATGATTTCCGTGTTGCCCGGATCTGCTTGCAGCAGATTGCCTTCAATCTTGACTGCGGTATTTGTGTCTTCCGGTTCGAAGTACGCCAGCGACCGATACACAGCGGAGGCGGTACGCCCGGTCTCAAAGTCGGCCGGATAATGTACTGCCAGTGCCTGAAGTACCGGCGCGCTATCTTCAAAATGCGATCGCCACAGGTCAGCCTGCGCCAGAAACTCTCCCGCTGCCGGATTCGTAACAACGAACCGGTCCCACTGGCCTTGGTCTGTAGGTAAAACAGTTTGCCGCAGCTCGCTCATTTCGGATTCCAGTTGTCCGCGCGACGAAAGATATTCGAAGAACTCGCTGCGCAGGTCGGCTTCCTCAAACCAATGCTGGCGCAAGACCGATTGCCAGGCTGCATCGTTATACGTGTGGGAATCGTGATACGCGTTCAGCAGATTGCGAACGAAAACCGGGTTGTGAGGAAACCGGTGGTCTGCATACTGGTTCAATCGCAAATAGAGGGTCGGGGTGCCGCCGTATCCGGCGTTCTCAAAATACCGTTCCAGCTCGGTGCCACTGAAGGTCTTCACGGCCTCCTGGGTCAGACTCTCGAACTCGGCATCCTTCTTATAGCGCAGGTAGAAGCGCGCCAGTTTGTCGTACCAGGAGCGATCGGGAAAGTGCGCCATCGCTCGCTTGTAGATTTCCTCCTGTTCGGCACCCAGTCGGTTCTGATCCAGAAAAATCGCCAGACGTTCGTATAGGCCGGGATCATCCGGGTTCCGGTCAATCTCGTGTCGAAGCACAGCCAGCGCTTCGGGGATCCGCTTCAACTCCACCAGCCGGGCCAGGTAGCGCTCCAGTTCTCGCGAATATTCCGGTGACCGCGCCCCGCCCTGGGTCGCAGCCGCGGTCCGCCCCACTTGGAATGCTTGGCTGCCCGACTGCCCCGCAAGCCTTCGCGCGTCCGCGAGTTCTTCCTCTCTTTCGGCGTTCGAACTGTTCTGGAAGGTTCCGCGTTGATAATCACCTGCTCCATCCGCGTGCGCGACGCCTTTTCCCAACGGCACATTCTGTGCTTTGGCCGCAAGTTCCTGCAGAACGGAGTCGTAAATGGCAAATTCTTCCTGCGATTTTCCGGTACGCGCGTATGCGTCGGCCATGAGCAATGCAACGTCGGTACGCTGAGGAGCGTTTGGGAAACTTGAGAGAAAGTCATGTCCGCCTTGAACCACCGCCTCACTCTCGCTGGAGTTTGCGTAGAATTCCAGCAGTTTGGCGTGCAGTTCCGGACGGCTGGCTGAGTTTGGGAATTTTGTGTCCAGCAGAGCCAGCAATTCGGCCGCGCGCCCGCGATGGAAATACGGAACTGCGCGCTGCTCCTCCTCCGAAAACCTCGCCGCCGGCGCGGTCGTGTTCAGGATTAGGGAGAGAATTCCGTTGAGATAGCCGGGACCCTGGTCCATGGTGGCGATATCGTGATACATGGAGAGCTCTCCGCTGCCCAAGCGAATCGGGCTTTCGGGAGCGGTGAGCAGCAGGTTGGTGAGGGCGGCAAGCGCGCGCTCCTGCGCGTCATTCATGCCCTTGCTGTTGTAGAGCGCAAAGTAATAGCGGGCCGATTCCGGGTAAGCGTGAATGTCTTCGAGAAGACGCGCACAGACAAAAAGCTCCTGACCAGTCCACTCCGATTTGCTGGCTTCTTTGTGCAAGCGAAAGGTAGTGACCGTTTGCTGCGCTGCATCGAGATTGCCCAGCTGCTGGTAGTAATAGAAAAGCCGCGCCATCGCGTTCAGGTCTTCGGGATTGGCATTCAGGGCGGCGCGTGCCTGGTCAAGAAACTTCCGCAGGCTCTGGGTCTGCGCCAGCAGATCAAAATAGCTTTTGACCAGTTGCGGATCCCAGAGCGGCTGGAAACTCTGCTCGTACACCGCCAATCCCTGTTGAACCGAGCCGCGCTGGTATTCGAGCAAGGCTTTCGCTTTTACCGGGAAGACTTCGTCGCGCGGAAATTGCTTTTGATAGTCCGCTACCAGTTGTGTCGAGGCCGCATAATCTTTCTGCGCCACCAGAAACTGCAGAAAACGCGCATAGAGGGACTCCTCATGTGGATACCGGACCAGCCACGTCCGATATTGCGTAACAGAGAACTCTTTCCCCAGACCCTGGTCTTGAATGATCCCGAAGATGCGCTCAAAGGCGCGCCAGGACTTCTGTTCAGTCGTATTTACCAGAGTTTCCGAACTGTCCGCGGGCGCATTCGCCACTACTGAAAGCGCCTTAATTTCATCCAGAGGTCGCACCCGCCGGTGATAGAAGTCGGCAAGAGTAATTTGAGCACCGAGCTTAGCGTCAGTGTTTTCGACATACTTCTTCCAATCCGCCTCGGCCGCACTGAAGTCGAGTTGCTGCTCGTCTTCGAGAGCGCGTAGTGAATACAGGTCAGCGTCCTTGGGTTGTGCTGTGATCAACGCGCCAAGCGCCGGGCGGGTCTCACTGGGCGGCCTGCGAAACAGCACATCGCCCCCCGGCAGCGACATAGCGCGGAAGAACGCGGCCTCAATCGCTGTTCCGGCTTCGATATTGCGTATCCACGATGGGAGGGAGCCCTGAAGGGAAACGGTCCACCCGGCTGCACCTACCAGTACAAAGATGCTACATGCACGCAGGAACCGGCCTCGCCAGGAATGCAGCACAGCTCGGGACAAACTAGGGAAGGACTTCAATCTGCACCTCCTGCGTCCCGATGTTGTGGGCAATATCTTCGGCGGTGACGGTAAGCTTGTAATTTCCCGGTATCGCCTGCTCGGGAATCTGCAGTCGTCCCGAGTTGACTCCGGCGCGGGCGTCCCAGTTAAGCGCCACCGGCGATGCCCCTTCAAGTCTCGCTACCAGCGTGCGCGTACTTTGAGAAGCGCTGACCTTCAGATCGACCGACTGGCCTCGGTGATAACGTCGGGTATCCAGCTTGATCTGCACCGTGGGTGGCTTGCTGGCTATGACAAACGTCTTGAACTCGCGATAAGTGTGGCCGAGGCGATCGCGTAAAACCAGGCGGACGGTGTAGGTCCCGTCCTGCATGTCATCAGGAGCCAGAAAGCGCGTCTGCCAGACATCTTCGCCAGACAAATGGCGGAGCCTCTGCACCAGGCCAAACGGAAACAGCGCGGTCACAGAAGTAATCGATTCGTCCGTCTTGACCCGCAGCACGGGGTCTCCGGGACGGATAACCCGTGGACGCAGCAGAGCCCGCGGCACTGCGAGGAATGACGTGTAGGGCGTCACAAATTTGTACTGACGCGCCAGGCGGATGATTTCATCGACGGTAGCCTGGTCTTCTCCATCGCGTTGGATCTTTGCCAGCAATGCATCCACCCGCGACCGCGCCCAGAGCCTCGGAAGTTGCGCATGTTCGAGGTCCTGGCGCGGCAAACTGGTTTTGCCGGAAATCTGCAGGGGTGCGCCGTCGCGCACGCCGCGCACTGTGAACCCGACGTTTTCTTTAGCTGCCTGATATCGTCCCACCCAGGCCGCCAGAGAACCGGAATAGGTGGAATCCTGCAATGGATAAACCGTGTCCACTGCGGCTTCCGGGGTTACGCCCAACTGCAATTGGCCAATGGGACTGCGTCCGATCTTGGAAAGGAACGAATTCAGTTTGAATTCCACCGGTTCGGTAGAGAGCACGTTTTCCAGCAGACCGTCTTGCCGTGCCAGCTCACGAAGTAGCGGCAAATTGGCATCGTCTCCCACTCCGAAGATGTAAGTACGCGGACGTTGAGGCGTCGGCACACGTTGCCAGGTCTCCGCGTACCAGGCGGCGAGCTTGCCGTTCTGAATTGGTCCGCGGGTGGCGCCGCCGTCGCTCAGCAAAAGGAGATACGAACTGCCGCTGGTCGCCGCACACTGCTGTAATCCCGCCTGGAGCGCCCGCTGCAGGTCGGTGCCGCCGCGCAGCTTGCTGGAGCGGACGAAATCCAGAGCACGTTGCACGGTCGCCGGATCGGCCGCAACAGGGGAAGGCTGGAAGGATTGAACCAGGCCGTTAAACAACAGCAGATTGAAGCGGTCAGCAGGTCTGAGCGTGCGCAACAGCGCCTCCATGGCCTGATAGCTGCGTTCCAGCTTTTCCCACTGCATGGATAAAGACGTGTCGAACAGGATGACCAGGGTTTTGGGGGAACCGGACTCCCCGTTTCCAGCCGTGCCCGGACTGGGATTTTTTCCATAACCCAGGAGCGCTTCGGCTTCGAAAAAACCTCGCTCATTTGTGCTGCGAACCGGCGCAGTCTCAGTGGGAGAGGGTTGTCCGCTGACCGGATTTCGATAGGTCAACACCTGCACGGTGTCGGCGTCCGCCGGGTCGAGGCTGTAGGTCACAACAAAGTCCTCGGCCAGATTGACGTTTTCGCCTTCGAAGTGTCCCTTCACCAAGTGTGAAGTGTTTTCGGTGATTTGCAACGGAAATGTCTTCGCAGCCGCCTGAAAGTTCGAGGTCGAATGGGCCGAGTGCAGTTCGAAATTAATCCGCAAGTGCCTCGCCATCTGGGCCTGGTACGCGTCTGGGCGCAGCGGAATGGCAAAATAAGATTTCAAATTCTCTACCGGAATGGACTGGTGATATTCAATCTCCAGGCGCTTGGTTCCGTGGGGCGGGATGGGCACGATACGGGCGCTAAAAACCCCGCTGCGCTTGGCCTCTTCTGATCCGCGTTCACCCATTTGCAATAATCCCGGATCGATCGCCTGCTGTTTGAGCTGGTTGTAGATTTCCTCCGCGCGCTTGCGTTCCAGAACTACGGCCGGAATGCGGGTCGGCCCATCCCAGACCGCGAAGTCGGAAACTGTGGCCTGGCTGCGCAGAGCAAAAATGTAGTTCCCTTCCTCGATCTTGCCGGTGTGGTTGGCGAAAATCTGGCGTATGAACACGCGAGCATCGCCGTTATCGATGCGAATTGTGATCTCCATCTCTTCGAGGGAGAGAATTGCCGGATCCGGCTGGGCCTTGTCACGCGGAATCAGGATGCCCGCGTCGGCGTGCAACAGCGAAGGCGTAAACAGCAAGACGAGGAGCCAGACGAGAAGCAAGAAGAGAAGATGGAGAATTGCGTTCTTCATGGATGCAGCTTCTGCTCAGATACGCGCACCAGACCGTTATCCGTGCCAACGTAAAGGTAACCGTTGGCAACGGTGAGCGCGGTTACGTTCGATGAGGGCAAGCCTTCCTCGATCACGAACCAGCGCCCGGATTGCTTTTCGTACACGTACAAGCCCTTCCCCAGGGTTCCCGCGAACACGTGATCTTTGGTTACGAGCATGGCGTTGGGATTGATTTCAAATTGTCCGGTCGCATTCTCGAATGAGTGGAAGTGTCCCGAGCGGTCCAGGCCGAGCACGCCCGCACCATAAGTTCCGACCATCCATTCATCTCCCACCGGAACTACCGCAGTGATCCAGCTATGTTTCAATCCCGACGTAGCGGTGGTGTAGTTCACCCGTACGTCACCTTTTTCGAGCAGAGAGAGTCCGCCCAGCGTGCCTGCCATCAGCCGATCGCCGGAAACGCCCAGCGCATATACGTGGTTATTCACCAATCCCTGGAACGCATACATACTGCGCGCTCCGGTGGCATCGAGAAATGTCAGGCCCGCAGGTGTGGCGAGAGCCAGGCCGTCCTGGTACGAAATGATGTCGGTGACGTGGTCAGCGATGAGGCCGTCAGCGCGCGTCAGCACTTGCTCCTGACCTCCGGCCGCATTGAAGCGAACCAGGCCGTTCGCGGTGGCGACATCAACCGTCCCATCCCTGGGATTGGGGGCGATGCGGTTCACGCAGAACACATGCTCGTTTTCAATATGTGTGGCCGGTCCGCGATCAGACTGCAGCAGGTCGAGGCCACGATCGAAATAGCCCACCCAGAGTCGGCCGTTAAGATCTGTGGCCAGAGCGGAAACGTTGCGGTCAGTCAATATCGCCGCGCCTGGGCGCAGAACGGGCTGCCACCCGAAACCGTGGACCCCCATGCGGTAAAGACCGCTTCGGGTCAACGCAAATACTGCCTGACCCTCGCTGAACAGCTGGTGGACCTCGGAGAGTTCTGCCGGATCGGCCGGGCGGGAATTGGGCCGCCGCCCCTCCAGCGGGATTGCGATCACGCCCTGATCTTCGGACCCAACCAGCAGTTGAGTTGGGCTCGGCAACAACGCAGTGGCCAGAACTCCGGCTGCCAGCGTGCGGGAGAAGAGTCCACGATCGAATTCCGCTACCCCCAGCACCGTGCCAACGTAGGTCTTGTCACCTAACACAGCGATGGATTGAACCTGCGGATCGGGCAGCCCTTGCGCTTCACCGAAGGACTCGGTCTCGCCGGCATGCCAATGCAGCACGCCGCGGTCGAGCGTTCCGACCCACAAATCCGATTCCGTACCTGCAATCGCTGTCACATAAAGACCGCTCAGGGTCGCGTGCAGGACGGTTATTCTCTTTCCATCGTAGAGCAGCACGCCGCGTTTCTTGGTCCCGATCAGAAGATGTCCGGAAGCTACCGGCAAAATAGAGGTGATGGCGCGCGCGCCCGCATCCTGCGGAATGATTTGTCGAAAGGCACTCCCGTTGAAGACCAGCAGACCAGCCTGTGCGGTGGCGATGACGAGTTCCTCCTCGCGCGAGTCGGCGAGCACTGCAGGAGCAATTGTGATCAACGGAGAAGACGGCAGCTCTTGCCCAACTGCGTAGTGTTTGAGCAGAGTCCCGCCGCCGTTGTATCGCAAGAGCCCGGCCGGGCCCGCTACATACAGGTCATCGCGAAACTTCGCTGCCTGAAAGAATACGGCGGGAGGGCTGATCGACTCGAAGATCTGCTCCTGCTGGTCTGGAAGCGAACGGGTGGTGAAGCGTATCTCCTGCTCTGATCGGACTTCTTCAGTGGCCGTGCGTAGCGCGCGGGAGGCGCGCCAGCCTACAACGGCGGCGAGCAAGATGAGGAGGGCTGCTCCGGTTGCCGCGATCGCACGCCACGATTTTCTTAAGCTCCGGCGCATAGGTTCCCAAGTTTCTTCCCAAATTCTCTTTCCGTTTATCCGGGAAGTTGAACTATAAACCCGGGGACAAATCCATTGAGCACATTGCAGCGGGGTGGCCAAACCGATCTTAACTGAAGCAGAATAAGTTACGGGAGGCGTGTGGAGGAAGTTCGTGTCAATCCGAACATGCTGTCTGTTAAGAAACACACAAGACTATGTAGCTCGAAGACGAACAGCCGAGCTTCGCCCGGCCTGGACGGGTCTGAGACCCGTCCCTACACGGGCGGTGGCAGCTTAGGCCTTCCCGCGTGCCGTCCACTCGGCGTCGAATCGCGCCCGGTCATAGAATGACTTTTGCGTTCCCACGCCAGTGGTGGAGAGTCCTGCATAAAGGTTGGCACGCCGAACGGCCTCGCGCTCGGGAAGGCCTTCCCCGAGAAACACGGCAAAGCTGCCGATGAAGGCGTCCCCCGCGCCAGTGCTGTCGACGCTCTTCACCGGGAATGCGGGCAGGTGCTCCATACCATCCTTCCCCGCCAGCAACGAGCCGTTCGAGCCGAGCGTAATAATGACGCGGCGGATGCCGTAGCCCAGCAACTTCTCCGCGCACTTCTTTGCGTTATCAATATTCTTGACCGGCATTCCGGTGACTGTCTCGGCTTCACTCTCGTTGGGGACGAGGTAATCCAAACCGTCGACGGATTTGAAGTCAATCGGCTGGGCGGGAGCTGGATTGACGATGCAGCGAATGCTGTGCTTTCGCGCAAAAGCGACGGTGTGATAAACAGTCTCGAGCGGAATTTCAAACTGGAGCACGATGCAATCGACGGCCTTAAGCAAGTCCGCGGCCGCATCCACGTCGGCGGGCTTCAACTGGTCGTTCGCGCCTTTCACCACGAAAATCCGGTTTTGCCCGTTAGGCTCAACGAAGATCGGAGCCACGCCGCTGGACACGCCTTCGACGTGGTTTACATGGGTGGCGTCGATGCCCAACTTCTTGAAATTCTCGATGGTCGCTGGGCCGAACAGATCGCTGCCCACGCGCGCTACCATGAAAACATTGGCTCCGCAGAGCTTGGCCGCCACCGCCTGATTGGCGCCCTTGCCGCCGAATCCCAAGTCGAATTTCTGGCCGAAGATGGTTTCGCCGGGCTTGGGAAAGCGGTCGGTGAAAGTGGTGAGGTCGATGTTCGCGCTGCCCACCACCGCAATTCGAGGAATTTTCGCCATGATTTAGGAGACCTGAAGATAGATTTGATTTCGCTATGAAGCGCAAAGGTGAAGAAGGGCGAGTCTATTTAGCTAGTCAGATCGTGTCAAACCAATTGCGGGTCGGGTGCTTGCGCATCACGCTAGGATAACTTCCACAGCAATGGAGAAGCTGCATAGCACTCAATCCGAGCCTCTGTACCGTGAACGTCGACGTAGCCTTTTGACTTTCCGCAGTTCGGACACTCTTTTCCGTTTTTGTCGTGTTGTCCGCTCAGGATGTATACCTTACTGCAGACAGGGCAACTGAGCGCAATATTGTTGCCATTCCAATCGTCAAAATGTCCGGGTTGCCCTTTGACGAGCGTTCTCGTAAGCACTCTACTCTCCGTAACCTGTTTGGGGTCGCGCCTCACTCGCCGTACGGCACCCAAATATTCTTCACCTGAGTAGCATGCTGGAGGAACCAACGGCCTTCGCCCTGCTTCGCATCAAACCAGTCGATGGAGCGGCCTTCGTTGGTAAACACCTGCTTCAGATTTCCGACTGAGTAAGCCTTGGCGGCAGCCGCGCTGGCTTCGTCGGCGAAGCACCAGATGGCATCTACGTCGTCGTGCTCCGCAAGAGTTTTCAGAAGCTGCGAGGTGTAGCCGGTGACGATGTTGACCGCTCCGCCGGGCAAATCGCTGGTGTCGAAGACCTGATACAGATCAGCCGTGATCAAGGGATAAGTTTCTGACGGAACGATGACGACGGTGTTACCCGTAGCGAGCACGGGCATGACCAGGGACAGGAAGCCGAGCAGTGGAGTCTGATTCGGACAAATGATCCCAACGGTTCCGACGGCCTCGTTCATGGCTAGCGCAACGTTTCGGAAAGGAGGGTTGTGCACCGCGCCGTCAAACTTGTCCGCCCACGCAGCGTAGGAGAAGATGCGCTCGATGCCAACCGACACCTCGGAGGCGGCTTGCGTTTCTCCCACTACGGATGCGAGGCGGCGGGCAATTTCTTCGCCGCGCTGCGAAAGATTCTCAGCCATGTAGTAGAGAACCTGCGCGCGGGTGTGCGCCGTGCTTTTGGCCCAGGCGGAAGCTTTGCGCGCTGCCTCCACCGCGTTGCGAATATCCTTGCGATTGCCCAGCGGGGCTTCGCCCACGAGCCGGCCACCTGCAGCTCGCACTTCCATGCTGTAGCCGGAGTCGGGACGAGCCTGCTTGCCCCCGATGTAGAGCTTTACAGTACGGTCGATGGCCGGAGTGGCTGAATCCGAATCGTCCGCCGATTTTTCTGCAGGAACTGGTTTCAGAGCCGGCAGTGCAGGAGCATTCTTGAACCAGACTGGCTCCAGATACTCAAGTAGACCCTCCCGACCGCCTTCACGGCCGTAGCCGCTTTCGCGGTAGCCGCCAAATCCGCAGGAGCCGTCGAAGAGGTTCGTACAGTTGACCCAGACCACTCCGGCTTTGAGCTGCGAAGCCACGTGGAGCGCCACATTGATGCTTTCGCTCCACACGCAAGCGGCCAGACCGTACACGGTGTTGTTTGCCAGTTCGACCGCCTCGCTGGGCGTGCGGAATGTCATCGAGGCCAGCACCGGACCGAAAATTTCCTGCTGGGCCACGATCGACGTCGGATGCACGTTACTCAAAAGCGTCGGCGGATAGTAGAGACCACGCGATGGCAATTCGATCTGCGGCTGCCAGCAGGTTGCGCCTTCCGCGACGCCTTGATCCACCAACCGCTTGATGCGGTCGAGCTGCACCCTGGCCACGATCGCGCCAATATCGATGGACTTGTCGAGCGGGGCGCCGGCCCGAAGGGTGCTCATGCGATCGCGCACCTTAGCGATCAGGGGTTCAGCGATGCTCTCCTGCATCAGCAGGCGGGAACCGGCACAACAGACTTGCCCCTGGTTGAACCAGATGCCGTCGACCAGGCCTTCGACCGCGCTGTCCAGATCGGCGTCTTCAAAAATAATGAAGGGCGACTTGCCGCCTAGTTCAAGCGATAGACGCTTTTGGCTGGTCGCGGTGGCGCTGCGGATGGCGCGTCCTACTTCTGTCGAGCCTGTGAATGCGATCTTGGCGACCTCAGGATGCTTTACCAGAGCCTCGCCGCTAGAGCCGTCACCGGTCACAATGTTGACCACTCCCGCCGGCAGTCCAACTTCCTCGCAGATTTCAGCGAACGCCAGCGCGGTCAGCGGAGTGAATTCCGCAGGCTTGAGGACGACCGTGTTTCCGGTAGCGAGGCCTGGGGCAATCTTCCACGCCAGCATAAGCAAGGGGAAATTCCACGGAATAATCTGCCCCACAACACCACAGGCTGTGTAGCCGGGAAATTCCTGCTCCAGCAACTGCGCCCATCCGGCGTGGTGATAGAAATGGCGAACCACCAGGGGAATATCGATGTCGCGGCTCTCGCGAATCGGCTTGCCGTTGTCCAACGTCTCCAGGACTGCGAGACGGCGGGAATGCTTCTGAACGGTTCGCGCCAGCGCGTATAGGTATCGAGCTCGCGTGTGCGGGGTGAGGGCGTGCCACTTCGGTAGAGCGTCAGCCGCGGCGCGGACGGCTGCATCGACGTCCGCCGCCGATCCTTGAGCGATGTCGGCGAGTTTCTCGCCGGTGGACGGATCTGTGGTTTCAAAGTAACTGCCCGCCGCTGGCTGCTGCCAGGCGCCACCGATGAAGTGTCCGAAGCGGCGCCCATGATGATCGAGCCAGGATAGCGCTTCTTTCGGATCCTCCGGCGCGGGGCCGTACTCCATGGCGACGAATTTTTCAGCAATGCTCATAGCAGCTCAGTGCACGCTCGATTCTGCTGGCCCGGTGATCGCCGATCGCCGCTCTATGCGATGGGATGGCGATAATCCGCCGAGTATCTCCCGGTCGCGTAGTGCTCCAGTTGGCGTTCAATGTCGTTCAACAGGCCACTGGCTCCGAAGCGAAACAGTTCCGCTCTCATCCAGGAAGCCCCAAGCTCTTCTTTCATCAACGCCAGCCATTCGATCGATTGCTTCGCGGTGCGGATGCCTCCCGCCGGCTTGAAGCCGACCGCCATGCCGGTTTCCTGCGCGTATTCGCGAATCGCGCGGGTCATGACGAATCCGACCGGCAGGGTCGCGTTTGTCGGCTCTTTCCCCGTAGAGGTTTTGATGAAATCCGCCCCCGCCATCATTGCGACGAAGCTGGCCCGCGCCACATTGCGCAGCGTGAGCAGATCGCCGGCGCCCAGAATGACCTTCATGTGAGCGTGCCCACTGGCTTGTTTAAAAGCGGCAATCTCGTCGTAGAGCGCCTGCCACCTGCCGCCGAACACATGCGCTCGGGTGATGACAACGTCGATATCGTTGGCCCCCGCTTCCACGGAACGATGAATCTCAGCCACCCGTTCGGTCAACGGAGAAAGCCCCGCGGGGAATCCGGTGGAAACAGCCGCCACCCGCACCCCGCTGCCTTCAAGCGCCCGCACCGCAGTTTCTACAAAGGTGTGATAGACGCAAACTGCGGCAACTTTTATGTTCAGTTCTTCGACCCCCAGGCGCTTGACCAGATCTTCCTGCAGCGGTTGGCGGGCTTTTGCGCACAGGCGGCGCACGCGCTCCTCGGTGTCGTCGCCAGAGAGCGTCGTAAGATCCATGCAGGAGACGGCGCGCAGCAGCCATGCCGCCTGCCAGTCTTTTTTTACCGTGCGACGCGCCACGTGACTCTGCGCCCGGCGCTCGACCGCGCTGGTGTTGACGCGGACCTGCTTCACCCAATCCAGATTCAGGGGAATACCGCGATTCGAGATCAGGGGACGGCCGGCAAGCGTGGCGATGGTGTCCACACGATTGCTCGCGTCGCTTACCACTCCATAATGCGCTTTCTTCTCGACCGACATACTTTCGGTTGTAATTGTACGGCACAGCGTCATGCGGGCGCGAGCACCCCGCTCCTTGGCAAATTTGTCGAGTTGCGCAGGACCGGAAGGCCGGGG
This sequence comes from uncultured Acidobacteriaceae bacterium, assembly GCA_964528615.1. Lineage (GTDB taxonomy): Bacteria > Acidobacteriota > Terriglobia > Terriglobales > Acidobacteriaceae > JAIQFF01. The sequence continues at coordinate 41,761 of CAZGSU010000096.1, read as the reverse complement.
GGCTGCCGTCCCCACGTGGGCTGTGGCTTGGCCTACAATTGGCCTTGACTTCATTTCATTCTGAAAGCTAGGCTACGACGCTGCTTCGGGTCCGGAGAAAACCAATTCTGAAACGTTTGAATCACCTCATCTTTCAATTAGTCATCTTCGCCACGCTGCTTGCCAACGCGGTGCCTGCGCCGGCCGCTGCCAAAAAGATCATCTTCGACACCGACCCGGGCAGCGACGACGCCCTGGCCTTGATGCTGGCGCTTAACTCGCCGGAACTCGACGTGCGCGCCATCACCGTGGTCCCGGGAAACGTGACTGCTAGTCAGGGCCTGGAAAACGCATTGCGGATGGTTTCGCTGGCCAACCGTTGCGACATTCCAGTCGCGGCCGGGGCGCAGCATCCGCTCTTTCAAAAACTCATTACGGCCGAGTTCTGGCATGGCAAGAACGGCCTGGCGAATGTTGAGCTGCCGCCGAGCAAGTGCAAAGTAGATTCACGTTTCGGGCCGGACCTGATTATCCAACTGGTGCACGCCGCTCCTCACGAGATCACGCTGGTTCCGGTCGGACCACTGACCAACATCGCCTTGGCCCTCGAAAAAGATCCTTCCATTGCGCCCCTGGTGAAGGAGGTCGTCCTGATGGGTGGCTCGATCAAGGGCGGCAACGTGAATGCTGCGGCGGAAGCCAATATTTACAATGATCCTGAAGCCGCGCAAATTGTTTTCCAGGCAGGCTGGCCACTGACGATGGTCGGACTGGATGTGGGAGACAAAACCCTGTTCTCCCAAAAATATCTTGACCAATTGGGTCAAACCCACGGTCCAGTAAACGACTTCGTCTACGCGGTCGCCAAGTATCTCGTTGACCTGTCGGCGCAGTTCAATTCGCCGGGCACGCCTATGTACGATCCGCTCGCGGTCGGTGTCGCAATTGACGCGACCTTGGTCAAGGCGCCGGAGATGCACGTGGATGTCGAAACCCGGGGGGTGTTTACCCGCGGCGAAACAGTGGCTAATCGCAACGGCTATGTGGAGCGCAATGTGCTTCACGGTGACCGTTACGTGATTGAAGGAGTGGACAAGGTCACGCCCAACGCGAAAGTCTGCGTCGACGTCGAGGCGGATCGCTTTCTGGAGCTTTTCGTATCTCGAATCAAAGGTAAATAACGGAAGGAAGCATAATGCCAGCAGGCGTTTCGGATCGACGCGAGTTTCTGCGGGCACTGGCAACGATTGGAGCTATGGCGGCCACTGGCAAAAGTAACGCTATTAACGCGGCATCCGCTAGTTCTCCGTTGCGCTGGCCCCTACTCAAAGGCAGCCCGGTGCTCGATAGTCTTCATCCGGTAATTGAGAATTCCAGCGACGTCCGTACTCATGTCGACAGGATCGTGGAAGTCGCCCGCTGGATGGCGTACGAAGAACTCCCCATGCCGGACTATCAAATGCCTTTCGGCGTGGGCGAGGGCGGTGCCGATAGTGTGATCGACTTTGTGCTGACGGCCGATTGCGTGGACACAGCTTTCACCGATTTTTCCACCCACGTCAAGTTCCAGGTGGATTATGCCGGGCGCCACTGGTCGGATTCCGACGGGCTCTTCGCCTGTATGAAACGGGCGATGGACAATGGCATCCCGATTCTTGATGGAAAGTTTCTGGCGCGGGTGACTCGTCCGGAGATGGAACGTATTTTCGCCGCCAACATCGAACTGCCCATGCTCGACGAAAAGATGGAAATCTGGCGCCAGGTGGGTTTGGTGCTGGCTGAGAAATACGATGGCCGCTTTCACAATTTCACGAAATCCTGCCCACCCCGCCTGTATGACAATGGCGCCGGAATCATTGATCGCATGGTGAAAGAGTTCCCGCGTTTCAACGACGTCAGCCAATACGACGGCGCGACCATCAAGTTTTACAAGCTGCCGCAACTGGGAATCTGGTTCGTTTATTCGTCGCTGCGGAAAGGCAGCCAGTTCCCTCTCGTGGACATCGATAAAATGACGGCGTTTGCCGACTACATCGTTCCGGTAGCGCTGCGGCTTCTGGGAATCACGAGTTATTCGCCGGAACTCGAGCGCGCCATCGACACCTACCAGATGATCCCGCGTGACAGCCGCCAGGAAATTGAGATTCGAGCACATTGTATCTATGCCACCGCGCTGCTCTGCGAAGAGGTCAACAAACTCCGCCCAAAGGACCAGCAAATCATCATTCCCCAGATCGACGCCCGCCTCTGGACCCACTATCACACAACGTGGTGGCCCCATCACCTGACCAGAACCATCATGTACTGACAATCCAGTTTCTGGTTTCTAGTTTCAGTCAACTGGGAACTGACAACTAGAAAACTGAAAATTAGAAATCGGTTTAGGATAAAAACACTACTGCCGTCACCCCAGGAAGGAACTTCATGAAATCGACGATTCCATCGCGAGTAAGACTCCACATGATTGGTGTCCTGCTCCTTCTCGTAGTGGTCCAATCCATTTTCGGATTCGAACCTGCCGCCTGGGCAGCCGGCAAAGATCTGGTTTATATCGGGACGTACACCGATCACGGCAGCAAAGGAATTTATGTCTATCGCTTTGACGCAGCGACGGGTCAGGTGACAACTCTGGGCCTTGCCGCAGAATCGCCTCAGCCCTCATTCCTCACGGTTGATCCAACCGAGCATTTCCTGTATGCGGTCAACGAACTCGACACTTACAAGGGACAGCACACTGGCGCCGTAAACGCCTTCTCGATCGATGCCGCAACCGGCAAGCTGTCTCTCTTGAACGAAGTGTCTTCACGCGACGCGGGGCCAGCGCACATCGCTCTCGATCAAACCGGCAAATACGCCTTGGTTTCGAACTACACTCTCGGAAGCGTAGCCGTGTTCCCGGTATCGCAAGATGGTCGGCTCGGCGACTTCACTGATTTCGTGCGGCACAAGGGATCGAGCGTAAACGTGGAGCGGCAGGAAGGACCGCATGCGCACGCGGTGGCGTTCTCGCCCGACAACCGTTTTGCGCTGGTGGCAGATCTCGGACTTGATCAGATCCTCGTCTACCCCTTTGACGCGGCGGCGGGAACGTTGGGACACGAACCGCATATCACCAAAACACACCCCGGCGCCGGCCCCAGGCACCTGGTATTTGATCCGACTGGCAAGTTTGTATACGTGATCAACGAAATGCAGTCCACGGTCGTAAGCTATTCCTACGATGCGGCGCGGGGCGAACTGCACGAACTGAAAACCATTTCTACCCTCCCCGATAAATTTGCCGGCAGCAACGATGCCGCCGAGATCGCAGTCCACCCTTCGGGGAAATTCCTTTACGCCTCAAATCGCGGACACGACAGTATTGCCGTTTTTTCCGTCGATTCGGTGAAGGGCGCGCTGACCCGCGTTGAATTCGTATCGACCAAGGGAAAAACGCCGCGCAACTTCGCCATCGACCCCACCGGCGCATGGCTGTTCGTAGCCAACCAGGCTTCTGACAATGTCGTAGTCTTTCGCATCGATGGCAAGACCGGCCACCTTACACCTACGGGGCAGGCGCTCAGCGTGGCTTCCCCTGCATGTGTGAAGTTTGTGCCGTTGCCCTGAAATGATGCCGGGAACGCATCACTTCGGGTCCGGACAAAATGTCATCCTGCGCGGAGTAGCTCAGGATGACAAAACTTTAATGACAACATTCTTGGGCGTGCATCTCGCTGTACAAACCCGACCGTTCGTATAAGAATGAACGGCAAAACCTCGCTCCATCGCGGGGTTTTGTGACTTGCCCGGGGGAACAACAGCTTGTATTTCAGGCCCAGAACACTGAGCGAAGCGGTTGATGTGCTGGGCACTCACGGCGGCCAAATCTTGTCGGGCGGCACCGACTTCTTCCCCGCGCTGGGCGACCGGCCGGTTGTAGGGCCCGTGGTCGACGTCTCCGGTATTTCTGAAATCAAGGGCATCGCCATCACACCAGAGCACGTCCACATTGGCGGGCTCACCACGTGGAGTGAAGTTGTCAACACTCCCCTGCCCCGCTGCTTCGATGCGCTAAAGAGTGCCGCCCGCGAAATCGGCGGAATCCAGATCCAGAACCGCGGTACTGTAGCCGGCAATCTTTGCAACGCATCCCCTGCGGCCGATGGGGTTCCACCGCTGCTGGCTCTCGACGCCGAAATCGAACTTCGTTCCTCGGCTGGAGCGCGCCGTTTACCTCTGGCTGATTTCATCGTGGGCAACCGCAGAACGCTTCGTCGTCCCGACGAGATTCTCACCCGCGTGATTGTTCCCCGCAGGCTCGACGATGCCAAATCCACTTTCTTGAAACTCGGAGCCCGGTGCTACCTGGTGATTTCCATCGTGATGGTGGCGGCGGTGGTGAAGACGGACGGCTCGGGTCATGTTGTTGAAGAAGCTCGCATCGCGGTCGGATCGTGCTCGGCCACCGCACAACGACTTGCCGCTCTGGAGCGTGCCCTGGCCGGCGCTCCTGCGCGCCCCGGGCTTGGCGCAACCGCCTCGGCACATCATCTCTCTCCGCTCTCGCCGATTGATGACGTGCGTGCGACCGCAAGCTATCGAGATGACGCCGCACTCATCCTGGTTCGACGAGCTCTCGAAGCCTGCGTGGGGAGTAACTGACATGGACACGACCATTTCTCCCCGGCCAACACAGACTTCGATTTCGTTTTCGGTAAATGGCAGCAGGGTGACCACGCTGGTTTCGCCGGTGGAACGGCTTTCCCAGGTCCTGCGTGAGCGTCTTGGAATGACCGGAACCAAGGTTGGCTGCGACGCCGGCGACTGCGGTGCCTGCACGGTTCTGATTGACGGCGAGTCGGTCTGCTCCTGCCTGGTCGCAGCCGGACAGATCGAGGGGCGGGCAATTACAACGGTCGAAGGACTGCCCACCCGTATTCCGATTTATGACAGCCTGCAAAAAGCATTTCTGCGCCACGGTGCAGCTCAATGCGGTGCGTGCACCCCAGGCATGCTGGTATCGGCGACGGCGCTGCTGGAACGAAATCCCGCACCCAGTGAAACCGAGGTCATGGACGCAATCGGCGGCGTGCTCTGCCGCTGCACCGGCTATCGCAAAATCATCAACGCCGTGATGGAGGCTCGCTCCGGCGAGAGCATTGAGTTGTCGCCTTCCGCCGGGAATGCTGTGGGCCAGAGACTGGTCCGTCTCGACGGCAAGGGCAAAGTCGATGGCACGGAGATTTTCGGCGCCGACGAAAGCCCGGCTGGAGCGCTCGTAGTCCGCGCCATTCGTTGCCCACACAATCGTGCGCAGTTCCGGTTCGGCGATCTGGACGCTTTCGTTCGCGAATACCCGGGAATCCTCCACGTTCTCACAGCCAAGGACATTCCCGGCGAGAATCGTTATGGCGTGATTCCACCATTCGCCGACCAGCCGGTGTTCGCCGAAACCGAAGCCAGATTCAGGGGCGAAGCCGTCGCCGCGATAGTTGGAGAGGCTGAGGCAATCGGAGCGCTCGACCTCACAAGATTCCCTGTCACGTGGGATCCGCTGCCCGCACTGACCACGGTTGCGGCCGCGCTCGCTCCAGATTCCCCGCGCATCCATGCCAGCCGCGAAGGCAATGTGCTGGTCCGAGGCCGCGTCGTTCGTGGTGATGTGGAAAAAGCTTTGGCAGAAGCGGATGTGGTCGTCGAAGGCGAATACGAGACCGGCTTTGTCGAGCATGCTTACATCGAACCGGAAGCCGGCTTCGCCCGCCGAGTCAACGACCAGATCGAGATTCAGGCGTGTACCCAGTCTCCCTACATGGATCGGTCGGACATCGCGAAGATTCTCGGGATCGCTCCCGAAGCGGTGCGTATTATTCCCACCGCGGTCGGCGGCGGCTTTGGCGCGAAGTTGGATTTATCCGTGCAGCCATTTCTTGCGCTGGCTGCCTGGATTCTGCGGCAACCGGTGCGCATGGTTTATTCGCGCACGGAATCGATTATCTCGACCACCAAGCGTCACCCCGCCAGCATTCGCATTCGCGCGGGCGCGACCCGTGACGGCAAGCTGACCGCGATGGACTTCGCCGCCGATTTCAACACCGGAGCCTATTCTTCGTGGGGGCCGACGGTTGCGGCACGCGTTCCCGTCCACGCCTCCGGCCCTTATCACGTCCCGCATTACCGGGCGCTGACCCGAGCAGTGCATACCCACCTGGTTCCAGCAGGAGCGTTCCGTGGTTTCGGTGTGCCGCAAACTGCCATCGCGCAGGAACAGCTCTACGATGATCTAGCCGACCAGCTCAAGATTGACCGTCTGGAATTCCGCATCATCAATGCACTGGACGACGAAACTCCCACCGTCACCGGCCAGGTACTCGGCAAGGGGACGGGAATCCGCGCCTGCTTCGAAGCTGTGCGTCCAAAATGGAAAACCGCACGCGCTGAGGCTGCTGAGTTCAACGCGCACGCCACCGGCCCGCTGCGTCGCGGTGTCGGCGTTGCCGGCATGTGGTACGGGTGCGGCAACACTTCCCTTCCAAATCCCTCGACCATCCGCGTGGGATTGAAAGCCGACGGCCGCATTGCGCTTCACCAGGGCGCAGTGGATATCGGACAGGGCTCCAACACCATCGTTACGCAAATCTGTGCCGATGCGCTGGGCGCTCCTATTGATCGCTTCGACCTGGTGTCCGGCGACACATCGATCACGCCCGATTGCGGCAAGACCTCCGCATCACGTCAGACGTTCGTAACCGGCAAAGCGGCGCACATGGCGGGAACAGAACTGCGTCGCGCCATTCTGCGTCTAGCCGGCTCCTGTGAATGTGCCGTCATTACTTTCGAGAATGGTTCCGTCACGGTCACAGAAGGAGAGAAGCGGCACACCATCGCTCTGCGCGATTTGCCGCTCGACCAGCACGGCTATGTCTTCACCGGCGAAGCCACATTCGATCCGCCCACCAGCGCACTCGACGAAAATGGTCAAGGCGTTCCCTATGCCGTATTTGGGTTTGGCGCACACCTGGCGGAGATTGCCGTCGATACCGAACTGGGCACCGTGCGCGTACTGAAGATCACCGCCGCCCACGATGTTGGCCGCGCCATCAATCCAACTCTGATCGAGGGACAAATCGAAGGCGGCGCCGCCCAAGGCCTGGGGATGGCGCTGATGGAAGAGTTCTTCCCCGGCAAGGGTGAGAATCTTCACGATTACCTGATTCCTTCCGCCGGTGATGTGCCGCCGGTAGAGTCGATCCTCATCGAGGATCCGTCGCCGATTGGTCCGTTCGGCGCCAAGGGAATTGGCGAGCAGGCGGTGATTCCAACCGCGCCCGCGATCCTCAACGCCATCCACGATGCGATTGGCGTACGAATGCACCGTGTGCCCGCGACGCCGGACCGCATCCGCGCGGCGATTCGAGATTTTCTAGCGCAAAACCATGCCTGAAGACGATGCCATCCGATGCGATGCCTGCCCGGTGCTCTGCTACATCAAGCCGGGAAGAACGGGCGCGTGCGATCGCTACGGAAATGACAACGGACAACTGGTGCGGATTGATCCGCATGTGGTGCTCGATCGCGCCAAGTCGCGCGGTGATTCCGTGGTCCCTTTCCTCGATCGCGATCGGGAGTGGGATGGCAGCATCGTGGCCGGCCCGGAAACCTTCGTCACTGCGATTGGCGCAGGCACCACTTATCCCGATTACAAGCCCGCCCCGTTCATCATCTCCTCTGAGGTGCAGGGTGTAGACATGGTCACGGTGGTCACTGAGGGCATCTTCAGCTACTGCGGCGTCAAGGTAAAGATCGATACCGACCGCCATCTGGGGCCTGAGACGAACACGGTGCGGGCCCAGGGAGAACCGGTCGGACACGTCACCACCAGCGAATACGGCTCGCAAATGCTGTCGCTCGGAGGCGTCCGCCATCTCACCGGCGGCAGCCGTCGCGAAGGTACGGTGACCTGCGAGACCCTGCTGAACCTGTGCGATCGGAAGCCGGTGGAACTCACCATCGACAAAGGCGCGACAGTGATCGTACAGGCGGGCAAACCCCCGGTGGTGGATGGCACGCAGGAGGAACGCATGCGGGTGGGTTGCGGCTCGGCCACCATCGGGATGTTCGCCAAGCAGTGGTTTGGAAAAGTGGATGAGGTGGTTGTAGTCGACGACCACATCACCGGCGTTCTTTCCGAGCATCAGGCAGGAAAGTTGCTCGGCGTCCCCGAGACTGGAATCAAGATGAAGGGACACCGCTCCACTCCGGGCCGCTACTTCCGGGTCGCTGAGCCCGGAACCGCGTGGGGTGGAACCAATATCGAGGACCCACTCTCGATTCTCCAGAATTTCAATTCGAAGATCGCCTGGCCCAAGCTGCGATTGCTGATGGTCAGCACTACCGGTGAACACTACGCATACTTCGAATTGAATGAGAGTCTGCGCCCAGTGGAAAAGGAACTGCCCGCTGTGCTGAGCGAGTCTGTCGCGCGGATCAAGGAGAATTGCGAACCCGCGCTCTCGACCGTTCTCTTCATGGGCGGTGCGGGCGGATCGTTGCGCGCCGGGGTTACCGAGAATCCGGTGAGGCTTACCCATTCAGTTAGGGATGCACTGACCCGCGTCACCTGCGGCGGCGCACCTGTCTACGTCTGGCCCGGCGGCGGCATCACGTTCATGGTTGACGTCACTCGTATGCCCGAACATGCGTTTGGCTATGTACCTACACCGGCGCTGGTTGCCCCGATCGAGTTCACCTTGAAGGTTAAAGATTACGCTGCCCTGGGCGGCTACATGGATCACGTTCGTCCGCTGGATTCCATCATGGAGCGTGGAGGACGCCGTCATGTGTCACCCCGCCCGGAGAATCCATGGCCGCTCGCGCCGGGGAAGTCACCGAGGTCCGACTCGTGAGCCAGCGAGCCCAGATACGACTTCTACCCGACGGTCGTCGACTCCATCTGCACGACGGACCTATCGATCTGATTGTCGAGGCATTCGGGTCTGCTCAAGAGATCAACGCCGCGTATCAAGCGGCAGCGGCACGTTTCGTCACTGTGCTCGATGAACTCTGTGGCGAACTCGCGCTCTTGCGCCAGCCCGCTGGAAACATGCCAGTCGGGGTGATCGCAAAACGCATGGCGGCAGCAGTGGCTCCTTATGCCCCGCGAACTTTCATCACGCCGATGGCGGCCGTGGCGGGCGCGGTGGCCGAGGAAATTCTGGACGCCATGACGTATGCGGCGAATCTTTCCAGAGCCTACGTCAACAACGGTGGCGACATCGCGCTGCATCTCGCCCCGGGAGAGCATTTTGTGGTGGGCATGATTGAGCGTCCTGATCGTCCTTCGCTTTTCGGAACGGCTATGCTCGACTCATCGCAGCCAGTGAGGGGCATCGCAACCAGTGGCTGGCGCGGTCGCAGTTTTTCGCTCGGCATCGCAGATGCGGTCACCGTCCTTGCAGATCGGGCGGCCATGGCGGATGCCGCCGCAACCATCATCGCCAATGCTGTGGACTTACCGGGACACCCAGGCGTCGTCCGAGTCGCCGCCCGCGATCTTACCCCCGACAGCGATCTCGGCGAACTACTCGTGACTCAGGGAGTCGGGGAGTTGTTCCCGTACGAGATTGCCACCGCGCTCGACGCTGGGGTTGCTGTCGCCGACTCGCTTCGATCCGAAGGGTTGATCCGATCCGCAGCGCTGCGTCTGCGGGGAGAGACTCGGATTGTGAGTGATGACGCTGGAATTGCAAATGCACCGTCGGAAGCGGCACGGTTGGCCTCTATGATGCCCTGGTCGCGAAGAAGCGCCGGAAGGGCACGGCTTTAGCCGTGCCGCCAGATGCGCCTAATCTGGCGGCTTCAGCCGCTGAGGGACGCTGTTGCGGCCTCGGGCTGAACAGCCAACCCCGGCGGCTAAAGCCCGCCGGGCTTGACACTTTGTGGCACGACTAAAAGTCGTGCCCTCCCGAAATCCGTGCCGAGCGATTGCTCCGAAGCCGTAGCTTTCGTGGGGCGAAGAACTCCGGGAAGGGCACGGCTTCAGCCGTGCCCGGGAACAAATAGGAGCTGATACCGTTCCAAAAATGTCTCTATCCAGCAGGAGTCTCGTTCATGCCTGAGGTTCAGGTCCGAAAAAAATTCACCGCGGTCGAAGAAATCTTCCACGAAGGCGGCCCGGTCGCGCCAACGCCGCTGCGCCGTGCCGCCGCGCTCGCGGTCATCCGGAATCCGTTCGCGGGCGCATACGTGAAGGAGATTGCCGGCTTCATGGACGACCTCAAGCCGCTCGGCCTTGAAATGGCGCGCTCCCTGGTTGCCGCGCTGGGCGGAGATCCAGAGGTTGTCGAGGGCTTTGGCAAGGGCGCCATCATCGGTTCAGCTGGCGAGCTCGAGCACGGCGCCCTGTGGCATGTGCCCGGCGGATACGCGATGCGCGAGATTCTGGGAGATGCAAAAGCAATCGTGGCGTCTAGCAAGAAGGTGGGTGGCCCCGGCACACGGCTCGACGTTCCTATTACGCACATCAACGCTTCCTACGTCAGAAGCCATTTCGATGCCATGGAAATCGGCATCGCCGACGCTCCGCGTGCGGACGAGATTCTGCTCGCGCTGGTGATGACCACCGGCCCCCGCATTCATGCTCGCGTCGGTGGGTTGAAAGTCTCAGAGATCAAAGGAGAGAATGGGCTGCGATGAAAGCGAGTATTCGTAAGATCGCGACTTTTGTGGAGGAGACGCGTACCGAAATGGGTCGCACCATCGATCCACCGACTCGACGTGCCGCGGCGGTTGCAGTCATCGAAAATCCTTGCGCCGGAAAATATGTCGAAGACCTGTCTGAACTGATGTTGATCGGCGAGGAACTTGGCGATCTCCTGACGCAGCGCGCAGTCGCGGCTCTTGGCATTCCCGCGACTATGGTCGAGAGCTACGGCAAGGCGGCTGCCGTCGGTGAAAACGGTGAAATCGAGCACGCCGCGGCAATTCTGCATCCCAAGCTGGGCGCGCCGGTGCGCCAGGTGCTCGGCAAAGGCGCGGCTCTCATTCCGTCCTCGAAGAAGCGCGGAGGCCTCGGGGTTCCACTCGATATTCCCCTGGGTCACAAGGACGCCGCGTTCGTCCGCAGCCACTTCGACGGCATGGAAGTCCGAATCAACGACGCTCCGCGAGCCAACGAGATCGTCGTCGCAGTCGCAGTGACGGATAGTGGGCGGCCGCTGCCACGGATTGGAGGATTGACTAAGGATGAGATTAAAGGAGACGACGGACTACGGTAGTCTTCGTAGCGCCGGCATCCTGCCCTCGGCGCGTTGAAGCGCTTACAATGAGTCGCGGCTTCCGCCGATGGGGTAGCAAATGACCTTCTGCCGGTCTCTGATTTTGGTTCTTGGCGTTCCGTTCCTTCTCACCCTTTCTCTCCTGTCTCAGACCAATCGAGAGAAAGCGGATCTGCTCGTCACCGGCGGAACTGTGGTCACCATGGACGCCACCCGTAGCCTGCTCGAAGGCGGCGCGGTTGCGATGAAAGGTGACACCATCCTCGCAGTCGGTTCAAGCGCCGAGTTGGCGGCGAAGTATTCCACTACCCTGACGGTCGACGCCAAAGGCAAGCTGGTACTGCCCGGATTCATCAACGGCCACACTCACGTTCCCATGACTCTGTTCCGGGGTATTCATGACGACGTAACACTCAATGACTGGCTCTACAAATACATCTTCCCCGCTGAGAAGAAAAACGTGACCGAGGAATTTGTCCGTTGGGGAACGCGCCTGGCGGCCGCGGAACAGATTCGCGGGGGTGTCACCACTTTCGCCGACATGTACTACTTCGAAGATGCGGTGGCCGAGGAAACCAAAGCCGCTGGCATGCGCGGAGTGTTGGGCGAAACCTTTATCGATTTTCCCGCGCCCGATAACAAAAGCGAAGCCGAAATGCTCGCCTACACCGAGAAGTTTCTGAAAAAGTGGCAAGGCGATCCCCTGATCCATGCCGCGGTAGCTCCGCATTCGATTTACACCTGTTCGCAGAAAACACTCCAGGATGCGGCGGCGCTGGCGCGGAAATATCACGCGCCGATTCTGATTCACACCGCCGAAATGAAGAAGGAATGGGAGGACAGCCTGAAGCAAAACGGAATGTCGCCGGTCCAATATCTGGACAAGATCGGCGTGCTCGGTCCCGATGTAGTTTCCGCGCATTGTATTTTCGTGGACGAGGCTGACCGCAAGACGCTGGCCCAACGGCAAGTAGGCTGCGTACACAACCCGTCGAGCAACATGATGATTGCCAGCGGAGTCTCTCCGGTAGCAGAGATGCGTGCCGCGGGAGTCGCGGTTGGACTCGGAACCGATGGTCCCGCGGGCAGCAACAATGATCTCGACCTGATGGAAGAGATGGACCTGGCGGCGAAGCTGGCGAAGATCACGAAGATGGACCCACTGGCGATGAAAGCAAAATCGGTGGTGGAGATGGCCACTATCGACGGCGCCCGGGCCTTGCACATGGAAAAAGAGGTCGGTTCACTAGAGGTTGGGAAGAAGGCGGACCTGATCGTCATCAGCCTGGACGAACCAAACGCGGTACCGATGTATGACATTTACGCGCAACTGGCCTATGCGCTCAAGGGCAGTGACGTAGAAACCGTAGTCATCGGCGGGCACATAGTCATGCGCGATCGGAAATTGCTAACGTTGAACGAAGAAGCGGCGATGGCAAAGGCGCGCGAATACAAGAAGACGATCGCCGCCTCGTTAGGTCTCGACCACTGAGGCCAATGTAGGGGCGGGCGCCCTCGCCCGCCCAGCGGAGCGAAGCTCCGCAGTTCTTGTGGTACCGCAGTCTGCAAAGTCAATGTCCAAGGGTCTCCGGTGCCAGTGTCGCCGGCGGCGTATTCCGGCTCCTCCCCGTGCTCACCAGGCCGTCAACAATCACCATCCCGATACCCGGCAAATCTCCTTTTTGTACGCTATCCAGCAAGTCCTTCCCCGCCGAATGCTGAGCTTTATCCATCAACACAAAAGTGGCGGCGCGACCCGGGGCAATCGATCCACAATCCAGCTTTCGAATCTTCGCCGTGTTTCCGGTGGCGAAGCAGAAAGCAATCTCCGCCGGAACATCACCCAGCGAGGACAGCAGCGAAATCATGCGCAGGATGCCTAACGGCTGCACTCCCGACCCCGCGGGTGAATCAGTTCCCAGGATCACTCGATCAAGCTGCTTCAGCTCTTTTGCCGTGCGTAATGTCAGCAGCGCCGCCCGCTCGTTTCCATTGTGAACAACTTCCAACGCCCGCGTGGACTTTTCGCACAGCGCAACAATCTGCTCGTCGGGCAGCGCCGTGTGGCCCCCGTTAATATGGCCAATCACATCGGCGTCGGCCGCCAGCACGATGTCTTTATCAATCAGACTGGAACCGGGAATGGACGGGCCGCCGGTGTGAATCGTGCTCTGAATCCCGTATTTGCGCGCCCACGCGACCATCTGCCGGGCCGTGGCTCCGTCTTTCACGCTGCCCAAGCCAACCTCTCCGAGCATGGTAACGCCGGCGTTGGCCAGGTCTTTGAAATCCTCCTCGACCATTCCGTGCTCGATTACAGGCGCGCCTGCGTGAATCCTTACCCCGCCTGGCCGAAACGCCGCGAAGGCCCGCTGGGTAAAGATCGCCATGGCTTTCAGGCCAACCACATCTTTCGGACGCCCGGGCGTGTGCACTTCGCCGGCAGAGATCATGGTCGTAACTCCGCCATGCAGATAGCTGTCGATCCAGCCAATCTGGTTCTGACGCGGCGTCCAGTCACCCGCCACAGGATGCACATGACTGTCGATCAATCCGGGTGCCAGAGTTGTGCCTTTGGCATCGATGACGAGAGTCGCACCTTCGCTGTCGATGTTCTTCTCTTTGCCGATCGCTGCGACCTTCCCATCGACTGCAACCACCGTGTCCGCATCAAGAATTGGATTCTCCAGATCGCCGCTCAACACAAGACCAATATTCCGGATCACAAGCCGCGCTGGCATCTTGCTCTTGGCTGGCTCATCATGGGCCATGAAGGGGACCTCTTTCTGCTAGGTGTTTCCCGGAGTTTCGCTCTCCGCAGACAGTGTTATAAGCTGGCGTCCTTGCATCTAGTTTCCAGTTTTTCGTTTCCAGTTTCTAGTCTCTGAAAACGACCTGCTGGAAACTGGAAACCAGAAACACGAAACCAGTTTGGAAAAATGGAACCGCCATGTTATCCCGCAATCTCATTTTCTGGGAAGTCGATACACAAGCTGATTTCATGCTGCCCGGCGGCAAACTTTATGTGCCCCGCGCCGACAGATTGCTGCCGAACATTCGCAGGTTGACGGATGCTGTCCGCCAGGGCCGCGTTTTCCTGGTCTCGCACGGCTGTTATCACACGCCGGATGATCCTGAATTCGCCACCTTCGCTTCCCATTGCATCAAGGGAACAGACGGTGCCGCCGTAGTCCCCGAGGCGCTTGCCGAGCGGGTGATCACTGTCCCCAACGAGCCCACTGTGGCGCTGCCGGAGGACCTTTCTGCGTACCAGCAAATTCTTCTTGAAAAACAAACCCTCGACATCTTCGCAAGCCGGCACGCAGACAATCTGGTCCAGCGTCTGAATCCTGATGCCGAATTCGTTGTATTTGGTGTGGTCACCGAATACTGCGTTCGTTTCGCGGCCAAAGGTCTGCTCGAGCGCCGCAGACGGGTTTCAGTGGTTAGTGACGCCATCGAAACGCTGAAGTCCGAAGACGGGAAGCGTACCATTTCAGAACTTCAGGCTCTCGGAGCGCATTTCATTACTACAGACCAAGCCCTTACACGCCTCAACAACCTCCAATAAACAATTTTCGTGGGCCCAGCCAAATTAGTGTGAACTGGACCCTGCGGCGATCGTGAATAACCGTCACTGCTTGCGGTTGACACTTGATGGCCAATGGAAGTATCGTTTTGCGCACAGATCGTTAAATTGAAATCGGAAATCCTAGCCGATCAGTTGTCCGCGACGACAGCGCAATACCGAGATCAATTGTTTTTGCTGAAGCTATTGAGCCTGGGCGCGAAAAGTCTTGAAGGGACTTCATGTTCAGGTGCATAGTCGCGTGGGGATTGAAAGATTTCCAGACTTTCGTGGGGGAATGGCGAGCCCGATCGCCAATCGATCAGGGCCGCCCAGGGGGAATTAATGCTCACCAGAAAAGCTCTGCTCGCTGCGTTGTGTGCACTCGTGTTTCCCATCTGTCCACTTCTGTATGGCCAGGCAACCGGAAGCTTCTCGGGAACGGTCCTGGATAAGACTGGATCCGTGGTTGTAGGCGCCAATGTAAAGGCGACGGCGCAAGCCACGGGCGTCTCCCGCGACTCTAAGACCGATGATAACGGGCACTACCTGATGCCGTTGCTTCCCATCGGAGACTACACGGTTCGGGTCGAATCCCAGGGCTTTGCGCCGGTCGAGCAGAAGGACCTGCGGCTGCAGGTAGACGAGCATCGCGAACTGGATTTCACTCTCGCGCCTGCATCGGTCACGGCGGCAGTTGAAGTCAGCGCAACAGAAGTTTCGGTGCAGACCTCGAACCCCACCCTGGGTCAGGTAATCACTTCGCAAGAAGTCGCCGACCTTCCCTTGAATGGCCGCGATTTCGTTCAATTGGCTACCTTGACGCCGGGAACGGTGCAGGAAACCAATCCCAACAGCTTCTTTAATGGTGGCCCCAGCAGCGAAGTCTCCACGCGTGGCTCCTACTCGCTTTCTGTCGGCGGTTCGCGCGCCCAGAGCACGGACTGGCTGTTCGATGGTAACGACAATAACGAACTGACCGCCGGCGGCATTTCGATCCTGCCCTCGATCGATGCCATCCAGGAATTCAAAGTTTTGACCTACAACTACTCTGCGGAATACGGCACGCGCGCGGGTCCGACCGTCCTGGTGACGACAAAATCGGGGGCAAACGCTCTGCATGGATCGCTCTTTGAGTTTTTCCGCAACACCTCGCTGGACGCTACCAGTTTCTTTGCCGCGACCAAGGACAAGTTCAATCTGAATCAGTTTGGCGGCGCCTTGGGCGGTCCCATCAAGAAAGACAAGACTTTCTTCTTCATCGACTATCAGGGCAGGAGGCAACGAAAGGGAGTTGTTTTTAACGGCTTTGTTCCGACCCAGGCAATGCGGACGGGCGATTTCTCGTCTGACTTATACGGCGTTCCCCTCCCGGCCGGTACTCAAGTTCTCTTCAACCCGTACAGTGTGGTTGGCCCGAATGGTCGCGATCCTTTCAGGTGCGATGGCGCCGGAAACCCGTCGCCGGTTGCGGCGAACGGAACCCAAGCGACGGGAACGCCCTGCAATAAGCTCCCGCCGGCGCTGATGAACACAATCACCGAGCAGATGATCAATCTGTTCCCGTTGCCCACACCTGGCATTGCGGCAGGAACTGGCTTCAATTTCTCCAATGTGCCGGTGCGGAGACTCGACGAAGGCGAATTCGACGTCCGCCTGGATCACAACTTCTCCAGCAAGGACACGATTTTTGCGCGCTTCAGCTACGATCAGGCGACCAATTTCGTGCCCGGCGGCTCGCCGGGTTTTGCTGAGCCCAGCCCTTTTGCCAGCTCGCAGAACATCACCAACCATGGGCGTAACGTGGCGCTTTCAGAGACCCACATTTTCTCCGATCGCACCGTCAATCAGATCAGTGGCGGCTTTAACCGAATTTTCAACCACATTCTGTCATTCGGCGACCGCTCTTGCGAAGCGGCCAAGCTGGGTATTCCGGGAGCCAACCTGGACAGCAGTTGCCCGGGTGCTCCCGCGGGCCTCTCACAGTCAACCAAGGACTGCGTCAGTTGTGGCCTGAGTGCGACTCAGTTAGGTGGTCCATATTGGGGTCTGGGGGATCGCGGCTTCGCGCCTTTCCAGGGCGGGACGAACGTTTTCATGATCTCCGACTCGCTCGATATGATCCGCGGCAAACACGACATCCGGGTGGGCGGCCAGGTTCGCGCCCAGCAGATGAATGTGCTCACCAATGCCTTCCAGGATGGCTTCTTCGTCTTTACTAACTTGTGGACTAACAGTGGTCCCAACTTCGTGGGTGGGGATAACGCAGCCGACTTCCTCCTCGGCCTGAACAGTCTGGCGATCCATGATCAAACATTCAAGGGAGCCACCACCGGACGCCGCTGGAAACTCTTCCGCCCATACGTCCAGGACGATTGGAGAGTGACACCTAACTTGACCCTGAACCTGGGGCTGGCCTGGGCTTTTGTCACGCCTACGACCGAGGCCCAGAACCGGCAGGCGAACTTCGATTTCAACAGCACCTGCGGAACCCCTCCGGGCTGTAATTATTTGATTCCGGGAGTGAACTCGGACAGCCGCGTCGGTATCGAACTCGACAAGACTGCCTTGGAGCCGCGTATCGGATTCGCGTGGAAGCCGTTTGGCAGCGCCAGGACTGCTGTGCGTGGCGGCTACGCTATTTTCCACGATTCCTCCTGGAACCAGGGTGGACAGGGTTTGTGGGAGAACCCGCCGTTCTTCGCTGAAAGTGGCCAGTTTGCCTTCACGGTAGGGGGCTGCGCATCGGCTACCGCCGCGTGCGCTGGCTCTGTTGGGCCGTTCGACTTCGGGTTGAATGTCTCGAATGGATTTCCTCTTTTCACCCAGCAACCGGATCCGGCAACATTCGAGGGAACCATTCAATCCCAGAACCGCAACTTCAAACAGGGCAGAGTACAGCAATTCAACCTGAACATCGAGCGCGAACTGCCTGGCAGTGTGGTAGCGACCATTGGGTATGCGGGTTCCCGGAGTCATCACATCCTGGTGGACGGCGGTAACCTGAATGTGGCGTCTCCCACTGCATGTGGAGTGGTGCCCGGCTACACCCTGGGTTGCGGAGTTCCCACGGCGCCGTTCGGCCCATTTACTACGATCGCGGCCAACGCCGACGCAGGCAATGCCCGTTACGACTCTCTGCAAGTCAAGGTCGAAACCAAGAGCGCCCGGCACGGCATTTACCTCCTAATGGGCTATACCTACGCTCGCAACTTCGATTCCGGATTCAACGACGGTCTGGGTTCCAGCGCAGGCGTGACCTACTGGCCCCTGCCGGGGAATCAGCGCGCGGACTGGGGTTTGTCCCAAATCCAGCTCAACCACAACTTCACTGCCAGCGTGCTCTATGACCTGCCTTTCGGCAAGGGCAAGCAGTTCGGCAGCAACTGGGGTGGGGCTACCAATGCGATCCTGGGAAACTGGCAGGTCAACGTGATCGAAAAGATCACGTCGGGCTTTCCCATATTCGTCATCGCCACCACCAACAATTCCGGGGTGAACCAGGTCAACAACGGGAACAACTTCAATCGTCCGAACCAGCTCTGTGGTGCCAAGGCCTCTGACCCAACCTTGAATAAGTGGTTCAACACCCAATGCTTCGCGGACGCTCCCGCCGGCGAACTTGGGAATGCTTCTCGTGCGCCCGTCTACGGACCCGACTTTGTCAATACGGATTTCTCGGTCATCAAACGCATCCCTCTGGCATTTCGTGAGGGTATGGATCTGGATTTCCGGGCCGAGTTCTTCAATCTGTTCAATCACCCGCAATTCGGATTGCCCGGGAGCGACGTAGACTCGGCGACCAATTTCGGGTCAATTACATCTACGGTCAACAATCCGCGCCTGATTCAGTTTGCCGTTAAGCTTCGTTTCTAGAACCGGCGGGTTGAACGACGTCAACTTCGGGCAGACTGGGCAGACTTGGGATATCCCAGACTTGGGTATCCCCGGATTGGGCAGTCTGCCCTCAAATTTGTAAAGAACAGAATCTCCTCGGGGGCGCAATGGGTGTGTGCGGCCGGAAATTTGCGATCACAACTCTGCTTGTCGCTGTCCTCGGAACCACAGCCGCCGCCCAGAAAATCAAAGTCATCGCCGACCAGGACGCCCGTGGTCCCGGCACCAGCGACCAGCAAGCCATTCTGGTTTTCCTGCAGGCGGAAAAGTTCGACGTCCTGGGCATCACCACGGTCAGCGGCGATCAGTGGGTAAGAGAAGAAACACAGCACGTCCTGCGCCTCGAAGAAATCGCGGGTCGGACTGACGTCCCGGTGATCCAGGGAGCAGAGTTTCCTTTGCTCAATTCGAAAGAAGAAACCGAGCGCTGGGAAGCGCTCTATGGGAAACTGGAATATAAGGGATGCTGGACCGACCGCTTCGAAGCTAACCGCTCCACCATCTACGACGAGCCCTATCACACGCCCGACGTCGTTCCTCCCATGAAGGAAGGCGCGCCGCATGTTCAAGCCGCTCCCGGCACCGCGGCGGAATTTATCGTGAAAATGGTGCACCAGTATCCCGGGGAGGTGGTTCTTTGGGCGGGCGGCCCGTTAACCAATTTTGCCCTCGCCCTGAAGCTGGACCCCGAAGTCGCTACACTGGCGAAAGAGTTCGTCATGATGGGCGGAGGATTGTACGCGGACAAGGGCGCGATCGATCCCGGCGCCATCGATGCCCGTCGTGAATTCAACTGGTGGTTTGATCCCGAAGCCACTCGCATCGTGCTGCGCGCGCCCTGGAAAAAAGTTACCATCACGCCCATCGATATTTCGGTTAAGACCCGCTTTACCACGGAAATGAAAGCCACCATCTCCAAGGCAAAGACTCCGGTCACCCAATATCTTGACAAGTATTCCCTGCCGGGCTACATGTGGGACGAGATTGCGGGCGCGGCGCTGATCGATCCTTCCATTATCACCGGGCAAAAACAGCTCTACATGGACATCGATGTCGATCACGGAGCGAGTTACGGCAAAACTATTTTCTGGGATGCCAAAGCCAAGGTTCCGCCTTACCTGCGCCTGGCCAATGTCCAATTCGATATTGACGCGGAAAAATTCTACAAGCTCTACATTGACTTGATGACCCGGCCCCCGCGCAGGTGAATTGCGTAGGGGCAGGTGTCTCACCTGCCCGGCCGAGCGCAGCCCGGCGGTTCTGGCGAGCTAACGCTCGCCTGCCCAGATGAGGACATCTGGGCCTGGTCATTGCACTACACGAATGATGAACCTACACAAATTCCGTTTTCTGATTGTCTTCTTTCTGCTGGCGGCCTCTTTCACTCAAGCCCAGCAGCGGCGGAAGATCATCATCAATCAGGATGGTTCCGGGCCCGGCGGCAGCAATATGCAGACCCTGCTTGTCCTGATCCAATCACCCCAGGTCGAGGTCCTGGGGATTACAGTGGTCAGCGGGAACCAGTGGCGCGACGAAGAAGTGGCGCACACCCTGCGTTTGCTCGAAATCATTGGCCGCACTGACATTCCGGTGATACCGGGTGCAGTTTTCCCGCTGGTGCGCTGGCGCGAAGAAGCCCAGCTTTGGCAGCAGCGTTACGGAAAAGTCGCCTTCGCGGGCGCCTGGGATGACCGCTGGTGGCACGAGCCTTTTGTCGTCCCGAACCTTCCGGAAGGGCTACCCAAGACCAAGCCGGCGAATGAAGACGCCGCTCATTTCTTGATCCGCAAAGTACGCGAGTTTCCGCATCAGGTGACAATTTACGAGGGTGGGCCGATGACCAATCTCGCCCTGGCAACTTCCATCGATCCGCAGTTCCCTGAACTGGCACAGGAACTGGTCTTCATGGGCGGGAGCTTGAGTCCTCAGTCCGACGATCCCGAGTGGATCAGCAATCCCCGCCACGAGTTCAATTTTTGGTTTGATCCCGAAGCGGCGCAGATCGTGTTGCGCGCGCCGTGGAAAAAAATAACCTGCACACCTGTCGACATTTCGATCAAGACTCGCCTCACGCCCGCCATGATCAAGCAGATTGACGCGAGTGGAACGCCGCTGGCGAAGTATGTCGCGCGTTTCTTCCAGACGGGTCAGGGTGGCGAATATATGTGGGATGAGCTGGCCGCAGCTGCCTGGATCGATCCCACGCTGATCACCAAAAGCGAGACTCGTTACATGAGTGTGGACCTGGACCGCGGCGCTGGATACGGCAACACCCTCACCTGGACGGAGAACGATGGATCGAGGCTCGGCGTGAGACCGGTTCAGGTCCAGGTAGATCTGGACAACGACAAGTTTGATCGAATGTTCGTCGGATTGATGGGTGCGAGTACGCCTGGCGGCCACTGAAAGTCAAAAGATTTTAACCGCAGCGGACGCAGAGAAAAACACAAGAGTGCGCCGAGAATTTCTCTGCGATCTCTGGGTTTTCTTTGCGATCTTTGCGATCAAAAGCTCTACTGCGAGCCCGAGTCCCGCAAGGTATACACAAACTGCTGGATCTCGTGCCGCTGCCTCTCCACCTCTTCCTCTTTTTTCTTCGATATCTGCTGGTAAACCTGGAGCTCCTGTTGCGCCTTCAATTTCTCCCCCGTCCGCCGGTAAACCTGCGCCAGGCGATAGTGAGCATCTTCCAGCTCGGGGCTGGCGTCAATCGCCTTTTGATAAGCAGAGATTGCCTGCGGAAACTCTTTCCGATCGGAATAGAGAACTCCCAGTTGCACATACGCGGCACCGAGTTTGGGATCGAGATGAACCGCCTTTTCCAAATAAGATTCCACTTGCGCCACGGTTGGTCTGTCTTCCGGCCCCTGGAGTCGCTTTGAAAGGCTGAGCGCGTAATAATAATTCGCCAGAGCATTGTCGGGCTGGAGGCTGGCAAATCGTTTCAGCCGATCTGCTACGCAATCTGGCTGCGAACTGCCCAGGCTTTGAGCCGTTGTACTCCGCGAAGCTGTGTTCTGCGAGTCCGTAATCCGCACTGCTGCACTCTGCATCTTTCCCATAAACAAATACGGATTCGGATCGTTCGGGGTCAGATCAGAGGCCTGGCAAAGATTCTGAGCAGCCTGCTCGTAGGATCCGCGAGCATACCAGGCCACGCCGAGCCCAACCAGCATTCGGACTGAGCGCGGATGCAGTCGACTGCCTTTGGTGAAGACTTCAACCGCCGGCTCGGCTGCGTGATGCAGAAGCAACTCGGCTCCCCAGTCGAAAAGATTTGATTCGCTCGGATTCAGCTCCGACGCGCGCTGATAGTCTCGCACCGCTTCGAGAGGGTTCCCCTGTTTCTCCGCGACATCGCCCAGCAGGTGAGAAATCTCGGCTTCTTGCTGCACAGATTTACCCGGAACAGTCAGCAGAGATTGAGCCTTCGTGCGCGCGTCATCGTATTTGGCCGCTTCCGTATACGCACGGGCCAGCGAGTAGGTATTTTCATAATCTCCGGCGTGGAGCCGGGAGGCCCGCTCGAGATACAGGATCGCTTCGCCGCCCTTGCCCTCGTTGACCAGCAACTTTCCGAGGCGCTGATTAGCTTCGAAGTTTTCAGGCTGGCGTTCCGCGGCATCCCGCAAACTCTTCTCGGTTTCAGCGGCTGCGGATGCCGATGGAGTCGATCCCTTGCTGAGCGCGGCGGCTTCCCTGGCCAGCGACTCTTTACTTCGTACTATCGTGTTGGAACCGTGTCCACCGAGATTCGTCGTATCGGTGACGCCCGCTACTGTGAATGCGGGTTCGTCGAAGAACTCCGGCTTGCCTGTCGCTGAAGTTCCTCCAGCTTCACTCTGCGCGCCCTTTGCTCTTGCGGAACCCAGCGTGAGGTCGATCCTTTTCGCGTCTTTCGGCGCCAGGGAGATCGGATCGTGAATTGAGTTTTCGTATCCACCCATTTCTGCGTGGAGCGTATAAACTCCTGTGCGAAGTCCAGGGAAACGATAGCTCCCGGTTGAGTCTGTAATCGCAGTCACAGTCTGCGCTTCGCCCCTCAATTGGACATAAACAGTGGCGCCGGCAATCGGACGGCCATGCGAATCAAAGACCGACCCCTGCAGCCTGGCCAAATCCGCCTGTGCTAGAGCCATGGATGCAGCGAACAGCGACATGATCAGCAACGCCAAAGCTGGGAAACCGGTGCCAGGGTATTCGGATTGGCGTGCGATCACGCGGAAACGCGACATAGGAAAGGGGTACAGCCCACGATCAAAAACGGCAGCAACAGCTGCATTACGCGATTTGCTGTAAGTGGATCGTAGATTGTATCACGCTCATTTACCAGATTGTTTCTTACAACTCCCGCGGCCATAATGCCGCTCATGAAAACCGGGATCGCGAGGATCAACAACATCGAAATGTACTACCAGCAGGACGGGCAGGGGGAACCGCTGGTTTTGTTGCACGGTTTCACCGGCTGCAGCGACGACTGGTTGCCGTTCATGGACCAGTTGATGGATGGTCACAGGTTGATCATTCCCGACCTGCGGGGTCACGGACACTCCACCAATCCCGGAACGAGTTTCACCCATCGGCAGTGCGCACTTGACGTATTGGCATTGCTGGACAGGCTCGGGATCGATCGCTGTGATGCCATCGGGACAAGCGCGGGCGCCAAGACCCTGCTCCATGTTGCAACCCGGCAGCCCTCGCGGCTGCGGCGGATGGTCCTGGTCAGCGGTACGCCTTACTATCCCGCGCAAGCGCGTGCCCTCATGGCCGAGTTCAGCGCAGTCCAGCGCAGCGAAGACGAATGGCAGTTCATGCGCAGCCGCCACAAACATGGCGACGACCAAATCCGTGCTCTGTGGGCGCAGGGAAATATTTTTGCGAAGGATTACGACGACATGAACTTTACTCCGCCGCATCTGGCGACGATTGTGGCCGAGACCCTGATCGTGCACGGGGACCGCGATCCGTTCTATCCAGCCAGCCTGGCGCTGGAGATGTACACGGCCATTCCACGCGCCCGGCTCTGGATCGTCCCCAACGGCGGCCATGTCCCCATTTCCGGCGACCAGGCCTCGCATTTCGCAGTTACGGCGTCCGCCTTCCTGCGCTAAAGTGGCCAGTTTGACTCGGTGCTCCCATTATCGACGGCACCGCAAGGCTGTCATCCTGAACGCAGTCTTTCGTCCCGCGACGCGGGATGAAAGCAAGTGAAGGACCTGTGCACTCCGCGCCCCATAACATGCAGTGTCGGCGCAAATCCAGCGTGATAGGTCATCACGTATTTGGCGGGGCATCGGCGCTGCTATCGTCCCGCAATACACAGGTCCCTCGTCCGGAGTCCTTCGCTCTGCGAAGGACTCCGCTTTCTCAGGATGACAGGGTGTGAAAGCTGAAATTGAGCCATTACCGAGGCTTTACAAAGCTGGTCAACCCTGCCTCCAGGCACTACAATGCAAAGTCCTTCCCGATCGGGTCATTGGAAATCCAAGGCAGTCTTCCGATCAATCCTGCGCGGCAAGGTCAAAGAGACCGGGGGAAATTCCATAATGAAGCCACGAAGCTTGGTTATTCTGCTCGCCGCTCTGGTTGTGCTGACCGCAGCCAGTCAACTGCAGGCACAGAAAATCAAGGTCATCGTCGATCAGGACGCCCGCGGTCCGGCCACGACCGACATGCAATCTATCCTGATTTTTCTGCAGTCGGACAGGTTCGACGTCTTGGGCATAACCATCGTCAGCGGCGATCAGTGGGTAAGAGAAGAAACCCAGCGGACATTGCGCTTACTCGAAATTGCCGGACGAACCGATGTTCCCGTGATCGAGGGCGCCGAGTTTCCGCTGCTCAATTCTAAAGAAGAGAGCGAGCGCTGGGAAGCTCTGTACGGCAAGTTTCGCTACAAAGGGTGCTGGAGCGATTTTTCAAGCCGTCCGGCTAACACTCCGCCCGCTTTTCGCGCCGGATATCACGATCCCGACGTCGTTCCCCCGCTGGTCGAGGGCACGCCCCACACCAAGCCGCTGGATGAAACTGCGGCGCATTTCATCGTTCGCACGGTGCATCAGTATCCCGGCGAAGTCGTGGTTTGGGCTGGCGGTCCTTTGACCAACATCGCACTCGCGCTGCGCCTGGATCCGGAGGTGGCAACCTTGGCGAAGGAACTTGTCCTGATGGGCAGCGGCATGTACGCCAATAATGGCGGGATCAACGGCATCGACGGGCGCCGCGAATTCAACTGGTGGTTCGATCCCGAAGCCGTGCGCATCACTATGCGCGCGCCCTGGAAGAAAATCACCATCACGCCCATCGACATCTCGGTCAAGACCGCGGTGAATCCTGAACTTAAAGCTGCCATCGCCAAAACGGACACGCCGGTGGCGCGCTACCTCACCCAATATTCCGTCGAAAGCTTTATGTGGGATGAGCTTTCCGCTGCCGCGATGATCGACCCGTCAATGATCACGGGACAGAAAGAGCTGTATGTGGATATCGACATTGACCACGGGCCAAGTTATGGCGAAACACTGTTTTGGCAACCGGGAACCGTGCTTCCTCCGTACGAGCGTAAGGCGACGGTGCAGTTCGACGTGGATACGAAGAAGCTGTACGACCTCTACATCAAATTGATGACACAACCGCCTGGATCGAAACCGTAGCGCCGGCGTACCGGTCGCTGTCCCGGCGACCCGGCCCACCCCCGAGGGCGAGACGCCTTCGAGACAGGCGGCGGGGACGCCGGCGCTACTCAAGGACAACACCATATGGAATCGAAGCTCTTTTCTGGAATCACACGGCGCCAGTTTGTGGCCGCTTCGGCCGCCAGCTTGGCAATGAGCGCCTTTGCGCGCGAAGCACTGGCCTTCGGACCGAACCCCGTGGCCACCGCCACTTCCCGTGTCATCATCGACACTGATCCGGGCGTGGACGACGCACTGGCTTTGTTGCTCGCCATGCGCTCGCCTGAATTGAAGATTGAAGCCATCACCGCGGTCGCCGGAAATGTGCCGCTGGAACTGACCCTGCCCAACGCCCTGCGCATGGTGGAAATATCTGGCCGCACCGATATCCCTGTGGCCGCAGGCGCCAAGGCGCCGCTCTTGCGTCGTTTGGTGACGGCCGCATATGCACACGGCGAGAACGGGCTGGGAGGCGCAGTCTTTCCCGACCCGAAAATCAAACCTGTGGCTGAGCCCGCAGATGTGCTCATCCGCCAGATCGTCCGCAAATATCCCGGCGAAGTGACGCTGATACCGGTTGGCCCGCTGACCAACATCGCGACCGCGCTTAACACCGATTCCGAGCTCGCGGGCATGGTGAAGAGCATTGTCATGATGGGCGGATCGCTGTCGGGAGGAAACATCACGCCCGCAGCCGAGTTCAATGTGTACGTGGACCCAGAGGCCGCTCGCATTGTCTTTCAATCAGGAATTCCCATCACGATGGTCGGGCTCGACGCTACCCGCAAGACGACGCTGACCGAGGAACATGTCCGCGTGCTCGAATCTTCGCAGAATCCCGTCAGCCAGGCGGCAGCGAAGATCGGCCGCAACGCCATCAACCACAATCGCGAACGAGGGTTTCTGGTTGGACCGAACATGCATGACTCGCTGGCGGTAGCCAGCTTTCTCGATCCGTCGCTCCTCACTTTGAAGGACTACTATGTCGATGTCGAGACCACAGGCGAGCTGACCGCCGGTGAAACGCTGGGCTACAGTCCGGTTGCAGGGGACCTGAAACGTAAACCGGGTGCGGAAAAACAGGGGGACATGAACATGCCAATCCGTGGATCAGCGCCCACCCTGGCCAGCACTAAGACATCTCCGGTCCTGCGCGACAAATTTGTGCCTAACGCCAAAGTGGCTGTGGACGTGGATTCCCCGCGCTTCTTGGACCTGCTGATGGGTCGCCTGTCGGGAACGAAGTAGAGGTTCAGTAATAAACGCCAATGTAGCGGCTGGCGTCGCCGCCCGCCCAGTGGGACGAAGTCCGGCAGTTGTGGTCGATGTCCAACTTTGAGGTGATTGATGAAACTCGGCCGAGTCTGGTTTCTGGCAGCAGCAATAGTTGTGATGTGTCTCACATCCTGGGGCCAGCAAAGGCGCAAGATCATCATCGATCAGGACGCAGCCGGACCCGCCGGCACGGACCAGCAGTCGATACTGCTGCTGATCCAGTCTCCGCAGACCGAAGTCCTCGGCATCACCGTTGTGACGGGAGACGCATGGCTCAAGTCCGAAGTAGCCCACACCCTGCGCATGCTCGAACTGATCGGACGAACCGACATTCCGGTCGTGCCGGGAGCCGAGTATCCGCTGGTGAGAACGAAAGAAGAGACCGAGCTCTGGCAGCAACGCTATGGTTCCATAACCTGGCTAGGCGCCTGGACTCCCCGGTTTTATCACCTGCCAGATCAACTGGGAGAAATGCCGGAAGGAGAGCCCACTACCAAACCGTCGAACGAAGACGCCGCCCATTTTCTGGTTCGGATGGCGCATAAGTATCCCAACGAGATCACGCTCTACGCTGGCGGCCCCATGACCAATCTAGCGCTTGCCATTTCGATCGATCCGGAGTTCCCCCGGTTGGTGAAGGAACTAGTATTCATGGGGGCCAGCCTGAATCCGCAGACTACCGATCCCGAATTTCTCAACACGCCGCGGCACGAATTTAATTTGTGGTTTGATCCCGAGGCGGCGCATATCATGCTGCGGGCGCCGTGGAAGAAGATCGTCTGCACTACTGTCGATGTGTCGGTAAAGACCAGGATGACTCAAGCCCTGATCGACAAGGTCAAAGCCAGTGACTCACCCGCGGCCCGGTATGTCGGCAAGTACGCCCGCCTGTGGGGCGAATACAACTATCTGTGGGATGAGCTGGCCGCAGCGGCCTGGCTCGATCACGGCCTGATCACAAAAAGAGAGACGCGTTACATGGACATCGATCTCAGCCGCGGCGCCGACTATGGCAATATCCTGACCTGGACGGACCGGGACAAGCCGAAAATTGACGTCCAGCCGGTCGAGATCCAGGTCGATTTGGATACGGAAAGGTTTTATCAGATGTTTGTGGATCTGCTGAAAGCACCCACGCCGGCGAAGTATTAGTTCTGGATTTCGTGGTAAATCGGTTTCGCGTAGTCGGTCAACAACAACCAAGCTGTTCCAAGGAGAAACGATGTTCACACCGCACAGTTTGAGTATTGCGCTGTTGATGATGATTACGAGCGCGGTTTGCTGGGGATCATGGGCCAATACCTTCAAGGGCGTGAAGAACTACCGTTTCGAGCTTTTCTACTGGGACTACGCGGTCGGGATCTTCCTGATCTCAGTGGTGCTGGGGCACACCATGGGAAGCACCGGTAACGATGCTTCCAGCCTGGTGAATAACATTCATGCTGCGCGTATTTCGAATGTTGTCTGGACGATGATCGGCGGAGCGATATTCAATCTCGCAAATCTCCTGCTCGTGGCTGCAATCGATATGGCCGGCTTGGCAATCGCGTTTCCGGTTTCGATCGGCATTGCCCTGGTTGTGGGGGTGGTTTCAAGCTATATTCGCCAGCCCATAGGCAACGCAGGATTGCTGGCCGCAGGAGTAGTCTGCGCAGTGGTGGCGGTAATCCTGGACGGCAAAGCCTACGGAAGCCTGGCCACCACAGGCCGCTCGGTCTCTAGGCGGAGTATCGTCACGTGTATCGTTTCCGGGGTCCTGATGGGGATGTGGGCGCCGGCCGTAACTTACGGCATGACTCACGCAAAAGAGCAGGGTGGCGCCCTTGGCCCGTACAGCACTGCTGTTTTCCTGACACTCGGCGCGCTGCTCTCGTGTTCCATCTGGAATGTCTACTTCATGAAGAGGCCACTGGTGGGAGAGCCGGTGAATTTTGCTGACTACTTCCGCGGACCAGCTTCCGGCCACATTCTTGGAATCCTGGGCGGCGTAATCTGGGGTACGGGGATGGTCTTCAATCTGGTTGCCGCCAGCTTCACAGGCGTGGCAATTTCCTATGCTATTGGACAATCTGCGCCTATGGTCGCGGCGCTGTGGGGAGTTCTGGCGTGGAAGGAATTCAAGGGCGCAGGCAGTAAGGCGTACGTGTACCTGTTCCTGATGTTCGTCTTTTACTGCCTGGCGATTGCCCTGGTGGCGCGAGCTAACGGGTAGCCGGTGCGGCGGCGGATGCTGGTTTCATGCAATACCACTCTCACTTCTACGGATCGTAGACGGTCCCGCCGTAGCCTTGCTGGCGGGCGGATTCCTGCATGCTCTGCAAGCGTTTCTTTTGCGTTTCCAGTTGCGACCGCAACCGCTCGACTTCCTGCTGTTTCTGCTTTTGCCGCTCGTTCCACTGCACACAGCCCGCGACGCAGTTGCCGGGAGCAAACTGGATCGAGTCATTAAGCTTGTCAATGTTACTTTGCAGCGACTTACCGTCGCCTTTTGCGCCAGAATCTGAGACTTCCACTGCTCGGCCGACTGCTTCGGTCCGCCGGATGTTGACGGTGCCGAAGTTTCCGCGGGACCTTCGTCCTGGGAGGTGGACGCCCCGTCCGCGGCTTCGGGGGATTCCGGAATCTCATCGTTAGTGATGACCTTGGATGATTTGGATGCCGGCGCGGCCTTGCTCTGAGCGTCCTTGCTCTGCTTCTGCTGGCGGGCCTGGCGAGCTACGTCGCCCATGGATGGCGAATCCTGTGCATACGCGAGAAGCACCGACAGAGCAGCGGCGGCTGAAATTAAGAGACAAGGTTGGAACGTCTGCTGCATGGGAAACCTCCCTTGGCAATCCTTCGAGGCAGAAACACCTGCTCGCGGTCTGCTCAGGCGATGATATCGCCGCGATATTATGAAGCCGAGATTACGTTAGTGTAGTTCGACGCATGTAGTCTGCCGAGGCCGCCCAAGGTGGCGGTACACGTGGCCCAGCAAAGTCCTCTGTGTGTGACTCGCTTCCCCCAAGACCTGTGTTAGGCTTACGCGTTTCACACCCCAACCTCAAGGCGCGGAGACTTTTGTTGGCCATTCCTCGAATCACCGTTGTTGGCAGCTACGCAACTGGACTGACCATGAAGGTCGATCGCCTGCCCAGCACGGGCGAGACCCTCCTGGGCACAGGCTATCGCGTGGACTATGGCGGTAAAGGGTCCAATCAAGCTGTGGGTTGTGCCCGGCTCGGGGCTCAAGTCAGCTTCATCGCAAGAATTGGGAACGATGCTTTCGCCGAAATGGCGCTGCGCCTCTATCGCGATGAAGGGATTGACGTCACTCACGTAAGACAGACTGCCGACGCACCCACTGGCGTGGGCTTCATCGTTGTCGAAGCCGCCAGCGGCAAAAATTGCATTGTGCTTGATCCGGGAGCCAATGAACTGCTGACTGCCGAAGACGTTTCCCAGTCGGAATCGGCTTTCGATTCGTCATCGGTGGTGCTTACCCAGCTTGAAATTCCCGCAGCGGCGGCGGGCGCGGCCTTGTCGCGCGGCCGCACTGCAGGAGCAATAACCATCCTGAATCCCGCTCCCGTCCGGCCCTTACCTTCATCGATCTTGCAGATGGTGGATGTGCTTACCCCGAACGAAACGGAGGCCAAAGTGCTCGCCGGGCGCAGTCCTGACGCGGCCCTGCATCAGGAAGAAGATGCCGTTGGCCTGGCACGCGAGTTGACTGGCAGAGGAGTAAAACAAGTCGTGATGACGATGGGCGAAAAGGGCGCGCTGATCGTAACCGCGTCGTCTGTCATGCGCGTTCCCGCGGTAGAGATGTCCGCGGTGGACACAACCGGGGCTGGGGACGCTTTCAATGCTGGTCTTGCCACGGCTCTCACTTGTGGCACGACTCTGGAAGCGGCGGTGCAGTTCGCGGTTGTCACAGGAGGGCTGGCAGTCACGAAGGAAGGTGTGATCCCTTCCCTGCCCAGCCGCGATCAGGTGCTAGGCTTCTATCGGCAGCGCGGTCTGAGACCTCCAGACTGGTTCTCCGGGAATGTCACTCGACTGTGAAACATCGAGCAAAGGTTGTTTGAGTTGGCGGGGAGCGCGAACTGGATGTCCAGTGGTCTTACAAAATTCCTGAGGCGTTGCCGCGACAGCTACTATCTGAGCACGTTGCTCGCGTATTCTGCGAAGCCCCTGCATTCGGTTTCGCGTCGGGTCGCGGTGCGAATCGAGCGCAGCGTCCGCAAGAACGGTGTCACCATTCGGCTGCCCAACGGTAAGGACTTGACGATCGGGAGGGATGCAGGAATCGCGATAGGCTCTCTTCTTTTCTGGCACGGACTCGACGGGTATGAGCCTGAAACCTCCCGCACCCTGCGATTCTTGTTTGAGCGGGCCGCAATTTTTATTGACGTGGGCGCGAACTGCGGCTTGTACTCGGTCCTGGACCACTTTGGAATCCAAATCTTCAGGTCATTGCTTTTGAGCCGGTTCCTGAGATATTTGAAGGCCTCAGGAGAAACGTGCGACTGAATCGATTGGAGAGCCGGGTTCATTGCGAAAATATCGCGCTATCGAGCCAATCCGGGCACGCAACGTTCTTCCTTCCCATGCCTGAAAGCCTGGACTCGGAGAGCACCGGGACCCTGGCCACCGAAAGCTGGTAGGCAAGAAAAGGCTCGCCCAGGCTTGAAGTTCAGACGATGAAGTTCGACGAGTGCGAAGGGCTTCACCCGATGCATGTGGATTTAGTGAAAATCGATGTCGAGGATTTCGAGGCCGATGTCCTGCAGGGCATGCATGCAACCATCATGCGAGATCGACCTTTCATCGTATGTGAAGTTCTTCCCCGCCCTCATCGCAACCAGCGCACCCGGGAGATCGTGGAAGGTCTGAACTACCAGCCGTATTGGATCACGCCCACCGGGTATGTCCGGGTTCCACATTTCGATTTCAGTCGCGGGTCTTTCACTGATTTCTTGCTGTCGCCGGTGTCGACAGCCGACACAGTGATCGACGATCTCAGTGTTCTTTGGAGCCTGAAGCAGAGGGGGAGTTGAGTGTGATGTGTGGTTGAAGGTGTCGGGTTTTATCCGACCTGAATTTACAGCTATGATGTCCGCCTATGCCTAACAAAGTTCGCTGGGGAATTCTGAGCACGGCTGCCATCGGGGTCAAAAAAGTCATCCCGGGAATGCAGAAGGGTGAATGGAGCGAGGTAACTGCGATTGCCTCGCGCGAACCGCGTAAGGCCGAAGAAGCGGCACGCACACTCGGCATCGCCAGAGCTTATGGATCGTACGAAGAGCTTCTGGCCGATCCGCAAATCGAGGCCATCTACAATCCGCTCCCGAACCAACTTCACGTGCCCTGGTCGATCAAGGCCGCCGAAGCGGGCAAGCATGTTTTATGTGAAAAGCCGCTGAGCCTGACGGTTGCGGAAGCCAGAACGCTAATTGCGGTACGTGATCGCACCAAGGTAAAGATCGGCGAAGCGTTCATGGTGCGCACACATCCGCAGTGGCTGCGCGCGCGCGACCTGATCACCTCGGGCCGCATCGGCCGCTTACGTTCGGTCATAGGGTTTTTTAGTTATTTCAACCGCGACGCCGCGAACATTCGCAACATCCCTGAATACGGCGGCGGGGCAGTTATGGACATCGGATGTTATCCCATCACCACCTCGCGGTTCATGTTCGGTGAGGAGCCCGCTCGGGTGCAGGCGTTGGTGGAAAGAGATCCGGAAATGAAGATTGACCGCCTCAGTTCCGCCATTCTCGATTTCCCCTCAGGGCAAGCCATCTTTACCTGCAGCACGCAGCTCGTACCTTACCAGCGGATGCATTTCTTGGGGACCAAAGGCCGCATCGAGATTGAAATTCCGTTCAACGCTCCCCCCGACCGGCCCTGCCGCATCTTCATCGACGATGGAAGCAATCTGTCCGGTAGCAACATCGTTACCGAGACCTTCCCTATCTCTGACCAGTACACGATTCAAGGCGATGTTTTTTCCCGGGCGGTGCGGCAAGATAGCGAAGTGCCGGTTCCACTCGAAGATGCGATCAAGAACATGGCGGTGATTGAAGCCGTTTTCCGCTCTGCGGAATCGGGCGGATGGGAAACGCCATAGCAATCCTCAGGTGATGGACAATCAGGATCCACGCTCAACGTTTGAGAAACCTACATGCTCCTGCTGACGGGCTTTCTTCTGGTGCTGCTGGCGGGTTTGCTGCAGGGCACCTTCGTTCTTCCCATGACCCTGGTGCGGGAATGGTCCTGGGAGCATACCTGGGCGACCTTTTCACTGCTGGGTATGTTGCTGTTCAATTGGATTATCACGCTTGTCTTGGTGCCGAATATTTTCAGCGTGTACACCGCGTCACCGGTCCGAGACCTCGCCATCTTGGCACTGTTTGGCCTCGGCTGGGGAGTGGGCGCCGTCCTGTTCGGCCTGGGAATGGACAGACTTGGAATGGCCCTGGGATATCCCATCATCATGGGACTTATCGCCAGCCTGGGCGCACTGATTCCGTTGCTGGTCTTTTTTCCTCAAACGCTCTTCACGACCAAGGGCCTGGTCCTACTCGCGGGAACAGCGCTGGTCATTTTCGGAATTGCGTTGTGCTCGGTCGGGGGTTCACGCAAAGCGCCGTCGGGAGGCAACTCGATGCCTACCGGTTCGAGCGCATTCAAAGTTGGGCTCGTGATCGCTATTCTGGCCGGCGTGCTTTCCTGCTTGCCCAATGTTGGGATGGCATTCAGTTCAAACGTGACCAGCGCCGCGGAAAGATTGGGAGTTTCGCAGGCATCGTCAGGAAATACGGTGTGGGCCCTGCTGTTCACCATGGGGTGTGTCGCGAACCTCGCATACTGCCTGTACCTGATGGTCGTTCGGAAAACTCTTGGCCGATATTGGATTCGTGAAGCGCCACGAAACCTTGGCTTGAGCGCCTTGATGGCTTCGATGTGGATTGGAAGTTTCTATCTTTACGGAGCTGGTGCCATAAAACTTGGACACTGGGGAGTCGTGGTGGGCTGGCCGCTGTTTATTTCGGTTTCCATTATCGTCGGGAACCTCTGGGGATTGTGGCGAGGCGAGTGGATAGGCGCCCCAGCCGTCGCGCGGCGATTGCTCACTCAGGGACTGCTGGTCCTGATTGTGGCGGTGATTGTGGTGGCGATCAGCAATTCCTTCTAGAGGTGGCCGTTCTCCAAGGCCGGGACGGGTTTCTACCACAGAGGCACAGAGACACTGAGAAAACCTAACGAGCAATTCTTCTCCGCGCCTCTGTGCCTCCG
The DNA here is from genome assembly GCA_964528615.1 of uncultured Acidobacteriaceae bacterium. Taxonomy (GTDB): domain Bacteria; phylum Acidobacteriota; class Terriglobia; order Terriglobales; family Acidobacteriaceae; genus JAIQFF01. The sequence continues at coordinate 7,832 of CAZGSU010000096.1, read as the reverse complement.
TGGTGACTCTTTGCAGACCTCTATGAACAAGAAAGTGAAGACGCTCCGCTAAATGCGGGTCTGGCCTTAGAATTGGTGACTGGGAGGACCGAGCCCGCTCACTTAGAAAAAGGAACATCATGGTTGAGTCTTCCACGTTCTTGTCGAGTCCGCAGCCACGCGCCCGCTGGATGCGGCTGGATACAGCCCAACTGCTCAAGCGTTTTTTCTTTTGTGAGCGCTCGCTGCTGGTCAGTCAGGCAGCGTGGATTCCCACGGTCGCTCCGCTCGATATCAAGACTGGCCTGGCGCGTTTTATCTGGCAGAGCGCTGAGACCGCTACCGCCTTGCGCAATCGGGTATTCGAGCTTCGTTTCCCCAGCCGCCTGCTGGAGGAGGAAGGCGCGGACCGCGCGTTGGTCGAACTCTTCGGCGCTATTAAGAACTCCCCTTCAGTTCCAGCGTTTCTATTGAGCGTGGGTAAAGTTCTTCTGCCCGTGCTGCGTGATTCCTTCCGCGAATATCTCCAGGCTTCAGACGCGATCGCTGACGGCCCGACTCACCGGTTTCTGTCGCTGGCGCTCTCCGAGAAAACGGAACAGATCAACGCGTTCGAGCAATGGGCAGAGTCCGAACTCTCGCGAAGTCCCGAGTTGCGCGAATCCGCTAACACCTGGACCGCAGCGATCAAGCATCGGCTCTCCGAAGTGGGTGGGGTAGGAGTTGGGCTGTCGCCATCTGCCAACGCCACCGGACCCCTACTAGGAGCGAGACCTTACACCGTTCCCGACCGGCCAGCCCGCGATCCGCGTTTCTGGCCGTGCCGCTTCTACTGGCCCGACGTGGTTGATCCCAGCTATCCCTATGGCGAAGGGATGCAATTGCAGTTGCGTTCGGCTATCAGTCATCTGAACGAAGTGTGGGCGATCGAGGCCGGTGGTGTAATTCTGAGCGCCTTTGCCGACGTCCTGCCCTGGGAGTGGATTCACAACTCCGCGCGCTGGACGTACGACGAATCGCGCCACTGCCGCATGGGAAACGAGCGCCTGATAGCCTGGGGCCTCGACCCGGCCGAGATTCCGCTGGGAACGTACATCTACGAGTGCGCTTCGGGTGAGGACCCCATTTACCGCCTGGGCATGCTGTATTTTTTCGAGACCAAAAACATCAAGCACAAGCCGGCCCGCGCCCAACTCTTTCACGCCTACGGCGACACGGTGAGCGAACACGACATGGACTTCGACTGGGCCGACGAAACCATGCACGCGGGCTACGGTAAGCACTGGCTCAAAGAACTACTGGCCGTTAGGGGCCAGGACCCCGCGGCCTACGATCAAATCCGGGAACGCTGCGAGAAGCTCGTAAGCGACTATGTGGGTACCGCGACCGCGCAGGAAGTGGCGGACATCAGGAAAGTAGCCAGCGCCCTGCTGGCGAAGGCGGCGCGGATGTAGGCGCAGGCCCGGTAGTGGGGTAGTCATTGCCGCCGTCGCCATCGGTTGTGTGGGGACGGGTCAGAGCCTGCCCTGAACGAAGTCGAAGGGACCCGTCCGGGCCGAGCGCAGCTCGGCAGTCGGAGACCAAAGCTGAGGACCGAGATCCCAGTCCACTAGCTCCGCCTGGCTTCGCTCGGCCGAGGACGCCCGTGGCTCCATGGGTCTTTCCCAAGGCCCACCCAACACGCCTCCACCTATAATGGTCGCAAGATGATGAAAGAGCGGCGCCTAGGATGAGCTCCCGACTCAATCGACGGCCGAACCCCATGCTGCTGGTGACGTTTGTGCTGTTGACCATCGGCGTAGGCGGGGCCGCATCGTGGCAATCACCTGCTCCGCCATCGTCCGCCGGTGCGCCGGAAGCCCACCTGGGCAAGGGTTACGACGCGTTGAGGCAGGACCAGTATGACGTGGCGGTCAGTGAATTTCGGGCTGCGTTGGAGGCCGATCCCAAGCTCACTCTGCGGGCGCGATTTCCTCTGGCGGTTGCGCTGTTCGAGTTGCACAAAGGCGATGAGGCTCGCCACGAACTTGAACTGGTACGCGGTGAGGTTGGAGACCATCCTAACGTTTTGTATTACCTGGGAAGGCTGGACCTGGACGACCACAACTTCGAAAGCGCAATCCGAAATCTGAATCAGGCTGTCGTCAAGCCACCGTTTCCCGACACCGCTTATTATCTCGGCTACGCATACTTCAAACAGGGTGATCTGGAAAACGCAGCAAAGTGGTTGAAGGACGCGGCCCAGACGAATCCGCGGGACGCTCGCATTCCCTACCAACTCGGGCTGGTGTATCGCAAGCAAGGCCTGGCGGACGAAGCCTCCAAAGCCCTGGCGTTGTCCGAGCAAATGCGCCAGCGTGACGATAACGAAAGCAAACTGAGAATGGAGTGCGCGCAAAAGCTGGACCAGGGTTTGCGGGAGGAAGCGCACACCATTTGCGAGCAACTATACGATCCCGACAACGCGGAAAAACTCACTGCACTGGGTACGATCTATGCCCAGCACGGCGACCTGGAAGCCGCGCTCAAACCCTTCCGCCGGGCCGCGGAGCTGGCCCCGCAATCTCCGCAGATGCAATATAACCTGGCGCTGGCCTACTCTCAGCTCAAGCAATTCAAGGCAGCGCGTGCCCCGCTTGCTGACGCTCTCAAACGCTGGCCGGATTTGTTTCAGCTGAATGCGCTTTACGGGGCCGTCCTGGCGAAGCTGGGTGACGATCTTGGCGCCTATCAGGCGCTGCACCACGCGCACCAGCTCAATCCGCAGGACGCCCGAACCTCAGACCTGCTCTACAGCACCGTCCTCGGGCTGGCACAGAAGGGTGCTACGACGAAGCCCCCGGCGCAGAAAAGCCAGGGCGCCGAGCAAAACGCGGATTCGCTTCGCTATCTGCAGGAAGCGGCCGAGCTACGGCCTCAGGAGCCTGAACCACACCGTCGCATGGCGGAAATCTACGCCCGCACGGGCCGTCCTGCGCAAGCTACTGCCGAACGGCAAAAGGCCGACCGCCTGAGCAAGAGCCTGGGCGGTGTGCAGTAGCGAACCACCCGGCGCCTGCCGCGTTAATAGCGGCGTCCGGGTGGGTGAGCGCAGTTCGCCTGACCTACGCAGCGGATACCTGGGTTTGCGGATCAAAGACCTGCCGGGTTGTGCCCGGCTGGACGGGCGAGGGCGCCTGTCCCTACATACGGGTCACGCGTTGACTTGCTGCGATTCTGCCCATAACATGGTCGGTCCTGGGACAGACCCCTCCGCGTGATCGGACGAACCATATCGCATTACCGCGTGGTTGAAAAAATTGGTGGTGGAGGGATGGGTGTCGTCTACAAGGCGGAAGACACCCGGCTGCACCGTTTCGTTGCCCTGAAATTCCTGCCCGACGAAGTCGCCAAAGATCCCCAGGCCCTTAGCCGTTTCCAGCGCGAGGCCCAGGCAGCGTCCGCCCTGAACCATCCCAATATCTGCACCATCTACGACATCGGCGAGCAGGAGGGGCAGGCTTTTATCGCCATGGAGTATCTGGAAGGCACCACCCTCAAACACAAGGTAGAGGGTCGGCCGCTCAAGATGGAGCAGTTGCTGGACTTGGGGATCCAGATAGCGGACGCTCTTGATGCAGCGCACTCCAGCGGAATTGTGCACCGCGACATCAAGCCGGCGAATATCTTCATCACTCAACGCGGGCAGACCAAGATTCTCGACTTTGGCCTGGCGAAACTCACTCCGCAAGGCCGGGTTGACGACGTTGCGGCGGGGGCCACGCGCACCGCCTTCAGTGTGGACCAGCTCACTACGCCGGGGACGGCGATGGGAACCATTGCCTACATGTCGCCCGAACAGGCCCGCGGAGAGGCGCTGGACCATCGCACGGATCTCTTTTCCTTCGGCGTAGTGCTCTATGAAATGGCAACCGGCCGGCAGCCATTCTCGGGAACCACATCGGCGGTCATCTTTGAAGCGATCCTTAACAAAGTGCCTACACCGCCCGTCCAGTTAAACCCGGGATTGCCGCCGCAACTGGAACCCATCCTGAACAAGGCGCTGGAAAAAGACCGGGAATTGCGCTGCCAGAGTGCGGCCGAGCTGCGCGCTGACCTGAAGCGCCTGAAACGCGACACGGATTCCTCCCGCGGCGGTGTAAGCAGTGCTGCCTCGCTGGCCTCGGCTAGTAAGAGGACAGAAGCTCAGGCCCCGAAATCATCCCGTAGTCGCCTGCTGCCCGTAATGGTCGCCCTCGGTCTTCTTCTTGCTTTGGCCAGCGGTTTATTGCTCGGCAAGCGTCTATGGGGATCGTCCGTAGCCAGCGCGCCGCTGTATCACGAGCTGACCTTCCGCCTGGGCGAAATCCGCTCGGCCCGATTTGCGCCAGACGGCCAGACCATCTTGTACAGCGCTGCCTGGCAAGGCAACCCCGTGGAAGTATTTTCAGCGCATCAAGGCTCGGTGGAATCGCGCTCGCTGGGGCTGGGCCGCGCCGAGCTTTTGGGAGTTTCATCGACAGGTGAGATGGCACTTTCTCTGGGCAGCCATTCCGCAGGAGCCCTGGTGAATGTCGGTACCTTGGCCAGGGCGCCATTGGCCGGCGGTGCGCCGCGACCGGTTCTCGAAGATGTCGAATGGGCAGATTGGGCCCCGGACGGAACCAGCTTAGCCGTGGTGCACACGGTGAACGGCCGCGACCGGTTGGAATATCCCATCGGCAAGGTCCTGTACGAGACCAGCGGCGGCTGGATCAGCTATCCACGGGTTTCTCCGAAAGGAAACTTCGTCGCTTTTGTGGACCACCCTAACCAGGGAGATGACAGCGGCTCCGTGGCTGTGGTCGATCTGTCGGGTAGGGAGAAGAAAAAGCTGACCCGCGACTGGTACGGTACTGGAGGGCTTGCCTGGTCGTCCGATGGCGAAGAAGTCTGGTTTACGGCCAGCGAATTGGGCGTCGATCACTATCTCTCTGCCGTCAACATGGCGGGAAAAGAACGTCTGGTCACGCGCATACCCGGTACGCTGGTCCTGTTCGACATTTGGCACGACGGACGCGTGCTTTTGGCCCGCGCTGGCCGGCGGCGCGAGGTCATGGCTCTCTACCAAGGTCAGACCAAGGAGCGAGATCTTTCCTGGCTCGACTACTCCTATCCCGCCGACCTGTCTGCCGACGGCAAGACCGTCCTTTTTGACGAGGAAGGAGTCGGCGGCGGGGTGCAGTATGGGGACGCAAAAGAGCTGACTTATGCGGTTTACATACGCAACACCGACGGTTCTCCCGCCGTCCGACTGGGCGAAGGGGCGGCGAACGCCCTTTCCCCCGATCAGAAATCGGTGATCGTTCAGAGTCCGGGCTCGCCCGAACAACTCCGGCTGTTGCCAACCGGGGCAGGTGAAGCCAGGCCGCTGACCAACGACACTATCAACCACCAGTGGGCACGCTGGTTCCCGGACGGCAAGCACTTTGTTTTCTCAGGGAACGAACCGGGACGCGGAGTCCGGCTTTATACCCAGGATCTTTCTGGAGGGAAACCGACACCGATTTCCCCGGAAGGTGTCGATGCCCAGTCTTTCGTGATTTCACCCGATGGCCAGTCGGTCGTTGGCATCGGTCCTGATCAAAAAGGCTACTACTATCCGCCCGCGGGAGGCGATCCTCGAGTCGTCAACGGCCTGGAGCCAGGAGATCTGCCCATCACCTGGAATCAGGATGGCCGTTCCATCTATCTGTACCGCGCCGGCGAAATACCCGCCAAGGTTTACCAACTGGAGTTGGCCACGGGCAAGAAAACCGTCTGGAAGGCGATTGTCCCTCTCGATTCCACCGGGGTCTCCACTATCGGGCCTATTCTAATGACGCCGGACGGGAAGTCGTACGTTTACGGTTTCCACCGCACCCTCGGAGACCTTTATCTGGTAGAAGGCCTCAAGTAGCCGTCCCCGCGGTGGAACTGATCCTCTTCAATCGATGATCGCCTGGTACGCCAGTTCGTTTACCTGGTGGTCGAGGGTCAGTCCTCCGGTGGGATGCAGCTGCCCCATGAAGATCACGATCATCTGTTCTTTCGGATCAATGGAAAATGCGGTGTAGAAGAAGCCTCCCCAACCGTATTCTCCCGGCGACCCTAGCTCGTTCAGCGGGATCTTCTCGCCTTCGATGCCGAATCCGAGTCCAAAGGAGCGGTCGGCGCTGATTCTTCCCAATTGATCGTGGGTCATGAGCTCGACCGATTTACGGCTCAACAGGCGCGTATTTCCCACCTTGCCTTCGTCCAAGATCATCTGGCAGAAGCGCAGGTAGTCCGCCGCGGTGGAACTAAGTCCGGAGCCGCCGGCAAAGAGCTTTTTGGGACCACGGTAAGGATAGTCGGCCGAATATTGGTTCGCACCTTCTGTGATCGGAGTATCAGGAAAGCGATTCAGGCCTTTGTCCGAATAGTAGGTGTATGCCGTCGCGAGGCGGTCCAGCTTGTCGCTGGGCGGATAAAAATATGTGTCCTTCATCCCCAATGGTTCGAAGATGCGGACGCGGAAGAACTCGTCCAGAGGCTTGCCGGATACGACTTCAACCAGGCGTCCCAGCACATCGACGCTCAGGCCGTATTCCCAGCGCTCACCGGGATTAAAGAGCAGAGGCACACTCGCGAGGCGTTTCACGTTGTCCTCGAGAGTGCCGTCGTAGGGCAATACCCCATGCCCGACATTCGCGCGATTGTACAAGGGGCCGATATCAGCATTCCAGTGATAGGTAAGTCCCGACGTATGCCGCAGGAGGTCGCGAATTGTAATCTCCCGGGTTGCGGGAATGGTGTACGGCTCGCCCGTTGCGGGTTTCACCAGAACTCTCGGATTCTTGAACTCGGGCAGATATTTCGAGATGGGGTCATCCAGCAGGAAACGGCCTTCCTCATAGAGCATCATGACGGCCACGCTGGTGATGGGCTTGGTCATCGAGCATATGCGGAACAGGGTGTCGGGCCGCATTGCCTTGCCGGCTTCGCGGTCCATCATGCCCTGAGCCTTGAACCATGCCACACGGCTGCGGCGAGCCACCAGAGTGACTGCGCCCGCAATTCGCTTGTCATCGATATTGCGTTGGACGGTCGCGGCGATCCGATCGAGACGATCAGACGATAGGCCAACGGTGTCAGGTTTTACTATCGGCAGGTCCTGCGCCACCGCAACAGTGGCCAGAACTAGCGCCAGGAGGAAAACGGAAATGCTCAGCTTGCGCTTCACCATCGCGGGGAACCCCTTTTCTCTGGGTATAGCTGAGATTGACGGCTCCAGATTATAGATTGGAGATCCGGGGTCTTGATCTCAAAAACACAGCGTCATCCCGAACGAAGTGGCTCAGGATGACACCGCAAAAATGGCACGGCAGAACGCCTTGCTATCGTTGTTGCACCTCCAACTGCACCGGGAGTGCCACCGAGTTCACCTCCGGGTCATAGTATTCGTACACTCGCGACTGGAATGTCCGGGCGCGAATGGGATATTTTGCGTGCAGCCGGAACTGCAATGTGACAGTGTCACCCGGAGCGATGGAATCGAAGTAGAGAATGGCCTGGGTTGCGGTCATGCTGAACTTTTCCAGGCGGCCGCTTTTCTGGCTCCTGCTTTTCTCTATGTAGGTCTGCAAGTCTTCACTGAGCAGGTCGAATCCGGGAGGAATGCCCAGATCAACCATGACCATGTTCGCGGCCTTGTTCAGATTGTTCTTCACAGTTGCGGTCACCGTGGCCATGTCATCCTGCACCAGGTGAGTGCGATCGTAAGCCACGTTGATGGAGAGAGCCTCGTTCTCCGGCTTCAGATCCCAGGGAAGAAAATACTTTCCTACCACCTGGTACGCCAGGCCACCCTTGCC